>CP108997.1:3650917-4259403 GCA_036226585.1 Streptomyces sp. NBC_00708
CAACCTCGCCGTGATGGCGCACTTCAGCCACCCGCGCGAGCTGGAGACCGACCTCGCGCGGCGCGCCATCGCCCGTATCCGGTCCACGGGTGCGCTGGTCTACTGCCAGGCGCCGCTGATCGCCAGGGTGAACGACGACGCGGACGTGTGGGCGCGGATGTGGCGGGCCGAACTGGCCGTCGGCGCCGTGCCGTACTACATGTTCGTGGAGCGCGACACCGGCCCGTACGACTACTTCCGGGTGCCGCTCGCGCGGGCGGCGGAGATCTACCGGGACGCCTACGCGACGCTGCCGGGCCTGGCCCGCACGGTGCGCGGCCCGGTGATGTCCGCGACCCCCGGCAAGGTGGCCGTCGACGGGGTCGTGGAGAAGGCCGAGGGGCTGTTCTTCCAGCTGCGCATGATGCAGGCGCGCGATCCGAAGCTCGTCGGGCGCCCGTTCCTCGCGCACTACGACGCCGACGCCGCGTGGCTGGACGAACTGCGCCTGGACCACTCGGTGCCCGCCGACATCGCCCGTGCGATCGCCGGGCCCGCCTGGTCGCACGAGCCCGAGCTGTTCGGCAGTCGCACGGCCGCGGCAGGGGTAGGGAGCCAGGCATGACTTCCATGGGCATGTCACCGAATCTCGCACTCAACCAGCTCGTCGCCGAACGCCTGGCGGCCGGCGAACGGCTCGTCCACCTCGGCTTCGGCGAATCGCGGCTGCCCGCCTTCGGGCCGCTCGTGGACCGCCTCGTCGCGGGGGCGCGGCGCAACGCCTACGGCCCGGTGGCCGGTTCGGCCGGTGTGCGGGAGGCCGTCGCCGGGTACTTCGGGCGGCGCCGCCTGCCCACCGCACCGGAGCAGATCGTGGTCGCCCCGGGCAGCAAGCCGCTGCTCATGGCGGTCGACCACACGGTCCCCGGCGATGTGCTGGTGCCGCGTCCGGCGTGGAACACCTACGCCCCGCAGGCCCGGCTGGCCGGCAAGCGGCCGATCGCCGTGCCGATCCCCGAGGAGTGCGGCGGGGTGCCCGACCCGGCCGTGCTGCGCGAGCACATCCGGGCCGCGCGCGCCGAGGGCCGCGACCCGCGCCTCATGATCCTGACGCTGCCGGACAACCCGACCGGCACCCTCGCCTCGCACGCGATGATCCGCGAACTGTGCGCCATCGCCGAGGAGGAGGACCTGCTCATCGTCTCGGACGAGATCTACCGGGACGTCATGCACGACCCGGAGGCGGACTACCTCAGCCCCGCCGAGGTGGCGCCGGCCCGCACCGTCGTCTGCACCGGGCTCAGCAAGTCGCTCGCCGTGGGCGGCTGGCGCATCGGGGCGGCCCGCTTCCCCGAGGGCCCGTGGGGCGAGTCGATACGCGCCGGAGTCCTCTCGGTGGCCAGTGAGGTCTGGTCGACGCTGGCGGGCCCGATGCAGGAGGCCGCCGAGTACGCCTTCGGGGAGCCGGAGGAGATCCGGGAGCGGCTGCGGGTCAGCGCCAGGCTGCACGGGGCCGTCGCCCGCGAGGTGCACCGCATCGCCGTCGACGCGGGCGCGCGCTGCCGGCCGCCGACCGGGGCGTTCTACGTCTACCCGGACTTCGAGCCGCTGCGCGAGGAGCTGGGCAAGCACGAGGTGACCGACTCGGCGTCGCTGGCCCGGCGGATGCTGGACCTGGGCACCGTGGTCCTGGCGGGGCACCTCCTCGGGGACGAGCCGGGGGCCCTGCGCTTCAAGTGCGCGACCAGCATGCTCTACGGCGACAACGCCGAGGAGCAGGAAAGGTCACTGGCCGCCGAGAATCCGCTCGAACTGCCCCATGTGCGGTCCGTGCTCGACCGGGTGGAGGAAAGTTTCCAGCGGCTGCTGTGAACGGCTGAGAAAGGTTTCCGCTGCGCCTTGTGCACCTCGGTGAACGAGAGCGGCCCGACTCGGATACGAAATCCTTGTCGGGCCGGGCGGTGGGTCCGCTTTCTCACGCAGCGGATTCCGTTTTGGTTATCAGGGTGTTCCAGAGGATGTCCGGGCTGGCGAAATTCTCCAGCTTCAGGGCGTCGTCCAGGAAGCGCACGGAGTAGGCGCTCTCCAGTGCGGCGAGCAGCTCGATCGTGCCCATGGAGTCCAGGCCGAGGTCCTTGAGCGGGGAATCGTCGGACAGTTTCTCGTCCGGGTCGAGGTAGGGCAGGAACGGGCGGACGACGGCCTCGAAGGCTTCGTCCCAGGTGTGATTCGTGAGTTCTGGCATACGGGAAATGATGGGGGCGTCCGTCGGCGGCTGTCAACGCGTCACGGAAATGTCCCGGGAAAGTGCCGGGAGTGCTCCGGGAGCGTTCCGGGAAATGAGGAGCTGAAATGGAATCAACGGCGTCGAAGGCGCTGCACGCGCGTTTCCTGCGGGGCCTGGAGAAATCCCCGGCGGGAATCGCCGTCCGTGTGGGCGGGGACACCGTCGACTACGCGACGGCCCATGCGACGGCCCTGGCCTGGGCCGGCGCCCTGCTGGCCGCCCCCGGCGGACCGCCCACGGCCATCGGCATCCTGACCGGCCGCGGCACCACCGCGTACGTCGGCATCCTGGCGAGCCTGTACGCGGGCCTGCCGGCGGTCCCGATCCCGGCCGACTTCCCCGCCGGCAAGGTCGTCTCGATGCTCGGCGCGGCCGGGGTCTCCGCCCTGGTCGTCGACGAGGAGGGCGCGGCCCTGCTCGCCGGGGGTACGGGGGCGGAGCTGGGCGGCCTGCCGGTGCTGGCGCCCCACCTGGACGAGGCCGGGGCCGGGGCCCTCGCGGAGGCCGCCGGGCTGCCGGTGCTGGCGGCGGGCCCGGACACCGCGCTCGACGCGCCCCGGGACGCGGCGCCCGGGGACGTGGCGTACGTCCTGTTCACCTCCGGCTCCACCGGACGCCCCAAGGGGGTCCGGCTCACCCACGGCAACATGGCGCACTACTTCGCGCTGATGGACGCCTGGTACGACTTCTCCGCCGACGACGTCTTCTCGCAGGCCGCCGGGCTCAACTGGGACTCCGCGGTGTCGGACCTGTGGTGCGCCTGGGCGGCCGGGGCGCCGCTGGTGTCGGTGCCGGCGCACGCGTACCGCGATCTGCCCGGGTTCGTCGCGGAGCACGGGATCACCGTGTGGTTCTCGGCGCCGAGCGTGATCTCGCTGTCCCGGCGCACCGGACGGCTGCTGCCCGGCTCGATGCCCACGCTGCGCTGGACGTACTTCGGGGGCGAGGCCCTGCAGTTCGAGGACACCGACGCCTGGCAGCGGGCCGCGCCCGGCTCCGCGGTGATCAACGTCTACGGGCCGACCGAGATGACCATCACCACGCACCGCCACCGCTGGTCCCCCGAGGAGTCGACCCGGCTCGGCGTCAACGGCGTCGTCCCGCTGGGCCTGCTCCACGAGGGCCACGCGGAACTGCTGCTCGACGAGCGGGGCGAGGAGGCGGCGGACGAGGGCGAACTCTGGCTCGCGGGGCCGCAGCTGTCGGCCGGCTACCTCGACGAGGAGGACGGGCGCGGCAAGTACCTGGAGCGGGACGGACTGCGCTGGTACCGGACGGGGGACCGGGTCCGCCGGCTCGCCGACGGGCAGCTGGTCTACCTCGGCCGGATGGACTCGCAGGTGCAGGTGCAGGGCTACCGCGTCGAGCTGGCCGAGGTGGAGCACGCGATGCGGGCCGCGTCCCCGGTGACGGGGGCGGTCGTGGTCGGCGTTCCGGTGGCCAACAGCACCGAACTGGTCGCGTTCTACCTCGGTGAGCGGCGCGCCCCGAGGGACTTCCACCGGGACCTGGCGGCCGTCCTGCCGCCGCAGCTGATCCCGCGCCACTACCACCGGCTGGACGAGTTCCCCCTCAACACCAACAAGAAGACCGACCGGCTGGCGCTCACCGCGCTCGCGACGGAGCGGCACGGCACGAAGGCGCCGGAGCCGGCGCGCGCGGCCTGAGCCCCGAGCGGCAGTGACGCCCGCGACGCGGGCCCGGCTGCGGCACCCCAGGGCCCGTACGGCCCCACAGACCCCACAGGCATCACCCTCACTACCTTCACCACCGTCCTCAGGAGGACAGTCAGTCATGTTCACGAGACCCCGGTCGTCGCGTAAGACGGCCCGCAGGTTCACCCTGTTCGCCGCCGCGGCGTTGGCGACCACGCTCGGTATGGCCCCCTCCAACGCGTGCGCGGCGCAGGTCGACTGGTCGACCGGCGGCCACGACCTGGCCAACAGCCGTTCCGCCTCGGCGGAGCACAAGATCACCAAGGACAACGCGAGCCGGCTGAAGGCCAAGTGGACGTACGCCACCCACGGCGACGTGTCGGCGACCCCGGCGGTGGTGGGCGGGGCGGTGTACTTCCCCGACTGGGGCGGCTACCTGCACAAGATCAACGCCAAGACGGGCAAGGAGATCTGGTCGCACAAGGTCTCCGAGTACACCGGCGACGCGGCGTCCGTCTCCCGGTCCAGCCCGACCGTCGTGGACGGCAAGGTCTACATAGCGGACTGGACCAAGGCCGTCCTGATGGCCGTGGACGCGAAGACCGGAAACAAGATCTGGACCAGCGAGATCGACCAGCAGTACAAGGCCGTGCTCACGCAGTCCCCGGTCGTCCACGACGGCGTCATCTACCAGGGCGTCTCCTCGCGCGAGTCCGAGGGCGCCTACGACCCCTCGTACCCCTGCTGCACCTTCCGGGGCAGCGTGAACGCCGTGTCGGCGAAGACTGGCAAGGTGCTGTGGCGGCAGTTCACCACCCCGGACAACGGCGGGAAGACGGGCGGCTACAGCGGTGTCGCCGTGTGGGGCACCCCGGCCCTGGACCCGTCGACCCACACGGTGTACTTCACCACCGGCAACAACTACACCGTGCCGAAGGAGGTCTCCGACTGCCAGACGGCCGGCGGCACCCCCGCGCAGTGCTACCAGGAGGACAACTACGTCGACACGGTCCTGGCCCTGGACATGACCACGGGCCGGATCAAGTGGCACACCGGCGCCAAGCGGTTCGACGCCTGGAACACCGGCTGCCTGCCGGGGCTCCCGCCGAACAACTGCCCGCCGAACCCGGGCTACGACTACGACTTCGGTGACGGCGCCCACCTGTTCACCATCAAGGACGCGAGGGGCCGCGCGCGCAAGGTGATCGGCGCCGGTGAGAAGAGCGGCGAGTACTGGCTGATGGACGCCACCAGCGGCGAGGTCGTCTGGAGCGCGGCGGCCGGTCCCGGCGGACACGTCGGCGGCATCGAGTGGGGCACCGCCAACGACGACAAGCGGATCTACATCGCCGAGGCCAACTTCAACAAGCTGGACTACCCGATGGCCGACGGCACCGTCACCAACCGCAGCTCGTTCGCCGCGCTCGACCCGCAGACCGGCAAGATCATCTGGCAGGTCGCGGACCGCACCGACGGCTTCGCCTGGGGCGCCCTGACCGCCGCCAACGGCGTCGTCTTCGGCGGCTCCACCAGCGGCCACATGTACGCGTTCGACGCGGCCACGGGCGCGTACCTGTGGGAGTTCACCGCGCCGTACTCCTCCAACGCGGGCCCGGCCGTCGTCGACGGCACGGTCTACTGGGGCAACGGCTACGCCCGGTTCGCCGACGGCGCCGGCACCACCGGCAGCAGCACCGAGGGCACGTTCTACGCCTTCACGGTGGACGGCAAGTAAGCGTGACGACGGAAGGGGCCGGTGCCTTCGTGGCACCGGCCCCTTCCGCGTGCGTACGGTTCTCAGGCCGCCACCGGCATCCGGCGCCGGGCCGGCCGCATCGCGGAGCGGGGCGTCACCGGGAGCACCGTGAAGTTCCGCGTGGTGCACGCGACCCGGGTGAACAGCCCGTCCGCCCCGGACACACAGAGCCGGCCCACGCCCGCCGCCCTCAGCGCGGCCACCACGTCCGGCCAGCGCACCGTGCGCACAAAGCCGTCGAGCAGCATCTCCCGCACGCCCGCGCCCGTCGTCACCGTACGGCCGTCCTGGTCCGCGATCACCGGAAGCCGCGGGTCCGACCAGGTCAGCCCCGCGAAGATCTCCTCGTCGACCCGGCCGCGCAGCCCGTCGAAGAGGTACGAGTGCATCGGCGGCTTCATCGTGTACATCGCCATCCCGCCCAGCGAGCGGATACGGCGCTGGAGCCAGTCCAGGACCGACTCATGGACGGTGAGCATCGTGAAGTCGTGATCGACGACGCAGGCGATGTCGCTCCACTCGCCGCGCTCCTCCAGCTCCCGGCGCAGCTCCTGAACCCCCTCCTGCGGCACCCGGGCCATCGACTGGGTGACCAGGGCGGGGTGCTCCCGGGCGAAGTACTCCTCCATCGTCCCGGCCAGCCGGGCCGTCATCGTCACGGCGTCGGTGAAGTCCAGGACCCCGGAGTACACGGCGGCGGCGCGGGCGCCGAAGCTCGGCCCGGTCACATGGGACGGGTCGATCTCCAGCCGTTCACCGGCCCAGCGCGCCAGGGCCAGGCAGTTCACCACGAAGGAGATCTGCCCGTAGAGCGAGTAGTCGCCCTCGGTCTCCTGATAGCGGTCGGCCAGCCGGTAGCCGAGGGTGTCGTCGGCGAGCGCGTACAGCTCGCGCGCGTACGGGTTGACCAGCATGAACCGGGAGACCTCGGAGAAGGCCGTCGGCTGCATCCCGGGGAAGACGATCGCCGTCCGCGTCGCCTCTGCGGGTTCGGTGTGAGTGTCCATGGGCCGAGCGTCACCCGTACCCCCTCCCTCGGTGCACCCCTGCCGCCCCCTGACTCGGGAGCGTGCGCCGGGGCGCGCAAGCGAACCGCAAGGGCGGTTGCGGAGGATCGGCGGGAACGAGGGCCGCACATCCACGGGCCCGCAGACGCGAGGGGATGCCGCGGATGTCAGAGTCACGCTTCGCCACCTTCACCGAACTGCTCCGCGCCCGGACGGCCGAACTCGCCGACGAGGACGTGCATGTCTTCCTCCGTGACACCGCGGACGGTCCGGTGGCCGAGCACCTCACCTACGGAGAGCTGGACCGGGAGGCGAGACGCATCGCCGCCTGCCTCCAGAGCTACGGCGTGGCCGAACAGCCCGTGCTGCTCGCCTACTCCTCGACCGTGGAGTTCCTCAAGGGCTTCGCGGGCTGCCTGTACGCGGGAGCCGTCGCCGTCCCCGTACCGCTGCCCGGCGAGGCCGGCCGCGACAAGCGGCTCAACCGGACCACGGCCGTGCTCAAGGACACCGGGGCCGCGATCGTCCTCACCGAGACCGACGCTGCGCCCGAGGTCGCGCTCTGGCTCGCCCGCAACACCCGCTCCACCGCCGAGTGCCTGGTCACCGACGTGCCCGGGATCGGCGACCCGGAGGTCTGGCGGCCGGTCGCGGCCCGCGCGGACGACCTGGTCTTCCTCCAGTACACCTCCGGCTCGGTCTCCGAACCGCGCGGGGTGACGGTCTCGCACCGCAACCTCCTCGCCAACCAGGCCAGCCTGCAGAAGCTGCTGCACACCACCCGCGAGGACGTCTTCGGCAGCTGGCTGCCGTACTTCCACGACATGGGCCTGGTCGCGCACCTGCTGCACCCCGTGTACCTCGGCAGCCACAGCGTCCAGGTCACCCCGCTCTCCTTCGTGAAGCGCCCGCTGCGCTGGCTCCAGGCCATCGACGAGTACGGCGTCACCGTCGGCGGCGGCCCCAACTTCTGCTACGACCTGTGCGTCCACCGGGTCAAGGACGAACAGATCGCCGCGCTCGACCTCTCCCGCTGGCGGCTCGCCCTCAACGGCGCCGAGCCCGTGCGCGCCGAGAGCCTCGACGCCTTCGCGGAGCGGTTCGCGCCCGCCGGGTTCCGGCCGGAGGCGCTGCGCCCCTGCTACGGGCTCGCGGAGGCCACGCTCGTCGTCTCCGGCGGCGAGCCCGGCACCCCGTACGTCCGCCGCGAGTTCGACCGGGCGGAGCTGGAGCAGGACCGGGCCGCGGCGACGGGCGCGGAGTCCCGCGGGCGGACCCTCGTCGGCTGCGGCGTGCCCGTGGACGCCGACGTACGGATCGTGGACCCGCTGACCCACCACGAGATGCCGCCCGGCGCGGTCGGCGAGATCTGGATACGCGGCTACGGCGTCGCCCGCGGCTACTGGCGCCGGCCCACCGAGACCGTGCGGACCTTCCGCGCGAGCCTCAACGACGAGGAGAGCAACTTCCTGCGCACCGGAGACCTCGGAGTGCTGGTCGACGGGGAGCTGTTCGTCACCGGGCGGCTCAAGGAAGTCATCATCATCAACGGCCGCAACGTCTACCCGCAGGACGTCGAGTGGGCCGCCCGGACCGTCAGCCCCGCGCTGACCTTCGGCGCCGGAGCCGCGTTCTCCGTGGACGCCGGCCGGGAGCACCTGGTCCTCGTCCAGGAGGTGCGCGGCGTCGCGAACAGCGCCGAACTGCGCACGGTCGCCCAGAAGATCCAGGCCCTGATCGGCCAGGAATTCGAGATCCCGGCCGGCAACGTCCTGCTGGTGCGCCCGGGTGCCGTCCGCCGCACCAGCAGCGGCAAGGTCCAGCGCACCCTGATGCGGACGCTGTTCCTCGACGGTGTGGTGCGCGGCGAGTACGAGGTGCTGACCCCGGACGTGTGGGCGCTGGCCCGCGCCGAGGACGTGCTGTTCGGAGGCGACCTGCTGCGGCCGGAGGGAGCCGACGGGGGAAGGCGGTGGTGACGGCCCTGCCCACCGAGCCTCCCCACACCCGCGAACCGGCCGCGCGGCGGCGCGAGAGCGCCGTCCGGGCCCGGGTGGCCGAGCTGGAGGACCTGTTCGGCGACCCCTCCGACCCGGCCAACCCGGCCGGGTACACCGCGCTGCTCGAAGCCGACCGGGCCGCGGTGCCGTTCGCCGCGGGGGAGGCGCTGCTCGACGAGTTCGGCATCGTCGACGAGTACGTGCCGCGCGCGCTGGGCGGGCGGCTCGACGCGATGGACACCCTGGTCCGGGTCATGCGCCCGGTGATGCGCCGGGACGTGGGCCTGGCCATCGGGCACGGCATGACGACCTTCATGGCCGCGTCCGACGTCTGGGCGACCGGCAGCGAACGCCAGCGGGAGTGGCTGGCCGGGCTGCTGCGCGCGGGCGGCCGTGCGGCCATCGCCCAGCACGAGACCGCGCACAGCAACGACTTCGTCCGCAGCCAGGTCACCGCCCGGCGCGGCCCCGGCGGCGGCTATCTGATCAGCGGCGGGAAGCCGCTCGTCAACAACCTGGAACGGGCCGGGGCGCTCGTCCTGTTCTGCCGCACCGACCCCGCCCCGGGCAGCCGCAGCCACTCCGTGCTGCTGCTGGCACCGGAGCAGCTGTCGGACGCCCACGCGGCCGTCACCGCCCGCAGGACCCCGGTCGGGCTGCGCGGCTGCCGGTTCGCCGGGGTGGAGTTCGACGACTGCCCGGTGCCCGACGGGGCGCTCCTCGGGCCGGAGGGCAGCGGCATCGAGACCGCGCTGCGCTCCTTCCAGATCAGCCGGACCGTGATCGCCGCGACCGCCGTCGCCGCCCTGGACACCAGCCTGCGCACCGCCGTCCGCATCGACCGCGAGCAGTCCGGCGGCTGGCAGGGCCGGTCCACCGACAACAGCCGCACCGGCGCGGCCCTCACCCATGCCTTCGTCAGCCTGCTGCTCTACGACGCGCTCGCCGTGGTCGCCGCCCGAGCCCTGCACCTGCTGCCCGCCGAGACGAGCGTGACCTCGGCGGCGCTCAAGTACCTGATGCCGCGTGTGCTCGGCGAGACGATGTACGACCTGTCGATCGTGCTGGGCTCCGACTTCTACACCCGCGAGGGCACCCGGGGCATCTTCCAGAAGCACGTCAGGGACGTGCCCGTGCTCAGCCTCGGCCACGCCGGGACCGTTGCCTGCCAGGCCACCGTCATCCCGCAGATGCCCCGGCTCGCCCGCCGCTCCTGGTTCATCGAGGACGAGGCGCCGGCCGGGCTCTTCCGGCTGGACGGGGATCTGCCGCCGCTGCGCACCGGCCGGCTCGCCCTGGCCTGCGGGCGGGACTCGCTCAGCGCCTCGCTGCTCGCGGTTGCCGCGCGCATCGAGGGCCACGGCCCCGTGGAGCGCGCGTTGCGCACGCTCGCGGGGCTGCTCGTCGAGGAGTTCCGGGACGTGCGGGGCCGGGTGCTCCGGCTGGAGGCGGCGGGGCCGGCCACCGGTGCGCAGCCCGCCAGGTTCGCCCTGATGGACCGGTACACGCTGCTGCTCGCCGGGGCCGCCGTGCTCGGGGTCTGGGACCAGGCCCGCTACGGACCCGACCCGTTCCTCGCCGACCCGTCCTGGGCCGCCGCCGCGCTGCACCGCATCTGCGGGCGGCTCGGCACGCGCGTCGACGCCCTCCCCGCGGAGTGCGAGACGCGCCTGAGGCACGAGGTCCAGCTCCGCTTCTCCACCCGGACCAGCTACGACCTCTACTCGACCCCGATCCCGGGTTGACCGAAGGAGTCCGCCATGACCATCCCCACCGGCCGGCACACCCTTGCCGCCGACACCGCGAAGGCCGACGGCGTGTACGAGTGGCTGTCGGCGCGCCTCTCGCTCTACCTGCGGCGGGCGCCCGAGACCATCGACGCCTCCGTGCCGCTCGCCGAGTACGGCATGGACTCGGTGGCGGCGCTCAGCCTCTGCGGCGACCTGGAGGAGGAGTTCGGCCTGGAGGTCGAGCCGACGCTGCTGTGGGACTTCCCGACCGTCACCGGCCTCGTCCGCCATCTGACCGCCGTGCTGCCGGACACCCCGGCGGACCCGGCCACCGCGCGGGACCACGGCTGATGGGGGACATCGCCGTCGTCGGGATCGACTGCGCGTTCCCGGGAGCGGCGGGCGTACAGGCGTACTGGGACCTGCTGGTGGGAGGCAGGGCCGGAATCGGGCCCGTCCCCGGACAGCGCTGGGATCCACGGGACTTCCCCGCGGTCGGCGACAGCGGCGGTTTCCTCGACGACGCCGATGTCTTCGACAGCGACTTCTTCTCCGTCACACCGCGCGAGGCCGCCGCGATGGACCCGCACCAGCGGCTGCTGCTGCCCTGCGCCTGGCGGGCCCTGGAGGACGCGGGACGCGCTCCCGGCGCACTCGCGGGCTCCGGGACCGGGGTGTTCGTCGGCGTGATGGGCGGCGAGTGGGGGCGGCTGACCATGAGCGACCTCGCCCAGGTCACCCCGCTGCTCGGCTCGGGCAGCAGCGCGGGCATGGCCGCCAACCGGATCTCGTACCACTTCGACTTCACCGGCCCGAGCCTCGCCGTCGACACGTCCTGCTCCTCCTCGCTGGTCGCCGTCCACCTGGCCGCGAACTCGCTGCTCGCCGGGGAGTGCGACACCGCGCTGGCCGGCGGGGTCAACATCGTGCTCTCGCCCTCGCTGGGGCTGGTCTACGGGCAGCTCGGGCTGGCCGCGGCCGACGGGCGCTGCAAGCCGTTCAGCGCCGACGCGGACGGCATCGGCCGCAGCGACGGCGTCGGCCTGGTCGTGCTGCGCCGGCTGGAGGACGCGCTCGCCGAGGGCGCCCGGATCTACGCCGTGCTGCGCGGCAGCGCCGTCAACCAGGACGGCCGCAGCAACGGGATGATCGCCCCGAACCGCTGGTCCCAGGAGCGCGTCCTGAACGCGGCGTACCAGCGTGCCGGCGTCGGCCCCGCCGAGGTCGCGTTCGTGGAGGCCCATGGCACCGGGACCGTGCTCGGGGACGCCATCGAGTGCGCGGCCCTCGGCTCGGTGCACGGCGTCCCGCGCGAGACCCCCTGCGCGATCGGCTCGGTCAAGGGCAACCTGGGCCACACCGAGGGCGCGGCCGGGATCGCCGGGTTCATCAAGACCGCGCTGGCCCTGCACCACCGCATCGTCCCCGCCAGCCTCTTCGCGGAGCGCGAGAACTCCCGGCTGCGGCTGGGCGAGCGCGGCCTGCGCCTCCTGAAGTCCCCGGCCCGGCTGCCGCGCGGCGAGAACATCGCCGGGGTCAGCAGCTTCGGCATGGGCGGTACGAACGCCCACGCCGTCCTCGCGAGCGCCCCCAGGTCCCCGCGCGCCGTCCCCGCACGGGCCCGCGCGGACGCCGGTGCGGCCGGGGTGTTCACCGTCAGCGCCGACACCCCGGAGGCGCTGTGCCGCAACCTCGCCGCCCAGGCCGACGCGATCGCCGCGCGGCCGAAGGGCGGGGCGGCGGCCCTGTGCCGGAGCAGCAACCGGGTCAAGACCGGTCTGCCGCACCGCTTCGCGCTCACCGCCCGCGACACCGGGGAACTGGCCGAAGGACTGCGCCGGGCGGTCGCGCTGCGCACCCCCGCGCCGGGCGGGGTGCGGCCCGCCGGTGACCGGCCCTGGGGCCGCCCGGTGGTCGCGTTCCTCTTCACCGGCCAGGGCAGCGAGTACCCCGCGATGACGGCCGGCCTGTACCGCGAATCCCCGCTCTACCGCCGCCACTTCGACGCGGCCGACAAGGCGCTGGCCGCGCACCTGGGCGTCTCGGTGCGCGCGGCGGTGCTCGGCGGCGAGGAATGGACCGGGGCGCCCGAGCTGGTCCAGCCCGCCCTGTTCGCCGTCGGCTACGCGCTGGCCCGCACCCTGACGGAGCTGGGCGTCACCCCGGCCGCCGTGCTCGGTCACAGCCTCGGCGAGTACGCGGCCGCCGTCACGGCCGGGGTCCTCGACCTCGACCGGGCGGCCGCTCTCGTGGTCCGGCGGGCCCGGCTCACGGCGGCGCTGCCCCCGGGCGGCGGCATGATCACCGTCGCGGCCGGCCCGGACACGCTGGCCCCGGTCCTGGCGGCGGAGCCCGAGGTGGTGGCCGCCGCGCTCAACGGGCCCGCCGACACCGTGCTTTCGGGCCCGCTGGACGCCCTGGCCCGGATCGGCAAGGAGCTGACCGGGCTCGGTGTGCGGACCCGGGAACTGGCAGCGCCGTACGCCTTCCACTCCGCGTTGATGGCCCCGGTCGCCGCCGGACTGCGCACCGCCGCCGTGCCCTGCGCGCCCGCCGCGCTGCCGGTGGCCTCGACCCGGTACGGCCGCATGCTGCGCGACGAGCCGATGGACGCCGGCTACTGGGCGGGCCAGGCCGAGGAGCCCGTGCTGTTCGACGCGGCGCTCGGCGCCCTGGTGCACGACATCGCCCCGACCCATCTGATCGAGATCGGGCCGCAGCCTCAGCTCACCCGGATCGCCGCCCGTGCGGGTCGCCTGGGCGGGGCCGAGCTGCTGCATCCCGCGCCCGGCCCCGAGGGCACCGGCCGGGACCTCGCGGAGACGGTCGCGGCCCTCTACCGCTGCGGACTCGACCCGGAGTGGGAGGAGTTGTACGCGCCGGAACACCGGGTGCCCGAGCCGCTCGACCCGTATGTCTTCTCGTCGGCCCAGCGCTACTGGGACCGGCCACCGGCCTCGGTCGGGCCGTCGGCCGAACGGCGGCCCGAGGCAGCACCGCAGCCCGTTGTTTCACGTGAAACAGAGAGTGACGGGACCGGCGGTGACGACCCCGTGCTCGTCGCCGTCGTCGAAGCCGTCACCGAGGTCGGCGGCTACCCCGTGGAGCGCGTGGTGCGCGAGGCCCGCTTCCACGAGGACCTGGGCTTCGACTCGGTGATGATCATGCAGCTCAAGAACCGGGTCGAGGCCCGGCTCCCGAGAGTCGGTGAGGTATCCGTGCAGCAGATGCTGCCCGCACTGCGCTCGGTCGGTTCGCTGGCCGAGTTCCTGGACGGCGTGATCATGGCGAGGTCGGCATGACCGACGTCCATATCGCCGCGACCGGCACGGCGTTGCCGGGCGAACCGGTCGACAACACCACGCTGGCCACGATGCTCGGCGCCAGCAAGGAGTGGATCGACCTCTTCGTCGGCACCCGGACCCGCTACTTCGGCTGGGACCCGGCCACCGGGGAGGTGCACGGCTCGCTGGCCGACCTGTGTGCCGAGGCCGCGGCCCAGGCCGTGCGGGCGTCGGGGCTCTGCCTCGCGGACATCGAGTTCCTGGTGCTCGCGACCGCGACCCCGGACACCCTGCTGCCCACCACGGCCACCGAGGTCGCCGACCGGCTCGGCCTCGACCACCTGCCCGTCTACCAGATCCAGGCGGGCTGCTCCGGGGCCGTGCAGGCCCTCGACCTGGGCCGCAGCCTGATCGCGGGCGGGCGGCACGCCGGGCTCGTCATCGGCGGCGATGTCACGTACCGCTTTCTGTCGCCCCGGCAGGACGCCACGAAGATCCCCACCAACGAGCTGGTGAACTACGTCCTGTTCGGGGACGGAGCCGGCGCCGCCGTCCTCACCGCGGAGCCGGAGGGCGAGCGGATCGCCGTGCGGTCGGTGCTCAACTCCTGGACCGGACGCGGCCGGCAGCCGGGCCAGCTCCTGGACTGGTACGGCACCACCGACCGCGACTCCGACCGGCCGATGCTCGCCGAGGACTACAAGGCGATCGAGGAGCACGTACCGCCGATCGCCTCGGAGATCCTGTGGGACCTGCTCGGCGGCCTGGGCTGGAGCCTGGACGACATTGGCTTCCTGCTCCCGCCGCAGCTCTCCGAGCGGATGACCGCCCGGATCGTGGAGCGGCTGCCCGACTGTGCCGCCCGGGAGGTCTCCTGCGTCGCCGACACCGGCAACACCGGCAACGCCCTGCCGTTCCTCCAGCTCGACCGGCTGGTGCCCGAACTCGCGCTCGGCGACCGGGCGCTGGGCCTGTGCGTCGAGTCCAGCCGGTGGATCCGGGCCGGGTTCGCCCTGGAGAAGGTGTGAGGCGGCGATGACGACGGGACTGGACCACCTCCGCGATCTCCGTAAGCGCGGGCTCCTGGAGAAGGCGTACGACCAGGTCGCCGCCGCCCTCGCCCAGGAGGAGCCCGGCGGCGTACGGGCCGACACCGCAGCGGCCGGCCGGCTCCTCGGCTCCCTCGACCCCGAGGCCGTGCTGACCCACCACCCGGCGACCCAGGTCGTCACGGTCGCCGTCACCGGCCAGTCCACGGTCGGCCAGGTCCTCGACCCGCTCCGGGGTGAACTCGCCCGCCACGGACTGCTCCTGCGCCCCGTCCTCGGCGAGCACGGCACGTATCTGCGCGACCTGACCGACACCACGAGCGAGCTGCACACGGCCGCCCCCGACCTCACCCTGTGCCTGCTGGACGCCGAGACGGTGTTCGAGCAGGTCCCCGGGGTGTGGCGCCCCGAGGACGTCGAAGCGGCCGCCGGCGAGGTGCTGGCGCGGTGCGCCGCGCTGGCCGACGCCGCGCCGGGCACCCTGGTCCTCAACACCCTGCCGCTGCCCCTCACGTACAGCAGGCAGCTCGTCGACCACCGCTCCCGGGCCCGGCTGGGCGCGGTGTGGCGGGAGTTCAACGCCGGGCTGCTGCGGCTCACCGAACGCGCGCCGGCCCTGGTGGTCGTCGACCTCGACCCGCTCGTGGCCGAGGGCGGCCCGGTCGCCGACCCCCGCCTGGCCCGGTACGCCAAGGTGCGGCTCGGGGCCGGGCTGCTGGCCGGATACGCCAGGGAGGTCGCCCACCTGGCGCGGGCCCTGCGCGGCGCGACCCGCAAATGTCTGGTGCTCGACCTCGACCGGACGCTGTGGGACGGGGTGCTCGCCGAGGAGGGGCCCGACGGGATCGCCGCGGCGGGCACCCTGCGCGGCGAGGCGTTCGGTGCCTTCCAGACCTGTGTGAAGCAGCTCGGCTCCCAGGGCGTCCTGCTCGCGGTGAGCAGCAAGAACGATGCCGCGGAGGTGGCGCGGGTGCTGGCGGACCACCCCGATCTGGTGCTCCGTGAGCGGGACTTCGTGGCGGTCAACGCCAACTGGGAGCCCAAGGACGGCAACCTGGCCGACATCGCCCGGCAGCTGGACCTGTCCACCGACGCGCTGGTCTTCGCGGACGACTCGGCGGCCGAGCGGGCGCAGGTGCGCCACGGCCTGCCCGGGGTCGCCGTGGTGCCGCTCGACGAGGAGCCCGCGACGCACATCGGGCGGCTGCTCGCGGACGGCTGGTTCGACACGGTGAGCCTGACGGACGAGGACCGGGCCAGGACCGGTGAGTACCGGGCCCGCCGCGAGCGCGCGCAGCTGCACGCCGGATCGGGCTCGCACGAGGAGTTCCTGCGCGCCCTGGACGTGCGGCTGGAGGTCGGGCCGCCGCGCCCGCACGAGGCGGCCCGGATCTCCCAGCTGACGTTACGGACCAACCAGTTCAATCTCGCCGGCGGCGGTCTCACCGAGGCGGCCGTGACGGACCTGGCGGCCGACGCGGAACGGCAGCTGCTGGTGGCCCGCGCCGCCGACCGGTTCGGGGACAACGGGCTGGTCGGCGCGGTGCTGATCACCCGGTCCGGGGAGCGGTGGCAGCTGGACAACCTGTGGCTCAGCTGCCGGGTGCTCGGCCGCGGCCTCGAGCACGCCTTCCTCGCCGTACTGTTGAGTAGAGCCCGGCGCCTCGGACTGCACACCGTGGGCGCCCGCTACGTACCCACCGCCCGCAATCACCGGGCCCGGGACCTCTATCCGTCCTGTGGGTTCGTCCCCCGCCGGCCCTCCGGGGCCGGGGAGCGCGGGGACGGGGTCTCGGAGTACCGCCACGATCTGACGGTGCTGCCGGAGGTCCCCGGCCACATCCGTGTCACCGAGTCCGGAAAGGCACCCCGATGAGCGCCGCCGATCTGACGGGCCTCGACGCATTCCTGCGGATCGTGGGCGACGACCTGGGCCTGGACGTGGAACACCCCGCCGGTGCCGACCTCGCCCTCACCGATGTGCCCGGCTGGGACTCGCTGAACCTGCTCCGGCTGGTGGCTCTCCTGGAGGAGTCCGGCCACCCCGTACCGGTGCACCGTCTGCTGGAGGCGCAGAGCCTCCGGGACATCCACACCCTCGTGAAGGAGTACCGATGACCGCCCCGGGCAGCGTCACGCCCGGCTCACCGCTCGGTGAGCCCGTCGCCGTGGTTCCCGGGGGTGACTCGTGGAACAGGGTCAGGGACGACCTCGCCGCGCACGGCAGCGCCCTGGCCTACGCGTGGCTGAAGGACCTGGAGCCCGCCGTGCCCGCGGGCGACGATCTGCGCGAGCTCCTCGGCCGGGACTGGACGCGCTATCTGGATCTGACCCACTCCGACGTACGCAACCGGTACGTGGCCTCGCGGATGCTGCTCAAGCATGCGGCGGGGGCGGTGCTCGCCAGTGAGCCGGCCGACCTGGAGCTGGCGTACGGGCCGACCGGGCGCCCGTATCTGCGCGGCTGCGACCAGATCGACATCAGCCTCAGCCACACCGAGGACCTGCTGCTCGTCGGCCTGACCACCTGCGGGCTGATCGGCGTCGACGCGGAGCGGGCCGACCGCGACATGTACGGCGGCGGTCTCGTCCGGCACATCTGCACGCCGTACGAGGCGGTGCTGCTGTCCGGGATGCCGGAGAACGAGCGCAACGGCGCGCTGGTGCGGCTGTGGACGCTCAAGGAGGCGTACTCCAAGGCGATCGGGCAGGGCATGCAGTTCCGCTTCACCGAGTTCGGCTTCGGGCCGGACGGGCGGCCGGTGCGCGTGCAGCGGCCCGACGGCACCCCGGGCACCGGCGAGGAGTGGACCTTCCGCACCTTCCCGCTGGAGGACGGCTACGTGGTCAGCGCGGCGGTGTACGACGCGGGCTTCGGCAAGCTGCAGGACGCGCACGTCACGACGATGCTCGACCAGGACTGCGTGGACGCGATCACGGAGGCGCTGGACGCGCGGGAGGGCCGGGACGGGGGCGCCGGCGCGTGAGGCACGGTGCGGTGGTGCCCCGGTCAGAACGTCCGGGGGGCCGATTCGCCGGCGCGCATCTCCTGCCGCGCGGCGTTGTAGCCCGCCTGGAAGCGGCTGGTGGCCTCCAACTGCTCGGTGATCTCCGCGATGTGGCGCCGGCAGGTGCGCACGGACATGCCGAGCCTGCGGGCGACCATCTCGTCCTTGTAGCCCTTGGTCATCAGCCGGATGATCGACCACTTCAGCTCGTCGGTCGAGGACGGCGGGCGCTGCGACTCCACGACGTACGGGGTCGCGCCCTCCCACAGGTACTCGAAGACGGAGCAGAGGAACGCCACGAGGGTGGGCTCGCGGACGACGGCCGCGCCCGGGAAGCTGCCCTCGCAGGCCGACCGCGCCGGCAGGAAGGCCACCTCGCGGTCGTAGATGATCAGCCGGTCGATGACCTCGTCGGCGGTCCGGACCTCCGCGCCCTGCACCGTGACGTCCCGGACGTAGGAGCGGGTGGGCAGGTCGTTGCGCGCGGTGTGCTGGTAGATGGTCCGGATGCGCACCCCGCGCGACAGGATGGACAGGGCGCTCGCCCTGGCGTCGTCGAGCATGTCCGCCGGTCGCGCGCCGCCGGGCTGGACGGTGATCAGCTCGTTCTTGCAGGTCTGCCCGAGGTGGTCCAGGAGGGCCTGGATGCGGGCGGGGTCGCTGATGATGTCGATGGCTTCCAGGTGGTTGCGCACCCGGCGGCCCTCGAAATACAGGGGAGTCAGCGACATCAGCTGCGCCCGGACCTCGGTGACGGCCTGCTGGAGATCGCGGATCTGCCGTTCGGCGGGGCCCACCAGGGAGGCGGCGGCAGCGTCGGGTGTGACGGGCGTCAGCTGGTGCGAGTGACCCGGCACCGACTGGAGCAGCCGGACACCGACCAGGACGCTCTCGACCCGGGCGACCTCGTCGTGCGTGAGGGACAGGTCCTTGGCAATCCGTTCCCGGTCGAAGCGGCCGCACTCGACGGCGATCCCGTATGCCGCAGCGCTCACGTCATCCAGTTCGGCGAAGCCCGAATCCGCGTACTCCCCTTGGAACACGCCAGCCCCCACTGGTCGGTGTAATTGCTGCCACGTAACTTTACGCCAACGTGCGGCCCTTGGCGCGAATGATCGGTGTTCGAGATTCTTTTCCCGTCGCCGGAGAGCTCCGAAGCCGGGGGTTTCGGGTGACGCAGTAGCCGGAGGTAAGGCTCATTCGTCGACCTAGGGGAGTCGCAATGGCAAGTTATGGTAAAGAATCTTTGGTTCGCTTGACTTTGCTGATGGGTGTACTTCTGGCCGTTATCGGGGGGCAGTTCATGCTGGGGTCTTCGCACGGGACGTCCGGCCACACCGCGGTCGGCGGGGTGAGCGCGGCGTCCGCGGACCTCGGAGCGACCGGTGGGGACCGGCCGGAGGACGACCGCTGGGGCCCCATCACCTGACCGTCACCGGGCCACTCGGGTCCCGACCGGGCTCAGCGAATGCTCCCCGCAGCACACATGCGGGGAGCATCGCCATGTGCGGCCCCGCCCGGTCTGCGCGCGGGCACGGCGATGGCGCTCAGCAGCACCCCGTCCCGGGCGGACCAGCGACCGCTGAACGAGGTGGGCCCCGCCGGGGACAGCCCGGCCGGGTCCGGCAGCAGCCGCGCGGTGAACGTCTCCTGCACCGCGTCCACATGCACCAGCGCGTCGGTGAAGTCCAGTTCCTGGCCGGTGAGCGGGAACCACGTCTTGTAGACCGCCTCCTTGATGGAGAACAGCAGCCGGTCCCAGGCCACTTCCGGCACCGCCCACGCCAGTTCGCGCGCCCGGCGCAGCTCCTGCGGCAGCGCGATCGATTCCAGCACCCCGGGCCGCAGCGGGGCGTTGGGCTCCGCGTCGATCCCCACCGACAGGAAGTCCTCCTTGCGGGCGAGCGCCACGCCCCGGAAGCCCGCGCAGTGCGTCATCGACCCCACGACCGAGGGCGCCCACTGCGGAACCCCGCGCCGGCCCGGCAGTACGGGGGCCGGTGCCACCCCGAGCTCCCCCATGGCCCGCCGGGCGCACATGCGCACCGTGGCGAACTCCAGCCGGCGCTTGGGGACGGCGTTGCCGATCAGGGACTCCTCCTCCGGGAAGAGGAACACATCGGCCGGGTCGGCGGTGGCCTCGGCGGTGGCGACGGTCGAAGGCAGGAGCTTGGTGAGCACGGCAGTCCTTCAGGTCGGGGCGTCGGGTGGACGCTTCCCACGCTCCCGCAGACGCCCCGCACCGGCCGGCGAAGCGGCCCCCGGCCGGGCGGACAGGCCCGCTGCGGCGCCCCATTCGTGCCAGCCCGCTGCCATGCGTACGGCTCCGCCCGCACCGCCTGCGTGCGGGCTGCCACCGGCCGTCCGCACGCCTGCCATACCCTTGTCATCCCCGGCGCGGTCCGCCCGTGGAGCGGTCACGCACCGTCAACTCAGGGGTGCGCCAGGGGTGTTCGCCATCACACGGGACGTCCAGCCTGGGTGAATGGCGCACGGAAACCTCATGGGCATCAGCGACCTCCATGTCGCATTCCCGGAGAACCGCCGGATCGTCGAGGAGCTGTATCCCGACAGCCCCGCCGACTGGCTCGTCGTCGCCGGCGACGTCGGGGAGTCCCCGGACGATCTGAGCTGGGTGCTCGATTTGCTCACCCGCCGCTATGCCACCGTCATCTGGGCACCCGGAAACCACGATCTGTGGACTCTTCGCGACGATCCTGTGTCGCTGCGTGGAGACGCCCGGTACCGGAGATTGGTCGAAATCTGCCGCTCGTACGGAGTGCACACCCCGGAGGACCCGTACCCCGTCTGGTCCGGACCGGGCGGCCCGCTGGTCGTGGCGCCCCTCTTCCTGCTGTACGACTACACCTTCCGCACCCCCACGGCCGCCACCCGGGAGCAGGCGCTGGAGCAGGCGTACGAGGCCGGCGTGGTGTGCACCGACGAGTTCATGCTGCACCCCGACCCCTACCCGTCGCGCGAGGCCTGGTGCCGGGCCCGGGTCGCCGCCACCGAAGAGCGCCTGGCCGCCTGCGACCCCGAGCTGCGCACCGTGCTGGTCAACCACTTCCCGCTGGTCCGCACCCCCACCCGCATCCTGCGCCACCCCGAGTTCGCCCAGTGGTGCGGCACCGAGCTGACGGCCGACTGGCACACCCGCTTCCGGGCCGCCGCCGTCGTGTACGGGCACCTCCACATCCCGCGCACCACGTGGTACGACGGCGTGCGCTTCGAGGAGGTCTCCGTCGGCTACCCCAGGGAGCGGCGTCACCGGGGGCAGACAGGGGTGGCGCCCCGCCGCATCTTTCCGGCCGTCCCCGGGGATAGCTGACTGGCAGGTTCCGGCCACCGTGAACGCGCCGGGCGCGCCCCTATGCTGAAGCTCGATTGCTTCTCAAGCGCCGCTCGATCGGTCCTGAATCCGGTTCGCATTCCGTGTCTTTACCGAGAGCCGGAGCATGGGCATGGGGGATCTCATGGTGTTGTTCCGTCGCGCCGAAGAACTGTCTCTTCTGGAAAAGCTGATCGAAGGCTGCGGGGAGGGGAATTCCGGACTGCTCCTCATCGAAGGAGCGGTCGGCTGTGGGAAAAGCGAATTCCTGGAGACCGTTGCCGTACATTCCGAGAAACGCGGGGCCCTGGTGCTGCGCGGAATGGCCACCGCCGATGAGCGGCGCCATCCCCTGGGAGTACTGCGCCAGCTCACCGCGGACGCCCCGCCCGGCGCGCTCCCGCCCCTGCCCCCGTCGCCCGCCGAGGCCGGCCGGGTCGGGGCCATGCGGCAGTTCGCCTCCGCCCTGCGCGAGCTGAGCGCCACCGCGCCCGTGGTCGTCTGCGTGGACGACCTGCACCACGTCGACGAGCTGTCCGGCCGCTATCTGCTCCACCTCGCACGCGGCACCCGCGAGGCCAAGGTGCTCCTCGCCCTCACCGAGTCCGTCCACGAGCACGGCGACGACCCGCTGCTGCGCACCGAACTGCTGCGGCTGCCCCACTTCTCGCGCCTGCGCCTCGAACGCTTCACGCCCGACGCGGTCCGGGCCATGCTCCCCGACCGCCCCGAGGCCGAGACCGCCCGGCTGCACCGGGCCGGCGGCGGCAACCCGCTGCTGCTGCGCGCCCTGCTCCAGGACCCCGGCACCCGCCCCGGCGAGGCCTACGCCCAGGCCGTCCTGGCCTGCCTGCACCGCTGCGGACCCGCCACCCCCGCGCTGACCGAGGCCATCGCCGTACTCGACCCGCTGGCGACCGCCCCGCTCGCCGCCCGCCTCGCCGGCACCACCGAACCCGCCGCCGCCCGCGCGCTCGCCGCCCTGGAGGACGCGGGGCTGCTGACCCGGGGGCGCGGGCTGTGCCACCCGGCCGCGCGGGCCGCCGTGCTCGACCGGATGGAGCCGGAGGCCCGCCGCGCCCTGCACCGGGAGGCCGCCCTGCTGGCCCGCGCCGCGGGCGCCCCCGACACCGTGGTCGCCGCCCAGCTCCTGGCCGCCCGGCACACCGGCGAGGACTGGGCGCTGCCCGTGCTGCGCGCCGCCGCCGACCAGCACGCGGCCGACGCCTCGCTCGACCGGGCGACCGCGCTGCTGGCGCTCGCCCGTGAGGCGTGCGCGGACGAGGCCCGCCGCGCCGAGCTGAGCGTGCGGCTCGCCGTGGTCACCGGGCGCACCGACCCGGCCGGCGCCGAACGCCATCTCGCCGGACCCCTGGCCGACCTCGCCGCCGGACGGCTGGACGCGCGCGCCCTCGGCCCGCTCGCCCGGGTGCTGGCCGCGCAGGGCCGCATCGACGAGTCGGCGGAGGTGCTGGAACGGCTCGCCGCCGGTGAGGGCAGGCACCCCGGCGCCGAGCGCAGGCACGGGGAGATCCCGGGCGACGACCCGCTCGACGGGCTCTCGGCGTTCCCGCAGTGGGGGGCCGCCGGACGCCGCTGCGCGGGCGCGCCCGGACCGCACCCCGGCCGCGCGGTCCGGGGCGCCGTCCACCCGGCCGCCCTGTGGGCGCTGCCGGCCGAACCGGACGAGGGGGCCGCCGCGCAGGCCGCCGAACTCTTCCTGCGCGGCGCCACGTTGGCCGAGGGCATGGTCGAGCCCGCCGTCCAGGCCGTGCGCACCCTGCTCTTCCTGGACGGGGCCGAGCGGGCGGTGCCGTGGTGCGAGACGTTCGCCGGGCAGGCGGCGGAGCGCGGCGCGACCGGCTGGCAGGCCGTCTTCGCCGGGCTGCTGGCCGAGGCCCGGCTGCGCCTGGGCGACCTGACCGGCGCCGCCGCCACGGCCGAGGACGCCCTGCGCGTGGTGCCCGCCCGGGGCGGCGGCGTCCAGCTGTGCGGGCTGATGGCGACGCTGGTGCGGGCCCGGACCGCCATGGGGCAGCCCGAGGCGGCGGCCGCCGTGCTCAGCAGGCCCGTCCCCGAGCGGCTGACCGGCAGCGTCCACGGCCTGGCCTACCTGCGGGCCCGGGGCCACTACGCGCTGGCGACGAGCCGGTACCACGCGGCGCTCGGCGACTTCCTGGACATCGGGCGTCACATGAAGCGCTGGGGTCTGGACCGGCCGAGGGTCCTGCCGTGGCGGGCCGACGCGGCGGAGGCGCTGCTCCGGCTCGGCGAGACCCAGCAGGCCGACCGCTTCCTGGCCGACCAGCTGACCACCCGGGACGCGGGCGACCCCTGGGTGCGCGGGATGACGCTGCGGCTGCGGGCCTCGCTGCGGGAGCCCAAGGAGCGGCAGGCGATGCTCACCAAGGCCGTGGACGATCTGCACCGCTCCGGTGACAGCTACGAACTGGCCCGCGCCATGAGCGACTTCGGCCAGGTGCTCCGCGTCCTCGGCGAGCCCGCCCGCGCCGCCATGGTCAACCGCCGGGCCTGGCACGTGGCGAAGGAATGCGGGGCCCAGGCCCTGTGCGTGAGGATCCTGCCCGGCCACACCGGCGAGGCCCCGCAGGCCGCGTCGGAGACCGAGGCCCCGCACGCCGACCTGGTGGCGAGCCTCAGCGAGTCGGAGAAGCGGGTCGCCCTGCTGGCCGTGCACGGCCACACCAACCGGGAGATCGCGCAGAAGCTGTACATCACCGTGAGCACCGTGGAGCAGCACCTGACCCGCGTCTACCGCAAGCTGGAGATCCCCGGCCGCCAGGCGCTCCCCGTCGACTTCCACCTGGGGGTCGCCGAGTTCATCTGACGGCATGGCAAGGTCGTAGCAGCCCGGCGCCCCGGTGCGGCCGGCCATGGCAGACACCTGCTGTGCGCCGACCCCACATTCAGTGGTCCATACCCCTGGACATGAGGAGGAGTGGTTCACCGGCGGCGCCGCCTGGAAGGTCGGTCATGAGGCCGTAGCCCACCAGGGAGGGCACCATGACCACCACACCGACGCACGGGCGGGCGGGGAGCGCGGCGAGCCCCGGACAGCTGCGCGACGCGCTGCTCGACCGGGTCGAGGAGCGGCTGGCCCGCCTCCTCGCCGACGAGACCCGGAGCCGCCGTACGGCCGATCCACGCAGCGCGGTCCTGGTGGCGGGGGTGGCCGAGCTGGTCCAGGCCGGGGCGGAGCGGGCCCATCCGGTCATCTGCCTCACCGGCTACCTCGCGGCCGGCGGCGATCCGGCCGGCGAGGACGTGGTGTCCGCCTGCGCCGCGCTCGAACTCCTCGACACCTGCCTGATGATCCGGGACGACGTGCGCAGGAACGCGACCCTGCGCCGGGGCATCCCCACCCTGCACATCAGCCACGCCGCCGAGCACGAGCGCAACGGCTGGCGCGGCGAGTCCCGCCGCTTCGGCGAGGACACCGCCGTCCTCGCGGGCGACCTCGCGACGGCGTACGGGGACCGCCTCGCGGCCCGGCTGCCGCTGCCGGCCTGGGAGTTGTGGGACGGCCTGCGCACGGAGCGCGCCATCGGCGCGCACGCGGAGGCCGCCGCGGCGACGGAGTACCTCGACGACGCGTGGCCGGGCCAGTGCCTCGACGGCTGCGGTGACGGCTGCGGAGCCGGCTGGTACGGGCTGCGCCACGCCCTGCTGATCGGCGCCGCGCTCGCGGGCCGCGACGATCTGCGCGAGCCGTACGAGGAGTACGCGCGCGCCCTGCACGCGGCGTGGCGCATCCGCGGATTCCTGCGCGGCGGGCCGGGGTTCGACGGCGACGCGCAGTTCCTGCGGGACATCTTCTTCGACGCGCAGGCCCGGGAGAAGGCGGAGGAGACCATCGCCGGGCTTCTCGACCGCGCCGACGAGGTGGCGTCGAAGACCCCCGTCCCCCCGCGCTGGCGCACGGAACTGAGCGCGTTCGCCCGCAGGGTGGCGGGCTGCGAGTGACGGCGGTGGCGCCGGTTACGGGGGTGCCGGCCGCGGCCCGCGTGGGCGTACGGGGATGCCCGTACGCGTTCCGCGAGCGTCCCCTACTCCGGTGCCGGCCTCGGGCTCCCCGGCCGCCCCCGGAGCAGCCACGTGCGCAGCGCGCCCCGGCGCAGGCGGCCGTGCTCGTCGCGGGGCAGGGCGCCCACGATCTCCAGGCGCGTGGGCAGGAACGCCTCGGCGACGCCCCGCGCGGTGAGGTGTTCGCGCAGTTCGGCCGGGCCGGGCGGCCGGTCCCACGCGACCGGGACCACCACCGCGCACGGCAGCTCCCCGTGCTCCGGGTCGGTGTAGGCGACGACGGCCGCCTCTCCCACCCGGGGATGGGTCAGCAGGGACTCCTCCACCTCCGCGACCGGCACCATGAAGATCGCCCCGGTCCGGGTGCCGGCGCGGGACCGTACCCGGATGCCGCCGCCGGCGTCCGTGGTCGCGACGTCCCCCGTGTCCAGCCAGCCGTCCCCGTCCTCCCACGTCGAGACGGGCACCGCCTCGCCGTGCCGCCAGGTCGCCAGGGCCACCGAGGGACCGCGCACCCGGAGCGGGACGGGCCCCGGGCCGTCCCCGGCCGGCACTTCGAGGCCCCGCAGCAGCCGTGCCTCGCCGTCCGCCGACAGCGCGCCCATGCCCAGCTCCGGCGCCCCCCACGCGGACAGCACCGGCACCCCGAACACCTCCCGCAGCTCCGCCGCCAGCGGCTCCGGGGTGCTGGTGCGCCCGCCGGACAGGACGAGCCGCAGCCGCTCCAGGCTCCGGGGCCGCTGCCGCTGGGTGGTCAGCAGCTCCGCGAAGTACGCGGGCTCCGCGTACACCTGGTCGACCCCCGCGTACGCCATCAGGTCCAGGCACCGGCCCGGGTCCCACACGTCCTGCCAGACGCCCGTGCCGCCGACCGCGAGCGGCCAGCACACGGTGTAGATGAGCGAGGCCAGCGAGGTCAGCGGCAGGGTGGACAGGAAGACCTCGCCGGGCCGCCGCCCCGGGCCCTCGGGGTGGTGCTGGGCCGAGACGTTGGCGTACAGGGTGTCGGGGGAGTGCACCACGGAGGTGTACGCGTCGCGCAGCCCCATCACGCTGATCAGCAGCGCCGGCCGGTCGGCGCGCCCCGGCAGCGGCGCGAGGCGGCGGCCCGCCGCGGTCCTCTCGTGCGGGGTGCGCACGAAGTACGCGGCGAAGTCGACGGCCCCGGTCGCCGCCGCGTCCCCCACCACCACGCGGTGCCGCAGCCAGGGCAGCCCCGGCGCGAGATCGGCCAGCGCCTCGGCGTGCGGGAATCCCTCCCAGGCGTCCGGGACCACGCAGACCCTGGCCCGGGTGCCGTCCAGGATGTGCCGCAGCCCATGGGCCCGTACGGTCGGCAGTACGGGCACCGCGACCGCCCCGGCCCGCCAGCAGGCGAGGGTGAGGGCGGCCGTCTCCCACCAGTTGGGCAGCTGGTAGGCGACCGGGTCGCCCGGCGCCACCCCGAGCGAGGCCAGGGCCGCCGCGAACCGTTCGACGTACAGCGCGAGCTGGCCGTAGGTGACGGTGACCCGGCGTTCGCCCTCCGGCCGCAGCATCCGCTCCGCGACGATCGCGGGCCGCTGCGGCGCACCGGCCGCCGTGCGGCGCAGGTCGTCGAGGAAGGTCTCCTCCCGCCACCATCCGGCCGCCCGGAACCGCCGGACGACGTCGTCGGGCGCGGTCAGCTCCAGGAGGCGGCGCTCCGCCGTGCCGGTGCCCCGGGTCATCCCCACCGCCCCACCGCCCCGGCCACCTGCACCCGCGAGGTGCACCCGAGCCGCCGCATCACCTGGCGGACGTGGTTGACGACGGTCCACTCGGAGATGTCGAGCCGGGCCGCGATGTGCCGGTTGGTCAGCCCCTCCGCGACCAGGAGCGCGACCTGGGCCTGGCGCGGGGTGAGCGACTGCGCCTCGGCCGCCGCCCCGGCGACCGTGCGGCGCGACGGCGCCGGCGAGGACAGTGCCTCGGCCACCGCTGTGGGGGCGGACATCCGGACGCCCTCCGCCCAGGCGGTCGCGAAGTCGGGCCAGTCGAGCCGGGCACCCAGTTCTGTACGGGCCCGCTCGGCCTGCGAGCGCCACTCCTGCGGGACCTCGGCGCCGGTCCGCTGCCGCAGCACGTCGGCCGCCGCGAGCAGCCGGACCGCGCGCGGGCGCTGCGCGGGCTGCGACCGGAGCACCAGCAGCGCGAACTCCTCCAGCAAGCCAGGGAGTTCCGTGCGCTCGTCGATCGCCTCGTACAGCCGCAGCGCCTCCCTGAGCGCGGTCTCGGCCGGTTCCGGCTCGTCGCCCTCCAGGTCCAGCGCGGCCAGCGCCCGCAGCGCACCGGCGAGCCCGCGTCCGTCACGGCTGCGGCGGAACGTCTCCTCGGCCCTGACCAGCATGTCCCGCGCCTTGCGCCGGTCGCCCTCGGCGTGCAGGGCGGCGGCGAGCGCGACGGCGGCCTCGGCGGTGCCCCCGGTGACGCCCATCGTGGACAGCGCGCTGTGCGCGGTGACCAGCACGCTGTGGGCCGCCGCCGCGTCACCGGACCTGAGCAGGGCAGTGCCGAGCCGGAGGGAGGCGAGGGCGTTCTGCCGCCGGTCGCCGACGCTCTTGCCCAGGGCGAGGGCCCGCCGGTGACGGCGTACGGCCTCCTGCGGGTCGCCCAGGGCCAGCGCGAACACCCCGGACAGATCGGCGAGCCGGGCGCGCGGTGCCTCGGGGAGCGGCCCCGCGTCGGCGACCGCGTCGCACCACTCCAGCCCCTCCCGCAGCCGCCCCTGCGCCAGCCACGGCAGATGGCAGCCGAGCACCATCGCCGCCGCGGCCTCGCCGTCGCCCCGCTCGTGCAGATGCCGCAGGGCCGCGAGCACGTTGGGGCTCTCGGCCGCCGCCTCCCGCAGCAGCCGGTCCTGGCCGGTGCCGGCGAGCCCCGGCAGCGCTCCGGCCACCAGCCGCCGGTAGCGCTCGGCGTGCGCGTCCGCCGCCGTCTTCGCCGCTTCCTCCGCCGCCCCGGTACGCGCATGGGACCGTACGGGTTCGGGTACCGCGAACCGCAGTTCGCCCCGCTCCTCGCCGACGACGGTGAGCAGCCCCCGGTCCATCAGCGGTTCCAGGCCCTCCTCCTCGGCGAGCCCGGCGGCGGCGAGCCCGAAGCCCGGTTCGTACACCGCGAGCCGCCCCAGCAGCGCGAGGGCCGCCGGGTCCAGTCCGTGGCAGCTCCACTCGGCGAGCGCGGTGAGCGAGCGGTGCCGGGCGGGCGCGTTCACGGGTCCGCCCGCGAGGACGGTCGTACGCCCGCGCAGCCGGGCCGCCAGCAGGTGCGGGGGCAGCAACCGCAGGCGCAGGGCGGCTAGTTCGAGGGCGAGGGGCAGCCCGCCGAGCAGGGTGCAGATCTCGGCCAC
The DNA here is from genome assembly GCA_036226585.1 of Streptomyces sp. NBC_00708. Taxonomy (GTDB): domain Bacteria; phylum Actinomycetota; class Actinomycetes; order Streptomycetales; family Streptomycetaceae; genus Streptomyces. Next base: position 3,679,418 of record CP108997.1, read on the forward strand.
GGCCGCGCCGTTCTCCAGGGTCAGCGCGAACGACGGGTCGGCGTCGCGGGCCCGGCGTACGAACAGGGCCACCGACGCCACGGCGTGCGGGTCCTCGCCGTCGCCCTCGCCGGGCACGGGCAGCGGTCCGAGGGGCAGCAGCTGTTCCCCGTAGACCCCGAGCGGTTCCACGGCGGTGGCCAGGACCACCACGCCCGGGTCGGCCGCCAGTGCCACGGCGGCCTGCGCCGCGGGCTCCCGGGCCTCGTGGTCGCAGCCGTCGAGCAGCAGCAGAACCCGCTCGTGGCCGCCCGCGGGCCGGCCGTCCGCCGCTCCCTCGCGCCACGCCGTCACCGCCGCCGACAGCGCGCCCGGCACCGCCGCGTCCACGCTCTCCACGCGGGCGAACGCCTCGCCGAGGTCCCGTACGGCCTCCCGGGCGAGGCGGGTCTTGCCGACCCCGGCCCGCCCGGTCAGCGTCACCAGCCGCACACCGGGCGAGAGCAGGCGCTCCCGCAGGGCGGCCGACTCCCGTTCCCTGCCGACCGGTTCCGTGGCCGGGCCGAGCGCTACCGACATGGTTCCCCCACCGAACGGGACGCCCCGGCGAACGGGCCGCCCTGATGAATCCTCCAGAGCCCCGGCCGTATCTCCACGGCACCGAAGCCCGACTCCGGCGCACCCGCGTCCAGCGCCCGCAGCGAGCGCCGGGCGTACATCCGCAGCCGGGGGTCGTCCAGCGCGTCCGCCAGCGCCAGGCATTCGGCGAACCAGACCCGGGCCGCCTCCGGGCCGTCCCGGGCCAGCGCCACCAGGGCCCGCGCCCGCGCCGCCTCGTAACGGCCCCGGGGGTGACCGGGGGCGGTCAGCGCGGCGAGGGCCGGTTCCAGCAGTTCTGCCGCGTCCTCGACCGCCCCGCCGTCCAGCAGGAGTTCGGCCAGTCCGACGAGTGCGTGCCCCGCCTCCTCCTCGGCGCCGCACTCCCGGGCGGTCTCCAGCGCCCGCGCGAACAGCTCCCGGGCGCGCCCGGAACGCCGGTAGCGCCAGGCGAGCTCGGCGAGCAGCCGCAGCATCCGCGCCTCGGCCGGGCGGTCCGCGCAGCGCCGCGCGGCGTCCAGGGCCAGGGCGTAGCACGCCTCCTCGGCCTCCGCGTCGGGCCGCGCGCACCCGGCGAGGCCGTCCGTCAGCCGTACGGCCGGCTCCCACAGCCCGGCGTCGTACGCGGACCGGGCCAGCCGGGCGAGCGCCGGAGCGTCCGGGTCCGCCGCGCGCCGGGGCCCCGCCGCGCCCGGCAGGTACGCCAGGCACACGCGCCGGACGGCGGCCCGTACGGTCTGCGGGTCCTCCTCGGCGGCCAGCCGTTCGGCGGCGAGGAGCCGCAGCAGCTCGGGCAGCTGCCACGCGTCCCGGTCCGCCTCCACCAGCCGGTCGTCGGCCAGCCCTTCGAGCGCGGCGAGCGCCCGTGCCTCGCCGGTGCCCAGGGCGGCGGCGGCCCGCGCGGCGTCGAAGGGGCCCGGCGGCAGCAGGGACAGCAGCCGGAACTGCCGGCGCCGCCCGCCGCCGCAGTCCTCGTACGCGGTCAGCAGCCGGGCCCGTACGTCCATGTCACCGGTGCGCAGCGCGTCGAGCCGGCCGTCCTCCGCGCGCAGCCGGGCGACGAGGGTGGCGGGTGTCCAGTGCGGCCGGGCCGCGAGCTGGGCGGCGGCGGCCCGCACGGCGAGCGGCAGCCGCCCGCACAGGCCGGCGATCTCTCCGGTCTCCTCGGCGGTCGGCCGGTGGTCCGCACCGTGGCCTTCGAACAGCCGCGCCAGTTGCCGGGTCTCCGCCGGGCGCCAGGGCCCGAGGAGCACGGTCCGCAGCCCCGGCAGCCCGGCCGGCACCCGGCGTGCGGTGAGCAGCAGGGTGTAGCCGAGCGGCAGCAGCGGCCGTACCTCGGCCTCGGAGACCACACCGTCCACGATCAGCAGGGTTGCGCGCGCGGGGGCGGGGTGCGGTGGACCTCCGCCGCCGCGCGGGTCCAGCAGGCGCAGTCCGCCGGGGAACGCGTCGGCGGCCCGGTGCGCGGCCTCGACGGCCAGGGCCGTCTTCCCGGCGCCGGGCATCCCCGTCACGGCGACGACATCGCCGCCGGAGGCCGTACGCAACAGGCGGTCGAGCGCGGCAAGTTCCTCCGTACGGCCCACGAACGACGGGTCGGGGGCGGGCAGCGCGGCGCCGGCGCCACCGCCCGCCCGGCCGGCCACCGGGCGCCCGTCCGGTCCGGGGCGGGCCAGGTCCGGATCGCCCGCCAGGATGAGCCGCTGGAGCCGGCGGGAGCTCGGACCCGGTTCGATGCCCAGCTCGTCCACCAGGGTCTGCCGCAGCAGCGTGAACACGCGCAGCGCCTCGGCCTGCCGCCCGCACCGGTAGAGCGCCACCATCAGATGCGCGTGGAACTCCTCGCGCAGCGGGTACTCCGCCGCCAGCTCGTGCAGTTCGGGGACGAGTTCGCGGTGCATGCCGAGGTGCAGCTCGGCCCGGACCCGCTCGTCGAGCGCCGTGGTGCGGGCCTCGTCCATGCGGACGGCGGCGCCCTCCAGGAGCGGCCCGTGCGGGATGTCCGAGAGCAGTGGCCCCCGCCACAGGGCGAGGGCGCTGCGCTGGAGGCCGGCCGCCGCGGCGAAGTCGCCGTCGTGCAGGGCCAGGTGGCCGCGCCGGGACAGGTCGAGGAAGGCCGTGCTGTCGAGCTCGTCGGGGGTGACCCGCGCCAGGTAGCCGGGGCGGCGGGTGAGCAGCGTCTCGCCGTCGTGGCGCGGGTCGGCGGTGCGCAGGGCCTTGCGCAGGTGGGACACGTACACCTGGAGGGTGGTGGCGGCGGTGCGCGGCGGGGAGTCGGGCCACAGCTCGTCGATGAGGCTGTCCACCGACACGACCTCGTTCGCGCGGACCAGCAGCGTCCCGAGGACACCCCGCAGCTTGGCGGCCGCCGGCGCACCGCCGCTGACCTCCAGGGGTCCCAGGATGCCGAAACGCACCGCGCCCATCGGTCAGTAGTCCTGGACCACGCAGGTGCGGGCCTCGGCGACCGCCCACCGCTGCTGGGTCAGCGTCAGGGTCACCGGCACCGAGGGCCGCCCCTCGGCGTCCCGGCCCAGCGGCCCGGCCACCGCCACGCAGCGCAGCGGCAGCGCGCGTTCCGCCTGCCCCCGGAAGTGCACCTGGCAGGCGCCCAGGGTGGTGCGCTCCGGGTCCAGACCGTGCGTGCGGCCGGCGGTGAGCAGCGAGCTCTGGCGCAGCGCCTCCAGCAGGTGCAGCCCGGAGAACTGGCCCTCCTGGCGCCCGTCCGTGACGTCGAAGACCGGGCTGACCGGCGCGGACAGCACCCAGGTGCTGATCCGGCCGCGCGAGGCGTCCACGGGCTCGCTGATCACCACGTTCTCCCCGGCGGACCGGCCCACCTCGACGGCACCGGCCGGGCGCGGCGGGGCGTCGGGGGCGTCGTTCAGCTCGGGCACGGCGCGCATCGCCTGCCGGGCGTGCGCGACGTGCTTGCGGTACAGCTTCGGCATCAGGAAGACCATCCCGGCCGCCCCGAACCCGCACGGCCGCTCGTCGATCCGTACGTCGAGATGGAAGTCGAGCCCGCGCGGCACCTCGGCGACCACGTTGGCGGGCCGGGCCCTGATCCGCGTCTCCATGACCACGCCCCGGCCGCCCGCCGGGTCCGTGCGCCAGGCGGAGAGATCGGTGAGGTCGAGGGAGAAGCGGTAGAAGAGGCCGGGACGTTCGCCGGGCACGCCGAAGTAGCGGTGGCCGACGAGTTCGCCGACGTCCCGCACACCGGCGGTGGCGATCTGGAGTTCGTGGAAGCGCCCGGGGCCGTCGTTGAAGAGCGGATGGGCCACGGGGGTGTCGCCGACGAGGGTGAAGTGCTCCTCACCCAGGCTCGGCGCGTCCAGGGCGTAGGACGACCGGGCGGCCGGGCGGTGGATCAGGTGCTGGGCGGCCCCCGCGTTCCCCGCAGCCGCTGTCGCACGTCCGTGGATGGCGGGAGCCGAGGTCATGCGGTTGTCGACTGTCATGTCCCTCCCCTTCTCTCAGCACATGGTGGAGTCCCTGACAAGCCCCGGCCACCCGTCGCCGCTGACCACAAAGTGCATGGCAGGAAGGTGCGTTCGGCAGGGGAGCGGGGCTTAAGCGGCGCCCATGGACGGGGCGCGATGCTGTGCCCCGACAGCCCCGCCGAGGGACATCCCCCGCGCCCTCGGCGGGGCTTTCCCGAGGGAGGCACCGCGATGGCCATCACCGACACCGACGGCGACCGTTCCGCCCCGCCCGCACCGGCGCGCGCCGGCGGACCGAGCCGCCGCGTGCGGCTCGGCTACGCCTCGGGCTCGCTCGTCACGGGCACGTTCACCACGCTGCCGGGGCTCCTCCTGCTCCCGTACCTCACCGACACGCTCGGCGTCGGCGCCGCGCTGGCCGGGGCGGTCGTCTTCCTGCCGAAGGCGTGGGACGTCGTCCTCAACCCGTTCGTGGGCCGCGCCAGCGACCGCACGCGCACCCGCTGGGGCTCCCGCCGCCCGTATGTGCTGTGGGGCGGGCTCGTCATGGCCCTGGGCTTCGCGCTGACCTTCGCGGGCCCGCTGCCCGGCCCGGCCGGTGCCTGGTTCACCGCCGCCGGCTACCTCCTCACCGCGACCGCCTTCGCCTTCTTCCAGGTCCCGTACGTCGCCATGCCCGCCGAACTCGCGGACCGCGAGGAGGACCGGATGCGCCTGGTCGCGGGCCGGGTCGCGGTGATCGGCGTGGCGGCCCTGGTGACGGGGGCGGCGGCACCCGCCCTGGTGGACGCGGGCGGCGGCGGCCTGGCGGGACACCGGTACGCCGGGGTGTTCGGCGCGGTGGTGGTCGCGGCGGGGGCGGTGTGGGTGTGCGCGGGGACCCGTACGGGGCGGAGCACCGCACCCGTCGTCGCGTCGCAGCCCACCCTGCGCGAGCAGTTCGCCGCCGCGCGCGCCAATCCGCCGTTCATGGCGCTGCTGCGCTGCGTGGTCCTCCAGTCCGTCGCCACCGGCGTACTCCTCGCGGGCGCCCCGTACTTCGCCGACCACGTGCTGCACGACTCCTCCGGGGTCGGTCCGCTGGTGGCCGCGTTCGTCGCGCCGAACCTGCTGACCATGCCGCTGTGGTCCCGGCTGCGCGGTCCGCGCGGATACGCCCTGGCCTCCGCGCTGTTCATCGCCGGCTGTCTGCTCTTCCTGGCCTCGCCGGTGCTGCCGCAGGGCGCGGTCCTGGTCACGATGGCCCTGGCCGGCACCGGCCACGCGGGCCAGCTGCTCTTCCTGTACGCGATGCTGCCGGACTGCGTGGCGCGGGACACGGCCCGGACCGGCCGCCGTCAGGGGGGCGTGCTCTCCGGGGTGTTCACGACGGCGGAGGGCCTGGGCGTGGCCGTCGGTCCGTTCCTCTACGGCCTGGTTCTCCAGCTCACCGGCTATGTCTCCTCCGGCACCGGTGACGCCGCCGCGCAGTCCCTCACGGCCCGCGTCGGCATCCTGGCGGGCTTCGGCGCGCTCCCGGCGCTGGCCGCCGTCGCGGCGGTCCTCCTGCTGCGCGCGTACGACCCCGCCCCTAAGTAGTCCCCCTAGCCCATAACACGGGTAGGCGCGCCCGCACCCCCGCAGCATGATGGGCACGTCGTGACGCGCGCATCGGGGGGTGGCTTTCGTGACGTACACGCGGGACCGGTACACCACGCAGGTCGGCTTCGGCCCGGACGTGCGCGAACTGATCACCCGGGCCCTCGCCCCGCAGGAGCCCGGCCTCGTCGTGAGGACCGGGGCCTACGTCGTCGACCCGCCGTTCTTCGGCAACGGGGACATCGGCCGGGTCGCCGTCTGCGGTGCGGTCAACGACCTCGCGGCCACCGGCGCCGACCCCCGCCACCTGGCCCTCGGCATCGTGCTGGAGGCCGGGCTGCCCCTCGACCTGGTCCACCGGCTCACCGCATCGGTCCGGGAGGCCGCCGCCGAGGCGGGGGTCACCGTCGCCGCCGTGGACACCCAGGTCGTCCGCGCGGGCGAGGCGGACCGGGTCTACGTCACCGCGACCGCGTTCGGGGAGCGCGGCGGGCCCGCGCTTGGCCCGGAACGCGTCAGCCCCGGCGACCGCGTCGTGGTCACGGGCCCCCTCGGCGACCACGCCGCCCATCTGGTCTCCCTGCGCGACGGCCTCGGCTACGAGCACCACGTGCCCAGCGACTGTGCCCCGCTGGCCGGCCTCCTGCGCGAGATCCGGGCCGGCCTGCACCACGCCCGCCCCGTCGGAGCCGGCGGTCTCGCGGAGGTCCTGCGCCTGAGCGCCGAGGCCCGGGGCCTGACCCTGCGCGTCGACGAGACCGCGCTGCCCGTGCGCCCCGGGGCCCGGGTGGCGCTCGCCACCCGGGGCCTCGCACCGCTGGACGCGGCCTGCGCGGGCTGCCTGTGCCTGTTCGTCCCGCCGGAACGCACGGACACCGTGCTCGCCGCGCTGCGGGCCCGCCCCGGGGGCCGTCACGCCGCCGTCGTCGGCGAGGTGACGGCCGACCCCCTGGGCGACGTCGAGTACGTCACCCCGGACGGCCCCCACGCCCGGACACCGAGCGCGGGGCCGCTGCCGGAACGGCTGTTGTGACGCCCCCGGTCACCGCTGCTCGGCGACCAGCGGAGCCGCCTCGGGCCGCCCCGCGGCCACCGGGCGGCGCCGGACGGGCATGCCCACGGTCGGGTTGGCGACGCCCCACGCCGCCCCCTTGCAGATCAGCTCCTTGTAGAGCGCGGCGGCCCGTCCCCTCAGCGTCGCCCGGACCGCGCGGTCGTCGGCGGTGACGTACTGGATCAGGCCGTCCTTGCGGCCCAGCGAGACGCACTGGTTGAAGTAACGCAGCGGTGTGGACGGGACCTTGGTGCCGGTGAGGCGGGCCGCGATCGCGTCGGCCGCCTGCCAGGCGGTGGGGACGCCCGAGGCGCAGGACATCCGCAGCGGCTTGTCGCCGGGGCCCGCGACGAGGGCCGCGTCGCCGATGGCGTACACGTCGGGGTGCGACACCGAGCGCATGGTCGCGTCGACCACGATCCGGCCGTTGTCGTCCGTCTCCAGCGTGGTGGCCGCCGCGAGCGGGTGGACCGCGAAGCCCGCCGTCCACACGGTGACCGCCGCCGGGAGCGAGGTGCCGTCGGCGGTGGTGACGTGAGCGGCCCCGACCTCGGCGACGGCGGTGTGCTCGTGGACGGTGAGGGAGAGCCGGTCGCACACCTTGCGGACGTGCGCGCGGCCCGCGGGCGAGAGCCAGTCGCCGAGTTCACCGCGTGCGGCGAGGGCGATGTCGAGGTCCGGGCGGGCCTCCGCGAACTCGGTCGCCGCCTCCAGCCCGGTCAGCCCGCCGCCGACGACGAGCACGGACTGTCCGGGCGCGAGGGCCGCCAGCCGGTCGCGCAGCCGGAGCGCGCCGGGGCGGCTCGCGATCTCGTGGGCGTGCTCGGCGGTGCCGGGGACACCGTGGGTGTTCCAGGCGCTGCCGAGTGCGTAGACGAGGCTGTCGTACGCCAACTCCCGCTGCCCGTCCGCGTCCTGGACGGTGACGGCCCTGCGGTCGGCGTCCACGGCGGTGACCCGGCCGACCTTCAGCTCCACACCGGTGCCGGCGAACATCTCCGCGAAGGGGCGGGGCTTGAGGTCCTGGCCCGCCGCGAGCTGGTGCATGCGGACGCGCTCGACGAAGTCGGGCTCCGCGTTGACGAGGGTGACGGTGACGTCCTCGCGGCGCAGCCGCTTGGCGACGCGGCCCGCGGCGATGGCTCCGGCGTATCCGGCTCCGAGGACGATGATGCGGTGCTGCTGCATGGTGCCTGCTCCTGTCTCGGGCGGGTTCGCCCCTGCGGGGTGGTTTCTCGCCCCTTGAACCGGGCAGCCCGCGCTTTCCTGACAGAAGGAGAATGTGACCTGGGTCACGTAGCGCGCGATGGGTCGCTCAGAAGGCCGTGAGCAGCGGCTTTCCGTGGTCCATGGCCGCCCACTGCCGGGTCGCCCGCTCCAGCTTGTCCGGGTTGACCTGGTTGCGGAAGGAGGCGATGCCCTCGGGGGTGACCTCCACGCACATGACGCCGATGACCCGGCCGCCGACGGCCGCCACGACGGCGTGGGAGCCGTTGGCGGTCGTGAGGTACAGGTCGACGGAACCGCCGGTCATCGCCGTCTTCGCCTTGCCGGGCTTGAGCAGGCCGCGCATGAACGTCGCGACGGCCTTCGCGCCCTCGAACGCCCTGGCGCGGGCCGGCACCTTGCCGCCGCCGTCCCCGATGGAGATCGCGTCCGCGGTCAGCAGCTCCACCAGCGGTTCGGTACGGCCGCCGGCGGCGGCGAGCAGGAACTCCTCGATGACCCGGCGGGCGGCGGCCTCGTCGACCCGGGTGCGGGTCCTGCCGTCGGCGATGTGCTTCTTCGCCCGGTGGTAGATCTGCTGGGCGGCGGATTCGCCGATGTCCAGGATCTCCGCGATCTCCCGGTGCGGATGGCCGAACGCCTCGCGCAGCACGTAGACGGCCCGCTCGTTCGGCGTCAGCCGCTCCATGAGCGTGAGCACGGCGTACGAGACCGACTCGCGCTGCTCGGCCGTGTCGGCGGGGCCGAGCATGGCGTCCCCGCCGAGCAGCGGCTCGGGCAGCCACGCGCCCACGTACGTCTCGCGGCGGGCGCGGGCGGAGGTGAGCTGGTTGAGGCAGAGGTTGGTGAGGACCTTGGTCAGCCAGGCCTCGGGAACCTCGATCCGCCGGATGTCGGCGGCCTGCCAGCGCAGATACGTGTCCTGCACGGCGTCCTCGGCCTCGCTCGCGGAGCCCAGGAGCCGGTAGGCGATGGCCTCCAGCCGGGGCCTGGCCGCCTCGAACCGGTCCACGTCCTGCACGGTCGGGTTCATGCCCCGGATTTTAACGCCCGGTGGCGGGGGCGGTCCGGTGGTGCGGGGCCGGTGGTCTCACGCGGTGGCGGGCGCGATGTTCTGGTTGGCCCGGAAGAAGTTCTCCGGGTCGTAGGCGCGCTTGACGGCTGCCAGGCGCTCGTAGGTGGTGCGGTAGGTGGAGCGCACGCGGCCGGCGTCCTCGGCCTCGCCGAGGAAGTTGACGTAGGCGCCGCCCATGGAGTGGGGGTGCAGCTCGGTCCAGTAGTCGACGCACCACCGGCGGATCGCTTCGGCGTTGGCCGGGTCGGGGTCGATGCCCGCGATGACGCCGGACCACAGGGCGTCCCGGTAGGCCCACGGCGTCGCGTCGGCGGGGACCCGGTGGGCGGCGCCGTCCACGGGATACAGGTGCATGGTCGACAGGCCGGTGGGGAGGGTGCGGCCGTACTTCTCGTGCACCTCGACCGCCGCGTCGGAGACCGCGTCGAAGAAGTCGCCGCGCCAGTACCACTGGAGCCCCTTGGGGATCAGGCCGTCGAACATGGACTGGAGCGCGGGGTAGGGCATGGGGGCGGTGAAGTGGAAGGCAGGCGGCGCCGGCTCCTCGACGGCCGAGAGGGCCTCGCCCAGCCGGCCGTCCGCCGCGAGGCCGCCCGTACCGCACCAGACGACGCCGCACATCTTCCGCCCGTGGATCTCCTCCGGGAACGGAGGGGCCGGCGGGATGGTCAGCAGGGCGAAGAACCCGTAGAGGTCGTCCGCCGACGCGGGAAGGAAGTCGCGGTACCAGCGCAGCACTTCGGCCGTGCGCTCGACCGGCCAGACGGTCACCCCGACGCCGACCGTGTCCACCGGGTGCAGCCGGTAGGTGAACGAGGTCACCACGCCGAAGTTGCCGCCGCCGCCCCGCAGCGCCCAGAACAGGTCGGGGTGGTCCGTCGCGGAGGCGGTGACGAAGGTGCCGTCGGCCAGGACGACGTCCGCGGAGACCAGGCTGTCGATCGTGAGGCCGTACGCCCGGGTCAGATAGCCGTGGCCGCCGCCCAGCGTGAGGCCGCCCACGCCGGTGGTCGACATGATCCCGGCCGGGACGCCCAGGCCGAAGGTGTGGGTGGCGTGGTCCAGATCGCCGAGCCGGGCGCCTCCGCCCACCTGGGCCGTCCGTGCTTCGGGGTCGACGCGCACCGAGCGCATCGGTGCGAGGTCGAGGGTCAGCCCGCCCCCGATCAGGCACAGGCCCGGCCCGCTGTGTCCGCCGCCGCGGACAGCAAGTTCGAGCCCCGTGTCCTGGGCGAAGGCGAGGGTGGTCCGTACGTCCGCCACGTCGGCGCACCGGGCGACGGCGGCGGGGCGGCGGTCGATCATGGCGTTGTACAGGCTGCGGCTCTCGTCGTAGTCCGCGTCCGCCGCGGTTGTGACAGTCCCCCGCAGGGCCGTGCGCAGCCCGTCGAGGGCGGTGGTGTCGATGGTGGTCATGGTGGAACACCTCTGAGGGATCCTGGGAGCGAACCCACTCCTTCTAGTGTGACGCGGATCACACCTCGCACCCAGGTGTGGGACCGTTGCCGGGTTCGCAATCGTCCGTACCCACAACCCGGGAGTCCGCGCATGGACTGGCAGTGCACCGGCCTCCGCTGGCCCGAGGACTCCGTCGGCCCCGCGCTCGGCTGGCGCAAGGGGTGGCGGACGCGGGTGAGCGCGCTGGCGTACGGGACGGAGTTCGGCTTCCGGGCGGCCGGTGAGCGGCGCTGCTCCGGGGCCCGGGGCAACGCCTGCCCGGTGGCCGCCGTGGTGTCCGCGTCGAGCACGGGCGGGCGCTGCCCCGAGTGCGGGCGGCTCGACCGTGCGCACTCGGTGGCCGCCGACACGATCCCGGACGACCCGCGTACGTACCGGGTGTACCTGGCGTGGTTCGGGCCCGGCATGGTGAAGGTCGGGATCACCGCGGAGGAGCGGGGCGAGGCGCGGCTGCGGGAGCAGGGGGCGGTGGTCTTCAGCTGGCTGGGGCGCGGCCCGCTGATGGCGGCGCGCCGGGCCGAGGAGGTGCTGCGGGCGGCGCTCGGGGTCCCGGACCGCATCGCGTACGCGCGCAAGCGGGCGGTGCGGGCGGACCTCCCGGAGCCGGGGGAGCGGGCCGCCGAGCTGGCGGAGCTGTACGGGAAGGCGGCGGTGCTGGAGGGCGGCGGCGGGCCGGCGGTGCTGGAGCGGCTGCCGTTCGCGGCGGTGGACCACGCGGGGATCTTCGGGCTGGAGACGGCGTCCGGACCGGGGCCGGTCCGCGCGGTGACCGGCCTGGCCGACGGCGGCACGGTCGCGGGGCGGCTGGTCGCGGCGGCCGGCCCGGACCTGCATCTGGACACGGGCGCGCAGGGGCTCGTCGTCGTCGACACCCGGCTGATGACCGGCTGGTCGCTGGCGGCGGCCGGTGCGGGTGCCGCCGGGGTGAGCGTGCCGACCGTCGTGGTGGGGGGAGGGCTTTCTCAGGACGGGTTGTTCTGAGAGGGTCGGCCGCATGGGTGACGATCACGACGACGTGAAGGGGTTCTGGCAGCGGCTCGGGCTGCCCGGACTCATCGACGTCCACACGCACTTCATGCCGGAGCGGGTGCTGCGCAAGGTCTGGGAGTACTTCGACGCGGTCGGCCCGCTGACCGGCCTGGAGTGGCCGATCACCTACCGGCACGAGGAGGACGAACGGCTCGCCCTGCTCCGCTCGTTCGGGGTCCTGCGCTTCACGTCGATGGTCTACCCGCACAAGCCGGGGATGGCGGCCTGGCTGAACGGCTGGGCGGCGGACTTCGCCACCCGCACCCCCGACTGCCTGCACACCGCGACCTTCTTCCCCGAACCGGAGGCCGGGCACTACGTCCGGGAGGCCGTGGAGGCCGGGGCCCGGGTCTTCAAGGCACACCTCCAGGTCGGCGCGTACGACCCCAACGACCCGCTGCTCGACCCGGTCTGGGGGCTGCTCGCGGAGGCGGGCATCCCGGTCGTGGCGCACTGCGGCTCGGGCCCGGCCCCCGGCGCGCACACCGGCCCGGACCCCATCGCCCGCGTCCTGGCCCGGCACCCCCGGCTGCCGCTGATCGTGGCCCACATGGGGATGCCGGAGTACGCGGAGTTCCTGACGCTCGCGGAGACGTACCCCGAGGTCCGGCTCGACACGACCATGGCGTTCACCGACTTCACCGAGGCCTTCACACCGTTCCCGAAGGCGGAGCACGGCCGGCTCACGGACCTCGGCGACCGCATCCTGCTGGGCACGGACTTCCCGAACATCCCGTACCCGTACGCCCACCAGCTGCACGCCCTGGAACGCCTGGGACTCGGCGACGACTGGCTGCGCGCGGTCTGCCACGACAACGCGAAGGCGCTGTTCGGCGTCTGAGAGCCCCGCTCGCTTTCTCAGGGAATTCACAGAAACGGAAAAGAACTCTCTCAGGGCCGTCCCGGACGGTTGAGGCATGACGACGACCTCGCCCCAGGGGCGCACCGAACTGCTCAGGCCGGACCGCACCCCCGTCCGCGTCCTGGTCGTGGACGACGAGGCCCCGCTCACGGAGCTGCTGTCGATGGCGCTCCGGTACGAGGGCTGGGAGGTGCGCAGCGCCGGGGACGGGGCCGGCGCCGTGCGGGCGGCCCGCGACTTCCGGCCGGACGCGGTGATCCTGGACGTGATGCTGCCGGACATGGACGGGCTCGCCGTCCTCGGCAGGCTGCGCCGGGAGCTGTCCGACGTGCCGGTGCTGTTCCTGACCGCGCGGGACTCCGTGGAGGACCGGATCGCCGGGCTCACGGCGGGCGGCGACGACTACGTCACCAAGCCGTTCAGCCTGGAGGAGGTCGTGGCGCGGCTGCGCGGGCTGATCCGGCGCTCGGGCACGGCGACGGCGCGCAGCGAGTCGCAGCTCGTCGTGGGCGACCTGATGCTGGACGAGGACAGCCACGAGGTGAGCCGGGGCGGGAAGAACATCCACCTGACGGCGACCGAGTTCGAGCTGCTGCGGTTCCTGATGCGCAACCCGCGCCGGGTCCTCAGCAAGGCCCAGATCCTGGACCGGGTCTGGAACTACGACTTCGGCGGCCAGGCCAATGTGGTCGAGCTGTACATCTCCTACCTGCGCAAGAAGATCGACGCGGGCCGCACGCCCATGATCCACACCCGGCGCGGCGCGGGATATCTGATCAAGCCCGGTGAGTAGGCGCACGGGGCGGCCGTGGACCCTGCGCACCCGGCTGGTGGTCTCGGCGGTCACGCTGATCGCGGTGGTCGCCGCCGTGATCGGCTCGGTCACCGCGATCGCCTTCCACAGCTACATGTACGGGAAGCTGGACGACCAGCTGCGGGACATCGCGGTGCGCGCCGAGCGGGTGCCGGGCGGGGCGCCCGTCCCGGGGGGCCCGAAGGACCGCGATCCGCTCGGTTTCATAGGCATGGGCGGCCAGCCCCTGGAGACGTTCGGCGCGCTGATCGAGCACGGTGAGGTCACCGACTCGGCCGTGGTGAAGGACGGCGGGTTCGACGCCGCGGAGAACACCGAACCGCTGAGCACCGCCCAGCGGGACGCCCTCACGGCGGCCGGTGTGACGGCGGACGACAGCGCGCACGACGTCGAGCTGCCCGGCCTCGGCGGCTACCGGGTGCGGGCGGTGCCCGCGAGCGACGGCGGGTCCGTCCTGGTCGGCATCCCCACGGCCGAGGTGAGCCGTGCGCTGAACACCCTGATCCTGGTCGAGGTCTGCGTGACCGGCGCGGGGCTCGTCGCCGCCGGGATCGCGGGCGCGGCCATGGTCGGCGTCGCCCTGCGTCCGCTGCGCCGGGTGGCCGCCACGGCGACCCGGGTCTCCGAACTCCCCCTGCACAGCGGCGAGGTGGCCCTCTTCGAACGCGTCCCGGACGCCGAGGCGGACCCGCGCACGGAGGTCGGCCAGGTCGGCGCGGCCCTGAACCGGATGCTGGGCCATGTCGGTTCGGCTCTGGACGCACGGCAGCGCAGCGAGACACGGGTGCGCCAGTTCGTCGCGGACGCCAGCCACGAACTGCGCACCCCGCTGGCCTCGATACGCGGCTACGCCGAACTCACCCGGCGCGGTCGGGAGGACCCCGGCCCCGACACCCGGCACGCGCTCGGCCGCATCGAGTCCGAGGCACAGCGCATGACGGGCATGGTCGAGGACCTGCTCCTGCTCGCCCGCCTGGACGCGGGCCGCCCGCTCTCGTACGAGAGCACCGATCTCTCGCCGCTCGTCGTGGACGCGGTGAGCGATGCCCGCGCGGCGGGCCGCACCGCCACCGAACCGCCCCGGCACTGGCGCCTGGACCTCCCCGACACCCCCGCGACGGTCCACGCCGACCCCACCCGCATCCACCAGGTCCTGGTCAACCTGCTGGCCAACGCCCGCACCCACACCCCGCCGGGCACCACGGTCACCGCCCGCGTCCTGGCGGCCCCCGGCCACCCCTGGGTCACCCTGGAGATCCAGGACGACGGCCCCGGCATCCCGCCCGCCCTCCTGCCCCACGTTTTCGAACGCTTCGCCCGGGGCGACGCCTCCCGTTCCCGCAACGCCGGCTCCACGGGCCTCGGCCTCGCGATCGTCCAGGCGGTGGTGACGGCCCACGGCGGCGTCACGGAGGTCCGCTCGGTCCCGGGCGAGACGGTGTTCGCGGTACACCTGCCCGCGGAGCGGGTCCCGTCCTCCGTGGCGGCGCCGGCCGTTGCCGCCGGGTGAGAACGGGCGGTGGAACCTACGGCTTGTGGGTCACCCAGAGCAGTTCCGCCGGCCAGCGGTGGCCCCAGTCGGGCGGGTCGGTCTCGTTGTAGCCGTTGGGCGTTCCGCGTTCGGGGCGGGGCTCGACGAGGTCGTCGATGACGAGGTCCGCGCCGCGCAGGACCCTGACCCAGTCGCCGTAGGTGAGCTGGTAGCTGGTCGCGCCGTCCCCCTCGGCGATGCCGGCCAGCCCGAAGTAGTCGCGCTGGAGCGTCGTGGTCACGCGGGCGGCGGCTTCGTCGTAGCAGGCCTCGAACCAGGGGCTCGCGACGTTGAACACCAGCCGTCCGCCCCGGCGCAGGACGCGCGCCGCCTCCGGGACGGCCAGGTGCGGGGGCGCCCAGCTGAGGCCGCCGAAGTCGCAGAACACCAGGTCGAAGCTGCCGTCGGCGAAGGGCAGCTGCTCGGCGGCGCCCTGCACCAGGGGGTAGCGGGCCGCCCCCATCGCCTCGGCCGCCGCGCCGAGCTGGGCCTCGGACAGGTCGATCCCGACCACCTCGGCACCCTCGGCGGCGAGCGCCCTGGACCACTGACCGGCGCCGCAGCCCAGTTCGAGGACGCGCTTGCCGGTGACGTCGCCCAGGGCGCCCAGCCGCGCGTCGGGGACCGAGTACATGCCCCACAGCCGGGGCGCGGCACCGATCTGCCGGTCGTGCCTGCGCTGGTAGTCGCCGCTGATCCTGTTCCAGAGCCGCCGGTTGGCGGGGATGCTGTCCACGCGCCGACTCCAGCACCGTGCGCGGGGGCCGGTCAACCGGATTGGGCCGTCCGGCACCGGACGCCGGGGCGGTGGAGCGGGGTGACCGGCAGTCGCCGATAGTGGTCGTGGAGCGAAGGGGGCGCCGCATGGCCCGAGTCACGAATCTGATCTGCTACCCCGTCAAGGGCTGCGCCGGTACGCCGATGAGCGACGCGGTCCTGACACCGGCCGGTCTCGCGTACGACCGCGGCTTCATGGTCATCAGCGAGGACGGGGTCTTCCGTACACAGCGCCGGGATCCCCGGCTCGCCCTGATCCGGCCCGCCATCAGCGCCGACGGCAGCCGGCTCACGCTCGACCTGGCCGACGACACGGACGGGCACGGTGCGGTGCGCCTCGACGTGACGACGTCCGCGCCGCGCCGTGACGTCGACCTGTTCGGTGACACGTACCAGGGCATCGACCAGGGCGACGACGTCGCCGCCTGGCTCTCGGATGTCCTCGGCACGCCCAGCCGGCTCGTCCGCGTGCCGCCGGAGCACGACCGGATCGCCGAGGGCCTGGTCCCCGGCCCGTCCGGCTACGCGGACAGCAGCGCGGTGCACCTGCTGTCCGTCGCCTCCCTCGACCTCCTCAACCGGCGGATGGCCGAGCGGGGCGCCCCGCCCCTGCCGATGGACCGCTTCCGCCCGAACATCGTCGTCGACGGCCACGAGGACGACGACTGGGCGGCCGTACCGCACGCCGAGGACCGTGCGCGCCGCCTCACCATCGGAGGCGCCGAGCTGGGGTACGCCAAACTCGCGGTGCGCTGTGCCGTCACCCTGGTCGCGCAGGAGGCCGGAGCGCGGCGGGGCCCGGAGCCCCTGCGTACGCTCGCCGGCTACCGGCGGGCGGCGAGCGGGGGCGTCGTGTTCGGCGCCAAGTTCTCCGTGATCACGCCGGGGAAGCTGTCGGCCGGCGACGAGGTGGCCGTCACGGAGTGGGGCGACGCCGAGCGCTGAGGGCCGGCGTTCCGGAGCACTCACAGACGGGTCACAGGCTCACCACACACCCGTGACAGCGCGGTTGGCGACTGTCGATGGCATGCGAACAGAGACTCCTTGGAGCACCCTGCCGGCCCGGGACCACCTCCTGGCCGGGGCGGGCGGTGTGGCGGGCGCTCCCGTACTCGACGTGGTGGTACCCGTCTACAACGAGGAGAAGGACCTCGAACCGTGTGTGCTGCGGCTGCACGATCACCTGGCGCGCACCTTCCCGTACGCCTTCCGGATCACCGTCGCGGACAACGCGAGCACCGACCGTACGCCCGAGGTGGCGCAGCGGCTGGCGCGGTCGCTGCCGGGGGTGCGGTCGTTCCGGCTGGAGGAGAAGGGGCGCGGGCGGGCACTGCGTACCGTCTGGACCCACTCGGACGCGCCGGTGCTCGCGTACATGGACGTGGACCTGTCCACCGACCTCAACGCCCTGCTCCCGCTGGTCGCGCCCCTGATCTCGGGGCACTCGGACCTCGCCATCGGCTCCCGGCTCGCGCGCAGTTCGCGGGTGGTGCGGGGGACGAAGCGGGAGTTCATCTCGCGGGCGTACAACATCATCCTGCGCTCGTCGCTGGCCGCGCGCTTCAGTGACGCGCAGTGCGGGTTCAAGGCCATTCGCCGCGAGGTCGCGCAGCGGCTGCTGCCGATGGTCGAGGACAGCGGCTGGTTCTTCGACACCGAGATGCTGGTGCTCGCCGAGCGGGCCGGGCTGCGCATCCACGAGGTGCCGGTCGACTGGGTCGACGACCCCGACTCGACGGTGCACATCGTGCGCACCGCCACCGAGGACCTGAAGGGCGTCTGGCGGGTGGGGAGGGCGCTGGCCGTCGGCGCGCTGCCGCTGGACCGGCTGGCGCGGCCCTTCGGGGACGACCCGCGCGACCGGGGGATCGGCGGGGTGCCGGGCGGACTGGCCCGGCAGCTGGTCGGATTCTGCGTGGTGGGCGCCCTGTCCACGCTGTTCTACCTGGCGCTGTACTCCCTCTTCCGGCTCGGCGCCGGGCCGCAGCTCGCCAACGGGGCCGCGCTGCTCGTCTCGGCCGTCGCCAATACGGCGGCGAACCGGAGGCTCACCTTCGGCGTACGCGGCCGGGGCGGCGCCGTCCGCCACCAGGCGCAGGGCCTCGTGGTCTTCGCCATCGGGCTCGCCCTGACCGCCGGTTCGCTGGCGGCTCTGGGCGCCGCGTCCGGCTCGCCCTCGCACACCACCGAACTCGCCGTGCTGATCGCGGCCAACCTCGCCGCGACGGTCCTGCGGTTCCTGCTGTTCCGCGCCTGGGTCTTCCCGGACCGCGACCGGGGAAACCCGGGCGCGTCCCCGGCGGCGGCTCCGGTAACCCCCGCGGCCCGCGCCGTCGTTCCCGCACCCCCCGTCGCCGAAACCACCCACGATCTGAGGAACGCCCGATGACCACGCTCGATCCCGCCTACGCGCCGGCCCGGCCGGACACATCCCCGGGGCACGCTCGGGGCGGCACCTCGCTGCCCCGCCGCCTCTGGCGCGGCCGGTCCGAGGACGCGCCCTGGGTACGCCCCGCCTTCCTGGCCCTGCTGCTGGTCATCACGCTGGCGTACCTCTGGAACCTCAGCGCCTCCGGCTACGCCAACTCCTTCTACTCCGCGGCCGTGCAGGCCGGCAGCGAGAGCTGGAAGGCGTTCTTCTTCGGCTCGCTGGACGCGGCCAACGCCATCACCGTCGACAAGCCCCCGGCCACCCTGTGGCCCATGGCCCTGTCGGTGCGGATCTTCGGGCTCGGCTCCTGGGCGATCCTCGCCCCGCAGGTGCTGATGGGCACGGCGACGGCCGGGGTGCTGTACGCGGCCGTGCGCCGCCGGTTCGGTGCCACCGCCGGGCTGATCACCATGGCGGTGTTCGCGCTGACGCCGGTCGCCGCGCTGATGTTCCGCTTCAACAACCCGGACGCGCTGCTCGCCCTGCTGATGACGGTCACGGTCTACTGCGTGCTGCGCGCGATGGAGCACGGCCGCACGAAGTGGCTGGTCTGGGCGGGGATCGCGGTCGGACTCGCGTTCCTGTCCAAGACCCTCCAGGCGTTCCTGATCCTGCCGCCGCTGGCGGTGCTGTACGCGGTGTTCGCGCCGGTCTCCGTACGCAAGAGGTTCGGGCAGCTGGGCCTGGCCGCGCTCGCCATGGCCGTCGCGGGCGGCTGGTGGGTGGCGGTCGTCGAGCTGTGGCCCGCCTCCTCGCGCCCGTACATCGGCGGCTCGCAGAACAACTCGTTCCTGGAGCTGACCTTCGGCTACAACGGCCTCGGCCGGATCAACGGCGAGGAGACCGGCAGCGTCGGCGGCGGAGGCGGCGGCCGGGGCGGCGGCGGTCAGTGGGGCGAGACCGGCATCGGCCGGATGTTCAACTCCGAGATCGGCGCGCAGATCTCCTGGCTGCTGCCGGCCGCCCTGATCCTGCTCGTCGCGGGCATCTGGCTGACCTGGCGCGCGAAGCGGACGGACACCGCGCGGGCGGCGTTCCTGGCCTGGGGCAGCTCGCTGCTGATGACGGCGGCCGTGTTCAGCTTCATGGCCGGCATCTTCCACCAGTACTACACGGTGGCCCTGGCCCCCTATCTGGCCGCGCTGACCGGCATGGGCGTCACGGTCCTGTGGGAGGAGCGGGCCCGCTGGTGGGCGGGTGCCACGCTCGGCGCGACCGTCGCGGTGACGGCGTACTGGGCGTATGTCCTGCTGGGCCGCACCCCGGACTACCTGCCGTGGCTGCGGACGGCCGTGCTCGTCACCGGCCTCGTGGCGGCGGTGGGGCTGCTGCTCGCGGCGCGCCTCGGGCGTCAACTGGCGCTGGTCGCGGTCGTCCTGGGCTTCGCCGCGTCGCTCGCCGGCCCGGCCGCGTACACCGTGAGCACGCTCAACACGGGCCACCAGGGCTCGATCGTCACGGCGGGCCCGTCCTCGGGCGGCATGGGCGGACCGGGCGGCGGCGGTGGCGGTGGCCGCGGTGGCGGTCCGGGCGGCGGCGGCCCCGGCGGCATGCAGCCCCCGGGCCAGGGCACCAACCAGCAGGGCACGAACCAGCAGGGCACCGGCATGGGCCGGCCCCCCACAGGCACCCCTCCCGGCCAGGGAACGGGCCAGACCCAGGGCCAGACCCAGGGCCAGCCCCCCACCCAGACCGGCGGCAACGGTCAGACCGGCGGCAACGGGCAGAACGGCCGTCAGCGCGGCACCTTCCCCGGCATGGGCGAGCGCGGCGGAGCCGGCGGCATGGGCGGTCTCCTCAACGGCGCGTCCGTCGACGCGAAGGCCGAGGCGCTCCTGGAGAAGAACGCCGACGACTACACCTGGGCCGCCGCGGCCATCGGTTCGCAGAACGCGGCGAGCTACCAACTCGCCACCGAGAAGCCCGTCATGGCGATCGGCGGCTTCAACGGCAGCGACCCGTCCCCGACGCTCGCGCAGTTCAAGAAGTACGTCGAGGACGGCCGCATCCACTACTTCGTCTCGGGCGGCGGCATGGGTGGCGGCATGGGCGGCAGCGGAAGCGGCACCGCCTCGCAGATCTCCTCCTGGGTGGAGAAGAACTTCAAGGAGGTGACGGCGGGCAGCGCCACCTTCTACGACCTGACCCGGCCGAAGACGAACAGCTGAGGCAGGTTCGAGGAGTCAGCGCCGGAGCAACAGGTCGGCGACGACAGGGCGGTGGTCCGAGGCAAGCGTCTCGGCCACCGCCGCGTCGCGTACCCGGACGGTGTCCTTCGACACGGCCACGTAGTCGATCCGCTGCACCGGGTCCTGCGCCGGGTAGGTCGGCCCGCCCGGCTCGATGTCGGTCAGCTCCTGCCACAGCGGGGCCAGCTCCGGCGCGGCGGGCGCCGCGTTGAAGTCGCCGAGCAGGATCTGCCGCACCGGCCGCCGCTCGTGCTTTTGGTCCTCCGCCATGATCCGCCGCGTGTCCGCCACCTGGGCGGTACGGACGGACGGGTCGCCCCGGTAGTCGAGGTGCGTGGCGTAGACGTGGACGGGCAGCCCGCGCACCTTCAGGACCACCTCGCCGAAGCCGGGCGCGGGCGCCGGGACCGGGTTCGGGTCCTGCGTGGAGAGCCGGGTGAGGTCGTGGTTCTCGGCGCTCAGGATCGTGTACCGGGAGAGCACGGCGACCCCGAACTCCCGCCGGGGTCCGCCCTCCTCCACCGGGTCGAGACTGTAGATCGGCGCGAAGGAGACACGCATCCCCAGCCGCCGGCCCAGCTCGCCCGCCAGGTCGCGCCACTGGCTGCGGTCGCCCCAGTGGACGTCGACCTCCTGGAGCCCGATCACGTCCGCGTCCAGGGACCGGAGGGCGGCCACCTGCCGGTCGAGGTCGAAGACGTTGTCCATGCCGGCCCCGGCATGGATGTTGTACGTGGCGACCCGCAGGGGCACCGACGGCCCCCGGCCGTGCTCCGCGGCCGTCGCGGGAGGCGCGAGCGCCGCCCCCAACAGACCCGCGGCCACCAGTACTTCCACCGTTCGACGACGCAGTGACATGTCAATCCTGCTTCCGGGATCCGGGTCGGCATGGGCTGGGCGACCGGCACCGTACCCACGAAAAGTCGCTTGTACGCCCCAACCACTCCCTATACGGTGTACAACTCATCTCCTGTACACCGTATGGGAAGCCGCACCACGACCACCGGGGAGTACCTATGACGGCAACCGGCGCCGCGCAGAACCATCCGCTCGTCCACCCGCAGCGCTGGCTGATCCTCGGCGTCATCTGCCTCGCCCAGCTCACCGTGCTGCTCGACAACACCGTCCTCAACGTGGCGATCCCGTCACTCACCCGGGAGCTGGACGCCTCCACCGCCGATGTGCAGTGGATGATCAACGCCTACTCGCTCGTCCAGTCCGGGCTGCTGCTCACGGCCGGGAGCTCCGCCGACCGCTACGGGCGCAAGAAGATGCTGATTGCCGGGCTCGCCCTGTTCGGTATCGGCTCCCTGGTCGCCGGACTCGCCCAGTCCTCCGCCCAGTTGATCGCCGCGCGGGCGGGCATGGGCGTCGGCGGAGCCCTGCTGATGACCACCACGCTCGCCGTCGTCATGCAGATCTTCGACGAGGGCGAGCGGGTGAAGGCGATCGGCATCTGGTCGACCGTCAGCTCGCTGGGCTTCGCGGCCGGCCCGCTGATCGGCGGGGTCGTGCTCGACCACTTCTGGTGGGGCGCGATCTTCCTGATCAACATCCCGGTCGCCGCCATCGGCCTGGTCGCCGTGGCGCGGCTGGTCCCCGAGTCGAAGAACCCGAGCGGCGACCGCCCCGACCTGCTGGGCGCGCTGCTCTCCACCATCGGCATGGCCGCGGTGGTGTACGCGATCATCTCCGGCCCGGAGCACGGCTGGACGTCGGGCAGGGTGCTGCTGACCGCGTTCACCGGGGTCGCCGTCCTCACCGGCTTCGCCCTGTGGGAGCTGCACATCCCGTACCCGATGCTGGACATGCACTTCTTCCGCGACCAGCGGTTCGTCGGAGCCGTCGCGGGCGCCGTGCTGGTCGCGTTCGGGATGGGCGGCTCGCTGTTCCTGCTCACCCAGCAGCTCCAGTTCGTCCTCGGCTACGGACCGCTGGAGGCCGGTCTGCGGACGGCGCCGCTCGCCCTGAGCGTGGTCGCGCTGAACCTCACCGGCCTCGGCGCCCGGCTGGTCCCGAAGCTGGGCACGCCGGTCACCATCGCGACCGGCATGGGCCTGCTCGCGGCGGGTCTGGCCGCGATCGCGCTGCTCGGCCGCCACGGCTACGGCGGCACGCTGCTCGGGCTGCTGGTCATGGGCGTCGGCATCGCGCTCGCCATGCCCGCGATGGCCAACGCGATCATGAGCGCGATCCCGCCGGAGAAGGCGGGCGTCGGCGCCGGGGTGAACGGCACGCTCGCCGAGTGCGGCAACGGCCTCGGGGTCGCCGTCCTCGGCGCGGTCCTCAACTCCCGCTTCGCCGCCCTCGTCCCGTCGGCCGTCGGCGCCGCCTCGCTGCCCGCCGCCCTGTCCGCCGCGCACGGGGCCGAGGAGCGGACGGAGATCACGGACGCCTTCTCCTCCGGCCTGGAGACCAGCATGCTGGGCGGCGCGGTAGCCGTACTCGCCGGTGGACTCCTGGCAGCGGTACTCCTGCGCCGTGCCGAGCGAGGACAATCGCCACAGGCTGATCCGGCCGCGACAGCGGCATAGCATCAGGCGGGACCTACCGGACCGTGCTGCTCCGTTTTTCGGGGTACGCGGTACGGAGCCGGTCCGTCCGTCCCGCCGGCGAGACGAGGGAGTGCGCCATGGTGTCCGCGGCCGACCGCGTGAAGAACCCTGTCCGGACCAGCGTGTGGCTGAACACCCGGCCGCCCGCCCGCTCCCGGCGGGCGGACCAGCCGGCCGGGCTCGACCGGGAGCGGATCACCGCCGCCTCGGTCCGGCTGCTGGACGCCGAGGGACTGGCGAAGTTCTCCATGCGCCGGCTCGCCGCCGAGCTGAACGTCACCGCGATGTCCCTGTACTGGTACGTGGACACCAAGGACGACCTGCTGGAACTGGCCCTCGACGCGGTCTACAGCGAGTTCGACGCGCCGCCCGCCGACGCGTCCTGGCAGGACCGGCTGCGCGCGGTGGCCGCCGCGTACCGGGGGCTGCTCGTCCGGCACCCCTGGGTCTCCCCGCTCGCGGGCAAGTTCCTGAACCTGGGCCCGCACTCGCTGCTGGTGACCCACACCATCCAGGACGTGATCCGGGCGACCGGCCTCCCCGTCGAGGGCCGCAGCGGCGCGCTCTCGGCGGTCTTCCAGTTCGTGTACGGATTCGGCACCGTGGAGGGCCAGTTCGCGCAGCGCAGCGCGGAGGCGGGGCTCACCCAGGACCAGTACTTCCGGCAGGCGATGTCGGCGATCCAGGAACAGCCCCGCCTCGACGCGTTCGTCGAGGACTCGCGGGACCTGATGGCCGCGCGCGGCGACGCGACCATCGAGGAGATGCGCGACCGGGACTTCACCTTCGCCCTCGACCTGCTGATCGCGGGGATCGACGCGATGCGGGAGCGCGCTCAGCAGTCCCGCGCTCAGTAGCCCCGTGCCGTGTCCACGGTGAGGTCCGGGACCCGGCCCGCCGTCAGCTCCCGCAGGCACACGGTGAAGTCGGCGACGATGTCCTCGTCCGCCGTGATCCCCGCGGAGTGCGAGGTGACCACCGTACGGGGGAGCCGCCAGCAAGGATCGCCGGGCTCCGCCGGCTCGTCGGCCAGCACGTCGAGCACCGCCCGCCCCACGGCCCCGGAGCGCAGCGCGTCCTCCAGCGCCCCCAGGTCCACGGTCGCGCCCCGCCCCACATTGAGGAACGTCGCCCCGCCCAGCGCGGCGAACCGGTCCGCCCCGAAGTACCCGGTGGTCGCCCCGGTCAGCGGCAGCGCGGCGATCACCCAGCGGGCGGCGACGGGCTCGTCGTCCACGGCCACCGCGTCGAAGCCGGGCGGCACCGGGCGGGGGGTGCGGGCGGCGGCCACGGTCCGGATGCCGCAGGCCCGCAGCAGCGCGGCGACGGCGGAGCCGATCCGGCCGATGCCGTGCACCACGGCGGTCTGTCCGGCGACGAGTTCGGAGTCGATGCGGCGCCACTCGGCGCGTGCGTGCTGGGCGGCGAACTCCGGGACGGACTGGCACTCCGCGAGCACCCAGCCCAGCACGTACTGCGCGATCCGCTCGCCCATCCGCCCCACGGTCCGGGTCAGCAGGACGCCCTCCGGCCACGGCCGTTCGCGCAACAGGGCGTCCGTGCCCGCGTTGACGCTGTGGAACCAGACCAGGTCCGCCCCGCGCACCACGTCGGGCAGCGAGGCACCCACGTACACGAAGGGGCCGTCACCGTGGCCGCGTTCGACGGGGCGCCCGGTGGCCGCCTCCAGCCCGCGCACGGCGGCGTCGGCGACCTCGGGCCCGGCGACGATCCGGGCCCGGCCGAGCAGGGCGGGGGAGATCACGGGGCGAGGTGGGCCGGGAAGCCGCCGGTGGCGACCGGGCCCCAGCGCTCCGGGGTGATCCGGATGATCGACTTCCCCTGCTTCAGCATCGCCGCCCGGTACTCGTCCCAGTCGGGGTGCTCGCCGGAGATGTTCCGGAAGTACTCGACGAGCGGTTCGACCGAGTCCGGCGCGTCGATGACCTCGGCCGATCCGTCGATCTGCACCCAGGGCCCGTTCCACTCGTCGGACAGCACGATCACGCTGACCCGCTCGTCGCGTTTGGCGTTACGGGTCTTGGCGCGCTCGGGGTAGGTGGAGACGACGATCCGGCCCGCGTCGTCGACGCCACAGGTGAGCGGGGAGCCCTGGGGGCGGCCGTCGGCCCGGGTGGTCAGCAGGATCGCCCGGTGCCGGGGCCGTACGAAGTCCAGCAGGGCGTCGAGTTCCACGGCGGTGTTGGTCGCGATATTGGGTGCCATGGAACCGACCCTACGACCGGGAGGCGTCAGACGGCGGGCAGGGAATCGCCCTGCACGGCCTGGATGTCCAGCTCGACGCGGAGCGTGGTGCCGATCGCCGCGATGCCCGCCTGGACCACCTGGTTGTAGTTCATGGCGAAGTCCTCGCGCCGCAGTTCGGCCGTCGCGCTGAACGCCGCGCGCACCCCGCCCCACGGGTCGGGGCCGGTGCCGAGGTAGCTCAGGTCGAGGTCGACGGGCCGTGTCACGCCGCGCATGGTCAGCTCGCCGTGCACGGTCCAGCGGTCGGGCCCGGCCGGGGTCAGCCCGCTGGAGCGGTAGGTGATCTCGGGGAACCGGTCGGTGTCCAGGAAGTCGGGGGAGCGCAGGTGCTTGTCCCGCATGCCGTTGCCGGTGTCGATGCTCGCGGCGTCGATGACCGCGTCGACCCGGGAGCTCTGGAGGTCCTCGGAGATCTCGATGCGTCCGCCGAAGTCGGTGAACCGGCCGTGCACGCTGGAGATCCCCAGGTGCTGCGCGACCGCGCCCACCGAGGAGTGCGCCGGGTCCAGCGACCAGGCGCCCGGCGGCGGCAGCTCCACGCCGCCCTGGCGGTTCAGCACCACCGTGCCCGCCTCGACCGTGCCGCTCGCCGTGACGAGGGCGGTGGACGCGGCGGGGGCGTACCCGACGGCCGTCACGATCACCGTGTACGCGCCCGCGGACAGCGGGGTGTCGGCCCGTACCGCCCCGGCCTCGTCGGCGGCGGCCCGCAGCACCTGCGTGCCGGTCATGTCGGTGACCGTCACGACCGCGTGCTGGACGGCCCAGCCGTCCCGCGTCCGTACCTGTGCGCGAAGTCCCATCCCGTTCTCTCTCCTTGCTCATGACCCGCCCGCTCACCGGACCGGGTCATCAATGAGTCGGGCCCCGGGGCGGGGGCGGCAGGCCGTCCCCTGCCTGCCGTCCCCGCCGCCGGGGCCCATTTCCACCGGCCGGTGCGGCGCCTCCGCTCGAAAAGCGCCGCCCCCGCCAGGGGTCTTGTAGGGGTCCGGGACATACCCCGGACCGCTCGGGTTACTCGCCCGGGTGGACGAGCTCGATGTCGTGGCCGTCGACCCCGTGACCGGCCACCGTAAGGGCACCGGCCACCGGCGGGTAGCCGGTCGCGATGACCGTGTACTCGCCCGCGTCCAGGTCGGCGAAGGCGTACGCCCCGTCCTCCCCGGTCGTCGAGTTGGCGATCACGTTGCCGGCCGCGTCGACCAGGGTGACCCGGGCGTCCGGCAGCGGGCGCCGGCTCGCACCGGCCCGCACGACGCCCTGGACCAGCGCACCGGCCCGGAGCGCGACCTCGACCCGGGTGACGCCCTGGCCGCCGACCTCCACCGGGAGGGCCAGCGGACGGAAGCCGCCCGCGTTGACCGCGACGGTCACCGCACCGGGGACCAGCTCACCGAAGGTGAAGTCGCCCGTCTCGCCGGACTTGCCGGTGGCCAGTACGTCGCCGCGCACATCGGTCACGATGACCATGGCGTCCGCGACCGCCGTACCGCTCTCGGCGGCGCGCACGGTACCGGCCAGGCCGCTCGTACCGGAGAGCAGGATGTCGTACGCCAGCGGCTCGTCGCCGACGACCACGGTGGACGCCTGCGGCTGGAAGCCGTCGGCGGACGCGATCAGCACGTACGAACCGGCGCCCGGGGCGTCCAGCGCGTAACTGCCGTCGCCCTGTGCGGCGGCGATGCCCAGCTGCCGGCCGCCGAGCGAGATCAGCGTGACGGCGGCGCGGGCGACGGGTGCGCCCTCGGCGCCGCGGACCACGCCGCGGACGGGGGTGCCGCCCTTGCCGAAGTCCACGGGGGCCTCGGCGGCAGGGGCGGCCTCGGCGGTGTCGACCGCGGTGACCCCGGCGGTGCCCTCGGCGACGGCCTCGGCCGTGCCGGCGGGAACCTCGGCGGGAGCCCCGGCCGGAGCCTGGGCGTCGTTGCCGGCCCGGGTCCTCAGCGCGACCTCCTTGATGAACAGCGTGATCAGGAAGGCGAGCAGCGCGGCCGGAGCGGCGTACAGGAAGACATCACCGACGCCGTGCCCGTAGGCGGACTCGACGACCGTACGGAACGGGGCGGGCAGCTTGTCCAGATCGGGGATGCCCCCGCCGCCGGTGCCGCCGTGGCCCAGGGCCGCGCCCTGCGGACCGAGGTCCGCCAGGCCGTCCTTGACGTAGTGGGTGACGCGGTTCGCCATGACGGCGCCCAGCGCGGAGACGCCGATCGCACCACCGAGGGAACGGAAGAAGGTGACGACGGAGCTGGCCGAACCGAGGTCGGACGGGTCCACCTGGTTCTGCGTGGCGAGCACCAGGTTCTGCATCATCATGCCGATGCCGAGACCCATCACGAACATGAAGACGGCGATGTGCCAGTACGTCGTGTCGTAGCGGATCGTGCCGAGCATGCCGAGACCGGCGGTGAGCAGGAAGCCACCGCTGACGAGCCAGGCCTTCCAGCGGCCGGTCTTGGTGATGACCTGGCCGGAGAGCGTCGAGGAGAGGAACAGCCCGCCGATCATCGGGATCGTCATGACGCCGGACATCGTCGGCGACTTGCCGCGCGCCAGCTGGAAGTACTGGCTGAAGAAGACGGTGCCGGCGAACATCGCGATACCGACGAACAGCGAGGCGAGCGAGGCGAGCGTGATGGTCCGGTTGCGGAAGAGCCGCAGCGGGATGATCGGCTCGCTGGCGCGGGACTCGGTGAAGACGAAGAGCAGCGCGAGGAGCACGGAGCCAGCGAGCATCACGCCGGTCTGCCAGGACATCCAGTCGTACTTGTCGCCCGCGAACGTCACCCACAGGAGCAGCAGCGAGACGGCGGCGCTGATGAAGAAGGCGCCGGTCCAGTCGACCTTGACCTCGCGCTTGACGACCGGGAGCTTCAGGGTCTTCTGGAGCACGATCAGGGCGATGACCGCGAACGGCACACCCACGTAGAAGCACCAGCGCCAGCCCATCCAGCTGGTGTCGGTGATGACGCCGCCGAGCAGCGGGCCGCCGACGGTGGCGACGGCGAAGACCGCGCCGAGGTAGCCGCTGTAACGGCCGCGCTCGCGCGGGGCGATCATGGCGGCCATGACGATCTGGGCGAGGGCGGAGAGGCCGCCGACGCCGATGCCCTGCACCACACGGCAGACGATCAGCATGCCGGCGCTGTTCGAGAGCCCGGCGACGACGGAGCCGCCGACGTAGATGACCAGGGCTATCTGGACCAGCAGCTTCTTGCTGAACAGGTCGGCGAGCTTGCCCCACAGCGGGGTGGTCGCCGTCATCGCCAGCAGCGAGGCGGTGACGACCCAGGTGTAGGCGCTCTGGCCGCCGCCCAGGTCGGAGATGATCTCCGGCAGGGCGTTGGAGACGACGGTGGACGACAGGATCGCGACGAACATGCCGAGAAGCAGCCCGGTGAGCGCTTCCATGATCTGCCGGTGTGTCATCGGCGTGCCGTCGGAGGCGTCGTGACCTCCGTGCTTGGCGTGGCCGCCCCGCACACCGGTCGGTGTGGTCGTAGCCATTTAAGTCCTTGTCTTTGCTTCTGTTACACGGGTGTACGGGTGTACGAGTCGTGGTGGGTGTCGGCCTGCCGGGAGCGGCACTCGCCGCTGTGCTTTCCGGAAGCGCACCCTCCGGTGCCGCGACAGGAGAAGCTGTCGCGCAGCCGGGCCAGCAACGTGTTGAGCTGTCCGACCTCGTCGTCGGACCAGTCCTGGAGATGGCAGGCGAACATCTCGGTCGACCGGCTGTAGAGGTCGTCGAGCACCCCTTCCCCCGCGGGGGTCAGCCGCAGGATGCGGGACCGCTTGTCCGCCGGGTCCGGGAAACGCTCGATCCAGCCCCGCTCCGCCACGTGGGCGACGTGCCGGCTGGTCACCGACATGTCCACCGCCAGCAGCTCGGCCAGCCGGCTGATCCGCATCTCCCCGTGCCGGCTCAGCAGAGTCAGCACGGCGGCGGAACCGCCGGGGCACTCGGCGGGCAGGATGCGGGCGAGACCTCTCTTGACGGCCCCGATGGCACTCAGCTGCCGGGCCAGTTCTTCGTACTGACTCCGTGCGGCCACGGGACCCCCAGACATCTCACCGGTCATCTTGTTGCTTAGGGCAACCATAGAAGCCGTTGGTTGCTGCAGGCAAACGAAAAGGGGCTTGCAGAAGTAAAGGAACGCAAAAGGCTGCGTAGGGTGCTGGTCAAACCCGCAGGGTCTGCGGTAGAGGAGGGTCCGGTGTGGTTCGTGCCACACCGGTGGTGGATCGCGAGGCGGCGCCCGGGGGTTGGGCCGTTCGCCCGAGTTCGCTAGGGTCCTGCGACATGGCACACAATCCCCACGCACCGCAGGGTCCCGAGGGCTCCTACGACCCGGCCGGCAGCACCCAGATGTTCCGGGCCTTCGTCGACGAGGGCGAACCGCAGCGCGCGCAGCAGCCCGCCGCCGTCTCCTCCGGGCCGAGGACCGGCCTGATCGTCGGAATCATCGCGGTCGTCGTCGTGCTCGGCGCGGTCGCCTGGCTCGCGCTCGGCTGACCTTCCGCTCCGCGTCCCGTTCCGGGCCGCGCCCACCCCTCATGCGCCGCCGCCCGCGCCGACCCGCGCGAGCGGCGGCGCCGTCGGTTCCGGGCCCGCGCGCGAGCGGCCCCGCCCCGGAACGCGGCACGGCCGCCGAGGTGACCTGTACGGGCCCCGGCGGCCGGCGGCAAGCGTGTCCTGCGGGCGCTAGTCCGCGATGAGCCCTTCCCGGAGCTGGGCGAGGGTGCGGGTCAGCAGGCGGGAGACGTGCATCTGGGAGATGCCGACCTCCTCGCCGATCTGGGACTGGGTCATGTTGGCGAAGAACCGCAGCATGATGATCTGGCGCTCGCGCGGCGGGAGTTTGGCCAGCAGCGGCTTGAGGGACTCGCGGTACTCGACGCCCTCCAGCGCCGTGTCCTCGTAACCCAGCCGGTCGGCCAGCGAGCCCTCGCCGCCGTCGTCTTCGGGGGCGGGCGAGTCCAGCGAGGAGGCGGTGTAGGCGTTGCCCACGGCGAGGCCGTCGACGACCTCCTCCTCGGAGACCCCGAGCGCCTTGGCCAGCTCCGGCACCGTCGGCGAGCGGTCGAGCTTCTGCGCGAGCTCGTCGCTGGTCCGCGTCAGGGCGAGCCGCAGCTCCTGGAGCCGGCGCGGCACCCGTACCGACCACGAGGTGTCGCGGAAGAACCGCTTGATCTCGCCGACGACGGTGGGCATCGCGAAGGTCGGGAACTCCACGCCGCGTTCGCAGTCGAAGCGGTCGATCGCCTTGATCAGGCCGATCGTGCCGACCTGGACGATGTCCTCCATCGGCTCGTTGCGGCTGCGGAACCGCGCCGCGGCGTACCGCACGAGCGGCAGGTTGAGCTCGATGAGCGTGTCCCGCACATAGGCGCGCTCCGGGCTGTCGGTGCCGCCCGGCCCCGGTGCGGGCCCCAGCGCGGCGAGCCGCAGGAACAGGGAGCGGGAGAGCGTGCGGGTGTCGATGGCTTCCGGCGAGCTGGTGAGCGCAACGGGTGCGGGTTCGCTCTTGGTGAGCGTGAGCACCTTCGAGCTGCCCTGTTCTACGGACATGCCACCCCCTTGAGGTCGCGGACGGTCGCGGTGGCCACGACCATCGGAGGAACGCAGCCTCCACCTGAATACCGGAGCGAGGACTGCGGCAAACTCACTTCCCGCAGAATGTCACATGTCGGCAACACGCTGTAGTGACTTGTCGACAAGTCCAGGGGGAGTCTGCGCAGTTAACAAGGGGTGTGAGGCTTTTGGCCCCGGGGAAACGCCCCGGGAGCGGTCTACCCGTTTCGGTTACGCCTCGATCCTGTTTGCGGATCGCAGTCGGGCGAAACTACGGGCCAGGAGTCTTGACACATGCATCTGCGAGACCCCCAGCTCGGCACTGATCTGGGACTGCGTCAGATTGCTGTAGTACCGCAGGAGCAGGATGCGCTGCTCGCGTTCGGGCAGCTGTACGAGCAGATGCCGGACCAGGTCCCGGTGCTCGACGCCCGCGAGGGCGGGGTCCTCGTAACCGAGCCGGTCGAGGAGTCCGGGCAGCCCGTCGCCCTCCTGGGCCGCCTCCAGTGAGGTGGCGTGGTACGAGCGGCCGGCCTCGATGCAGGCCAGCACCTCGTCCTCGGAGATCTTCAGCCGCTCGGCGATCTCCGCGGTGGTGGGGGAGCGGCCGTGCGCGGTCGTCAGGTCCTCGGTGGCGCCGGTGACCTGGACCCAGAGCTCGTGCAGCCGGCGGGGTACGTGGACGGTGCGCACGTTGTCGCGGAAGTACCGCTTGATCTCGCCGACGACGGTGGGCATCGCGAACGTCGGGAACTGGACACCGCGTTCGGGGTCGAAGCGGTCGATCGCGTTGATCAGGCCGATCGTGCCGACCTGGACGACGTCCTCCATCGGCTCGTTGCGGCTGCGGAAGCGCGCGGCGGCGTACCGCACGAGCGGCAGGTTCGCCTCGATCAGCGCGGTGCGGACCCGGTCGTGCTCCGCGGTGCCCGGCTCCAGGTTCTTGAGCTGCCCGAACAGGACCTGGGTGAGCGCCCTGGTGTCGGCGGCCCGGGTCCGGGCGGGCGTGACCGTCTCGTCGGGGGTCTCGTGGATCGTCTGCACCTGGCCCTGCGCCGGGGCGGACCCGGCCGGCGGGGCGGCCGGTGCCGCCTGGTGGGCCTGGGGAGGCACTTGAGGCGCTGTACTGGCCGGCACGATGACGCCACCCCTTCGCGGTCAACTTCGGTTCGCGGTCAACTTCGGTCAATCCATCCATCAAAAGCGGTCATAGCATCACAAGACATGACCACTCTGTGCAAGCACCCCATAGCGCCGTGTTGACCTTCGCCGGGTTTAAACCGGCCGCCGGGCGTCCCGCCGGGCCCTGGAACAAAGAAAAGCCCCTCACCGTGCCGGTGAGGGGCTCGCAGGGCCGAAGGCGTCAGAACGGGTAGTCGGCGATCACCCAGGTGGCGAACGCACGCCACTGACCGGCGGCGGCCTGGTGGGCGGGGTGCTCGATGTAGCGCTTCAGCGCGGCCTCGTCGGCGACCGCGGAGTTGATGGCGAAGTCGTACGCGATCGGCCGGTCGGTGATGTTCCAGGCGCACTCCCAGAACTCCAGCTCGGGGATCGTCCCCTCCAGCGCCCGGAAGGCCTCGGCACCCGCGACGACCCGCGGGTCGTCCCGCTCGACGCCGTCGTTCAGCTTGAACAGGACCAGATGGCGGATCACGGGGTACTCCTGGGGTCTCTTGTCGGTCGGGGGCCGGACCCGGCCGTGATCGGCGGGCGCTGCCTAGTTGACCAGCTCGGACATGAAGTCGCCGACGCCCTGCGCGGCGCTCGCTATGCCCTCGAACCCTACTTGCACCAGGTCCGCGGCCCGTGCGGGAGAGTTGATGATCGTGTAGAGCACGAAGACGACTATCACGTAGAGAGCTATCTTCTTCGCTTGCACCATCAGCCCCTGACTCCCCTTCGATCCCCTGTGCGGTCGGGCGAGTCTATCCACACACATGCTCGTATCCGTCTGCTGTTTCCGATCACGTGCCGTGTCGGCGGCCCGCCGCGCCAAGGACCAACGGCCCGAGGACCGGGGCCCTTGGACCATCCGCATGCGAGCCCCGGCGAGGCACCATGGAAGGTGAGCCCCCCGGATTCCGGGGGGCCGGGAGCGGGGCCCCTGCCGGGGACCCGTGCCGTGGCCTCCCCCGACCGCGGCAAGGAGCGGCAGCCCCCGCACCCGGGGGAAGCGGCACATCCCCCCGATGCCGCTTCCCCCTCCTCTACTTCTTCTCCTTGCGCCCCTTGTTCTGCGAGCCCTGCGCATCGCCCAGCGCGTCATAGAGGTCGCGCCTGCTGATCCCGAACGGGCGCAGCACCGTGCTCAGCGTCCGGGCCGTGACCCCCTGCTCCACCAGCAGCGGAAGCAGGGGGCGCAGGTCGACGTTCCAGGCGCCGCGCTCCGGGGGCGCCAGGACGAACACGGCCTCCTCCTCGCCCCCTTGCCCGCCCGCGACGGCCGCGACCGCCTCGGGCAGCGGCAGCCACCTGACCCCGTGCCCGAGATCCGCGTGCCCGTCCGGTACGGCGATCCGGCGGTCCTCGAAGGACCCGGCCAGCACCTCCGCGAGCACGCCGAGATCGGCGGCGGGTGCCCTGAACACCACGGGGACCGGCGCCGTACGCAGCAGCTCGGCGTGCGGCGGGGCGGCGAGCGCCCGGCGTCCGGTCCGGCCGAGGTGGACCGCCGGCGCGAGGGGCAGGCCCGCCGCGAGCAGCGCCGGTACGGTCCCGGTCGCGTCGCCCAGTACCTCGAACCGGGCCCCCTGCCCGGCCGCCTCGGCCAGCCACGCGCCGGCCGCCTGCGAGACGCCCTCCAGCGGGCCGGAGACGGACGCGGCGATCACGCCGCCGCCCGCGAGAGCCGAACGCGCCTCGTCGGGGACGCGCGCCGCGTCCAGGTCGGCCGAGGCGTCCGCCGTACGCCACAGCAGCCCCGGGCGCCCCTGCGGCTCCGGCAGGTCCCGGCGGTGCACCAGCACGAGAGGCCGGCGCGGTCCCGTCTCGGTGAGGGTCAGCGTCACCTCGTTCGCCGGGTCAGCCAGCGCGGTCACGAAGTCCGGGTCGAGGTCGCTCGCCACCAGGGTGCTGCGGAAGGCGAAGGTGTCCGGCGAGGCGTGGTCGCTGCGCCGGAGCACCAGCCGGTCGGTCACCTCGTGGTGCGGGTTGACCACGGCGGTGCCGGTCGCGATGTGCGGTCCGGCGGAGAGGCGGACGGCGACCGGGCCGCGCAGGAGGGCGAGCCCCTGCTCGTCGAAGGCGGCGCCCACCCCGACGACGCAGGTCGCCCGCGCCGTGATGTCCCGCTCGCCGGTGATCTCCAGGGTCTTGGCGTGCGTCGCGCGGACGTTCTCGTGGCCCCTGGCGTGGATCTTCATTGCCTTCTCCAGGCCCTAGGTGGGTTGTCCCGACCGGCCATCGTAGTCCGCCGTCCCGTACGCGGAGCCGGCCGACGGAGGCCCAGTAGACTTCCCGGCATGTTCGAACACCTCCGCCATAAGCCGGGCACCCCTCTGCTCCGTAATCGTGAGCTCGTCATCGCGTGCTCGGCGTTTCGCAGCCGCGTGAATCTGTCGAGCGTGGTGCGTACGGCGGGGTGCTGCGGAGTCGAGCGGATCATCGCCTGCGGCAATGTGAAACTCGACCCGAAGATCGCGCGGGACGGTGCCGAGAACGTCGAGATCGAAATGCGCCGGAGTCTTCCGCCGGTGCTGAAGAAGATGCGCGAGGACGGCTACACCATTATCGCGCTCGAACAGGCCACGAATTCCAAGAGCCTGCACGAGATCAGTTTCCCCCGTAAGTCGGTCATCGTCCTCGGGAACGAGCGGACCGGTCTGAAGGAGGACGAACTCGCGTGCGTCGACGAATGCGTGGAGATCCCGGTCTGGGGCTCCCCGCACAGCTACAACGTCGCCACCGCGGGCGCCATGGCGATGTACGAGTACTGCCGGCAGTTCCCGACGGGCTGACCCGCCCGGCCCGCCCCGGCCTACTCCTGGGGCTCGGCGGTGACCGCCGTCAGCGTGGCGATGACCTCGGTGCTGTCCGAGTCCAGCCTGCGCGCCCACGACGACGAGACGGCGGCGGCGTCCTGGGCCTTGGTCAGCTGGAATCCGGTGATCGCCCATCCGGCGGCGAGGGCCTTTTCGGTGAGCACCTCTTCGACGTACGGATGGGTCAGCTCCGGAAGCCCCTGGATGTCCCGGGGCACCGGCTCCCGCCAAATACTGGTGCCGACCGTCGCGGTGAGGGGCGCATTCGGCTTGGCGACCGCCCGCAGTCCGCTCCAGATGTCCTCGTCGCCGCGCACGAGACCGTGGAGCAATTTCCCCCACGGCATCAGGACCAGCAGTTCATCGGCGGCCCCCAGCAGCTCCTGCGGGGCGTTCTCGATCGCCGCGTTCACGAGCAGCAGATTCGGTACGCCGCCCTTGGCGGGCTTGCGCCGGCTGCGAATGCTCGTCTGCGTCATCCGCTGCCAGGCCGGGTCCACGCCCACGACCAGCCAGTCCGGATTCTCCTTGGCGATGCGATAGGAAGCCCTGGCATCGCCCGTACCGACGTCGACGACGACCCGGGTGCTTTCCCGGACCAGCTGCTCGAATTCTCCCTCGGCGGCCTTTTCGAGCTTCTTGCCTCGCACGATCTGCATCACGGCCAGTGCTTTCTTCTCTTGGCTACCCGGTCGGCGGTGGCCGGTCCCCGAGGACGTCCCGCCGCCCCCGCATGATCCCCCAGCGCAGGTCCCCTTGACCAACCGGCGGGCAACACGCAGAACCGCCCCCGAGCCGTTCACACGGTTCGGGGGCGGTTCTGGCTGGCGGTAGCGGTGGGATTTGAACCCACGGTGAGTTTCCCCACACTCGCTTTCGAGGCGAGCTCCTTCGGCCGCTCGGACACGCTACCGAGAGAGAGCTTAGACCATGTCGGCCGTACGCCGAAATCCGATTCCGGACGGCGCCCCGCACCCCGGTCGTCCCCGGTCAGCGGTCGCGGAAGAAGGCCGTCAGGCGGTCCGCGCAGGCGGCCTCCAGGACCCCGGGGATCACCTCGGGGCGGTGGTTGAGGCGCCGGTCGCGCACCACGTCCCAGAGTGAGCCGGCGGCACCGGCCTTCTCGTCCCGGGCGCCGTAGACCACCCGGCCCACCCGGGCCAGCACCAGGGCGCCCGCGCACATCGTGCAGGGCTCCAGGGTGACCACCAGGGTGCAGCCGGACAGCCGCCAATCACCGAGCGCGGCGGCGGCCCGGCGCAGCGCCAGGACCTCGGCGTGCGCGGTCGGGTCGCCGGTCGCCTCGCGTTCGTTGTGGCCCGTGGCGAGCAGCGCCCCGTCCGGGCCGAGGACGACGGCGCCGACCGGTACGTCACCGGTCGCCGCCGCACGGTCGGCCTCGGCCAGGGCGCGGCGCATGGACGTCCGCCACGGGTCCCGTACGGGATCGGGCAGGTCCGGGTGAGGTGCTTCGGTCACCCGCGGACCTTAACGGACGGTCTCCAGGACCTCGGCCGCCCCCAGCGCGTCCGCGATCTCCGCCAGGGCGTCCGTCCGCAGCATCAGCAGCTCGGCCTCGGGGAGCCCGAGGTCGGACAGGACCCCGGTGTCACCGATCGGGCCGGCCGGGACGACGCCCGCGGTGGGCCCGTCGTCGTCCTCGTCGTCCTCGTTGTCGTGGTTGTTGTTGTTGTCGGCAGGGTTCGGCTCGCCGTCCTCCGTACCGTCGAGGCCGACGAGCTCCTCCAGGGCGGCGATCGTGTCCTCGGCCCCTGGTTCGCGGCCGAGCAGCTCATCGGTGAGCAGGATCTCCCCGTACGAGGAGCGGGCGGCGGCGGAGGCGTCCGAGATGTAGATACGGGGGTCCTCCTCACCGTCCACCCGGACGACGCCGAACCAGGCGTCCTCCTGCTCGATGAATACGAGCACCGTGTCCTCGTCAACCGAGGCCTCACGGGCCAGATCCGTCAGGTCGGACAGGGTCTCCACATCGTCGAGCTCCGTGTCGCTCGCTTCCCACCCGTCTTCGGTGCGCGCGAGCAGTGCGGCGAAGTACACCGTGACTCTCCCACTGGTCTCGGGGCCAAGGGCCGGTCCGGGCGGGAGGCAGTCGGTGGTCCGGCTGCCCTGCGTCCCGCCCTTTCGGAATCGTGGCAGAAACCAGGGCTCCGCGAGAGCAGTTCGGCCGTTGAGTCGGCCATCAGTTCTCCCGGTCACCTCCGGCGGGCGGCTTTCCGCAGGCCGGAGGGCTACCAGCGGAACGTGCGCATCCGCATGGCCTGGCGCATTCGGGCGGCTTTGACCCGCCGCGGCTGGACGCGGTCGCGCAGTTCCTTCGCCTCGTGGAGTTCGCGGAGGAACTGGGCGCGGCGCCGCCGGCGCTGGGCGTCGGTCTCCGGCGCCCCGGGGTCGTCCGGTGTGCTGAAGGGGTCCGCCGGGTGCCCGGGGTTCCGTGGGTTCCCGGGGCCATCGGCGCTCTGTGCCCCGTCGGCCATCGGCTCATCACCCCCAAGGCTGGCTCCGTCGCTGGGTCCGTATGCCACCACCTTCCCCCCGAACGTGTGGATGATGCCAGCGCACGGGTACGGGAGGCGCGGCTACTGTGGGAGTCATGCGGATCCACGTCGTCGACCACCCGCTGGTCGCGCACAAACTCACCACCCTGCGCGACAAGCGCACCGACTCCCCGACCTTCCGGCGCCTCGCCGACGAGCTGGTGACCCTGCTCGCGTACGAGGCCACCCGCGATGTGCGCACCGAACAGGTCGACATCGAGACCCCGGTGACACCCACCACCGGCGTGAAGCTGTCGCACCCCCGCCCCCTGGTCGTCCCGATCCTGCGGGCCGGCCTGGGCATGCTGGACGGCATGGTCCGGCTGCTGCCGACCGCCGAGGTGGGCTTCCTGGGCATGATCCGCGACGAGGAGACGCTCAAGGCGTCCACGTACGCGAGCCGGATGCCGGACGACCTCTCGGGCCGCCAGGTCTATGTCCTGGACCCGATGCTGGCCACGGGCGGCACGCTCGTCGCGGCCATCCAGGAGCTGATCAGGCGCGGCGCGGACGATGTCACCGCGGTCGTGCTCCTCGCCGCCCCGGAGGGCGTCGAGGTGATGGAGCGCGAGCTGGCCGGGACCCCGGTCACCGTGGTCACCGCCTCGGTCGACGAGCGGCTCAACGAGAACGGCTACATCGTGCCGGGCCTCGGCGACGCGGGCGACCGCATGTACGGCACCGTCGACTAGGCACTCGGCACTCGTCCGGCGGCCCCGCCCGGCGGCGTCCTCAGCAGGAGGACGGCGCCGGGGCGGGCTTCGCCAGCGCGGTCAGCGCGGACGCGGCCACCTGCGGCTTGCTGAACGCGGTGAACTTCTTGCCGATGATCAGATCGACCTCCGCGTTCTTGCGGGCGTCGGTCTTCGTCGCGGCCCCGGGGAGCTGTGTGCCCAGTACGGGGAACGAGCCGTCGACGGCGGCCGGGGCGCCGAGCAGCAGGCCCGTACCCGGCACCTTCTTGTCGTACGCGGCGGTGGCGTTCCCCACCTCGCCGATCTTGAACCCGCGCTTCTTCAGCTCATCGGCGGCCTCCTTGGCGAGACCGCTGCGCGTGGTCGCGTTGTAGACGTTGACCGTGATCTTCGCGGGCTTCGGCAGCACCTTGGCGGGCGCGGACGGCTTCGGGGAGGCGCAGCGCTCGGTCCGGTCGGCGGCACTGGCCGTCTTGTCGCCGCCCGTGAAGACATCGATGAGCTGCAGCGTGCCCCATCCGGCCAGCCCGAGGGCGACCACGGAGGCGATGGACGCGAGGATCACTTTGCTGCGGCGGCGGGGGCGTCGCATGCGGGGGTACTTGTCTCCCGTGATGCGGTACTTTCCGCCCATGCCGGGGGGAGTGAGCATGCTCATGGGCGCAGCGTAGTGCGACCCGGTGATGATGCCTACTAAATGATCAATGGATCGCACCCGTCCGGGTGGGAAAACACCCGAACGAACCCGGTGCGGGCCTTGTCCTAACCCAGTTCGAGGACGCGGGCGTGCAGCACCTGGCGCTGCTGGAGCGCGGCACGGACCGCGCGGTGCAGCCCGTCCTCCAGGTAGAGGTCGCCCTGCCACTTCACGACGTGCGCGAAGAGGTCGCCGTAGAACGTGGAGTCCTCGGCGAGCAGCGTTTCGAGGTCCAGCTGGCCCTTGGTGGTCACGAGCTGGTCGAGGCGGACCGGGCGCGGCGCGACATCCGCCCACTGCCGGGTGCTTTCCCGGCCGTGGTCGGGATAAGGCTTCCCATTTCCGATGCGCTTGAAGATCACACGGAAAGCCTACCGGTCAGGAGCCACCGGGCGCAGCCATGAACCCCACCACGCCGCGGGCGAGAAGCCTCACTTGCCCTTCGCCGCGGCTTTCGCGGCCTTCGCCGCCTGCTTGGCCTCCTGCTTGTAGGCGCGTACCTCGGCGAGCGACTCGGGCCCGGTGATGTCGGCGACGGACCGGTGCGAACCGGCCTCCCCGTAGGGTCCCGCCGCCTCCCGCCAGCCCGACGGCCGGACCCCGAACTGCTTGCCGAGGAGCGCCAGGAAGATCTGCGCCTTCTGCGTGCCGAACCCGGGCAGCGCGTTGAGCCGCCGGCGCAGGTCGGCCCCGGTCGCGGCGTCCTCCCACACGGCGGCCGCCTCGCCGTCGTACTGCGCCACCAGGAACTGGCACAGTTGCTGCACGCGCTTGGCCATCGAGCCCGGATAGCGGTGCAGCGCGGGTTTGGCGGTGAACAGTTCGGTGAAGGCCTCCGGGTCGTACACAGCGATCTCATGGGCGTCCAGATCGTCCTTGCCCATGCGCTGCGCGAGGGCGTACGGGCCGGAGAAGGCCCACTCCATGGGCACCTGCTGGTCCAGCAGCATGCCCACCAGGGCGGCGAGCGGACTGCGGGCGAGAAGCTCGTCCGCCGCCGGCTCCTGGGCGATCCGGAGGGTGATGTCTCGGCCTTCGCTCTTGGTCATGGGCCGAATCATGGCGAGCGCCGGAGGCGACGGCCAGCACAACCACCGCCGATGGACCCGTTTGCAGCCGTTTGCCGGTCACCCGGGGCGCGCTCAGGCCCCCACGGGCGCCGGGGCCGGGGCGGTGCCGTGCTCCGGGTCCGGGGTCGCGGGTGCCTGGGACGGCGCGCGGCGGGCGGTGCGGCGGTCGGCCTGCGCGAGATGGGCGATCACGTGCGAGTGAAAGCGGTCCACGGCGTTGTCGACGCTGCGGATGAACCCGGTCTCCGCGTTGCCCCGGGTGGCGCCCATGCTCTTGAAGAGGGAGAGCCGGAAGCCCGTGATCGGGCTGCCGTCGCGGGGGAGCACGTCGCCCGGCTCCGGACGGAGGCGTTCCAGCGTGCCGCGCGGGCCGCTCTGGCCCTCGACCAGCGTCTCGACATGCAGATCGGCGGGCGCGTCCGCGAGCTGCCGCATCAGGCGCTTGGCCGAGCTCAGCGGGTAGGCGCCCTCCGGCACCGGGATCTCCACCGAGGTGCGCAGCTTCCCGGTGCGCAGGTCGGCGACGATCGTGATCGTGCCGGGCGAACCGTCCACGCGCAGTTCGGCGGCGAGCCGGCCCTCCTCGCACAGCCGGTCGGCGTGCGCCGCGCGCCGCGAGAGCGCGGTGGTGCCGCGCTGGGTGCGCTGGACGGGCAGGGCCTTCTGCCCCAGCTCACCGCCGAGCCGCAGGCAGACCTGGCGGATGAGCCGTTCCCAGCTCTCCACGACCTCGACGGCGCGCGGGTCGCCCTGGCTGAGCGTCTCCTCGTCGATGCCGTTGCGCACGGGCACCCAGGAGGGCCCCATGTTCTGGAAGCCGTGGCAGCCGGAGTTCTCGTGCTGGAGGTAGTGGAGGAGCTCCTGGAGCAGCCAGGCGTGGGCGGCGTTGCCCACCCCCTCGTGCCGGATCAGCATCTGGGCCTGGTGCGCGACCTCCGCCCAGGAGAGGTGCCACAGGGCGACCTTGTGCTTGCGCCGTCCGTCGGTCTTGACCTGGACGAGCGGGCTGCCCTCCAGCGCCACGTCGTTGGACAGCGTGATCACCGCCTCGTAGGCGCGGCGGGAGGCGATGTCCATGTAGTTCTGGACCTGCTCCGACTTCAGCGCGTTCCCGTTCGTCTTCGTCTCGACGAGCGCGGTCCACAGCTTCCCGGCCCGCTCCACCCGGATCACCCCGTCCGGGCGCTTCGGGGTGTCGCCGTGCGGGAGCGAGACCTCGGTGAAGGTCTGCATCCGTCCGGCCGGGGCACCGAAGGCGGCGGTCAGCCGGCGCCCGAACTCCGGGACCTGCGCCATCACCGACAGCAGCACGGAGGTCGCCCGGACCTCGCGCTCCTTGTCGCTCTTGAGGTTCGAGGCGGGGAACAGCCGCGCGACCCGCCAGGAGTCGTTCTCGGCCAGCGACTTCGCGGCGACGGCCGGCAGGGTCACCTTCTTCTTCGCCGTACGGGCACGCGCCGGCCTGGGCGCGGGTGCCGCCGCCACCGGTGCGGCGGCCATGGTTTCCCCGGACTGCTGGCCGGGTACGGCGGCGGGGGCCGGCCGGGGCGCCACATCGGGCGCGGAGCCCGCCGCCCGGTCCGCGTAGAGCGGCTGCGCGGGCGGCTGCTCGACGTTCGGCCGCTCGGTGACGACGCCGCCCGCCCCACCGCCGTCCGCGGTCACCTCACCGGCCGCGGCGCCTTCCCCGTCGCCGTCGTTCTCACCCTCGTCGTCGACATCGATGCCGAAGTCCGTCGCGAGTCCGGCGAGCCCGGTCTCGTACCCCTGGCCGATGGCCCGGTACTTCCACTCCGTACCGCGCCGGTACAGCTCGCCGAAGATGAAGGCGCTCTCCACGGACGCGTCGGTGATCGAGAACCCGAGCAGCACCTCGCCGGACCGGTCGGCGACGGTCATCCGCAGGTCGTCCAGCTCGCCGAAGCGGGAGCCGCCGTACCGGCTCGCGGCGACGACCAGACGCTCGACGTCCTCGGGGACGGCGGTCAGGTCGAGGCTGATGCGGTCCTCGCTGCCGCCGTCCGTCGGCGTCTTGCCCAGCAACTGCACGCTGCCGTCGGCCGCGGCGGGGTTGTTGTAGTAGAAGAAGTCGGCGTCGCCACGGACCTTGCCGCCGCTGTCCAGCAGGAGCACGGACACATCCGCGTCCCCGTCCCCGGCGCTGCTGCTCCAGCTCAGGCTCGCGATGACCGAACCCGCGTCCTCGCTGAGGTCCGCCAGCCCGACGTTGGCGCCCTTGGTCATCTCCCGCATGCAGTCCCCCAGACGCGCGGCCGCGTCGGGTCCCGCCCTGGCAACGGCAGCATGTTGATCCGTGACACAGCGCAACTCGCCGCACACGGGAGAACCGTATCGCCCATATGGACTACACGTGAAGGAACCGTGAAGTCCGGATGTGGGTGGCACCGAACAGGCGGGGCCGCCCCGCCGATAAACCGGATCGCACGGGCCGCGGTGGTTGCTACCGTCGGTCCCACAACGCACCGACCCACTCGCCGGACCAGAAGGACCTTCCTCATGCATGATGCCCGCGCCCTGATCGACATGGGTGCCGAAGCGGTACGCCGGCTCGCTCGTCGCGGATACACGCTGGACCTGCCCGCACTGGAGGACCTCCAGTCCCGGCGCAACCAGAACATCCGCTCGGCCGACGAGCTGCGGGCGGAGTCCAAGCGGGTGGCGAGCGAGGTCCAGCAGACGGCGAAGTCCGGCGGTGACATCAGCAAGCTGAAGGAGCGTGCCCGCGAGCTGAAGGAGGAGATCCGGGAGATCGAGGCCGGTCAGGAGCAGGTCCAGGAGGAGCTGCGCGACCTGTTGCTCAGCATCCCGAACCTGCCGGCCGACGAGGCCCCGGACGGCGACAGCGACGCGGACGCGGTCGAGATCAGGCGCGTGGGCACGCCGCGCGCGTTCTCCTTCGAGCCGAAGGACCACGTCGACCTCGGCGAGGCGACGGGCATCCTCGACTTCGCCCGCGCGACCAAGCTCTCGGGCCCCCGTTTCGCGGTCACGCGCGGTGCGGGCGCGGCCCTGGAACGCGCCCTGGCGACCCTCTTCCTCGACCTCCACACCCGCCGCCACGGGTACGTCGAGCACGCGGTCCCGTACCTGGTCACCCGTAAGACCATGACCGGCACCGGGCAGCTCCCGAAGTTCGAGGAGGACCTGTTCAAGACCGGCGTCGCGGACCGCGAGCTGTTCCTCATCCCGACGGCCGAGGTCCCGCTGACCAACCTGTACGCGGACGAGATCATCCCGCCCGCCGAACTGCCCCTGGCCCTGACCGCGCAGACGCCGTGCTTCCGGTCCGAGGCGGGTTCGTACGGGCGCGACACCCGGGGCCTGATCCGCCAGCACCAGTTCTCCAAGGTGGAGATGGTCCGCATCGTCGACCCGGCCGAGGCCGACGCGGAGCTGGAGCAGATGGTCGGTCACGCCGAGGCGTGCCTGAAGGAACTGGGCCTCGCCTACCGGGTCGTCATGCTCGCCGCCGGCGACACGGGCTTCTCGGCCCGGCTCACGTACGACATCGAGGTCTGGATCCCGAGCCAGAACACGTACCGCGAGATCTCCTCGGTCTCCGACTTCGGTACGTTCCAGGCTCGTCGCGCGAACATCCGCACCCGCGACGAGAACGGCAAGCCCAAGCTCGTCGCCACCCTCAACGGCTCCGGCCTCCCCATCGGCCGCACCCTGGCCGCCCTCCTCGAACAGTGCCAGCAGGAGGACGGCTCGCTGGTGCTGCCGGAGGTGCTGGTCCCGTACCTCGGCTTCCGCCGGATCGCGGCGGACGGGACGCCGGAGGCGTAACAGGGCATCAGGGGGCTAATGCCCCAGCCGGACAGGCCTTACGGTCTGTCCGGCTGCTCCCGCCGACGGAACTCCGTACAGCGGCACATGTCCCCGGTCGCCCGCTGGCTGTTGCCGTAGCTGTCGTTGTTCCAGCTGTGGTGCCCGTACTCGTGCCGGCAACGGCCCTTCGCCTCGTCGTGCTTGGGCTGCTCGTGCCCGCACGAGGCGCACAGCGGGTAGTAGACCACGGGCGCCACGATGGACCCGCTGCGCAGGATCACCACCATCGCCACGACGGCGCCGACGACCGCGACCCCGCCCACGATCCCTACGACGTGCTCGGCCCCCATGCCCTGCCCCCGTTGTCAGCGCGGATCAGCCCCGATCGACGGCTTCCACGCTACGTGAGAGGGTTCCGCGACCGGACCCGGTTTTCGCGGGCGGACGGGGCGTCCGCGATATGGAACGGTGGTTGTTCGGCGGGAGTTGGACACTAAGATCCATGTTCATGACACATGGGGCGGAGAGGACGGGCAGCGCGTACGCATCCGTCCTGCTGGTGATCCGTCGTCACGTCGACTGCTGTCGGCAGTCCAGCGCGCTGTGTCGCTGACGTAACCGGCCGGCGCCCGAAGGCGCGGCTTTCCGAAGCCTCTCCGCTTCCCCTGCGGCCCTTGCCGCCGCCCCCTCGTCGCTGACCGCCTCCGGTCCGTAGCGCGCGGACGGGGTCTGCCGTGCCTTCCCGTACTGGGTCCTTGCCGTGTTGGGGCTTTCCCGTACTGGATCCCCGTACTGGACCCAGTGCTGGATGCCCGTACTGGATCCAGTGCTGGATGCCCGTGCTGGATCCCCGTACGGGAGGAGCGGCGTCCCGGCGGCAGAGGCACCGCTTCTCCGGCCCCGCAGGCCGGCCCGCCCGGCCTCTTCCCGGCCGGCTCGTGCGTTACTCGCCCGATTGGACATCGCCATGCCGCGTTCCTCGTTGTTCCCGCGCGCCGCCGTGCTCGGTGCCGCCGCCCTGCTCGCGCTGGGTACCGCGTTCCCGGCCCAAGCGGCCACGGGCTTCGACCCGCTTCCCCCGCACAATCCGTACGCGGGGCCCCAGGGCACCGCGACCATGCACGGCGACACCGGCTCCTCGGACGCCACCCCGCTGGCCGGGCCGGGCGCCGGGTCGCTGACTTCAAGGCGCGTCGCCCTGCAATCGGCGTGCCCGACCGTACTGGTCGGCTCCGACGGTTACCCGGTGGCGCTCTGCACGCCGATCCTCGGCCAGGTCCCCACCGTGCACCTGCTCGACCCCGCGACGGGGGACTCGCTGGCGGAGCTGAAGATCGCCAAGGGTTCCCTGCTCGGTGGGGTCTACGCCTACCTGGACGACCAGGACCGGCTGGTGGCGGTGGACGGCGACCGCGCCCTGCTGCGTATCGCGCA
Source organism: Streptomyces sp. NBC_00708 (assembly GCA_036226585.1). Classification (GTDB taxonomy): domain Bacteria; phylum Actinomycetota; class Actinomycetes; order Streptomycetales; family Streptomycetaceae; genus Streptomyces. Next base: position 3,724,086 of record CP108997.1, read on the forward strand.
CCGCAGGACCGCGTCCGGCGGCTGGGAACTGTACGTCGCGAGTTCGCTGTCGCTGGCGTCGGCCGTGCCGGAGGGGGACGCGGTCACCGGGGTCTCACCGGACTGGAAGGGCCGGGTCTGGTTCGCCACGGGCGGCGGCGTCGTGGGCACCGCCGACGACCGCACGGGCGCCGTCCACGCCCTGACGCTGCCCGCGGGCGAACGCGTCGACAACTCCATCTCGACGGCGCCCACCGGCACCGCCGTCGCCACTACCCACGCCACCTACCTGCTCACCGCCGCGGAAGACGGCACCCCCGCCGTCGCCTGGCGGCAGCCCTACGACCGGGGGCCCGCGCGCAAGCCCGGCCAGCTCAGCCGGGGCACCGGCTCGACCCCGACGTTCTTCGGCCCCCGCACCGGCACCGACTACCTCACCGTCGTGGACAACGCCGCCCCCACCGAGAACCTGCTCGTCTACCGGGCGGACACCGGCGCCCAGGTCTGCTCCGTCCCCGTCCTCCGGTCCGGTGGCAGCGGCAGCGAGAACTCCCCGATCGGCGCCGGCAACTCCGTGTTCGTCGCCAGTACCTACGGATACCCCTACCCCGCGCTCCCGGACGACGCCGGCCCCTCCACGCCGGCCGCCGCCGACTTCGAGGGAGGCCTCAGCCGCGTCGACGTCCGCGCGGACGGGTCCGGCTGCGACCTGAAGTGGGACACCACGGTCCGCTCGTCGGCCGTACCCCGCCTCTCCACCGCCGACGGCCTCATCCACACCGTCATCCGGACGCCCGCCATCCCCTTCACCCACACCACGTCGATCCTCGACTCCTTCTTCTACGCCGCGATCGACCCCGCCACCGGCCGAACGGTCCGCACCCACTACCTCGGCACCAGCGCCCTTTACGACACCCTGCAAATGGTCGGCTCCATCGCCCCGGGCGGCGTGATCTACCAGGGCACCATCACGGGCATCCTCCGCATCACCAACGGGTGACGGGGTCACCCGCAGCAGGGGGCTTCGGCGTCTCTCAGGTACGGGAGAGCAGCGCCGCGCTCACGCACGCAACAGCCGGCAGCAGCATGAGCACGGCGCCATGCACACACCGATTCTTGATGTGGGCGATACGGCTGGTCCCCGTCAGAGCACGGAAGAGACGAGGGTGGGGGTCGGCGCTGGTCCGGGAGAGCCCGGACGGCAGCTCCGCATGTCTCTCTGCGCGGACCACGTCGTCGTAGTAGGCGAGGGAGCGGGAGTTCCTTCCGGCCTTCTGGCCGTGGCGGGGAAGCAGGGCCGTCAGCAGCAGAAGCAAGGCCGCGGTCGTGGTGACCGTGGCCGCCCACCACAGCGGCAGGGGGCCGAAGGTGCCGGGCGTGCGGCAGACCAGGAGGAGACCGAGCAGTGACCCTCCGGTGGCGAGCAGAACCGCCGCCTTGCCGTCCGCCCGCCCTATCTCGATGTGGTTCTGGGCGATCAGCTCACGCGACAGCTCCACCACATCCTCCGGCCCGGCCGATCCGGGCCGGAGGATGAAGCGACGGCGGCCGGTCACCGGAAGTCCTCGTACAGGTCGCCCGTGTCGTCCGGCCCGCCGGTGCCGCTGATCCGGCGCAGTACCTCGTCTCCCTGCGGCACCCCCACGTCACTGAGTACACGGGCCAGGTTGACGCCGACGAAGCCACGGTCCTCCGGGGTCAGCGACCGAAGCGTCGTGGCGAGGGTGTGCTCCCAGCTGTTCGGGTCGGACAGGAGGGTGCGGTGGTTCACCGTCCAGTCGAGCACCTCGCGTGCCTGTTCGGGCTGATGCAGGAGCCAGAGCGCTGCCAGCCCGACGGGTCCGCCGGCGACGACCTCCCGGTAGAAGCGGTACGCCTCGCGGTGTGCCTCGCCGAAGCCCGCGGGAAGGAGGGGATCGGCGCCGCTGCCGGGCGTGGGCAGAAGCGCGGCCGGAGGGTCCAGGAACCAGTAGGTGAGGCCACAGCCGTCGATCAGCTGGTCCAGGCCGGGCGGCACGACCTCGGTCGTTCCCGGGTGCGATGGCGGTTTCCGCAAGGGGTCCGGGGCGCCGGGCAGGGCCGCGTTGGCGCTGATGTGATCGGCCACCAGCCGGCGGGCACGTTCCTTGGTGAGCCGGTTCCGTGCCGCGAGGACCGGGTTGCTGATCCTCCAGGCGACCCCGTAGCGGGCGGGCGGCTTCGGGGGGCGGCGCGGGATGTCGACCGACATCCGCTGCTCGGCGAGCGACACCCACACGATCTCGTAGAAGTCGCCCTGCCGCACGGACCGGACGGTCGGGCGCGGGTACCCCCAGTAGTCGCCGCTCCGGGGTGGCACCATCCCGTCCTCCTCGTCGGCCGAGAGGAAGACCAGGGCCCGGTCGTCCGAGGCACCGAGCCGGTGACGGAGTACCTGCCAGGCGGGCGAGGAGTCGAGAGGGGTGATGAGCCGGCCGGTCATGAGGCGAACCCTTCTGCGGGAGGGGACGTTCGGGCACGGTGACGGCGCAGGACGAAGCGCAGGACGCCGCGGTGGCTCCGGGCGACGTCCGAGAGCCCCCCGAGCAGGCGGGGGAAGGAGGTCCGCTGCCGCAGGACCGGGTCGTTCTCGATCAGGAACAGGCCCGCCACGACGGCTTCGTAAGTGGCCGGGTCGTCCAGCGCGGTGACGACGAGATCGAGGGTCCGTCCGAAGTGATCGGTGAGCAGATCCGCGAGACGGAGCCGGTGATGGCCGGGTGCCCCGGCCAGGGGGAAGGTCGTGCGGCTCATCGAGTTGATGACGTGTACCGCCATCGAGTGCTGCTGGGTGCCCGGCTCCGCCGTCTGCCACGATCGCAGGCGGTCGAGGACCAGCGGCTGGCCGGCCTTCTCCGACACAAGGACGCTGAGGGCGAAGGAGACCGCTGAACGCAGTCTGGTGTCCTCGGTCTCCGTGTCCGGCCTGTTCAGGACCGTGTCCAGGAGCTTCAAAGCGAAGACGGGGCGCGCCAGACCGTACTTGCCGGCGCAGGTCTCCGCCACAGTGCAGCGAAGCGGTACGGAGGCGGTCCCGCTCCACCGGCGCAGCTGCTCCCTGATCGCTCCGGTGAGGGGCGGATGCTCGACCATCTCTCCGAGCGCATAGGCCACCAGACGGCGGCGCCAGCGCTTCTCCGATTCGGCGAAGGGCTTCAGCTGGCGCAGAGTGTTCGGACCCGTAGCGTGCATCAGTGCTCTTCCGATCGCCCGGCCCGCCGCGAGCTCGATGCCGGGACGGTGGGGAATCTCGTCCAGGGCCTGCCACAGCAGCGGATTCATGCCCTCGTACTCCAGCCACAAGCAGCGGAGCAGAGCGTCGGACCGGTGACGGCCGGAGAAGACGACCGGCTGGACGGTGCAGAGCGGCACCACCCCGAACCGTGGCGGGCCGAGACGGGCGCCGACGGCCTCCAGCCGATTACCGAGGGCAGGGCCCAGCAGGTCACGGTGTCCGTGCGGTTCGGGCGTGCCGGGCAGAGGGGGCCCGCCGCGTTCGGTGACCAGGGGGCGCAGAACGGTACTGAACTCCTCGACGACGGTCCGGTCCTGTCCGTCCAGCAGCGAGATCGCCGCCATCAGGGCGATCCGGTCGGCCCGGTGGCTGGATTCCGCCAGCGCCTTGTGTGCTGCGGCGGAGCTGCCGGCCCGCAGTTCGGCAAGCACGGACGAGACCGACCCGCCCGATACGACGAGGTCCCGCAGCCCGTCGGCCACGTCGACGGCTTCGCCGGGCAGAGGATGGGCACGGAGATGTTCGTCGAAGGCCGCCGAGGCGAGGTGACCCAGCGCTTCGGCCAGGAGCTCTTCGGTGAGGCCGCCCGCTTGCTCCATGGTTCTGAGGCGTTCGGCGGCCACGTCCGCTGCCAGGGGCGGGTCATGCGTGATCCGCCAGGGCGAGGTGTCATGCGGGAGCGGCACCTCGGCCCGCACGGTGATGACCAGATGGGCGTTCGACCGGCGCAGCAGGCCGGCCAGCCCGGTGAGCACGACCTCGCCCAGCCCACCCGCCTGTTCGGGCGCCAGCCCCTGGAGCAGATAGCCGCGCGGCTCCTTGGGGCGCCAGCGGGAGAGGTCGTCCGAGGCGTCCAGGCCGGTGATGCCTGCGGCCCCATGGCGTTCCGCCAGCAGCACGAACGCCGTGGTGCTCGAGCCGGTGCCACGGGCGGCCCGCAGTACGAGGATGCGGTTGTCGAGTGCCTTCCGGCAGCGGGCGTACGCCGGCGGCTCGACGAATCCGCGTAGGCGCTCCTGGACATCGTGCGCGGGGTACGGGCCCTCCCTCAGCCGTGGGGTGAAGATCTCGTTCGTGGCGGTCTCGTCGAACCGGCCACCGTTGATCACCGTGAAGTGGTCGCCGACAGCGCCCATGACGGCCACGCCCTGGTCCACCTGCTGCCGGTTGTCGCGGTAGACCTCGGCCGGATCCGGCTGACCGCCGGCATCCGGTTCCTCCGGACCGGGAGCGGTGTTCGCGTCGGTGCTCACCGGTCGCCCCCGGATTCGCCGGTCCGCTTGTCGCCCGCCACGTTGTCGCCGCTGCCCCAGTGCTGGTTGGTGCCGCGGTACGAGGAGGCGGGGCCGGTGTACGTGAAGTCCCCGCCGATGTTCCCCATCACGGCGGCCCCTTCACCCACCCGCTGTGTGTTTCCGCTGTAGTGCGTGTGCGGACCGGCCGCCGGGTCGCGGTCCGGATCGGCGGACGCGTCGGTCCGCTCCGCGAATTCCTCGCGGGGCCGTACCCCGGCATCCAAGAGATTTCCGGACGGCGACGGGACGTAGAGCCATGCCCGCTGCGCGAACGTCTTCCCCTCCACGGTGGCCGGGACCTCCACACAACGATCGGGGTGCAGCCCGGTGTACGCACCGAGGACCGCGTCCTCGTACACGCGCTGCGAGATGATCGCGACCAGATGCGTGATCTCTTCGCTGGCCGCGGCCAGGATGGCCTTGACCGGGCGGGAGTCGAGCAGCCGGTGGGTGTCGTTGCGGGCCGTGCCGTTGCCGTCGCCGGGAAGGCCCGCGTCCGGCAGTGGCCCTACGTGGACGCTGGCCCGGAGCCTGATCCGCGGGCCGACGCTCTGCCTGTTGTACGCGCCGAGAGTCTCGTCCAGCACGCCCAGGAACGGCCAGAGGACGAAGGGCAGCAACGCCGGATCGAAGCCGAACACCACTCCGTCCCCGGTGTTGGCCGGAAAGCGCTTGGAGTCACGCAGCTCCTGGAGACCGGCACGCTCCAGCGCCTGATCCACGAGCTCCGGAATCAGCCGGCTCACCGGCCCGTGCTGCAGGGCGGGAAGTCCGGTGAAGTCTTTCGCGTCGACGGCGAACAGTGCCTGGTAGGGCGGCAGCCGTCGGCTCTTGGCGTGCGGGGTGGGCAGGATCGTGGACATGCGTGATCTCCTCGCGGACGGTCGGAAGGTGAAGCCGCGGTTCCGGCTGATTCGAGCTTCTGCCGGCCGGGTTCGCCCGACTGCACAGCGCAGGGCGTTCAGGGGGTGGTGCCCGTCACAGTGGCGTCTATGAGGCGCCCAGGGCCCAACTCCTCAGTGCCTGCATGTCCTTGACGACGATCACCTTGCGGGAGGTCTCCACCGCGCCGGCCTCGCGCAGCTGCTGCAGGCCGGTGATCACCGCGTTGCGGGTCACCCCGATGGCCTGGGCGATCTCCTCCTGGCTCAGGCCGGTCAGCCGTACGGCGTCGGAAGCGGTGTCGAACGCGCTGAGCTCGACCAGCCGCAGAAGGGAGCGTGCGAGCCGCACAACCAGTGGCAGTGTCAGCAGTTCGGTGCGATGGAGGTCGGACTCGCGCAGCCGGGAGAGCGCCTGGCGCATCAGATCCATGACGAGCCCGCGCTCCTCGACGAATCGGCGGAACCGCTCCGCCTCCAGGACGACGGCCGTGCAGGGGGTGAGTGCGACCACTTCGGCGGTGCGCAGGGTGTGGTGAAAGACGGATACCTCACCCAGCAGATCACCCGGTCCCCGGAAGGCCAGCCAGGTCACCACACCGTTCGGCTCTCTTCGTACGACCTTGGTCAGACCCCCGGTGAGGGCGAGCAGATGGGACCCCACCGATCCCTGCCTCAGCATCACGCTGCGCTCGCGAAAGGTATGGGGCGTCCCCTGGTTCCGTAGCTCGTGCCATGCCCCTGCCGACAACACCGGTTCTCCCTCCCGGCCGGCCGGGAGGTGAGGAGATCGCCTCGGCTCCCGGGCGGCTTCCTGGTCCCGCCCACGAGTTCTACGCCGCTCAGGCCCGCCGTCGCCGGAAGTCCGGCGATTCTGGCTGAGAGTGATTCCGTTGCTTCCGGAATCCGAGGGCTCGCGGGGGCACTCGGACTCGGTGAGGTGTGCGTGTGCGGGGATATCCGCGCCCATGCGCCCTGTCGGGAGTGGCGAGGAGGTCTCATCATTCTGCGGGGCGACGGATCGGCCGCTTCGGTCCGTCGGAAATGCAGACTTCGGAGGGAAACCGATGGATGTTGACCGCCACTGGGAGAGCGTATTCGCCCCGGGAACGGCCCGTATCTACGAGGCGGGACAGCCCATGCTCCTGAAGGGAAATCGGAAGGGAAACGTTTTGCGGGTGCTCGAGGGGTGGGCCCTGGTGACCGACCCGCACGCCGACGGTCGGAGTACGTTCCTCGAACTCCGTGGACGCGGACAGCTCCTCGGTGAGACCTCGGCCCTCTCCGGCGAGCCGTGCAACGCCAACGTGACCGCCGTCTGCCGAACCGTCGTACGTGCCGTCGCCGGCGACCGGTTTGTCACTGCGGCCACGGCACACAGGGACGTCCAGATCGGGATGATCCTGCACGCCCAGGAACTGCACCGCACCGCCAATGTGCGGGCGGGCCTGCGTCGCTTCGGTGTGGTGTGCGGTCTCAGCCGGCTCCTCCTCGACCTGTCCCGCACCGCCGGCGCGCCGCTGGTGGCCGGCATCCCGCAGAAGGTGCTGGCGGCGGCCCTGGGCGTCACCCCCCGGACCCTGCATGACGCGGTCGCCGACCTGGTGGGACGAGGGGCCCTTTCGGCACGCTGGCCGGTCATCTACATCAAGGACGAGGCCATGCTCAGGGAGCTGGCCCACAGCGAGGAGTAAGAAGCACGCGCCTTTGGCCGTTCGGACTCCGATACCGGTCTCACGATCCGCAGCGGAAATTTTTCCACCCACAAGGGCTGCCGATTGCCGATGGTGGTTCTGCTCCCGCACCACTCGGACACATCCTGGAGGGGAACTCCGCCATGCCCGAACCGCTCCGGTCACCCATGCCCGAAAGCCATCCGCTGCCGCCCTTCCTCGGTCTGCTGGCGGTGGACGTCAAGGATTCGACCCGCCTGCCGTCCCGCGAGCACGCCCGGCTGAGCAGGTCCCTCACGGAAATCGTTCACCGGGGCCTCGAACTGGCCGGGCTGAAGGAAATGCCTCGCGAGTTCGAGAGCCATTCCGGGGACGGCCTTGCTTTCGGGTTCGACCCGTCCCGGGTTCCGTATGTCATCAGCCCGTTCGCCGACGTGCTGAATACGCTTCTGCAGGAACACAACGCCGGACCCGGCCCGCACCTCCGGTTGCGGATGAGCCTGCACATCGGCCCGGTGCCCCGCAGTCCGGGCCTGCCCGGTGACGGCAATGCCGCCCCCCCGCAGCGAGACCCATCGCCTCCTGGACTCCGTGCCCGCGCGGGAGTGGCTCGCCCGCGCGGACGCGGATGCCACGCCCCTTGTCCTGATCGTCTCGGACACCGTCTACCGCAGGGTGGTCCTCGGCGGGTACTGCGCCCTTCCGGCCGCCCGTTTCGCCGAGGTCCATGCGGAGGTCACAGGAAAGGACTTCGCCCAGACGGCGTGGATCCACGTGCCGTCCCCGTCCGGTGACCTGCTGACGCGCCCGGACGCGGGGCCCGGCCATGAGGCGACGGCCGGGAATACCGCCGAGCCCGCACCGGCTTCGCCGCGGCAGGGCGGAACGCGTCTGCAGTACGTGGAGTCCGGCGTCGCCGTCATGGACTGCGCCATGGGCGACTTCCATCACCACACGGAGCCCCGGCCCGGCCCGGACCGCCGTTCGTGAGCACGCCGTCGGACCTTCCCGGTCTTCCCGGCGGCCCCGGCAGGAACACTCACTCACCGGGCCCCGGCGGACAGTACGTGGGCTGGGGCACCGCTCTCTACGGAGCGACGGCCCAGCAGATCACGATCAACGCATCCTTCCTTCCGCCCAAGCCGCACCCGCAGGCCTCTCCCGCCGCGCCGCCGTTCCAGGACCCCCGCCTGCGCAAGGTCCTGATGCGGCTGGAGAGCGTCCTCGGCCGCCTCGCCGTACTCGCCGAGAGCGCACACACCACTGCCGACCACCTCGCGGTCCTCCTCCAGCCCGACGAGGGCGCGCCGGCACCGTCCGGCCCTCCCTCCTCCGGCGAGCCGGGCCCCGAACGACCCAGGAGGGGCGCGTGACCCTGTTCCCGTACAACAGCCTGTTCGACAACGTCGACGCCCACGTCGAGACCCATATGGACCCCGACGGCGCCCGCACGGATGCTCCCACCACGGCCCGCACACTGCGGGAGCTCCGGGCGCTGGTGCATGGCCCGTCGCGCCACGAAGAGGAGGCTCGGAGGGTCTGGGGGGACGTCATGGGGGAGGCGGTCACGGATCCGGACCCCGGTGGCTCCTCGGTCCTTCTGCTCATCTGGTTCGCGGTCCCGCGGCTCCGCCGTGCCGTGCGCCGCATCTCCTGGCGCCTTCCCGCCAACAGGTCCGACCTCGAGGCCGAGTCCGTGCTCGGTCTGCTGGAGGCCGTGCGTGCAGTGGATCCACTGGTCGCCGGAGCCGCCGAGACGCTGATGCGTGCCGCCGCGCGGCGCGCGTGGCAGTTCGCCCGCGGGCCTCTTCCGGAGCGTCCCGTCCCGGACCTCGAAGCGCTGCCGCAGCTTCCCGCGCTGCCCTCCCGGGGCGGCTTCGAGCCCTCCTGCGTTGTGCACATCACGCCTCCCGACCGCGCCGAAGGACTCGCCGCACCGATCCGCTTCTCGGCTTCCAGGGAGCGGATCGAGGGAGAGCGTCTCGGTGCGCTGGCGGAAGGCCTGGGGCTGCGGGACGTGGTCCACCGCGCCCGTCGCCCCCGCCCCGGGCGCCGTATCGGCACCCTGACCCTTCATCCGACAGGAGCCCGCAATGAGCTTTAGCCCTGACCGAGCCCTCACCTTCGCGGAGGCGTTCAACCTTCCGCTGAGCGTCGACCTGCGGACCGCCGCCCAGGCCTTCGCCGTGTGCCCCGCCACCGCGTACCGGCTGATCCATCTGGACGACTTCCCCTGCCGGGTGCTGCGCCTCGGGCACCAGTACCGCATTCCGACCGCCTCGCTCATGCGGGCCCTGGGCGTGGAGAACCTGCCTGTCTACGCCGCGGACATCGAGGCCGGCGCCGAGGCGGCTGCCTCGGCGGGCGATGACCCTTACGAGTGGGAGGACGGCCAGTGAGCACAGCGACCGACGCAGTCCCGGACGACGCGCAGCGGGCCGACGTGCCCCGGTGCTTCGTGATCGGCCCCATCGGTGACAAGTACGCGGAACGCGGCACCGAGGAACGGCGCCTGTACGAGGAGTCGCTGCGCGTCTACGACGAGGTCGTCCGTGCGGCCTGCCAGGAGCACCAGCTGGTCCCGCTGCGCGCCGACGCCATCGCGGACACCGGCGAGATCACCGACCAGATCCACCAGCGGCTCCAGACGGACGACATCGTGATCGCCGATGTCAGTGCCGGCAACCCCAACGTGATGTACGAACTGGGCTACCGCAACGGGACGGGAAAGCCGGTGATCCTCATCGGTGAGAGCGGACGGCTGCCCTTCGACATCGCTCAGTTGAGGACCATCCGCTTCCGGCGTACGGAGTCCAGCCTGCACGAGGCACGCGACCAGCTCAGCCGCGTCCTCGGCGAGGGTCTCGCCCGAGGATTCCGTGCCGTCGCCCGCACCGGAGCGGCGGTCGCCCGGCAGACGGCGGCGGTCGAGGGCGAGGAGGAGGACGAGGACGACGCGCCAGGTGTCGTCGACCGCCTGGCGCAGGCGGAGGAAGAGATCGAGTACGTCGTCCATGACATCGAGGCCATGGGGGAGGCGCTCCACAGGATTGCGGCGGTGGCGGAGGAGCAGACGGCCGAGATGACCGGCGCCACGGAGGGCCAGGTCCCGGCGAGTGTGCGCCTCGCGGTCATCGGCAGGTTCTCGAAAGCCGTCGCGGAGCCGGCCGGTGCCCTCCGGTCGAGCAGCGAGGCCTTCTCCAAGCGGATGCTGGTCGTTGAGGGCGGCATGCACGCCCTGTTCGACATGGTCGAGTCCCTGCCCCCGGAGGAACGCGACGAGGACAGCGCCCACTTCTTCCGGCAGATCATCGAACTCGCGGAGACCACCAGGGAGAGCACCACTCACATCGTCGGCTTCGGAACGGTGATGAAGACGGTCACCGGGTACTCGCGGCTGCTCCGCGACCCGGGCCGCGATGTCGCCGCGGCCGTGCGTACCGTCATCTCGGTCGTCCCCCGGATCGAGGCCCTGGAAAGCCGGGCCAAGGCCCTTCTCACAGATGCCCCGGCCCCTTCGAGCGGGGGCACGGAAGCCTCCCCGCCCCCGCCCCCGCTCACCCACCTGACGGCCTCGTGACCCACCGGCCGACGAATGCCCAGGCGCCTGCCTGAGCGAGACCCCCTACGTCGAAGGCCCCGCAGCTCGCTGCGGGGGCCTTCGTGAGGCACTCCGGGATCTCGCTCGACGGTCGCGTGCGGAGCGGTGGCCCTGGCCGTGATCGCGCTGGACCGTCGGCCCGCCGAATCCGCACCTCAATCGGAGCCCACGGCTGCGGGTGGACGCAATTATGGGCCGGCAATAGCTCGGTGCCTCCGAGCCGGAAGTGACGACATGCTTCGCGATAGTGCGGCATGAGGGTCACTGGGCCCAACTCCGCAGCATTGCCCGCCCATTGGTGGATCTGCTTAGATGGCCGCGGAGGGGCGGGGGAGATTATGGCCGGGGTGCCGAGGCGGTGGAGTGCGGCCAGAAAACAGCTGCTTTGCCGTCCGATGAGAGTGCTGAGCCATCCGCCTGGTCCTGTCACTCATTAGGGAATGGGGTATTCCTATGGGTAATCGATTGGTGCTTCGGGCCGGCTTCGACGGCCGAGACCCTGATGGGCTTCCGGAAGGCCTGCAAAAGGAGTCCATGGTCGATCTAGAAATTTGTTCAACCTCTGCGGCGCTGTCCGATCAGGTGCTGGCCTCGGTGCAGCTCATCGTGCGAACGCCGAGCGACCTTCGACGGGTTGTCGTGCTGGACGGGATACTTCCCCTTGCTCATCAAATAGAATTGATCATCTGCGAATTCCCGACATGGCGAACCGTTCCGCTTCCGTCGCCCGGCGCCGAGGAATTCTGGACGACCTGCCGGGAAATAGCATCCAAGGTGGACGAGACCGGACTCTGGGAAGTTCGCGGAGTGTTCGAGGACGCCTGCCCCTCGGGTTCCTTCTTTCATTCTGTTTCGCGGATGCTCGACGGTCACCGTGTGCTCGGTGTGGGCCAGCTTGCCGGTCCATGTGGTCCCGGGGCCAAGGCCGGACTGCTGGAATATGATGAATCCAAGCCTGACAGGATCGTTGATCGTGCGGAAATCTTCGAGATCGATAAAATGCGAGGGATCGGCGCCCCGCACGGGAATGCTCCACATGCAAGAGCTTCTGAAATAAACAAACGAATTGCCCCGATTGACGTTCGCTCCGTGAACCCGATCGGATTTCTGAGGTCTGTGCCGGATTCGACGGGAACTCTTGCTTTCGAGGACGGTCGGATGCTCGTTCGCCGCGAGGGCGGTGATCCGGTCGTGATCCCGAGGTCGGGGCGGGCGACGGAAGTAGAGATAGAGCGGCTGCGGACGCTTGTGGCGGTCCACGTACCGCCCCCGGCGGAGGCGTCGGAAAGTGATCCGGTTTCGCATGTCGTGGCTTCGCTCGCGGCTGCCGGTGTCCCTGTCCTGGCGGAGCCCTGGGGCGGCTGGAGCGAATCGCTGGACCCTGATCTCGATAAAATGATCACCACCGTCACCGCGGGGGATCTAGGGAATCCCCTGTCCCGTGAGCAGTACAGCATCCGCTTGAGGCGTCATGCCTTGCGCACTTATGGGATGAGGGCTCAATGGTCCCGTGTGGCGGGTAACCGAGCCAAGCAGCTCGCAACGATGGGCCCGCAGGTCTCCGTCATCCTCTGCACCAAGCGGGCCGCCATGGTGCGGTTCGGCCTGCGGCAGATCGAGCGCCAGCGAGGCGTCGATCCAGAGGTGGTTCTGGCCCTGCACGGAATAAGCGCGGATGATCCGCAGGTGGCTCGCGCTGTGGCGGAGTCCGAACTGTCGGTTCAGACCGTCGAGATCGCGGACCATCGCACCTACGGTGAGGCCCTGACTCTCGCAAGCCGACATGCTTCGGGGAATTTCTTGGCCAAAATGGATGACGACGACTGGTACGGTCCGGACCATCTGTCCGATTTCCTGCTCGCCCATGAGTACTCGGGGGCCGAGCTCGTCAGCTGCGGCGGCGAGTTCGTGTACCTGGAAGAACTGGACGCGACCATCCGCAGGACCCGTGCACCTTCGGAGCTTCCGAGTGCGGTGATGAAGCGGGGAATCATCGCGGGCGGGGCCTTCCTGATCACCCGCGATGCCTTCGCGGCGTGCGGAGGGCTTCCTCCCGTTCCCATCTTCGAGGACTGGGAGCTCTTCAACTCCGTTCGCAACGCCGGTGGGCGCGTGTACCGACAGCACGGATTGAATTTTGTCATCCGGCGGGGTGGCCAGACGCATGAGCATCTCTGGAAGACCCCAGTGGATCGTTTCCTTCAGGGGGATCCTGAGCGATGGGAGGGGAGATTCTTCAATGAACTGATGGAACTCTCCTCCGATACCGAGCCGTTCAACTGACCTGTTGACCTGATCGGTTGACGGCGAGGGTGGCGGCTCGCGGTGACTGGTTCAGGCGGAGGCTCGTGCAGGCGGTGTGCGGCCACCACGTGCATGGTGTGCTGGCTGGGGAGGCTCGCCCCGTCCAGCGTCCACGCTCGATCCGGGGCATCGAGCAGATCAAGGTTTCCGCTCATCGGCTCCGTGGACCGCCTGGTCCGCCGCTCTCCGCCCCGGTGCCCCCGTGAGGGAGCCCATGAACGTCGAAGGCCCCCGCAGCGAGCTGCGGGGGCCTTCGACGTATTGCCCGGTGAGAGCAATGGCGGAGGATACGAGATTCGAACTCGTGAGGGGTTGCCCCCCACACGCTTTCCACATGTTCGCTCGAGGGTTCGGAGAGGGGCATGGGTGTCCTGACCTGTGGTGGAGCGGGTGCCAGGAGGGAGTCCGGACGGTGGCGGACGAGGGTGAATGAGACCAGGACCGAGACCGCGCCAGGTTCGGTCAGACCCTCCTGACGACTACCGTGCCCGGCACCAATTTCTCCAGCTCGTCCACATCCGAAGTGAAGACGGTGACCTAGCCCTTCTGCCGGCGTGAGATGACGGCGAGTACCGCGTCGATCGCGTACGTGTGGCCGTGCAGCTCGGCATCCGCCAGCAGGCGGCGGCCTGGCGGGCTTCGTCCTTCCCGACATCGGCGACTTCGAGCCGGGAGAGCACCCAGTCCCAGCGCTGCGAGGTCGAGCCACGCGATCATCCGCCGGTCGCCGCGAACGGCCGGAGAAGAACCGGAAGCTGTGGCCGACAGGTTCGGCCCGGGGCGCGACCAGCCTCTGCCAACGGGCGGCAGCCGAAGAGTCTCGATGGGACTACGAACCTCGAAGAACGTCGAAGGCCCCCAGCCCAGTTCCTTCAGGTGCAGGACACTGCGTGGCGCTGCGACACCAGCGACCCCTGCCTCGCGTAGCCAAGCTCTCACAATGAATCTGTGAATTGCGAAATTATGCAATTCACTACATGCTGTGATGGTTGTGTCGGCAGGTAGCCGTGGGCACAGCGCCGAGCGAAGCCCCGGGCCGTCGGGGTGGTGAAGGAGGTCCGTGACCGTGCCGGTTCCGCTGTATCAGGCCAAGGCCGAGTTCTTCCGGATGCTCGGGCACCCCGTGCGGATAAGGGTTCTGGAGCTGCTGCAGGACGGTCGGATGCCGGTCCGTGACTTGCTGGCGGCGATCGAGGTGGAACCCTCGGCCTTGTCTCAGCAGCTGGCGGTGCTGCGCCGTTCAGGCATCGTCTCCTCCGCGCGCGAGGGCTCGACGGTCGTCTACGAGCTGGCGGGTGGGGACGTGGCGGAGCTGATGCGGGCGGCGCGGCGGATCCTGACCGAGATGCTGGCCGGGCAGAACCTGCTGCTGGCGGAGCTGCGTGAAGCCGAGGTTTCGGCGCGGTGAATGTGTTGCTTGCCCAGTCATGGGACCGGGTGCGGTCTCTGCTGCCTGCCCGTGCGGACTTCGCCGTCATGGCCCGCAATCCGCGGCGCGACCTGCTCGCCGGCCTGACCGTGGCGATTGTGGCGTTGCCGCTCGCGCTCGGCTTCGGGGTCTCCTCCGGTCTGGGCGCCGAGGCAGGACTGGCCACCGCTGTCGTCGCCGGTGCGCTCGCGGCGCTTTTCGGCGGGTCCAACCTCCAGGTATCCGGGCCGACCGGCGCGATGACGGTGGTGCTGGTGCCGATCGTGGCCCAGTACGGGCCGGGCGGCGTGCTGACGGTCGGGCTGATGGCCGGCGTGCTGCTGATCACGCTTGCCCTCCTGAAGGCCGGCCGGTACATGCGCTACATCCCGGCGCCGGTGGTGGAGGGCTTCACTCTCGGCATCGCGTGCGTGATCGGCCTGCAGCAGGTCCCGAACGCCCTCGGGGTGCCCAAACCCGAGGGCGACAAGGTCCTGGAGGTGACCTGGAGGGCCGTCGAGGAGTTCGTACGCACACCGAACTGGACCGCGGTCGGCCTGGCCCTCTCCGTGGCGGCCGTGATGCTGCTCGGCGCCCGGTGGCGGCCCACCATCCCGTTCTCGATCGTCGGCGTCGTCGCCGCGACGCTGGCCGCCCAGATCTTCCACCTGGACGCGGCGGCCCCGATCGGCGACCTGCCGTCCGGGCTGCCCGCACCGTCGCTCGCCTTCCTCGACCTCTCCGCACTGGGCTCGCTGCTCGCCCCGGCCGTGGCGGTCGCCGCGCTCGCAGCGCTGGAGTCGCTGCTGTCGGCGACAGTCGCGGACGGCATGACGGTGGGCCAGAAGCATGACCCGGACAGGGAACTCTTCGGGCAGGGCATCGCCAACCTGGCCGCCCCGCTGTTCGGCGGTGTGCCCGCAACCGCGGCGATCGCCCGTACCGCCGTCAACGTCCGCAGCGGCGCGGGATCCCGCCTCGCCTCCCTGACCCACGCCGCCGTCCTCGCGGTGATCGTGTTCGCCGCCGCCCCGCTCGTCTCCAAGATCCCCCTGGCCGCGCTCGCCGGGGTGCTGCTGGCCACCGCGATCCGCATGGTCGAGGTCGGCGCACTGCGGGCGATGGTCCGGGCGACCCGCTCGGACGCGATCGTGCTGGTGCTGACCGCCGTGGCCACCCTTGCCCTCGACCTCGTCTACGCGGTCATCATCGGCCTGGTCGTCGCGGGCGCTCTGGCGCTGAGGGCGGTTGCCGGCCAGGCCCGGATGGATCAGGTCGACTTCACGGCTGATCTGCCGGGCGAGCACAGCGACGAAGAACACGCGCTGCTGGCCGAGCACATCGTCGCCTACCGCATCGACGGGCCGGTGTTCTTCGCCGGAGCTCATCGCTTCCTCCTTGAGCTCTCCGAGGTCGCCGACGTCCGCGTGGTGATCCTGCGGATGTCACGGATCACGACGATGGACGCCACCGGGGCCCTGGTCCTCAAGGACGCCGTGGAGAAGCTGAACCGGCGCGGCATCGCCGTACTCACCTCCGGAATCCGGCCCGGCCAGCGACGCGCCCTCGCATCGGTCGGCGCGCTGGACCTGCTGCGCCGGGAGGGGCGCGAGTACGCCACCACACCGGAGGCGATCGCAGGAGCCCGTGCCCACCTGCATCAGGCCGGGCTCCTGCCCGCCGCACCCGTCACCGCACTCGTCACCGAAGAGGCTTCCTGATGTCCACCCCCGTCTCACGCCGCATGATCGAGCTGCCCGGCACCGAAGCACTGTGGCTGCTCGAGAGCGCGGTCCAGGGACAGCTGGTGTACGTCCGGGACGAGGTTCCCGTGCTCCGCCCTGCCGTCCACGTCCTCGAGTACGGGCGTCTGATTGTCCGTACGCCCGCTCAGGCCGCGGCCCTGCTCTCCCGCTCGTCGCTCACCTACCAGGCGCACGAGATCAAGGTGGCGGGCGGTCTTGGCTGGACGGTGACCGTGACCGGCCCGGCCGAGGTGATCACCGATCCGGACGAGGCAGGCCACTACCGCCGTACCCTGCACGGCTGGGCGCACGGGCCGCACGACACCCTGGTACGCATTCGCCCGCAGATCGTCGCGGGGTTCCGTCTGGCCCACGCCGAGGCGGCCCGGTGAGCAGTCGACTCGAGGCTCTCCCCTTGCGGCATGTACTGACTCTGCTCGCGATGGGCTCCGCGGTGCGTCTCGCGCGTGAGACCACCGAACAGGTCCTGACCGAGTGGGGCGTCAGCAGACGTCACCCCACGGTCGATCCAGCGCTGCTGATCCTGTCCGAACTGGTCACCAACAGCGTCCAGCACGCCGCCGTGCTGTCCCCGAACGTGACCGTGATCTACGCGGCCGGTCCGGACACGTTCGCGTTCGCCGTGCATGACCGGCACCCCTACCAGCCTCCGCTCTCCTCGGAGGTCACCCGAACGAGCAGTGGCGGGCTGGGCACCGTCATGGAACTCACCCTCGGCCTCGGCGGCACCGCCGTCATCCGGGGCGACGCGGACGGCAAGGGCAAAAGCATCTGGATCACCCTCCCCCTGTGAAAGATCCGCGCACGAAAGATCCCGCACGAAAGACCGAGGCAGCAGCCGATGACCATTGAGTGGCGCTACACCACCCACCCCGACCTGGGCATTCTCTCCTTGGCCGGATACCTCGGCCCCGAGGCCGTCGCCCGGTTCACCGGCGCTGTCGGCTGGGTAATCGCCCGCGGCACCGGTCCTGTCATCCTGGACCTGACCGAACTGCGCGGCTGGTCGACGGGAGGACAACTGGCGGTTGCCGAGGCCGCCGGCCGACTCGCCGAGGCGGGCCGGAGCCTGGAACTCGCCGCGATCCCCGCGGACGGCTCCCTCGTCCCCCATCCCGCGCAGCCACCGATCCCTGTACACGCGGATCTGCCTGCCGCCCTCGCCATTCACCAGTCGGTGGCCGGGAAACAGCGGCAGTGGAGCAGCGCCGAGTGGCCCAGCGCGTAGTCCGGCCCCCTCAGAGCCTGATGCAAGAGATGCACACGAACGATCAAGCAAGGAATCACCATGAGCGATGTGACCGAGACGCTGCCGCCGTGCCCCGAGTGCGCCGGCGTGTACACCTACGAGATGGGCGCGCTCCTGGTCTGTCCCGAATGCGGTCATGAGTGGTCGCCCGCGTCCGCCGAACCCGCAGGCGGCACGGAAGACGACGGGCTGATCAGGGATGCCGTCGGTAACGTACTTGCCGACGGCGACACGGTGACGGTGACCAAGGCCCTGAAGGTCAAGGGCAGCCCGAGCGGAATCAAGGCCGGCACCAAGGTACGCAACATCCGCCTGGTGGACGGTGTGGACGGCCACGACATCGACTGCAGGATCGACGGGTTCGGCCCCATGCAGCTCAAGTCCAGCGTGGTCAAGAAAGCCTGACCGGGCATCTCGGGACGCGGCGGCGGGACGAGCGATACGCCGCCGCGCTGCGGCCTCCCATGTGCGACTTTCGGCATGGGTGATTCTGGCGATTCCCGAGGTCACGACGTTGGCGTGAGGGCGCGATGATGGTCCCATGGTGAAGTGTTCTGAGGTGGATGCGGTGCACGGTACGCACACGGCAGCGACCGTCCGGCCCCCCGGCCGTCCGGCGGCCCGGAGCGGGGCGGGGTTCGGCCGGTGAGCGCGCCGCTGTACCAGCTGAAAGCCGAGTTCTTCAAAACCCTCGGCCACCCGGTGCGCATCCGCGTGCTGGAACTCCTCAGCCGGCGCGAGCACGCGGTCTCCGAGATGCTGTCCGAGATCGGCATCGAAGCGGCCCACCTCTCCCAGCAACTGGCCGTCCTGCGGCGGGCCAACCTGGTCGTCCCCCGTCGCGAGGGCTCGGCCGTCTACTACTCGCTGACCAACCCGCAGGTAGCGGAGCTGCTGCGGGTGGCGCGAACCATCCTGTCCGGCGTGCTGACGGGTCAGGCCGAACTACTGGCCGATCTTCAGGCCGCCGAGACCGACCCCGTGCCCCGGCGGCGCAGGCCGGCGCCTCAGTGAACGGCGGCCGCGATCCCCTTCCGTGCTCCGAGCGGCGGGGAGGGAAGAAGGCGTGGTCACTGGCGGCAGCATGCCCTTGATCAACACCAATGTCGCAGCGCCTACTTGTCGGCGTGCTGGCCCACGTAGAACAGCACCCAGATGAATCCCGCGAACAGGTGTGTACCGAAGATATAGATGAACGCCCGCAGGGCGGCGCCCTTCTCCTTCCACGCCTCGATGTCCCGCCCGCTCTCCTGCGGGGCAGGCTGATCCTTGCCGTCGTTGCTCACGGTGTGCCTTCCGTCGTCGGTCTTTCGGTGTCCGATGCGGGGCCGAGCGGGCGCACCCGGACCTTGACACCGTGTCGGCCGGCCCAGGTGACGAGCGCACTGATCTCGGCCGCGTCCGTGACGTGCGTGACGGGACCGTCGGCGGCGTCCGGACATGTGATCTCAAAACGCGCCGGGGCGTCTGATCGCACGCCCATCACCGGGCTCGGGGGAGCTGGAATCGGACCAGGGCCGTCTTGCCCCTGCCCCGCGCGGTGGGCTCGACGCCGACATCGCCGTCGTAGGCGGTTGCCCGTTCAATTGCGGTTCGCAACCCCTCGCCCGTCGTCCCTGCGGCCAGATCAATCATGCGCGGGTCCTGGTCACCGACCCCTATGACCAGCTGCCCGGCCGCCACAGTGGCTGTCACCTCCGCGTCCGATGCTTGTCCGGCGGTGTGCCGAACGCAGTGGGAAACGAGTTCGCTCACAGTGCCCGCCCATGGCCCCCCTGCCCCCACATCACGGCGTCGCCGTCTCGGTGTCGGAGCTGTGCAGCTGGACCAATAGGTCCTGCTGGCCGGCCAGCATCACCGTAAGGATCTTCCGGGCAGCCCGCATCAGCTCCGCCACGTCCCCGCCCGCCAGCTCGTACACGACGGTGGAACTCTCCCGGGTCGCGGTCACGATCCCGGAGCGGCGCAGGACTGCGAGCTGCTGGGAGAGATTCGAGGGCTCGACCTCGATCGCGGCCAGCAAGTTACGTACCGGCATCGGCCCGTCCTGGAGCAGCTCCAGAACCCGGATGCGGACCGGATGCCCGAGCATCCGGAAGAACTCCGCCTTCGCTTGGTACAGCGGCACTGTCGTCGCGTTCACTGTCCGCCCACTCCGTCCTCAGTGCTGAGGCCGTGCTTGCGAGCCAGCCGCAGCGCGTCCTCCAGCTCGTCCTCGGCCATCGCCACCTCGTATGCGTCGTCGGCCTCCGAAGCAGCGTCAAGCCGCGTCCGCGCCGCACGGACGCGCTCCAGCGCCGCCTCGGTGAATCCGCCCACGACCCCTCCCCGCTTGACCAGACTGGCAACTAACAAATTGCAGAACTCGTCAAGTCTAGATGAAGCGTCTCATCTCCCGGCACTCACTCGTTGCCGACGCGGATGCCGCCGTCGTGGAGCCCCGGGCGGCGGCCGTCTTCGCGGATGGTGGCTGCGAGGCTGTGGATGTGGTCGTCTGCGTGGCGTACGGCGATCCGGCGGCAGGCCAGGTCGTCGCTGTCGGGGCGATGCCGGCTGTGCGGACGATGCGCTGGGCGATCTCGGCCCGCTCGGTGTTGGAGAGGTAGCAGACCTGGTGCAGCCGACCGGCGGATTCACCCTGCCTCGGATGCCGGCGCAACGGTCAGGCAACCCCACGCTGATCCTGCCCGTCGAGCGGCCGCCTCTGCGGCGCTGGGGCTGTGCGCTGAATGCGGCCGGCTGATGCGCCGGTACGGGCACGACGCATGCCTTGTTCTGCGGCGTGTGCCGTGAGCTCCTGAACGGTCGGTAGGCGACAGCGGCCTGTTGGCGGCAACTACAACCACCAACGTCGAAGGGCCCCGCAGCAAGCTGCGGGGCCCTTCGACGTATTGCCCGGTGAGAGCAATGGCGGAGGATACGAGATTCGAACTCGTGAGGGGTTGCCCCCAACACGCTTTCCAAATGTTCGTATGGGGGTGCGGCGGGGTGCGTGCCTGTCCTGACCTGGGGCGGAACATCTAATGTGACCCCGTGTGGACGGGCCCGGACGGGGGCGAATGAGACCAGAACTGAGACCAACTTCTCCCAGGCGGGCCCCCTGGTCAGAGGTCCCGGGCCCTGCCGGGCCGCCTGTGTAGGGGCCGTTGGTGGATCTGGATGTTCCTCCCCCCCCATGATGCTTGGCCGCTCTGGGCGGATTCCATGGCGCCTGTCGTTTCTTGAAGGGCATCATGAGGGCATGGCGAAGTCACGTAGACCTCACCCGCTGGCCAAACCGCGGAAGCGGCCTCCGGGATCGGGCCAGCGCGCCTCCTCTCGCCTGACCGCGACCAACAACCACGTCGCTCTGACTGCTGGGGGCAGCACCGCCCAGCCGCGCGGCCGCATCTACGCAGTTAGGCTGGAGTTCAGTTCCACCCCTTGTACGCGGTGCAATACGTATCTGCTCCGCGTACGGGCCAACTCATGGGTGTGTGAGGGTTGCCGACTGCATGAGTGGGCCGAGCGGAAGACCGCGTTGGTGCAGCGCCTTCGTGAAACGTCAGCGACCAAGGAGAAGGCATTTGCGTCCCTTGAGGAAGAGCGCGCAAGACTGAAGCGTCGGTACCAGGCAGCCGACAAACGGGCCAAGAACACCAGAGCCACAGGAGCCCAGCGCGGGGCAGCAGCTCTGGAATCGCGCCTGGTCCAAACGGTGCTGCGAGCGGCAGATGGCCGCGCTTAAGGTCATGTAGGGAACGGTCTCAGAATCGTCCAAAGTCGAGCAGTGCCGGCAGCCAGGTGCTGTGGATGGACTGGTGCCGTGAGCACTGTCGCGCAGGGCAACCAAGGTTGGCGGATCGTGCTGCTCCCCAAGGGGTGGCTCACGTCTGTAGCGGTCAACGCGTCGCTCGATGAGCAGGATGCACGATGCGCGGCAGCAGTCGGGCTGGTTGACGGCGGGCATGACTGCATCTCTTGCGGGTTCGTTTTCCCCTGCTTGGCGCCGCCAAATGCCGGGCCTCTGTGGCGGCGGGTTTCGTGACGGGTATCGATGCGACATGGGCCGAGGTCTACGATCAGATCGGACGTGCTGATGGGCGGGCGGGCTGACGATAGGGCAGCTGCGCGCTGGAGATGCGAGGGGGTCGCCTTGGCCACGTTGGGTCATATGAAGGAGCGCACAGTCGGCTTCTATGAAGTTGTTGTGGTCCAAGACGGAGTGGCCAAACGAGCCGCGAACCGGATGGATTGGGACGGCGCGCTTTCCGACGTTGCTCGGGCAGATGTTGCGTCTCGATCCTTCGAGGGCGACTCGCACATGGTAGGGACTGTCGCCACTTACGACATGCAGGACCACTTGCTGCTGCACCGAGTGAAGGATGCGGGTGAGTGGCTGTCGGTGGTGAACTGGGACACGGGTGATCTGCGAGAACTGGAACAGTCCGCGCAGGAGGGATACGTGGACACTTCGGTGATCTGCTTCCTTCCTTTCGGGAACGTCATTGGGATCATGCAGGGCGGCGTATCTGCTCCTAGTCACAAGGCCCTGGAAACCTGGCTGAACGGGATCCAGCTGTTCCCTGGCTTCCAGCTGCAGGTTCGGCCGGTCGTCGCGCATGCAGAGATGGAGCGGTTGAAGACCGCTTCTGGCGCCAGTCGCGTCGAAGTCAAGATCATGGCCAACAAGATGGGCGCCTTGCAGGAGCGCCGGGGCGGACTTGCGCGCACACTTCGTGTGGCGGGCGAGGCGTACGGGGAGATCAGCGTGACGATGATTATTTCCGTTCCGAAGAAGAAGGAACTTCGGGAGCACCGCGAGCACCTCCTCGCTGATCTTGAGGAAATCTCGGACGTGGTCACTGGAGCCGAGCGGGCGCGCGCGCGGCTGGTCTACTCAGATCCGGGCGGGCCGGAGCACACTCGCCTCGTTGAACTGGTCGAACACAGCATCACTGCTAAGAAGCGCGTACCAGCCACTGATGGTGAGGGCAACTCGATCCGGATCGTGTCAGCGGTAGATGCGATCCTGGCAGCAGCCATCGAGCACGAGGACGCCCTGCGGCTGGCGGTCGATGCAGGGGACTCGTGACCTGGGCGATGAACTGGGGGGCACGTGAGTGTGCGTACGAGCATCGAAGATCGCTGGGCCGCCTACCTCTGGATCGACTACCTCCTCGCAGCTCTGGCCGTCGGAGTTCACATCTTCGTCATACGAAGTACGGGGTCGTCGGATTGGCTCTCGTGGATTGACTCGGGGCAGCGCACCGATCTGTACGCTACGGCCGCTGGCGTGGTGTCAGCCATCGGCGGTCTGAGTGCTATCGCAGTCTCGCTCTACACCGCCGCCAACGGTGAACGGCTGCGGGCGGTGCGCGCACAACACCACGAGGAGCTCAGGCGCAGCTGGCGCAGTTTGATCCAGAGCACTGCGCTCTGCTGTCTGTTGTTGTTGATCTCCCTGGCGCTTGACAGAGAGACGGATCCTCTTTCCTGCCGCTTTTTGTTCGAGTACACCATGGTGTTTGCTTCGCTTCGCTTCATGCGGCTGGTCTGGTTGTTCGATCGCATGATGCAGGTTTCAGACGCGGACCTGATCCGCGAAGAGCAAACGACAACTCCTGTTAGGGACCCTGCCTGGCTGCGCCGGCGGGAACGGACCCGGCGCTGAAGGTACATGTACCCGGGCGTGCGGTAGTGGCCTAGCTGTGAATCCTCGGTGATTACCTAGCTGGAGGCGGCTGGGGGCGCACCGTACAGCGATGGGGCGGCTATGCAGTCCCGATCTCGGTTCCCACGAGTAGCGACAGCCACATGCTGTGGCACCCTGCCCGATTGTGATGGGTCCCGACCAACTGTTGGCAGCCTGCCAGCCGCTGCTCTGTGCTTGGTGACGGTATCGGTCAAAGGAGCGGTTTTTCGACCCACAAGTGCTTGTCGCCACGGGCGTGGTGGCGGGGACAGACGTAGCGACTGACCGGAGGGCCGGCCTACTGGGACTGCCTTCTGAGGCGGGGTGTCGCTCGTTGAGGTGTGGGAAGAAGCCGGAGCTCGGCGAAGCGCCAGGGGACCTTCGCGGCGGTGACGAAAGCGGCGGGTCCTTCTGGGAGATGCGTGAGGACGCCCAGGAAGAGGGTGTGGGAGACCGCCAGGAGGGGGCCGTGGCGTTGGGCGGTGTGATGGAGGAAAGTGGCGCAGTGGCGGGCGCGGGTGTGGAGGTCGGTGAGGCTTTCGCCGTCTTCGCAGCGTAGGGACGGGTTGGCGAGGCGTCGGGCCCGCCAGGCGCGATAGGCGGGCGGGTAGGTCTCGGCGCTGCGGCCGAGGACGATGCTCGGGGCGCGCCACTCGGCGAGGAGGCCGGAGGTGGCGACAATCGACAGGCCCGTGAGGTGCGAGACGAGGGTGGCGGTCTGGCGGGCGCGGGGGATGGGGCTGGTGACGATCGCAGTGATGCCGTTGGGGAGAGGGAGGGAGCGGTGTACCTGGTCGCGGCCCTCCTGCGTGAGGGTGGCTTCGTGTGGGGCGTGGTAGCCGGGGCGGTGGCCTTCGTAGGCGCCGTGGCGCATGAGCCAGATGTCAGCCAAGGATCCAGCCTCCGTCGACGCGCAGCGTCTGGCCGGTGATGAAGCCGGCGTCCTCGGTGGCGAGGAAGGCGACGGCCGCGGCGACGTCTTCCGGTCGGCCTCGGCGTCGGACGCACTGGCGGGCGAGCTGGCGGACGGTCATGGCATCCGGGTCGTCGACGACGGCGTCTTCGGCGGGGACGCGGATGGAGCCGGGAGCGACGCAGTTCGCGGTGACGCCGGCTGGGCCGAGTTCGCGGGCGAGGGCGCGGGTGAGTCCTTCGAGGCCGGCTTTGGCACTGATGTAGCCGGCGAGCTCGTGGCGGCCCGCAGTGGCGAGGACGGAGCCGATTGTGATGATCCGGCCCCAGCCGGCGGCCGTCATGGCGGGGGTGAGTTCGTGGGCGAGGAGATAGTGGCTGGTCAGGTTGGTGGCCAGAGCGTCTTCCCAGTGGGTCGGTGTCGTCTCCGGCCACGATTGGCGCGGGTAGGCACCGGCATTGCTGACCAGGA
This sequence comes from Streptomyces sp. NBC_00708, assembly GCA_036226585.1. Classification (GTDB taxonomy): domain Bacteria; phylum Actinomycetota; class Actinomycetes; order Streptomycetales; family Streptomycetaceae; genus Streptomyces. The sequence continues at coordinate 3,748,553 of CP108997.1, forward strand.
TGTCCACCGGGCCCAGCGCCTCTTGGGCTCGACGGCACAGGGACGGTACGGCCTCGGCGTCTCGAAGGTCTGTCGACAGGGAGATGCAAGGGGAGAGGGAGGCTGAGAGCTCCTCTGCCGTTCGGTCGTCGTCGAAGTGGGCGAGCGCGATGGTGGCGCCGTCGGCGGCGAGGCGGCGGGCAATGGCGGCGCCGAGGCCGCCCGTGGCTCCGGTGACCAGGGCGGTGCGGCCGTTCAGGGGGCCGGGCATGGCGACTCCAGTGGGCAGAAATAGGTGGCGGGGTCGAAGGCCGGGCTCATCGCTTCGGCGAGCCGGGCGAGGAGAACGAGCCGGTCCGCTGGGGCCAGGTCGGCGAGGTTGAAGACGCCGAGGATGCGCATGGCCAGGTAGGGGCGGAGAAGGTTCGCCAGGTCCGCACCGGGCCAGAGGCGGTCGGCGACTGGCCGTACGAGCTGGTTCCAGTACGTGGTCACGGCGGCTCGCCGGGTAGCCGCGAGCCGTGGGGTGTAGTCGATGTGGAGAGTGCTCGTGGTGTGCTCGATGTCCGCTCGTCGGATCTCGGGAGTGTTGTCCGGGGCGCGGGCGAACGTGGCGGGGTGGTCGGCGAAGGCAGCCGGGTTGTACGTGGGCACGAGCCAGCCGCCGAGGGCGGAGGCGTACCAGAGGAAGTTGGCGAACTCACCGGGGACGCTGTTCATCCCGGCGGTGTCGTAGTCGAACCAGGCGAGCGGCTGGGCGAGGTTGACGTCGGTGGGGTCGCCCTGGGTGAGAGCTGCCCAGACCGGCTCGGTCGCGGCGAAGTGGGCCCGGAGCCAGCGGAGGGTGGCAACCCAGTCCAGGTGGTGCCGACGGCCGTTGACGTACAGGGTGTAGGCGTCGAGGCGGGAGACCGGGACGTCGATGAGGCCGTCGGCGATCAAGAAGTCCCTGCCGCCGTAGTACTCGTCGAGTCGGCCGCCGGGGGCCGCACGGTCCCAGTACAGCTTGCGGACCACGCGTGTCGGGTCGGTGGGCCTCGCCGTCGCGAGGATGGCCTCGCGGTATACGGCCGTGAGCCGATCCATGTAGGCGCGAAGGTCGCTGCTCGGCTCGTCGGCGTTTAAGAGATCGAGCAGGAGCCCGTGATCGGTGCCGCCGGGCAGACGCTCGTACGCGAGGAGCCGCCCGCCCGGCACACGCAGGTGGGCGTGAAGGGTCGGCACCCGGTAGTGCTGGGCCAGACGTGCGTGCCCGCGAACCTCGGCGCGGCTTCCCACCGGGTCGCGCGTGTACTTCAGCAGCAACGGCCGGCCGAGGAGGTCGACGGGACAGAGCAGGTTGCGGGTGAAGCGCCGCACCGGGCCGAGCCGCAGAGGGCTGTGGAGGGTCATGGCCGCACCCCGTTGAGCAGATCGAGGCACACTCGGACCAGTTCGGCGGGCGGGAAGGCGTCCATGTGAATGTCGACGTCCGGGGGAATGGCATCTCGGACGGGGCAGAGGTCGCCCTGGTGCATGCGGTCGGACAGGTCGGTGGCGACGGCGTGGTGATGGGGGAGCCCGGTGCGCCACTTGCCGTGGCTGTGGCGCGCGTACAAGCCGATGACGGGCCTCTCGGGACTGCGCGTCATCGCGGCGAGGTGGGTGAGGCCGGTGTCGTTGCCGACGACCAGGTCGCAGTGCGGGAAGAGATCGGCGAGCTGGTCGGCCGGCACCCCGTCCAGGTGGAGCACCTGAACGTGGCGTCGAGGGGCCTCTGCGCTGACGCGAAGGCCGTCTTCCGCGTTGCCGCCGATGAGCAGCAGCCGGGCCTGTGCTTGCTGGGCTTCGGCGATCTGCTCAGCGAGGGCGATGTACCGCTGGGCGGTGTAGTCCTTGCGCTCCGGCCAGCTGGTGGCGGTGATGGCGGCGATGGTCAGGCCGCCCAGCCAGCCCACCGATCGCAGCTCCTCCACGAGATCATTCGGGCCGGTCGCGAGGGCCGGCGCGAAGGGAGCCGTGCCGGGGAGGCGGATACCGAGGCGGCGTTCCAGTGCCAGGTAATGGCGGGCCGGCAGGTCCGGGTGGGCGCGGCCGTCGCTCGACCAGCAGGGCGGGGCCGCTGGATCGAGTACCACGCTCACCACAGCCTCGGAGCCGTGCGCCTCGATCCCCGCGCGGTCTCCGATCACGGCGCGTCGACCGTGGGTCGTGGTGACGGGGTGGTGAGCGATCAGCCCTGTCCGGGCGATCAGCCCCGCGTACGGCCCCACCGCCCGGACGGACGTACGAACCGACCGCAGACGCAGCCAGTCGAGCACCGCACGGATCCCCGACAGAGCGAGGAGGGTGTCACCGAGCTTCCCCTCGAAGGCCACCACGATCTCGCCGCATCCGTTCAGGCGGTGGACGAACTCGGCGGAGGCAGTCAGCGGGAGTGGCGCGCCGAGGGGGACGCTGTCACGGTCGTACCCCAGCGGGGTGGTGTGGACGGCCCCGGCGGGGACGACCACGGAGCCGTGGTGGAACCGGGCCCCTGGCAGGGCGACCGAGCTCACGCCGGGCCCTCGATCGTGGTGAGCGAGACCAGCGGCAGCTCCAGCTCGTCGAGCAGGGCGCGGGCCCCGCGCGTGGTGTCCTCCACCAGGCAGGCCGCCGCCAGCGGGACGGCGCCGGCCTCGCGGAGACGGCGGGTGAGGTCGGCCAGGGTCCGACCGGTGGTGATCTCGTCGTCCACGATGACGATGCGCTGTCCCGGAGCGATGCCGTAGGCGAAGACGTCGGTGCGCATGGCGTGCGGCTCGCTGAAGCGGACCGCGCCGTCCAGGGGGAGGTGCAGCTTCCAGGCGATCTTGTACGGGAGCCGGGCGGCGTCGGCGAGAGAGACGGTGGGCAGGATGCCGCCCGCGTCCAGGCCCAGGAGGAAGTCCACGGAGCCGGCGCCGTCCGGCAGCTGCTCCCGGAGCAGACGCCACAGATCGGCCCCCGTGCTGGCGAGGGTGTCGGGATGCACCGGGCTCTCCAGGCCGTCCAAGGAGTGGATGACACGCTCTCGGCGGCTCGTGGCTCCGACGCTGAGCCGCTCGACGATTCGGGCGGAGAAGGGCGGCACGGTGAGGGTTTCGGGCATGACGAAGCTCCTGTCGGCGGAGAGGGGAGAAGGAGAGGTGCGTGGTTCAGGCGGCGAGCTGGAGGGCGTACCAGGTGAGGAGCTGGTCGACCGCCGCGGTGACGGGCTTGAGCACGAGCTCGGTGTCACCGTCACGCCAAGCGTTCGCGACCTCGGCCAGAGGAGGGACTGCGAGGGCCGTCAGCCCCGGCATCCGGGAGGCGGCGGCGAGGATCCGGTCGGGGCCGGACTCCCACTGGTTGTGCTCGCGCAGGAGAAGGCGGCAGGCGAGCACGAGGTGCTTGTAGAGCTGCCGCAGGGCGGTCGCCCCCTCCGCAGTACGCAGACGGCGCATGGTCAGCATGACCTGGGGCAGTTCGCGGACGGCGGCGTACGCGAGCTCGTCCCGGCTGATCGTCGGAAGTGCGAGGTCGGATGCCGCATGCAGGACGGGGCTGCCTTGCTGGAGCTGGTGAAGGACGAAGGCCAGGCGCGGAGTGAGGCGTCGGGCGGTCAGTTCTCCGGGCGTGACGAGGGTGGCGCCGAGGGAGGCCGCACCGCCGAGCGCCGTCCGGTACTGCTCCAGGGCCTCATGGATCCCGCCGATGACCTCGTGCTCGGCGATCACCATGAGGTCCAGGTCGGACCAGCCGGCGATCCAGGTGCCCTCTCCGGGGCTTCCGGTCAGGGCGACGAGTCGGACGCCGGGTCCGTATGCCCGCACCGTGTCGGTGAAGTCGGCCGTCGCCGACGCGACTGCTGCCGGAAGACCGAGCCCGTACGGGGTGGCCACGCGCAGCGCAGGCGTGGAGGGCGGGGCGGCGATGCGCCGGAGGCGGGCGCGGAGGGCCGCGATGCTGCCGGTGTTGTCGATGACGTGGTCGGCCAGAGCGGCGACCTGGTGGGCGCCGCGGCTCATCTTGATCTCGTCCTTCGCGGCGACGGCCTGGGCCGGTGTGCCGGACCGCTCGACGCGTACGGCGAAGGGGGCGTCCAGGTAGACGATCTGGAGCGTGTCGCCCATGAGCTGCTTGAGCTCGGCGATCGAGGCATCGTCGTGGACGGACTCGATGGTGAACAGCTTCGTGTCGACGTGGGCGTCCGCGAAGCGGTTCAGCTCCCCGAGGAGCAGTTCGGCCTGCCGACGGGCCGAGAGTGCGTACGGGTCCGCGAGCCCTTCCCGATGGGCTGCCTGCCGTAACAGGAAGCCGATCTTGAGGCGTTGGGCGCCGCAGGTCCGCTGGACGAACTGTGCGCTGGTGCTCTTCCCGCACTCACTCAGCCCGCCGAAGGCGAGTACCTGGCGCAGATGCCGACTCGGCTTGATCTCTGCCGGAGCGACGTCCTCCCGCCCGTACAGCTTGAAGCGGGCCGGCACGGGGAGCCGACGACGGCCGGCGACGACATCGGATACCAGCGCGTCGAGGGCGGCGCAGAGCTCCTCACGTTGCCCGTGAAGGGCCGGGACACGTCGTGCGGCCAGCTCATCGCGGCCTGCCGCACGCTCGCTGTGCCAGATCCGCAGCGTCAGCACCGACATGCGGTCCACGACGGAGGCGAGCGTCTCGGTGTGCAGCGGCACATCGGCACGGCCCGCGTCCGCCAGCGAGCCGAGCACTTCGTCAGCCCGTTCGGCGAGGGCGTTGCGTTCGGCGTTGAGCTGGTCGATCTCTCGCTTGCAGTCGGCGACTTGGGCGGCGGAGAGCAAAGCACTGCGCACCCGGTCCTCGGTGTCCCACAGGCGCCCGTTGACGGCGTGGAGCCGGGTGACGGTGTCGTCCAGGCGCTGCCGGTCCTTGTCCTGGATGGTGGCCATGGCGTGGGCGAGCCCCGGAGGCAGCACCAGGGGCGGGGAGTTCTGAGTCATCGGGGACTCCCGTCGATGAGTGGAGTGAGGCCAAGGTGATCGAGTACGGCGCTGTGCACGTCGTCCAGGGAGCGGTTCTCGCAGTCCACGACGGCGGCGTACGTGCCGTGGCCGGCCTGGTGAAGTAGAACGGCGTGCAGTGTCTTCTGATAGGCCGGGTAGATCCCGGTCCACGGGCGGCCCTCGCGGGCGCTGGTGATGGCGTAGCTGCGCTCGGCGTCGAAGGACGCGAGCAGCAGCACCGAGGTCTCCGATGAGGTGGCGCGCGAACCGGCGATGTCCGTCACGGTCTTGAACGCCTCGCCCACCGTCAGCCCGTCCTTGACCACGCATGTCGCGGTGGCCACAGCGAGGAGCATGGGCAGGCCACGGTCCAGCAGTCCCGTACGACCGGGCTCGCGTGCGGCGGCCCGCTTGGCGTGACCGACGAGCAGCATCTCCGTCAGCTCGACCGTCGTGGACGTCTGGAACCACCACCGGGCGTAGTCGCCGGCCGCTACCCGCGCCCACGGCTCGGGGTCGTGCTCGTGGACGGCTCCCAACGGTTGGAAGACGTGCCGGCGCGCGGCCAGCCGATCGAGGTGAGTCGTCTTGCCGACGTTGTCAGGACCGTTGAGGCTGACGAAGTCCGCTAACCGCTCCATCGCTCACGCCTCGCGGATCGGTGTGTCGAGAACGGAGGCGATCGCGTCGGTGTTCGTGGCGATGAACTCGGCCAGCTCCGGCGGCATCAGGTTCAGCTCACGGACGGCCTGGGCGGTGAAGGGCACCCGGACCACCTCGTACCCGCCCCGCTCCGGCTTGTCGAACTCGGTGCCCGTCCGTGCGGCCAGGTCCATCGACTCCAGGCGCGCCGCGAAGATGTGCTGGACTCCGACGCCTCCCTCCAGCGCGTCGGTGACGAGGTGCACGAGCTCGGCGCGCTCCAGCTTGCCGCCCAGCTCCTCGAACACCTCCCGGTGCAGAGCCGCCTCGATGGTCGCGTCCTCTTCCTCGACGCCTCCGCCGACCGACACCCAGTACGGCTCCCTGCCGGGCTTGGTGCGCTTGATGAGGACCAGTTCGTCGCCGTCGAGAAGGATGGCGCGGGCGTTGCGCTTGACGATGTCGGTCATGCCGTTTGCTCCTTGGGTGTGTAACCGGAGAGAACGGGCGGAGGGGCGCTTTTTGGCTGTGGCCACTTTCCCCGGTTCGTGAATACAGCATGGTGCAAACTGATCGCTGAGTGTGACGCACGGGTGCTGCAGCAATGCCGCAGTGATGCCGAACAGGACTGCCCGCACAGGGTGTTTCGGCGTTTCACCAGGTGACGGACGGGGGTACGACGGTGGTGACTGTGCAGAGATGGTCCGGGCGCGAAGCACGGCTGCTGCGCGAAGCCCTTCGCATGAGCCTGCGTGACTTCGCCGCCTACCTCGGAGTCAGTGACCGGACCGTGTCGAACTGGGAGGGCGGTGGCGCGGGTTACCAGCCGCGTGCCGAGTCCCAGGCTGTGCTCGACACCGCACTCGACCATGCGTCGGGCGAAGCGCAGACGCGGTTCGCGGCGGCACTGGAAACGAACGGCGCTGCGCCACCCGTGACAGGCCGAATCGAAGTCGACTCCCACAAGTTCCTGCCAGTTTTCATCGGCGTCGAACGCGCCGGCCGCCTCCGCGCACACATGAGACCGAGCGCTCACGACGAGTGGCTGGAGTCCTCCTCGGCCCGCGTCGACCACCCCGAAGCGCAACAGTGCGTCCTTCACGTCTTCGCGTGCGGGGTGGCCGTCTTCCACCTCGTTCAGCCGCACAAGCCCGCCGCGCTCACCGACCTCGCGGTCTGGCGGTACCGCTCCTACGCCTCCGACCTTCCCTGGGCACGAGACAAGCTCCGCGACCTCCTGGACGAGGAATCCGCCCGCGTTCCCAACCCCGAGTACGTCCTCTCCCTCTACTGGCTCACCTCGGGCCCCTGGTCCGGCGACGCCCACGACACCGCACTGCGCCTGCTGTCCACACCCTCTGTCCTGGTCGACCGCGGCGCCCCGGACGGCCCCGCTCCTCTGGGCGGTGCGGTCGAGGAGTCTCTCCTCGCCACCGGCTTCGACCACCCCGACATCGTGTCCTTCGGCGTACGGGGTGTGTCCACCGCCTACGCGGGCTGGTCCGGCGTCGCCTATGCGTCCCACTCCCGCGAGCGCAGCCTCACCATCGACGAGTTGGTCACCTGCGAACTGACCGTCCAAGCCCTCTGGTGCTTCACCCGCCAGGTGCAGCAAATGATCGAGGACGGCCAGGACCCCTCCATGCCCGAGCAGTACGGCTGGCGCTTCCTGCGTGCCGCCTCCTCCCGGCTCACCACCGCCCGAGCCCAGGAGACCGCTCAACACGTGCTGATGCGGGAGGCCATCATGAACACCAGCGGGCTGGCCGAACGGCTGCGCGCCGCGCAGGACGCTCTGCGAGAGGGCGTCGGGTGAGAACACAGGGCAGGAGAAGCAACGGATGGACATCGGCAGCGCCGCGCTGGTCGTGATCGACATGCAGAACGGCTTCGTGAACGAGCGAAGCCGCCACGCCGTGCGGGCGGTCTCCGATCTCGTCGCCCAGTGGACCGGCGCCGGCCGACCCGTGATCTTCACCCGGTACTTCAACTATCCGGACAGCCCGTACGAGCGCTTCTTCCAGTGGCGCCGACTCCAAGAACCACCTGAGACCGACATCGTCCCCGAACTGGTGGAGGCGGCAGCCCGTGCGCACGCGGTCGTCGACAAGACCGGCTACACGCTCTTCACCCCCCAGGCAGCCGAACTTGTTCGCGGCAGCGGCTGGACCGACCTCGTCTTCTGCGGAATCGCTACCGAGAGCTGCGTCCTGAAGTCCGCGGCCGACGCCTTCGAACACGGTCACGCACCCTGGATCGTCACCGACGCCTGCGCCAGCGACGCCGGCCCTGACGTACACGACGCCGGACTCGTCGTCGCCCGCCGTCTGATCGGAACCGGCCAACTTGTCACCACGGACCACGTGGCAGGCCAACTCGCCGCGTACGCAGGGGCGCCGGTGCTGGAATAGCCCCATGGGCGACACGCTGTACGACACCGACCTCATCATCATCGGCGGCGGACCCGCCGGATGCGCTGCCGCACGCATGGCCGCCAGTGTCGGCATGCGCTCGGTTCTGGTCGAGCCGGACCGGCTGTGCCGGAACCTGTACCGGATCCCGGCCCTGAACAACGTCCTCGGCGGCTACACCAGCGGCCTCGAACTCGCTGACGCCATCGTTGCCGAGTTGAAGGGCACGGAGCTGTGCCGCCTCGAACTCGGTCGGTACGTCACCGAGCTTCACGCGGACGACGACCAGGTGACCGCCACGTTGGACACGGGCGCTTCCCTCACCGCCCCGTACGCCATCGTCGCCACGGGCGTCGGCCCTCTCCAACCCGGCGACGCGACCTGGATCACCGCCCCCGCCGGCCTGACCCTGCCCGCGCTCTGGCAGGCCGACGCCGACGACGCCCAAGGCCGGACCCTCCTCGTCCTCGGTGGCGACCGCCCGATCGGCACCTTCCTGCGCGCCCACCCGGCCACGGACACGCGCCTCCTCGTGGCGTACCCGGCGACGGACGAGTACAAGATCGACGAGATCCGTGAGGACCCGCGGGTCACACTGCTCCCCGTCGATCACCTGACGCTGCACGGTGGAGAAGGTGCCCAGCTGTCGGCCGAGGCAGTGGGAAGGGACGGTACCCACCGCACGATCACGGCGGACGCGGCCTTCCTCAGCCTGGGAAGCGCCCCCGCCGCCCCACCCGGAGACCTGACCCGCGGCACGGACGGATACTGCCCGCCCACCGACCAGCACCCCCGCGTCATCGTGGCCGGCGACCTCCGCTCCGCCCGCTTCCAAAGGATCATGACCGCCCTGGGCTCCGGCAGCGAGGCGGCGCTGCAGGCGTACTACGCGGCCCGGGACCTGCCCATCAAGGGGTGAGGCCCCGGCGTTGTGCATCAGGGGATGGCTCTTGGAGGGGGAACCCTTGTGACCAGCAGGGCAGAAGTGGCGGTCGCTGCTGCCATCGTCGCTCGGGACGCGCGCGTTCTGCTCGTACAACGGCGCGTTACGGAAGGCGACCTCTCGTGGCAGTTCCCGGCAGGAAAGATCGAACCCGGCGAAACACCCGAAGAAGCCGCCGTACGTGAGACCCAAGAAGAGACCGGACTACGGGTGGCCCCGCAGAAGTCGCTGGGACACAGGGTGCACCCTCTGACGGGCCGGGAGATCCACTACATCGCATGTCGGCCCGTCGGGGGCGAGGCGACTGTTGCGAGCGCTGGTGAAGTGGCCGACACGGTCTGGGCCACGCTCGGTGAGATTCCTCGGTACGTGCCGCACGGGCTGTTCGAGCCGGTGCAGCGCTACCTCGACGCTGCCCTGCCGAGCCAGCTTCCGTGAAACGCCACGAGTGTGGGGCTGGTGCGGCAGGGCTGGAACGTCCGGTCAGCGCCGCCGTGGAGAGCCACCCAGAGGCATGGCTTCGCTCCGGGGTACTGGCTCCGGTGGGGCGACCGGGCGCTTCCCGTGGGTGGGTGGGACCTGGAGGTGCCGGAGGTCGGCGGAAGGTCGGCTGACCGCCTTCGACGACTGGTGATCCAGTCCATTTCTGTTAGCTGGTCCCGAGTAACTCCGTTGCCGGCTATCGGAGTTCCAGCCCCGTATGCGCCCTGTTGAGTGTCAGTGGTCGTTCCTATGGTGGAGGAATGGCTAATGGGGTGTGGCACACCGGATATGGCATAGAGATCAATCTGTCCCTGCCCGACCTCGGTCACCCGGACCGTCCCGATCTGCTCCAGGAGATCACCGCCCGCGTCTCCGAGCGCGACCCGCAGCTGCTCGAATGCCTGGCGCACCACGACAAGCGGAAGTGCCAGTCGGAGTCGGGCGGCAAATCGCCCTGGATGTTCATCCGCCGAGGGCGCGTGGGCGGCCGGCGACCGCTCGTCGCCTCGCACCTGCCGATCACACACAAGGCGACGCCGGCGGAGAGCGCACAGCACAAGGCCACCAAGGAGCGGATCGTCGAGGCCGCCGGACGTTACGGCCTGGACGCCGAGGCCGAGGTTCCCATCAGCAACCGGCGCAGCATTTCGGACGCCGTAGTCGTCGGACCCGGCGGCACGCGGATCGGCTGGGAGATCCAGTACCACCACCTCAGTCCCAGCAGCGTGCACCGGCGCTCGGTCAACGCCGTGGAGCACGGCATCACTCCCCTCTGGGTAGCGAAGGACCGGACGGCCTCCCTGATCGACCGCGCTCCGTGGGCGCGGGTCGATGACATGCCGTGGAAGGACATCGCCGACGGTAAGGAGATGGTGATACGCGGTGGGTACCGGCACCTCGAAGTCTGGAAGTGCGTACCAAGCAGCGAACGCCACTGCCTCATCAGTGAGGGTGCCGGCCACTGTGGCGCGATTCACGCGGACTGGTTCGTGCCCGCGCTGTGCCTCCCGGAGAAGAAGCCGGTCTTCATCGAGGACTTAGTCCTGCAGAGCGCCACTGGTGAGAGCGTCCCGGTCTACGTGCCCAACCGAGGCAGCGGCCGTGCCGGTCGGCACATGTGGGTCTCGGCCGACGACTGCGCGCTGTGGCAGGAGCTCATCGGCGAGAAGACGCCTCTGCCCGCGGCCCCGGCCGAAGAGGAGGACGATGTGATCAGCTTCGCCGAGCAGGAAATCGACCGCGCTTGCCGAGCAGGGGAGGAGGGCTGGTTCGTCAGCGACGGCCGGCCCATCCGTGACCTGGACCAGCCGACCGGTGGCTTCACGCTTCCCCGCATGCCGGTCCAGCGCTCCCGCGACCCGTTGCAGATCACCATCGTGGAACGCGCCGCCGCCTCTGCCGCACTGGGATGCCCGCCGTGGGAGCTCGGGCTGTGCGCTGGCTGCGGCCAGATGATGCGGCGCTACGGGCTGAACGCCGCCATGTACTGCAACGTGTGCCGGTCCGTCCTCAACGGGCGATAGCCGGGACTGCAACCAAAACTGCAACCACACACGCCGAAGGGCCCCACCGCAAGCGGTGGGGCCCTTCAACGTATTGCCCGGTGAGAGCAATGGCGGAGGATACGAGATTCGAACTCGTGAGGGGTTGCCCCCAACACGCTTTCCAAGCGTGCGCCCTAGGCCACTAGGCGAATCCTCCGCCGCAAACAATACAAGACGTTGAGGAGTGCTCGCGAACCCGTTCCCCGGGGAGGGGGTCCGGGGGGTGCTGGAGGGGGTTCGGGGAGGTGGGGGAGGTGGACTTGTGGGGGTGGGGATCGGTTAAGGTGGGCGTCAGCCCCTCACGTGGCGCTATCTGACTGAACTCCCCCAGGGCCGGAAGGCAGCAAGGGTAGGTTGGCTCTGGCGGGTGCGTGGGGGGCCCTTTGCGTTCCCGGGGTGGTGCGGGTCACGGGCGGGCCCGGTTGTCGGTGGGCCCCGATAACCTCGTAGGTGTGTCGTCCCTTGCGCTGTACCGCCGCTACCGCCCCGAGTCGTTCGCCGAGGTCATCGGTCAGGAGCATGTCACTGACCCGCTCCAGCAGGCCCTGCGGAACAACCGGGTCAATCACGCGTACCTGTTCAGCGGCCCGCGAGGCTGCGGCAAGACGACGAGTGCGCGCATCCTGGCCCGCTGTCTGAACTGTGCGCAGGGGCCCACGCCCACGCCCTGCGGGGAGTGCCAGTCCTGCCAGGACCTGGCGCGCAACGGACCGGGTTCGATCGATGTGATCGAGATCGACGCCGCTTCGCACGGTGGCGTGGACGACGCCCGTGACCTGCGGGAGAAGGCGTTCTTCGGGCCCGCGTCGAGTCGTTACAAGATCTACATCATCGACGAGGCGCACATGGTGACGTCGGCGGGGTTCAACGCCCTGCTGAAGGTGGTGGAGGAGCCGCCGGAGCACCTGAAGTTCATCTTCGCGACCACGGAGCCCGAGAAGGTCATCGGGACCATCCGGTCGCGTACGCATCACTACCCGTTCCGGCTCGTCCCGCCGGGCACCCTGCGCGACTACCTCGCCGAGGTGTGCGACAGGGAGAACAGCCATGTCGACGACGGCGTCCTGCCGCTCGTCGTGCGGGCCGGCGCCGGGTCCGTGCGTGACTCGATGTCCGTCATGGACCAGCTGCTCGCCGGCGCGGGCGACGACGGTGTGACATACGCCATGGCGACGGCCCTGCTCGGTTATACGGACGGCTCGTTGCTCGACTCGATCGTGGACGCCTTCGCGGCGGGTGACGGGGCCGCGGCGTTCGAGGTCGTGGACCGGGTCATCGAGGGCGGCAACGACCCGCGCCGCTTCGTCGCCGACCTGCTGGAGCGGCTGCGCGACCTGGTGATCCTCGCCGCCGTGCCGGACGCCGGTGAGAAGGGGCTGATCGACGCGCCGGCCGATGTCGTCGAGCGGATGCAGGCCCAGGCCTCCGTGTTCGGCGCGGCCGAGCTGAGCCGTGCGGCCGACCTGGTCAACGAGGGGCTCACGGAGATGCGCGGCGCGACCTCGCCGCGTCTCCAGGTCGAGCTGATCTGCGCCCGGGTCCTGCTCCCCGCCGCCTTCGACGACGAGCGCTCCCTCCAGGCCCGGCTGGACCGGCTGGAGCGCGGCGCCTCCTTCGCGACGACCGGCCCCGGGCCCGCCATGGGGTACGTCCCCGGCCCCGAGGCCCTCGCCCACGCCCCCGTTCCCCCCGCACCGCAGCCGGACGCCGGCGCCGGGCCCGCCGCCGCGCGCGCCGCGGTCCGGGGTGACGCGCCCGCGCCACAGGCCCCCGCGCCCGCCCCCGCCCCGGTCGCCCCGCAGACGCCCCCGCCCGCCCCCGTACAGGCACCGCCCCCCGTACAGGCACCGCCGCCCGCGGAGGCGCCTGCCGCCGGACAGCAGAGGCCCGGTGCCTGGCCCGCCGCGGCGTCCGCCGGCGACCAGGGGCGCCGGCCCGGTGGCTGGCCCACGGCCGCCGCGCCCGGCCGAGGGCCGGCACCGGCCCCCGCCCCGGTGCCGCAGAGCGCCCCCGCCCCCGCCCCGGGGCCCGCCGCCCCCGCGTCCGCTCCGGGCATGGCGCAGGGCGCCGGCCAGGTGCGCACCATGTGGCCCGACATCCTGGAGGCGGTGAAGAACCGACGACGTTTCACGTGGATCCTTCTCAGCCAGAACGCCCAGGTCACCGGGTTCGACGGCAGCACCCTGCAGATCGGCTTCCTCAACGCCGGTGCGCGGGACAACTTCGCGAGCAGCGGCAGCGAGGACGTGCTGAGGCAGGCGCTGGCCGAGCAGTTCAACGCTCAGTGGAAGATCGAGGCGATCGTCGACCCGTCGGGCGGCGCCGGGCAGCCCCCGCAGCCGCCGTCCGGCGGTCAGCGTCCGTACACCCCGCCGCCCGCCCCGCAGCGCCCCGCGGCCCCCGCGCCGCAGCAGTCGTACGAGCCGGGACCCGCGGCGCCCGCGCCCGCGCCGGCCCCCGCGCCCGCACCGCAGCAGCCGAGCGGCGGCGGGTCGCAGGACGGACCCGCGCCCGCCCCGTACGCGGCCCCCGAGGCGCCCAGGCCGGTCGCCCCCGAGGACGACATCCCGGAGGCCGACGACCCGGACCTCGTCGACTCCGCCCTCTCCGGGCACGAGCTGATCGTCCGGGAGCTGGGTGCCACGGTGGTCGAGGAGTTCACGAACGAGTAGCCCCGCCGGGCGCGGGACGCCGGTCGCCGCCGCCTGTCCACGGACCGGCGGCCGTCGAGGCCGCCGCGCCCCGGCGGCTAGGCTGCACCCCGTGAAGGTCCTCGTCATCGGCGGCGGCGCCCGCGAACACGCCCTGTGCCGCTCTCTGTCCCTCGACCCCGACGTCACCGATCTGTACTGCGCCCCCGGCAACGCCGGCATCGCAGAGGTGGCCGAACTGCACCCGGTCGACGCCCTCGACGGCGCTGCCGTCGCGCGCCTCGCCACCGAGCTGGGCGCCGGGCTGGTGGTCGTCGGCCCGGAGGCACCGCTCGTCGCCGGGGTCGCCGACGCGGTCCGTGCCGCCGGCATCCCGTGCTTCGGCCCGTCCGGCGCGGCCGCCCAGCTGGAGGGCTCGAAGGCGTTCGCCAAGGACGTCATGGCCGGGGCGGGCGTACCGACCGCCCGCAGCTACGTGTGCACCACGCCCGCCGAGATCGACACCGCGCTCGACGCGTTCGGCGCCCCGTACGTGGTCAAGGACGACGGTCTGGCCGCCGGCAAGGGCGTCGTCGTCACCGATGACGTCGAGGAGGCCCGCGCCCACGCGCTGGCCTGCGACCGGGTGGTCATCGAGGAGTTCCTCGACGGCCCCGAGGTGAGCCTCTTCGCGATCACCGACGGCACCACCGTGCTGCCGCTCCAGCCGGCCCAGGACTTCAAGCGCGCCCTCGACGGCGACGAGGGCCCGAACACCGGCGGCATGGGCGCGTACTCCCCGCTGCCGTGGGCCGACCCCAAGCTGGTCGACGAGGTCATGCAGTCGGTGCTCCAGCCGACCGTGGACGAGCTGCGCCGGCGCGGTACGCCGTTCTCGGGGCTGCTGTACGCGGGCCTCGCGATCACCTCGCGCGGCGTGCGGGTCATCGAGTTCAACGCCCGGTTCGGCGACCCGGAGACCCAGGTGGTCCTGGCACGCCTGCGGACGCCGCTGGCCGGAGTGCTGCTGGGGTCCGCGAACGGCACCCTGGACCAGCTGCCGCCGCTGAAGTGGCGCGACGACGCCGCCGTCACCGTGGTCATCGCCTCGCACAACTACCCGGGCACCCCGCGCACGGGCGACCCGATCGAGGGGCTCGACGAGGTCGCGGCGCAGGACGCCCCGCACGCGTACGTGCTGCACGCCGGCACCCGGCGCGAGGGTGACGCGGTCGTCAGCGCGGGCGGCCGGGTGCTCTCGGTGACGGCGACGGCCGACGACCTCGCCGGCGCCCGCGAGCGCGCCTACGCGGCGGCGGCCAGGATCCGGCTGGAGGGCTCCCAGCTCCGTACGGACATCGCGAAGAAGGCCGCGGAGGACGCGGCGGGCGCGCGGGCCTGAGCCGCGTGTCGCGGCGCTCCCGGGCCCGTACCTCCCCGACCCTCCGCAGCTCAACACCTTTGCCCAAAGCCATTCCATCGAGTGACGGCTGAGCCATCTGGATGACGCCCGCCGCACCCCCAACTAGGGTGCGGCGCAAGCGTTCCGGCACTTGGCCCACCGGCATTGCGATGTCGGTGGCGGGTGCCACAGTGGGGGAGTGAGCAACACCGCCGTGGGGGCAGAGGGGGTGAGGTCCAGCCGTGTCCGGTACCGGTACGGGTGAGGAGCCGGGTGCACGGGCAGCGCGGGCCCGTGCGCTCGCCCTGTTGCGCATCCGCGGCAGGGCGACGGCGGTCGCGCTGCTGCCCGCCGCGCTGGCCGTGGTGCTGTTCGCCGCGGGCGCGCAGGGCTTCGCCGAGGGCGGCGGCTGGGACGCGGCGCGCTGGGCCGTGACCGCCTGCGCGGTCGTGGTCCTGCTGATCGCGGCGGCCGTCGCGGTCGCGGTGGCGCGGGCGAAGCCGGCGGTCAGCCCGACCGTGCCGCTGAGCGAGGCGGCCGCCCCCGACCTCTACCGTCTGGTCCGCGAGCTGGCGGACCGGCTCGACGTACCCGCGCCCTCGGCCATAGCGCTCACGCCCGACTGCGACAGCTGGCTGGAGGACCGTACGCACCCGGCGTCCGGCGGCTCCACCCACCGGACCGGGGCGGCCCCCGTGCTGGTCATCGGCTCCCCGTTCCTCTGGTGGATGCGGGTCGCCGAGCTGCGAGCCCTGCTCGCCCCGGTCGTCGCGGGCACCAGCGCCTGCGCCCAGCCCGACATAGCCGCCGCCCGGCGCTTCGTCCGGGGTCTCGACGGCGCCGTTGCCGACGGCTCCGCGCCCGCCAGGGGGCCGGTGCGCGGGGCCCTGCGGCTGCCGCGCGTCTTCATCGGCCGGATCGCCCGGATACTGCTGCGCAGCTGTCGCGGCCACGCCGCCGAGATGGAGCGGGGGGTCGCCGCCGCCGCGTCGACGCGCGCCCAGGCGGTGGACTACGGGCTGCGGATCGTCGCGCAGGAACAGGTCGGTCTCGCCTACGCCGGCTGGGACCGGCTGCTGACCCGGGTCGCGCTGCCCGCCTGGCGGATGGGCCGCTGGCCCTCGCAGCTGGACGCGGGCGTCGTCTCCGCCCTCACCGAGCTCTCCCGCCGCGACCGGCTGGCCGAGGGGTACGCCTCCCGGCTCGGGGAGCGGCCCGCCTGCGACCTGCTGGAGGAGCCGGGCGCGGCCGACGAGGCGGCGTCCCTGCTGGCGGCCCGTCTCTTCCACGGCGGCCCCGCCGAGACGGGCCCCGACTGGTCCCCGGTGGACTGGCAGCAGTATCCGGACGAGGTGGTCGACCGGAAGTGGCGCTCGGAGGCGGCCCGGCTGCACCGGGTCCTGGACGCCATGGGGGTCCCGCCCGCCGCGGCCGTCGGCGGGGTGCCCACCCTGGCCCGTGTCGTCGAGCACCTGGAGGCGGGGGAGAACGGCGGCGAGGAGCTGGCGGCCGGGATCAGCGCCGCCGTGGCGCGCGAGGAGGCCGAGGCGCAGGGCGCGGGCGCCACCGGAGCGGCCACCTCCGCCCCCGGCGACGACCTGCTCGCCCTGTGGGGCCCCGACCCGCTCCCGCTCTTCCCGCTTCAGCCGCCCCGTACGGGCACCGAACTGCTCGCCGACCATGTCGCGGCGATGATCTGCTGCGCCGCCGTGGACACGGCGGGCGCCGCGCCCGGACTCGACTGGCTCGACGGGCCCACGTTGCTGGTCGACGGCGAGCGCCGGGCCGACCTCGGCAGCCCGGTCCTGAGCCTGATCGAGGACGGCGACGCCGCCCCGCTGCGCTCCTGGCTCACCTCGGTCGGCGTACGCACCGACAAGCCCGTCCGCCTCGTCTGAAACAGGCCCCCGCCGGCAGGAGACGCGGCGGACGGGATGGCCGAGAACGACCGCATAACCGGAGCCTCAAGTTCCGTTCACGTCAATTCGCGACGAACGGTGACGGAGTGCGTGCGTTATGTGATGTGCTGGGGAACGGCGCTGACTGTCGGCGCGCCACTGTTGATCCGGGGGCCTGAGGGAGGGGGAGCGTGATGGGGGCGGAACAGATCCGTCGGTGGGAATCGGGTGCCCTGGCGCATGCCGTGACCGACCCTTTCGGCCAGGGGCCGCTGCCCTGGCTGCGCGGCAGCGAGAACTACTTCGACGACACCGGTCAGGTCGTGCCCTGGTACGCGGACCCCACCCTGTCCCGCGGCTCCGGCGGCGGCACGCGCACCGCGGACGACGTGCGCCGGCAGATCAAGGGCTTCACCTCCACCGGCGCCGCGGCCCCCGGTGAGGCGATCGACTTCCACATCACCGTGGACCCGCCGCAGCAGTTCTCCGTGGACGTCTACCGGATCGGCCACTACGGGGGCGACGGCGCCTCCAAGATCACCACCAGCCCCCGGCTGTCCGGCATCGTCCAGCCGGCTCCCCTCACCGCCGACCGCACGGTCTCCTGCCACCACTGGTGGCTGTCCTGGCGGCTCCAGATCCCCACGTACTGGTCGATCGGCGCGTACGTCGCCGTGCTCACCACGCTCGACGGCTACCGCTCCCACATCCCGTTCACCATCCGCGACGACCACCCGGCCGACCTGCTGCTGGTGCTCCCGGACGTGACCTGGCAGGCGTACAACCTCTACCCGGAGGACGGCCGGACCGGCGCCAGCCTCTACCACGCCTGGGACGAGGAGGGCCGGCTGCTCGGAGAGGAGGACGCGGCGGTCACCGTCTCCTTCGACCGCCCCTACGCGGGCGCAGGCCTCCCGCTGCACGTCGGGCACGCCTACGACTTCATCCGCTGGGCCGAGCGCTACGGCTACGACCTCGCCTACGCCGACACCCGCGACCTGCACGCGGGCCGGGTCGACCCCACGCGCTACCGGGGCCTGGTCTTCCCCGGCCACGACGAGTACTGGTCGGTGCCGATGCGCCGCACCGCCGAGCGCGCCCGCGACCACGGCACCTCGCTGGTCCACCTCTCGGCCAACACCATGTACTGGCAGGTCAGCCTCGGGCCCTCGGCCTCCGGGGTGCCGGACCGGCTGCTCACCTGCCGCAAGCGCCGCGGCCCCGGCAAGCCCGCGCTCTGGCGCGAGATCGACCGCCCCGAGCAACAGCTGCTCGGTATCCAGTACGCGGGCCGGGTCCCCGAGCCCCACCCCCTGGTCGTGCGGAACGCCGAGCACTGGCTGTGGGACGCGACGGGTGCCGGCGAGGGCGACGAGATCGAGGGCCTGGTGGCGGGCGAGGCCGACCGCTACTTCCCGCGCACCTCGCTGCCCGAACACGACAACCGCATCCTGCTCGCCCACTCCCCGTACCAGGACAGCGAAGGCGTGATGCGGCACCAGGAGACCTCGCTGTACCGGGCCCCGTCCGGCGCGCTCGTCTTCGCCTCGGGGACCTTCGCCTGGTCCCCGGCCCTGGACCGCCCCGGCCATGTGGACCCCCGCATCCAGAAGGCCACCGCCAATCTCCTCGACCGGATCTGCAAGCGCGCCTGAACCGCGGACGTCTCCGGGCCACCCGCCCGGCACCCCTCCGCAGCCGGCCGTTCCCCGATACGGGACAATCGGAACGGTCCTTGGAACAACCTACGCGGAGGCAGCGTGTCCGGATTTGTAGAAAAGCCCGAGCCCGTGCAGGTACCGGGACTCACCCACCTGCACACCGGCAAGGTGCGCGACCTGTACCGGAACGAGGCCGGGGACCTCGTCATGGTCGCCAGCGACCGGATGTCCGCGTACGACTGGGTGCTGCCGACGGAGATCCCGGACAAGGGCCGCGTCCTGACCCGCCTCTCGATGTGGTGGTTCGACCAGCTCTCCGACCTTGTGCCGAACCACGTCCTGTCGACCGAGGTGCCCGCCGGGGCCCCCGCCGACTGGGAGGGCCGCACGATGGTCTGCACGTCGCTGCGGATGGTCCCGGTCGAGTGCGTCGCCCGCGGCTATCTGACGGGCTCCGGCCTCGTCGAGTACAACGCCTCGCGCACCGTCTGCGGCATCGGGCTCCCCGACGGCCTCGTCGACGGCTCCGAGCTCCCGGGCGCGATCTTCACCCCCGCCACCAAGGCCGCCGTCGGCGATCATGACGAGAACGTGAGCTACGAGGAGGTGGCCCGCCAGGTCGGCACGGAGACGGCCGCCGCGTTGCGCCGGACCACCCTGGACGTCTACGGCCGGGCCCGCGACATCGCCCGCGAGCGCGGGATCATCCTGGCGGACACCAAGTTCGAGTTCGGCTTCGCGCCCACCGCGGACGGTGGCGAGGAACTGATCATCGCCGACGAGGTCCTGACCCCGGACTCCTCCCGCTTCTGGCCGGCCGCCTCCTGGGAGCCCGGCCGTGCCCAGCCGTCGTACGACAAGCAGTTCGTGCGCGACTGGCTGACCTCCCCGGCCTCCGGCTGGGACCGCACGAGCGAGCAGCCGCCGCCGGCGTTGCCGCAGGAGATCGTGGACGCGACCCGCGCCAAGTACATCGAGGCGTACGAACTCCTCACCGGTACGTCCTGGTAGCAGTGGTGTCCCGCCGGTCGCGGCCGGCGGGACACCCCTCTGGCACCGGGCACACGACGAAGTCCCTGTGCACACACGAAAAAGCCCCCGGCCGAAAGGCCGGGGGCTTCTTCTTCGCTGGAGCGGACGACCAGGTTCGAACTGGCGACCTCAACCTTGGCAAGGTTGCGCTCTACCAACTGAGCTACGTCCGCAAGCGCCGAAGCGCGAGACCCACTATACCCAACCCCGCTCGCGTGCGAGACGCACCGCCGCGTGCCGGTTCTCCGCCCCGAGCTTCGAGGCCGCCGCCGAGAGGTAGTTCCGTACGGTGCCCTGCGACAGCGAGGCCCGTTCGGCGATCTCCGACACCGGTGCGCCGTCGGCCGCCAGCTCCAGCACCTCGGTCTCGCGCACGGTCAGCGGCGAGTCCCCGGCGGCAATCGCGTCCGCCGCCAACTCGGGGTCCACGAAACGGTTTCCCGCCTGCACGGTGCGGATGATGCCGGCCAGCTGACGGGCGCTGACGGTCTTCGGCACGAAGGCCCGCACCCCCGCAGCGAGGGCGCGCTTCAGGTGGCCGGGCCGGCCGTGGCTCGTCACGATCATCGTCCGGCAGTCCGGGAGTTCGGCCCGCAGCGTTGTGGCGACACTCACACCGTCCGCCCCCGGCATCTCCAGGTCCAGCACCGCGACATCGGGGCGGTGCGCGCGGGCCATGGCGAGCGCCTCCGGGCCCGTGGCCGCCTCCGCGACCACCACCAGATCCTCCTCCAGCGCGAGGAGGGCGGCGAGCGCGCCCCGGATCAGATGCTCGTCATCGGCGAGCAGTACCCGTACCGCGGTCATCGTCGTTCCTCCATCGGCCCGGGTCCGGGCCCCACCATCACACCGGGAGCCACCACGGTCCCGGGCCGCGGCCGCACGGTGCCGAGCGCACCGTCGCCACCGAGGCTTCCCGGCGCAGCGTCGCCACCGAGGGTTCCCGGCGCACCGTTGGCGCCGGGGCTTCCCGGCCCACCGTCGCCACGGAGGGGACGCCCCTCGGACCGGCGGCGGGGCACCTCGGCCTTCTGGGGCCTCCCCCCGCCCCCCTCCTCCGCCCCGCCCCGCTCGTCCCCCAGCGGGATCGTCGCGGTCAGGCGGAACAGGCCGCCCTTCGCGGGCACCGCCTCCAGCGTGCCGTCGAGCACATCGAGCCGCTCCCGGAGGCCGGCCAGTCCGGAGCCCGGCCCGTCGGGCGCGGGACCGGACGTCGTGGCCGTCGCGCCGTCGTTCTCCACCTGGAGCACCACGGCGTCCGCGGTGGCCCCCAGCCGGATCACGCACCGCCGGGGATCGCCGTGCCGCAGCACATTGGTCGCCGCCTCGCGGACGACCCAGCCGAGCGCCGACTGCACGGGCGCAGGCAGATGCTCACCGCTGGCGCCGGTCACCGTGCACTCGATACCGGCCGCGCTCAACACGCCACGGGCCCCGGCCAGTTCCGTACTCAGGTCGGCCTCCCGGTAACCGCGCACCACCTCGCGCACCTCCTGCTGCGAGGCACGGGCTATCCGCTGCACCTCGACCATCTGGTCCACCGCCTCCGGCCTGCCGCGCTGTGCGAGCTCCACCGCCAGTTCGCTCTTGAGCGCGATCACCGCGAGGTTGCGGCCCAGCACGTCATGCATGTCCCGCCCGAACCGCAGCCGTTCCTCGGCGACGGCGAGCCTGGCCTGTATGTCCCGGGCCTGCTCGGCCTGCCACATCACGCTCATGCTCCAGGCACTGGGCCGGACCGAGATCAGGACCAGCACACAGCCGAAGAGGGTGCAGGGCACCACACCGGCCAGCAGGCCGCCTCGGACTCCGGCCGCCGCGAGGGCCCCGGTCGTCAGCGCGGTGAGGCACAGCGACTCGATCACGAAGCGGCGGACCGGGACCAGGAGCACTCGCGTGATCACGAGGGCCATCGGTGCGTTCAGCGCCATGAGCAGCAGCCCCGAGCCCTGGACCCCGTCCACCCCGGCCAGGGCCGCCAGCAGCCCGATGGCCAGCAGCAGGAGTGCCACGGGCGCCAGCAGGCGTCGCTCGGGGAAGGCGGAGACGCCGAGGTAGTGCTCGTACGACGCGGGGAGGTTGCGGTTGCTCAGCACGCACTGCGCGAGGCTCACCAGGAGCAGTGCCACGCCCAGCGTCAGCGGAAGCGGTTCGTGGCTGATGTCGGACTGGAAGGGCGCTCCCTGCCAGGCCAGGGCGAAGAGCCAGGGGATGCAGGAGATGGTGAACCGCGAGTACAGATCGATCCGCTCCATCTTGTTGCGCTTCTGCCAGCTGCGGTGCCAGCCCCGTACGCCTCTCACGGCCCAACCTCCTTCTCAGCGGCGCGGATCCCAGCGGAACCATCGCTGCACAGCAAACACGGCCACCGCCGTCCAGACCAGCCCGGTCAGTGCCGCACCGAGCAGGTCGGTGCCCTCGGAGGCGCCGAGCCAGCCGGTCCGTATCAGGGTCATCACCCCGGTCAGCGGAAGGAACTCGCAGACCGCCGCGAGACGGTCGGGAAATATCTCCAGGGGGACGAAGAGCCCCGAGCCCATCATCGAGACGAGGAACAGCGGCAGGGTCGTCAGCTGGGCCGTCTGCACGGTGCGGGTGATCACGGAGGTCACCGCGGCGAGGGCCGTCAGCAGCACCACGCCCAACAGCAGGCCCGCCACGAGCAGTTCCGGGCGGTCCGGTGCGCCGAGGCCGAAGAAGGCCGTACCGGCGACGATGATCACCGCGCTCTGGGCGAGCGCGAGCGCGCCGGCCGGTAGGGCGGTCCCGGCGAGGATCTCCCCGTCGGTGACCTCGCCGGTGCGCAGCCGCTTCAGGACGAGTTCCTCACGCCGTGCGACGTAGGCGGCGACCATGTTCATGTAGACGGCCTGGAAGAGCACCGTCCCGATGCCGCCGATGAGCGCCGCCCCGGCGACGGTGAGCCCGGTGCCCTTGAGGTCGATGCTCTCGAACGTCGACTTCATGGCCATGATCATGGCCGCCGGCATGAACAGCGCGACGAAGATCGCCGTCCGGTTCCGGGAGAGCAGTGTCAGCTCGGCCCGCCCGAGTGCCGTCAGCCGGGTCAGGGCCGTCGTGCGCACGGTACCGGTCGCGGGGGTGGTCGTGGTGGTCATGCGGCAGGCACCTCTTCGGTTGCGGCGGCGGACCTGGCGATGTCGAGGAAGGCCTCTTCGAGCGAGGCCGAGCGGGCGTCGAGCCCGTGCAGCGTGACGTCCGCCGCCGCGGCCCAGCGGAGCAGTTCGGCCAGGGAGTCCTGGAGCTGGTGCGTACGTATCTCGATCCGGGGGCCGTCGGCGCCGGCGTGGAGCTCCAGAGGCAGCCGGGCGGCGGGAACGCCGTCGGGCAGCTCGAAGCGGATGCGGGCGGGGCGGGCGGCCGTCACCTCGGCCGTGGTGCCCGCGGTCACGATCCGGCCGCGGTGCATGATCGCCAGCCGGTCCGCGAGCGCCTCGGCCTCCTCCAGGTAGTGCGTGGTGAGCAGCACGGTGATGCCGTCCTGCTGGAGCCGGCGCACCAGCGCCCAGGTGTCGCGCCGGCCCTCGGCGTCGAGACCGGTGGTCGGCTCGTCGAGGAAGAGCACCTCGGGCCGGCCGAGCAGGGCCAGCGCCAGGTCCAGCCGGCGTCGCTCGCCGCCCGAGAGCTGCTTGACCCGGACGCGGGCGCGGTGGCCGAGCCCCACGAGCTCCAGGGCCTCCCCGGCCGGCCGGGCGCCGCTGGTGCAGCCCGCCCACATCCGTACCGTCTCGGTGACCGACAGCTCGGACGGGAAGCCGCCCTCCTGGAGCATCACGCCTATGCGGGGGCGGACCCGTATGCGCTCGGCGTACGGATCGTGGCCCAGCACGCGGACCGTGCCGCCGTCGGGGCGGGCCAGGCCCTCCAGGAGCTCGACGGTGGAGGTCTTGCCGGCGCCGTTCGTACCGAGCAGGGCGAACAGCTCGCCGCGTGCCACGGAGAAGGAGACACCGGACACGGCCTCGAAGCCGCCGGCGTAGCTGCGCCGGACGTCCTGCGCCTGGATCACGTACTCACGGGACTTGTCGTCGCTGGTCATGTCTTCAGGTTTCCGGCTGCGGAAGGCCGGGGGCAGTGCGAGCTGTCACCACCACCCATGACAAACGTCATGGGTGGTGGGCCGGGAGCCGGGAAGACAGAAGGCGAGCGGGGAAGACAGAAGACACACAGGAAGACCCGGGATACGACGAAGGCCCCGGTCGAAATCGACCGGGGCCTTCGTTTTTCTGAGCGGACGACCAGGTTCGAACTGGCGACCTCAACCTTGGCAAGGTTGCGCTCTACCAACTGAGCTACGTCCGCATTGCAGCCACTCGGCTTTCACCGGTGGAGCGATCACTACTCTACCCGATCCACCGGAGTGGTCCTGAAGAGTTGTGCAGAGCGGGTGACAGGAATTGCACACTGCGCCTTCCCCCTGGAAGGGGGATGTTCTACTACTGAACTACACCCGCACGCTGCGTGGGGTTCGGCCTTTTCGGCCTTGCCCCTCGGCGTGCTCCAGACTCTAGCCGACCTGCGGGGGTGTAGCGCAAGTCGGCTCCCCCGCAGGTGCCCCGCGGGTCGTCCGCCGGGCCTCCGCCGGAACTTCCGCGGCGTCAACTGGCTTCCTGGAACGCCTCGTAGACGCTCTTGGGGATGCGGCCCCGGGCCGGCACCTCCATCCGGTGCGAGCGTGCCCAGGCGCGTACCGCCGCGGGGTCGGGCGCGAGCGAGGTGTGCCGGTACGGAACGGGAGCCTTGCCGTGCTTGCCGGTATTTGTCTGCCTGCGGCCGGCCGCCATGTACGGGGCCAGGGCGCTGCGCAGTTTCTTTGCGTTGGACGGATTGAGGTCGATCTCGTACGACTTCCCGTCCAGGGCGAAGGTGACCGTTTCCGCCGCTGTTCCCCCGTCGATGTCGTCGGAGAGTGTGACCACTACGCGCTGCGCCACGGATATCGGTCCTTTCCTACGGCATCGACGCGTCTGACATGCGTCGATGCCGGCCTTCCGGCTGTGAGCGCGGATGCGGGCCGACTGCTGTCGGTGCTCCGGGGCAATGCTGCATTCCCCGGTAATCATTTGTACAGCGACTGGTGCCGCATTGTGAAGCCCGTCCAATTACCTGCGCGTGTCCGCCCGCTATGTGCGCTGCTCGTGAGCATTTGTTTCGCGGCTTTTCCGCCCTCCGGTGATCGGCCGAAATCTGGGCGTGATCTATCCCGTTTGATATCTACCCGCGTAGAATTTCCGGCCAGGTACGCTGAGTGGACCCGCGGGGGTCCGGGGTACCCCCTCCGGAGAAACAGCCGCACCACACCACCACACCGGGAGTGCCAGTGGCACGCGTCGTAGTCGACGTCATGCTCAAGCCCGAGATCCTCGACCCGCAGGGACAGGCGGTGCAGCGCGCACTGCCCCGTCTCGGCTTCGAGGGAATCGCGGACGTACGTCAGGGAAAGCGTTTCGAGCTGCAGGTCGAAGGGCCGGTCGACGACGCCGCCCTCGCCCGTATTCACGAGATGGCGGAGACGTTCCTCGCCAACACCGTGATCGAGGACTTCACCGTCAAGGTGGAGAACGCCGAGGAGTCGAAGTGACTGCTCGTATCGGAGTCGTCACCTTTCCGGGAACGCTCGACGACCAGGACGCCCTTCGGGCCGTACGGGTCGCGGGTGCCGAACCCGTATCGCTGTGGCACCGCGACAAGGACCTGCACCAGGTCGACGCGGTCATCCTCGCGGGCGGTTTCTCCTACGGCGACTATCTGCGCGCCGGAGCCATCTCCCGGTTCTCGCCGGTCATGGAGACGGTGATCGAGCAGGCGAAGGCGGGCATGCCGGTTCTCGGCATCTGCAACGGCTTCCAGATCCTGACCGAGGCGCATCTGCTCCCCGGCGCGATGCTGCGCAACAACCACCTGCACTTCATCTGCCGCGACCAGACCCTGCGCGTGGAGAACGCGGAGACCGCCTGGACCTCGGACTACGCCGCGGGCCAGGAGATCTCCGTACCGCTCAAGAACATGGACGGCCGCTACACCGCCGACGAGCACACGCTCGACGAGCTGGAGGCGGAGGGCCGTGTCGCCTTCCGCTACCTGGGCGGCAACCCCAATGGCTCGCTGCGCGACATCGCGGGCATCACCAACGCGGCGGGCAACGTCGTCGGTCTGATGCCGCACCCCGAGCACGCCGTGGAGCCGCTGATCGGCACCGGTCGCACCGACGGTCTCGGTTTCTTCACCTCGATCATCAAGAAGCTGGTCAACGCATGAGCCTGGACACGGTCAAGCACGCGGCCGAAACCCCGGACACCGAGCAGCCCTGGAAGGAACTCGGCCTCAAGGAGGACGAGTACGCCCGCATCCGCGAGATCCTGGGCCGCCGTCCCACCGGCGCCGAGCTCGCCATGTACTCCGTGATGTGGTCCGAGCACTGCTCGTACAAGAGCAGCAAGGTCCACCTCAAGCAGTTCGGCGAGAAGGTCCCCGTCAACGACGCGATGCTCGTCGGCATCGGTGAGAACGCCGGTGTGGTCGACGTCGGCCAGGGGTACGCGGTCACCTTCAAGGTCGAGTCGCACAACCACCCCTCGTACATCGAGCCCTACCAGGGCGCGGCCACCGGCGTCGGCGGCATCGTCCGCGACATCCTCGCCATGGGTGCCCGCCCGATCGCGGTCGTCGACCCGCTGCGCTTCGGTGCGGCCGACCACCCCGACACCCGGCGGGTCCTGCCGGGCATCGTCGCGGGCATCGGCGGATACGGGAACTGCCTCGGTCTGCCGAACATCGGCGGCGAGGTCGTCTTCGACTCCTGCTACCAGGGCAACCCGCTCGTCAACGCCGGCTGCATCGGTGTGATGAAGCACGAGGACATCCACCTCGCGCAGGCGTCGGGCCCCGGCAACAAGGTCATCCTGTACGGCGCCCGCACCGGCGGCGACGGCATCGGCGGCGTCTCCGTGCTGGCCTCGGAGACCTTCGACGACACCAAGCCCACCAAGCGCCCCGCCGTCCAGGTCGGCGACCCGTTCCAGGAGAAGCTCCTCATCGAGTGCACCCTGGAGATCTTCAAGGAGAAGCTCGTCGCGGGCATCCAGGACCTCGGCGGCGCCGGGCTCTCCTGCGCCACGTCCGAGCTGGCCTCCGCGGGCTCCGGCGGCATGCGCGTCGAGCTGGACACCGTGCCGCTGCGCGACTCCTCCCTCTCGCCCGAGGAAATCCTCATGAGCGAGTCGCAGGAGCGCATGTGCGCGATCGTCGAGCCGCAGCACGTGGACCGTTTCCTGGAGATCTGCGAGAAGTGGGACGTCATCGCCACCGTCATCGGTGAGGTGACCGAGGGTTCGCAGCTGGAGATCTTCTGGCACGGCGAGCAGATCGTGGACGTTCCGCCGCGGTCCGTCGCGCACGAGGGTCCGACCTACCACCGCCCGTTCGCGCGGCCGTCCTGGCAGGACGCGCTCCAGGCGGACGACGCCGGCAAGCTGGCCCGCCCGGCGAACGGCGCGGAGCTGCGCGAGCAGGTCCTCAAGCTGGTCTCGTCGCCGAACCAGGCCTCGAAGGCCTGGATCACGGACCAGTACGACCGGTTCGTGCAGGGCAACACCGTGCTCGCGATGCCCGAGGACGCCGGCATGGTCCGCATCGACGAGGAGTCCAACCTCGGCGTGGCCATGTCGACCGACGGCAACGGCCGGTACGCGAAGCTCGACCCGTACACCGGCGCCCAGCTGGCGCTGGCGGAGTCGTACCGCAACGTCGCCGCGTCCGGCGCCAAGCCGCTCGCGATCTCGGACTGCCTGAACTTCGGTTCGCCCGAGGACCCGGACGTCATGTGGCAGTTCGCCGAGGCCACCCGCGGTCTCGCGGACGGCTGCCTGGAGCTGGGCACCCCGGTGACCGGCGGCAACGTCTCGCTGTACAACCAGACCGGTGAGACGGCGATCCACCCGACGCCGGTCGTGGCCGTGCTCGGTGTGATCGACGACGTCACGCGGCGCACGCCGGTCGCCTTCGCGGAAGAGGGCCAGCTCCTCTACCTGCTGGGCGACACGCGTGAGGAGTTCGGCGGCTCCGCCTGGTCCGAGGTCGTCCACAACCACCTCGGCGGCATGCCGCCCAAGGTGGACCTCGCCCGCGAGAAGCTGCTCGCCGAGATCCTGATCTCGGCGTCCCGCGACGGGATGATCGACGCGGCGCACGACCTGTCCGACGGCGGTCTGATCCAGGCGGTCACCGAGTCCTGCCTGCGCGGCGGGAAGGGTGCCCGGCTGGTCGTTCCGGACGGCCTCGACGCGTTCACGCTGCTGTTCTCCGAGTCCGCGGGCCGTGCGGTCGTCTCGGTGCCGCGCAGCGAGGAGCTGCGGTTCAACGACATGTGCGGGGCGCGCGGTCTGCCCGTGACCCGCATCGGTGTCGTGGACGGCGACGAGATCGAGGTGCAGGGCGAGTTCGGCATCCCGCTGAGCGAGCTGCGTACGGCGCACGAGGGGACGATCCCGGCGCTGCTCGCGTAGTTCCCGGACGGCTCACGCCGAAAACCCCCGACCGGTCCGCCCGGTCGGGGGTTTTCGCGTTCTGTGTACGGGGAAGAGTCAGGCCTTTGTACGGGTGGCCGGCAGCCGGGTCGCGAGGATCAGGGCGAGGACCATCACGCCGGTGGCGCAGGCGAAGACCACGTCGGCGGAGGAGACGAAGGCGTCCAGCGCCTGCCGGCGGGCCGTGCCGGTGAGCCCGGCGATGTCGCTGGTCGTCCCGCCGGGGCCCTTGGCGGCGTAGACCCTGCTGAGTACGGCTCCGAAGAGGGAGGCGCCCAGCGCGGTGCCGAGGGTCTGGAAGAAGCGGACGCCGGTGGTGGCGACGCCCAGTTGGCTCGGCGGGGCGGTGTCCTGGACGAGCTCGATCAGCTGGCCGATGAGCTGGCCGAAGCCGATGCCCATGAGCAGCATCGCACCGCGCAGCGTCCACAGCCCGGTGTCCGTGTCGAGCGTGGTGAGCAGGGCGAGGGCGGCCGAGGCGAAGACCGTGCCGCTGACGACGAAGGTCTTCTGCGACCAGCCGGCCGCGACCAGGCGCCCCGAGAGGAGGCCGACGACGGTCATGCCGATCGCCATCGGGACGAGGAAGAGACCGGCCGAGGTCGCGGCGATCCCCCGGACGACCTGGAGGTAGATCATCACGTAGACGATCGACCCCATCATCGCGACGCCGACCAGGCCCTGGATGGCGAAGCCGTACCGCATGGTCCGGAGCGAGAAGAGCGAGAGCGGCAGGATCGGTTCGGCGGCGGTGGCCTGGCGCCAGACGAACAGGCCGAGCGCGGCGACGGCGGCGAGCGAGAGCCCGATGATGGTGGGGGAGGTCCAGGCGTAGTCCTCGCCGCCCCACTCGGTGACCAGGAGCAGCGCGGTGGAGAAGGCGGCGGCGAGACCGGCGCCGAGGAAGTCGATGCGGTGGCGCGTGGTGCGCGCCGGGAGCTTCACGACGAGGATCGTGGCAGTCAGGACGGCGATGCCGACGGGCAGGTTGACGTAGAAGATCCAGCGCCATCCCGCGTGGTCGGAGAGGGCTCCGCCCAGCCAGGGGCCGAGCGCCATGCCGGCACCGGCGATGATCCCGCCGATGTTGCCCTTCTTGTCGCCGCCCTTGGGCTTCCCCTTGCCTTCGCCCTCCTTCGCCTCGCCCTCCTTCGCCTCGTCCGTCGCGCCGAGCTGGCGCAGGACGACCATGGTGACGCTCATCAGCCCGCCGCCGCCGATGCCCTGGAAGGCGCGGGCGGCGATCAGTTCGCCCATGGACTGGGCCATGCCGCAGAGCGCGGATCCGGTCAGGAAGGTGGCGAGCGCGCCGATGAAGATCTTCTTCGCGCCGAGCGAGTCGCAGAGCTTGCCGTAGAGCGGCAGTGCGGCGGTGGCCGCGAGCTGGTAGGCGGCGATCAGCCACGGGATGCGGTCGACGCCGTGGACCGGGTCGAGGTCGCGGACGATCGGCACGGTCGCCGAGGACACGATGTTCGAGTCCAGCACCGCGAGCAGGATCGTGACGATGCACAGCGCCACGGCGATCGTGGTGCCGGGGGTGCCGGCCGGCTGTCCGGCGGTGGCCGGCACCCGCGCCGCCGGTGCGGCTTTCGTTTCGAGCATGACGGACAGGCCCCCCTCCTGGGCGGCGCCGGGACGGGCCGCTGTGGTGACTTCACTGTTGCCGACATTCGTATACCGAGTCAAGTTTTCGCCCTGGATTAATTTTCATCCTGGTACAGTGAGTCCATGACCGAGGGGATGGGCCTGCGCGAGCGCAAGAAGGTGGAGACCAGGCGACGCCTGCTGGAGGAGGCCACGAGGCTCTTCTCCGAGCGAGGGTTCGACCAGGTCTCCGTCGCGGAGGTCGCCGAGGCGGCCGATGTGTCGAAGATGACCGTCTTCAACTACTTCGACAGCAAGGAGGACCTGGTCTTCGCGCCGCTGGAGGAGCACGTCGGCGACGCGGCCCAGGTCGTACGGGAGCGCGCCCCCGGCGAATCGGTGGTCGCGGCGCTGCGCCGGCAGTTCATCGAGGCCATCGAGGCCCACGACCCGTCGGTGGGGATGGGAGACAAGCCGCTGGCCCTCGGCATCGTGCGGCTCATCATGGAGACGCCGGCCCTGCTCACCCGCGCCCACTCCTTCTTCGTCCGTACCCAGGACCAGCTCACCGACGCGCTGATCGAGGAGGGCGAGGAGCCGGTGATCGCGCGCATCGTCGCCGCCCAGATGCTCGGCACCCGCAACGCGCTGCTCACCGAGAACCGCCGCCGCCTGCTGGCCGGCGAACCGTCCGCAGCGGTCGCCGCGGACGCCGTCGCCCTGGCCCACCGCGGCTTCGACCTGCTGGAGAAGGGCCTCGGCGGCTACGCGACGCGGGTCTGAACCGGGGCCGAGCCTGGACTGTCCCGGGGCCGAGCCTGGACTGTCCCGGGGCCGAGCCTGGGCTGTCCCGGGGCCGCCCCCCCACGAGGCGCACGCCCTGTCAGTGCCGCACCGTAGGCTCCCCGGCATGCCGCCCTCGCAGAAGCGCGCCCGTCGTTACGACCCGGTCAGGACCCGCACCGCGGTCCTCGCCCAGTTCACGCACGTACGGGACGCGGTACGCACGCTGACCCCGGAGCGGCTCGCCGCGCCGAGCGGCCTCGGGGACTGGACGGTGCGTGAGCTCGCCGTCCACATCACGATGGCGCTCTCGCACGTCTGCCGGACGCTGGAGCTTCCCGCGCCGGCCCTCGCCAAACCCGAGGTGTCCCTTCTGGAGTGGCCGTTCACCACGGCGGCCCGCGCCTCCGGGATCGCGGACGACACCGCCGAACGGGCCGCCGGCCACCCCGACCTGGACGCGCTGTACGCGCAGGTCGCCGCCCGCTTCGAGGCGCTGGTGCCCGGGGCGTCCGAGGACCGGCTGCTGGCCACCCGGGTCGGGGCGATGCGCCTCGGCGACTTCCTGGTCACCCGGACCGTGGAGCTGGTCGTCCACACCGACGACCTCAACGCGGCGACCGGGCTCTCGGTCCCGTACGACCGGCAGGCGCTCGCCGCGTGCAGCCGGCTGCTCGCCGACGCGCTGGCCGAGAAGGCGCCCGGCGGCTCGGTTGAGGTCAGGGTGCCGCCGTTCGCCGTGGTGCAGTGCGTCCAGGGCCCGCGTCACACCCGGGGCACCCCGCCCAACGTCGTCGAGACCGACCCGCTCACCTGGATACGGCTGGCGACCGGACGCACGGAATGGGCGCGTGAGCTCGAAGCGGCGAAGGTCGCGGCGAGCGGCGAGCGGGCGGATCTCTCGGAGCTGCTGCCCCTGATGGGGTGACCGGGCGGGCCGCCCGAACCACCGGCTCCCGTGCCCCGAGGGGACCGGACGGCCCGCTCGGACCGCTCGAACGCGCCGTACGGGCGGTGCTCGAGGTGTCCGGCGGATCCTCCCAGATGCCGCATACCGGGCGGCCCCGGTGTGAGGCTCGCCACGAAACGACCGGTCGGGCTGCTCGTCCCGGGGCGTCGCGCACCACCTCACGGAGCGCCACGGACGCGCCGATCGGGCCCGTCGGAGGGTGGCCGGAACTGGTCGGTAACCAGTCGCCGATCCGGGCGGCGCCTGCCCTGCGGCGGTTGCCGCGCGTAGATCCGGGAAGGGGTGCGGTCACCGTGCGTGACTGGCTCGAGGGGTCGGGGAGCGCGTTCCGGAGGCCCTTCCCCGGCGGTCCGGCGGAGCATCCCCAATTCGGACCAGTGGTCGATCTCCCCTACACTCGATGGCGTGCCTCGTGGTGATGGACGACTCAACCACGACCTGCTCCCCGGAGAGAAAGGCCCCCAGGACGCTTGCGGCGTCTTCGGTGTCTGGGCTCCGGGCGAAGAGGTCGCCAAGCTCACCTATTTCGGACTGTATGCCCTGCAGCACCGTGGACAGGAGTCCGCGGGCATCGCAGTGAGCAACGGGTCCCAGATCCTCGTCTTCAAGGACATGGGACTGGTCTCGCAGGTCTTCGACGAAACCTCCCTGGGATCGCTCCAGGGCCATATCGCGGTCGGTCATGCCCGCTACTCCACCACCGGTGCCTCGGTGTGGGAGAACGCGCAGCCGACGTTCCGTGCGACCGCGCACGGCTCGATCGCCCTCGGTCACAACGGGAACCTGGTCAACACGGCCCAGCTCGCGGAGATGGTCGCCGACCTCCCGCGCAAGGACGGCCGCGCCACCCAGGTCGCCGCGACCAACGACACCGACCTGGTGACCGCGCTGCTCGCCGGCCAGACGGACGAGGACGGCAAGCCGCTCACCATCGAGGAGGCCGCCGCCAAGGTGCTTCCCGAGGTGCGGGGTGCCTTCTCCCTGGTCTTCATGGACGAGCACACGCTCTACGCCGCCCGTGACCCGCAGGGCATCCGCCCGCTGGTCCTCGGCCGCCTGGAGCGCGGCTGGGTCGTCGCGTCGGAGTCCGCCGCCCTCGACATCTGCGGCGCCAGCTACGTCCGCGAGATCGAGCCGGGCGAGATGGTCGCCATCGACGAGAACGGTCTGCGTACCTCGCGATTCGCGGAAGCGAAGCCCAAGGGCTGCGTCTTCGAGTACGTCTACCTGGCCCGCCCCGACACCGACATCGCGGGCCGCAACGTCTACCTCTCCCGTGTGGAGATGGGCCGGAAACTGGCCGCCGAGGCGCCCGTCGAGGCCGATCTGGTCATAGCGACCCCGGAGTCCGGCACCCCGGCCGCGATCGGTTACGCGGAGGCCAGCGGGATTCCGTTCGGCGCCGGTCTGGTGAAGAACGCCTACGTCGGCCGGACCTTCATCCAGCCGTCCCAGACGATCCGCCAGCTGGGCATCCGGCTCAAGCTCAACCCGCTCAAGGAAGTCATCAAGGGCAAGCGCCTGGTGGTCGTCGACGACTCGATCGTCCGCGGCAACACCCAGCGCGCACTGGTCCGGATGCTCCGCGAGGCCGGTGCCGCCGAGATCCACATCCGGATCTCGTCCCCGCCGGTGAAGTGGCCCTGCTTCTTCGGCATCGACTTCGCGACCCGCGCCGAGCTGATCGCCAACGGCATGTCCGTCGAGGAGATCGGCACCTCCATGGGCGCCGACTCGCTCGCGTACATCTCGATCGACTCGATGATCGAGGCGACGACGATCGACAAGCCGAACCTGTGCCGCGCCTGCTTCGACGGCGAGTACCCGATGGAGCTCCCGGACCCGGAGCTGCTCGGCAAGCAGCTGCTGGAGACCGAGCTGGCGGCGGGCCCCGCGGCGACCGCGGCGGCCGACGCGCTGCGGCGTCCGTGACCCGGACCGCCCGGCAGCCCTTCCCCCAGCCCCGTATTTCCACACGAAAGATCCCAGGCAATGTCTGAGACAACAGGTGCTTCCTACGCGGCAGCGGGCGTCGACATCGAGGCCGGCGACCGCGCCGTCGAGCTGATGAAGGAGTGGGTGAAGAAGACGCAGCGCCCCGAGGTCGCGGGCCTCGGCGGGCTCGGCGGCTTCGCCGGCCTCTTCGACGCCTCGGCCCTCAAGCGCTACGAGCGTCCGCTGCTGGCCTCCGCCACGGACGGCGTCGGCACCAAGGTCGACCTCGCCCGCCAGATGGGCGTGTACGACACCATCGGTCACGACCTGGTGGGCATGGTCGTCGACGACCTCGTCGTCTGCGGCGCCGAACCGCTGTTCATGACCGACTACATCTGCGTCGGCAAGGTGCACCCCGAGCGTGTCGCGGCCATCGTCAAGGGCATCGCCGAGGGCTGTGTGCTGGCCGGCTGTGCCCTGGTCGGCGGCGAGACCGCCGAGCACCCCGGGCTGCTGGGCGCGGACGACTTCGATGTGGCCGGCGCCGGTACGGGCGTCGTGGAGGCGGACCGCCTGCTGGGTCCCGACCGCATCCGCGAGGGCGACGCCGTGATCGCCATGGCCTCCTCCGGGCTTCACTCGAACGGGTACTCGCTCGTCCGCCACGTGGTCTTCGACCGGGCCGGCTGGACGCTGGACCGCCAGGTCGAGGAGTTCGGCCGGACCCTGGGCGAGGAGCTCCTGGAGCCGACCCGGATCTACTCGCTGGACTGCCTGGCCCTCACCCGTACGACCGAGGTGCACGGCTTCAGCCACGTCACCGGCGGCGGCCTGGCCAACAACCTGGCCCGGGTCATCCCGGACACCCTGCACGCGACGGTGGACCGCTCCACGTGGACGCCGGGCGCGGTCTTCGACCTCGTCGGCAAGGCGGGCCGGGTCGAGCAGCTGGAGCTGGAGAAGACGCTCAACATGGGCGTCGGCATGATCGCGATCGTCCCCGCGGAGTCGGTGGACGCGGCCCTGACCACGCTGGCCGACCGGGGCGTCGACTCCTGGGTCGCCGGCGAGATCACCGGCCGGGGCGACCACACGACGGGCGCCGAGCTGGTGGGTTCGTACGCGCGCTGAGCGGGAACACCGGTCGGGCCGACGGGCCCGGCCGGTCACCGGCCGCCTCGCCCTTCCCGTACCGAAAAGGCACAAACCCGTACCGGGACAGCACAAAACCCGGTCCGGAGCAGGTCCGGACCGGGGTGATGTGTCAGCGCGAGGTCAAGCGCCGCGGCGCTTGGACGACGGACCGGACTGGTCGTTCTCGTCCTCGTCCTCGTCGTTGTACAGATCCGCGTACTGTGCGTACGGGTCATCTTCCTCGTCGTCGTCCTCGAACGGCTCCGCGTTCGGTGGCTGACTCGAAGTCGATGCGCCCAGCTCATTGGCCAGACGTGACAGGTCCGTCCCGCCGCTGCTGTACTTCAGCTGGCGGGCGACCTTTGTCTGCTTGGCCTTTGCCCGGCCGCGCCCCATGGCTCGACCCCCTCGGTGACGGGGCTCGACGGCCCCAGAGTCTTGACACGCGTTCATGTTTCAGGACGGACTCTCGGCAGAGAGACCGTGCCTGTAGAGCTTTAACGGTACCTGCTTCCGCGGCCATACGGTACGCCGCCCGCATCACGTGCCCCGGAAGAGGACCCGCGAGACGCCCCGTCCTCGCTGGTCAACTGCGATTTTAACCTCTTATCGGCAGGCGACCCGCCGACCGGCGTGAGTCTTGTCTCGCCGGTCGGCGGGCCGCGGCCGTACGGAGGGCCTCCGGATCAGCGGCGGCGGGCCTCCGCCATCCGCTGTTCGGCGATCCGGTCGGCCGCGGCGGCCGGCGGAATGCCGTCTTCCTTCGCACGTGCGAATATGGCCAGCGTGGTGTCGAAGATCTTCGCCGCCTTCGCCTTGCACCGGTCGAAGTCGAAGCCGTGCAGCTCGTCGGCGACCTGGATGACCCCGCCCGCGTTGACCACGTAGTCCGGCGCGTAGAGGATCGCGCGGTCCGCGAGGTCCTTCTCGACTCCCGGGTGCGCGAGCTGGTTGTTGGCCGCGCCGCACACCACCTTCGCGGTGAGCACCGGCACGCTGTCGTCGTTGAGGGCGCCGCCCAGCGCGCACGGGGCGTAGATGTCCAGGCCCTCGGTGCGGATCAGCGCCTCGGTGTCCGCCGCCACGGCGACCTCGGGGTGCTTCTCGGTGATCCGGCGCACGGATTCCTCGCGCACATCGGTGATCACGACCTCGGCGCCGTCCGCGAGCAGGTGCTCGACGAGGTGGTGCCCGACCTTGCCGACTCCGGCGACCCCCACTTTTCGGCCACGCAGCGTCGGGTCGCCCCACAGGTGCTGGGCCGAGGCCCGCATGCCCTGGAAGACGCCGTACGCGGTGAGGACCGAGGAGTCGCCGGCGCCGCCGTTCTCGGGGGAGCGTCCGGTGGTCCACCGGCACTCGCGGGCCACGACGTCCATGTCGGCGACATAGGTGCCGACATCGCAGGCCGTCACGTAGCGGCCGCCCAGCGAGGCGACGAACCGGCCGTAGGCCAGCAGCAGTTCCTCGCTCTTGATCTGCTCGGGGTCGCCGATGATGACGGCCTTGCCGCCACCGTGGTCGAGCCCGGCCAGGGCGTTCTTGTACGACATGCCGCGCGCGAGGTTCAGCGCGTCGGCGACGGCCTCGGCCTCGGTGGCGTAGGGGTAGAAGCGGGTGCCGCCGAGGGCGGGGCCCAGGGCGGTGGAGTGGAGGGCGATGACGGCCTTGAGGCCGCTGGCCCGGTCCTGGCAGAGGACGACTTGTTCGTGTCCGCCCTGGTCCGAGTGGAACAGGGTGTGCAGGACATCGACAGGCACGCCGGTCACATCGGTCACTGTGGTGACTCCCAAGTACGAAGCGGCGGAAAGACCCTCCTGAAGGTGGGGAGGGCCCACCGGTCCGACCGCGTGGGACGGCCCGGTGGGCAAGAGCGTAAGTCCTACCCCCACGTAGATCTGTTCCAGTGCCAAGGATCACCCCCCACCGGGGGACAGGCGTGACACGATCACCGCATGTCGGTGGTGTCTTCGGTGCTCGTCCCTTACGCGTCCTACCTTCGGGTGTACGAGCCGCTGGTGGCCTTCCCGGAGGACGAGCGCGCCCACTGGTCCCGTTACGCGGCCCGCGACCTGGTTCCCACGGCACAGGACGAACTGCGGCGCTCGCTGGCCGACTTGGTGGCCACCCCGCCCGCCGGTGTGCCCGCGCACGAGAGCGCCGACGCGTTCGTGGCCGAGCTGGACGGGGTGGTGTGCGTCTGCCCGTGGCGGACCCGGCTGCGCGGCTGGCTGGCCCTGGACGGGCTGGCGGACCTGTTCCCCGGGCCGGTGCTCGACGCGGTGCTGCCGCCGGTGGTGCGCGGCCAGGCGCTGGCCGACCACGAGCGGTGGGCGGAGCGCAATCCGGACGCCCGGCCGTGGATCAGGACGGCGGTGTGGCAGGTCCCGGTGCGCTGGTTCGTGTTGTTCGCGGACGAGGAGCGGGAGCATGTGGTGGCCGGGCCGGACGGGGAGCCGCCCGTGTTCCGGTACCGGACGCGGATGGTCGAGGCGCGGCGCCGGCTGGCCAGGTCGCTCAGGACGCTGCGGGAGACGATGGACGAGGGGCCGTTGACCACGGGCCTGGTGGACGTCGGGCGGTGGCTGGAGGAGTTCCACCCGCGCTCGCTCGTCGAGCTGGACTACGGCGGGCTCGTGCACGCGCTGTCGGAGCGGCAGCTCGCGGACGACCGGAGTGCCGCCGATGTGGCCGAGGGGATCGCCGCGCTGCGTGCGGGGGAGGCCGAGAGGGCGGCCGAGGCGTACGCGCGTCTCGCGGAGCGCTGGCGGGCCGTAAGGGACCGTCAGTTCGCCAACTGATCGAGGAGTCACCCGCACGGAACGGCGTGTGAACCCGTTTCGGATGTGACACGTGAGAGTGAAGGGGCCCACGGGTCTCATGAGGCGCCGGGACCTACGTCCCGAACCGGGCCTTTGGTTCAACCGTGATGGATAGCACTTACGGGGCCCTTGCGCCCTTCCCTACCCCTCGTGCCAAAATAGGACAAGGAGTCCGGTGAGGACTCCATCCGTCCATGTATGGGCGGATCGCTCGGCATTGCACGCTATGGGGGGTCTGATGACTCCTGATCGCTCTGTGACTGATCGTCACGGTGGTGTGACTGTCCGCTATGGCATGGTCCATCGGCTTTCCGTCGCTGATGAACACCTGGGAGGGCAATTCCATCGGTTTGGCCGACGTGGCTGGACGGATGGTGTAGTTGTAGTGCCGAGGACAAGCCGTTCGTCCTATAACCGACTCGGCCCGCGTCCGCCATTTCGGGCAACGTGGGTCAAGGTGCAGAATTTAGAGGAAAGAACCGAGATGGTTCGGTTCTCCCGAGGAGGCCGCTCATGACCGCTCGCACCCCTGATGCCGAGCCGCTGCTGACCCCGGCTGAGGTTGCCACGATGTTCCGCGTGGACCCGAAGACGGTTACCCGTTGGGCGAAGGCAGGCAAGCTCACGTCCATCCGCACGCTCGGTGGGCATCGCCGGTACCGCGAGGCAGAGGTCCGCGCACTGCTTGCGGGTATTCCGCAGCAGCGCAGCGAGGCCTGACATACCCCCTGTCACCCCGTCACACCTGGGCTTTTGGGTCCCCCAACCTACTTGCCCGCCCATAGCTCCATATGACGGGCGCCCGCCCCAACGGGCGCCGTACCTGTGTCTTACGGGTCATGTCATCCGATCGCGCTGGACTCCGCCGGGTCCAGCGCGATTTTTTTGTGCCCGCGCCGGCCCTGTCCGCACCCGCTCCGACCGGCCTCCGGCGGCTGTTTGCCCAGCCCGGCACGTCGGCCCGGGTCCTTGCCGGAGGTGTCGGCGGGTGGTGCGGGGGTAACCGGACGACATCCTTCCGGGGGGTGCAATTGCACATATTAAATTCGCCAGTTGTATGAAGGGTGTAAAGTCCCCCCTTCTCAAAACTGATTCAGTGACACCCGTCACACCGCGCGAGTGTTGCCAACTCCGAGCCTGCCACTGTGAGGAAGCCGACGGTGGCGCCGAAGGTCATGTCGTGGGGGGACTTACGTCCTCGGCTCGCGACGCCCGCACGGGGGCTCGTCGGTCCCTCGTGGAGGCTTCGGGCGTCCCGGGCGGCTCATCGGCCGTCCCGGCGCCACGGGAGGCCGTCACGGGCTCCATGGCGAGCCGCAGCAGCCGGGCGCAGACCGCGCAGTGCCGGGTCAGGTGGCGGTAGCCGGACGCGGCGGCCAGATGCGCGCGCAGCAGCGCGCGGACATCGTGCCGGGGCGCCCCCGTGCGCCCTCGCGCCGGCTCGCCGTACCCCTCGCCCGTGGATGCCCCCATCGCGCCACCTCCCGGTGGATGCGCGCCGCCCCGCTCCGGGAAATCCGGGGGCGGCCCCTGGTTTCTGAGTACTCGTCGGCGGACAGCGGAGTCAAGACGCGCGAAAGCCCGGATCCAGGGGATCCGGGCTTTCGTTACTGCGGTCCTGACGGGATTTGAACCCGCGGCCTCCACCTTGACAGGGTGGCGAGCACTCCTAACTGCTCCACAGGACCAGGTTTCGCGGCCTTCCTCGCGTCCGGCTGCGAAAACAGACTGTACAGGAGTTCAGAGGGTGCGGTCGAACTCACTCCTGGTGGCGGTCCCGTTACGTCCCTCCCCTACGGGGCGGCGGCGTCGATCGCCTTCACGATGCGCTTGTCCGAGACGGGGAACGCGGTGCCCAGGGCGTGCGCGAAGTAGCTCACCCGCAGCTCCTCGATCATCCACCGGATGTCCAGCACCTCCTGCGGGACGGGCCTGCCCTTCGGCAGCTGCTCCAGCAGCCAGGCGTACTCGTCCTGCATCTCGTGGACCTTCTCCATGCGCGTGGTGTCGCGCTGGACGTTGGTCGGCATCTGCTGGAGCCTGCGGTCCTCGGCGACCAGGTAGCGCATCAGGTCGGGGAGCCTGCGCAGCCCGGTCGCGGTGACGAAGCCGGGCGGCATCAGGCGCGCCAGGTGATCGCGTACGTCCGTGACGTTGTTGATCAGGACCAGGCTGTTGGTGGCCTTCAGCCGGCGCTCGCACGCCTGCCAGGCCGCCAGGATCTGCTGCACCTGGCCGATCGTGCGGACGGTCAGGTCCACCAGGTCCGCGCGCACCTTGTCGTACAGCGTCCGGAACGACGCCTCGTCCCAGGCGGGGCCGCCGTGCGCCGCGATCAGCCGGTCGGCGGCCGCCGTCGCGCAGTCGTCGAACAGGGCCTGGATCGAACCGTGCGGGTTGCGGGACAGGGCCAGCTTCTGCTGGTTCGTCAGCTTGTCCGAGGCGAACTTCGCCGGGTTCACCGGGATGTTCAGCAGGATCAGCTTCCGCGTCCCGCGCCACATCGCCTGCTGCTGCTCGGCCTCCGTGTCGAAGAGGCGTACGGCGACGGTGCCCGCCGCAGCTCCCTCCTGGTCGACGAGCGCGGGATACGCCTTGACCGGCTGGCCCGCGCGTCGGGTCTCGAAGACCTTGTTCAGCGTGCCGATCGTCCAGTCCTTCAGGCCCGACCGCTCGATGGACTCGCCGGAGGGCCCCGCGGTCGCCGCCGCGGCCTTGGAGAGGGCCTGACGGGCCTTCGGGCGCAGCTGGAGCTTCAGCGCCTCCAGGTCCTTGTCCTCGGCGACCCTGCGGCGCCGCTCGTCGGTGATCCGGAAGGTGATCTTGAGGTGGTCCGGGACCCGGCTCAGGTCGAAGTCGTCCGCGGTGACCGGGACCCCGACCATCCGCTGGAGCTCACGGGCCAGGGTCGCCGGAAGCGGCTCCTGGAGCGGTACGGCCCGGTCCAGGAACTTGTCCGCGTAGTTCGGGGCGGGCACATAGTGCCGGCGGATCGGCTTGGGCAGCGAGCGGATCAGCTCGGTGACCACCTCCTCGCGCAGGCCCGGGATCTGCCAGTCGAAGCCCTCGGACGTGACCTGGTTCAGCACCTGGAGCGGAATGTGCACGGTCACCCCGTCGGCGTCCGCGCCGGGCTCGAACTGGTAGGTCACCCGGAACTTGAGCTTCCCCTGCCGCCAGGAGTCCGGGTAGTCGTCCTTGGTGACGGCCCCGGCCTTCTCGTTGATGAGCATCGAGCGCTCGAAGTCGAGCGCGTCCGGCTCGTCGCGCCGCTTGTGCTTCCACCAGGAGTCGAAGTGCGCGCCGGAGACGATGTGTTCCGGGATGCGCTGGTCGTAGAAGTCGAACAGTGTCTCGTCGTCCACGAGGATGTCCCGGCGCCGGGCGCGGTGCTCCAGCTCCTCGACCTCACCGAGCAGTTTGCGGTTGTCGTGGAAGAACTGGTGGTGCGTACGCCAGTCGCCCTCGACCAGGGCGTTGCGGATGAAGAGGTCCCGCGAGGTCTCCTGGTCGATACGGCCGAAATTGATCTTGCGCTGGGCGACGATCGGTACGCCGTACAGCGTGACCCGCTCGTACGCCATCACCGCGGCCTGGTCCTTCTCCCAGTGCGGTTCGCTGTAGGTGCGCTTCAGCAGGTGCTGGGCGACCGGCTCGATCCACTCCGGCTCGACCCGGGCGTTGACCCGTGCCCACAGCCGGGACGTCTCCACCAGCTCCGCCGACATCACGAACCGGGGCTGCTTCTTGAACAGCGCCGAACCGGGGAAGATCGCGAACTTGGCGCTGCGGGCGCCCAGGTACTCGTACTTCTCGGTGTCCTTGAGCCCGATGTGCGACAGCAGCCCGGCGAGCAGCGAGGTGTGCACCGACTGCTCGGGTGCGTCGTCCTCATTGAGCTCGATCCCCATCTGCTTGGCGACCGTGCGCAGCTGCGCGTAGATGTCCTGCCACTCGCGGATGCGCAGGAAGTTCAGGTACTCCTGCTTGCACATCCGGCGGAAGCTGGAGGAGCCGCGCTCCTTCTGCTGTTCGCG
Source organism: Streptomyces sp. NBC_00708 (assembly GCA_036226585.1). Classification (GTDB taxonomy): domain Bacteria; phylum Actinomycetota; class Actinomycetes; order Streptomycetales; family Streptomycetaceae; genus Streptomyces. The sequence continues at coordinate 3,789,950 of CP108997.1, forward strand.
GATGTAGCGCCACAGGTTCAGGAAGGCCAGGAAGTCGGAGGTCTCGTCCTTGAACCGGGCGTGCTGCTGGTCGGCCTGCGTCTGCTTGTCGGAGGGCCGCTCGCGCGGGTCCTGGATGGAGAGCGCGGCGGCGATGACCATGACCTCGCGTACGCAGCCGTTGCGGTCGGCCTCGACGACCATCCGGGCCAGGCGCGGGTCCACCGGCAGCTGCGAGAGCTTGCGGCCGAGCGGGGTGAGCCGCTTCTTCGGGTCCTTCTCCGCGGCGTCGAGGGCGCCCAGCTCCTGGAGCAGCTGCACGCCGTCGCGGATGTTGCGGTGGTCCGGCGGGTCGATGAAGGGGAACTTCTCGATGTCACCGAGGCCGGCGGCGGTCATCTGGAGGATGACGGAGGCCAGGTTGGTGCGCAGGATCTCCGCGTCGGTGAACTCCGGACGGGTCAGGAAGTCGTCCTCGGAGTACAGCCGGATGCAGATGCCGTCCGAGGTACGGCCGCAGCGGCCCTTGCGCTGGTTGGCGCTGGCCTGCGAGATCCGCTCGATCGGCAGCCGCTGCACCTTGGTGCGGTGGCTGTAGCGGGAGATACGGGCGGTGCCCGGGTCGATCACGTACTTGATGCCGGGGACGGTCAGCGAGGTCTCGGCGACGTTGGTCGCCAGAACGATCCTGCGCCCCGTGTGGCGCTGGAACACGCGGTGCTGCTCGGCGTGCGACAGGCGCGCGTAGAGGGGGAGCACCTCGGTATGTCTCAGGTTCCGTTTGCCGAGCGCGTCGGCGGTGTCGCGGATCTCCCGCTCGCCGGAGAGGAAGACCAGGACGTCGCCGGGGCCCTCGGACTGGAGCTCGTCGACGGCGTCGCAGATCGCGGTGATCTGGTCGCGGTCGGAGTCCTCGCCGTCCTCTTCGAGCAGCGGCCTATACCGGACCTCGACCGGATACGTACGGCCGCTGACCTCGATGATCGGCGCTTCCCCGAAGTGACGCGAGAAGCGTTCCGGGTCGATGGTCGCGGAGGTGACGACGACCTTCAGATCGGGGCGCCGGGGCAGCAGCCGGGCCAGATAGCCGAGCAGGAAGTCGATGTTCAGCGACCGCTCGTGGGCCTCGTCGATGATGATCGTGTCGTACGCCAGCAGCTCGCGGTCCGTCTGGATCTCGGCGAGCAGGATGCCGTCCGTCATCAGCTTGACGAAGGTCGCGTCCGGGTTCACCTGGTCGGTGAAGCGGACCTTCCAGCCGACCGCCTCGCCCAGCGGCGTGTTCAGCTCGTCGGCGATCCGCTCGGCCACCGTGCGCGCGGCGATCCGGCGCGGCTGGGTGTGCCCGATCATGCCCCGGACGCCCCGGCCCAGCTCCATGCAGATCTTGGGGATCTGGGTGGTCTTGCCGGACCCGGTCTCACCGGCGACGATCACGACCTGGTGGTCGCGTATCGCCTCCAGGATCTCGTCCTTCTTCTGGCTGACCGGAAGCTGTTCGGGGTACGTGACGGCGGGCGCCCGGCCCGCCCGCTGCGTGAGCCGCCCGGCCGCCTTGTCCGCCTGGGCGGCGATCTCGTCCAGCACGGCCTGCTGGGCCTCGGGCTTGCGGATGCGGCGGGCGCCCTCGAGGCGGCGGCCGAGCCGGTTCGCGTCGCGGAGCGAGACCTGCGCGAGCCGGGACTGGAGATCGGCGAAGGAAGTAGACATACGGATCCCAGGATCTCACCCGGGCCCGAGGAAGGGCGAACCCATTTCGCGCGGTCCCGGTCACGGTTGTGCGCGCGGACGGGCATGAACACCGGCACGGTGGGGAACGGCGCGGGCACAGCACGTACCATTCCGGGCAGTCGATCATCCCCCAGCCGGAAGGCCGGTCCCGTGCCCCGTTCGCAGTGGTACTGCCTGGTGGCGGCCCTCGCGGTCGTGCTCGGGCTGTTCTGCGGACCGGCGGCGACGATGGCGCAGGCCCCGGCCCATGCTGCCGCCGCCCCCGTGGTCACCGCCGCCGGGCACGGGCAGGGGATTCCGGGCTGCGGCCAGGGCGGAAAGCGCGACGGTGGTGAGCCCGCCGTCCCCGCGCCCGCCCGCGCCTCCCACGACCAGGCGCCCGGCCTCGCGGAGTGGGGCCTGCCCGCCGCGCCCGGGGACAGGCCGGCCGAGGTGTCCGTGCCGATGACCCCGCGCGGTCCCGACGAGGCGGCGCCGGGGCCGGTGGAGCTCTCCGTACTCAGGGTGTAGACCGACGGCCCGTCCCGCGCCGTCCTCGCTCTTCCGCATCGCCCTCCCGGAGTTCCGCATGCCCGCACCCACGTCCACGCCGTCCCCGAAGTCCCGCAACAAGTCCCGCACGCCCCTGGTGTACGGCGCCGGAGTCGTCGTCGCGGCCGCCCTGCTCGGCTATGTCTCGTACCGCGCCACCGCCCCCGAGCCGCCGCGCTCCGGCTCCTCCGCGGTCGCCGGCGTCACGGCGGACCCGCAGGACGGCGTCCACCCCGAGCTGGCGAAGCTCGCCCGGCGCGACACCGGCGACAAGCTGGCCCTGGGCCGCGCCGACGCACCCGTCGTTCTCATCGAGTACGCCGACTTCAAGTGCGGCTACTGCGCCAAGTTCGCCCGCGACACCGAACCCGCCCTGGTGGAGAAGTACGTCGACCAGGGCGTGCTGCGCATCGAGTGGCGCAACTTCCCGATCTTCGGCGCCGAGTCCGAGGCCGCCGCACGGGCCTCCTGGGCGGCGGGGCGCCAGGGCCGCTTCTGGGAGTTCCACCGCGCCGCGTACGCCGAGGGCGCCAAGGAGAAGGGGTTCGGCAAGGACCGCCTGAAGGAACTCGCACGGCAGGCCGGCGTGACCGATCTGGACCGTTTCGCGCGCGACGCCGACGGGCAGGCGGCCACCGCGGCCGTACGCAAGGACCAGGAGCAGGGGTACGGGATCGGTGCGACCTCCACCCCGTCCTTCCTGATCAACGGCCGCCCGATCGCCGGCGCCCAGTCCACCGAGACCTTCACCCGGGCCATCGACCAAGCGGCCGAGGAGGCCGAGGAGGCGGCCGGAGCGAAGGGTTCCGCGAAGTGACGCCCGACGTCGGCTACTTCGCCGCGTTCCTCGGCGGGCTGCTCGCCCTGCTCAGCCCGTGCAGCGCACTGCTGCTCCCCGCGTTCTTCGCGTACTCCATCGACTCCGCCTCCCGGCTGCTCGCCCGGACCGGCATCTTCTACGCGGGTCTGGCCACCACCCTGGTCCCGCTGGGCGCGGCCGGTTCGTACGCCGGGCGGCTGTTCTACCGCCACCGCGACGCCCTCGTCCTGGGGGCGGGGTGGCTGATCATCGCGCTGGGCGTGGCCCAGATCGTCGGCCTGGGCTTCGCCTCGCGCCGGATCTCCGCCCTCGGCGGCCGTATCCGCCCCACGACGGCTCTCTCCGTCTACGCGCTGGGCGCGGTGTACGGGCTGGCCGGATTCTGCGCGGGCCCGATCCTGGGCAGCGTGCTGACGGTGGCGGCGGTCAGCGGCAGCCCGGCGTACGGAGGACTGCTGCTGGCCGTCTACGCCCTGGGCATGGCGGTGCCGCTCTTCGTGCTCGCGCTGCTCTGGGAACGGTTCGACCTGGGCCGCCGGGTCTGGCTGCGCGGCCGGGTGCTGCGCCTCGGCCGGTTCGAGCTGCACACCACGACCCTGCTCTCGGGCCTCTTCTTCGTGGCACTCGGTGCGCTGTTCCTGGCGTACGACGGGACGACCGCGCTGCCCGGCCTGCTGGACGTGGACCGGTCGTTCGCCGTGGAGCAGTGGGCCCAGGGCGTCGGGCGCCAGGTGCCGGACGCGGTGCTGCTCGTCGCCGTGGTGGCGGTGGTCCTGCTGGTGCTCGCGGTACGGGCGTGGCGCGGGCGCGACGTCGGCGAGGACGAGCCCGACTCCACGGAGGGCGGGGCCGTCTGACACGGCGAAGGCCCCGTCCATCGGACGGGGCCTTCGGGTGGTGGCTGGGGCCGGGATCGAACCGGCGACCTATCGCTTTTCAGGCGATCGCTCGTACCAACTGAGCTACCCAGCCACGCAGCTCACAAGGGCTGCAGCGGTCCTGACGGGATTTGAACCCGCGGCCTCCACCTTGACAGGGTGGCGAGCACTCCTAACTGCTCCACAGGACCAAGCAATGTGCGAGACAAGTCTCGCACACGTTCAAGCGTGCCCCCAACGGGATTCGAACCCGTGCTACCGCCTTGAAAGGGCGGCGTCCTGGGCCACTAGACGATGAGGGCTAAGGGCCCACCTGCGCGCCTTCCGGCGCGTCGGGGACGTGAGAAGCATATGGGATGCCGGCGGGGATCGCCAAAACGGTTTACGGGGAGGGAGTGGGGGCCGTCGGGGACGGGCTCGTGAGGGCGGGCTTCTCCTCGGGCAGATGGCGGCTGACCTCGGCCGTCGTCAGCCCGAGGCCGCCCAGCGTTATCTCGTCCCAGGCCTGGAGCCGGCGGGTGGAGCGGTCCAGATAGAGCACCGAGGCGAGCACCTGCTCCGGCTTCTTGTTCTGGACGGCCCGCAGTCCGCCGCCGCCCGTGGAACCCTCGATCATCAGCCGGGTGCCGCCCTTGAGGACCTCGTTCTGCCGGTGGTGCACATGGCCGGCGAGGGCCAGTGGTACCTCGCCGTCCGTCTCCTTCGCCGCCTCCGGCTCGTGGGCCACGGCGACGTCCACGGGGGTGCCGGACCGCTGCTGCTCGCGCAGGGCGGCGGCGAGCGTGCGGCCGGCCACGCGCTCGATGTCCTCGGCCTGCTCCGGGCCCGTCCGGTCGGGGGTGAACTGCGGGTCCCCGGTCCCGGCGATCCGCAGCCCGCCGACGCTCACCGCCCGGCCCTGGTCCAGGACGTGCACGTTCGGGAAGCGCTTCTTGTCGCCCAGGTACTTCTGCGTCACCGCCGAGTCGTGGTTCCCGCGCACCCAGACGTAGGGGGCGCCGAGGTCGGCGATGGGGTCAAGGAAGCTGTTCTCGACGGCGGCGCCGTGGTCCATCGTGTCGCCGGAGTCGATGATCACGTCGATGTCGTACTGCTTCACGAGCGAGCCGATGATGTGCCACGCGGCCGGGTTGAGGTGGATGTCGGAGACGTGCAGGACGCGCAGGGTCGCCGGGTCGGGGCTGTAGACGGGGAGCGTCGATGTGGCGTCGTACAGCTTGGTGACGTTGGTGACCAGCCGGGCCAGCTCCTGTTGGTAGACGTCGAAGTCGCTGACGATCGAGCGGGCGTCGCCGACGACGGACGGGGCGCTGGAGAGCAGTCCGGAGAACTTGGGCTCCAGGACCGACTTCGGGTTCCAGGTGGCGTACGCGCCGACGCCGGACGCGGCCAGCAGCGCGAGGGCGAGGCCTCCGGCGGCCAAGGCCCGGCGCGGCCTGCGGTAGACCGCGAGGCCCAGTGCGGTGGCCCCGGTCACGACCGCCACGCAGGAGCGCAGGGCCAGCTCCCGGGTGCCGGCCGCGACGTCCGCCGTGACCTCGTCCTGCAGCCCGGCCAGCCGCTCGGGGTGCTGGACCAGGGCCTGGGAACGGACCGGGTCGAGGCGGTCCACGTCCACGTCCAGGCGGACCGGGGCGTGGTGCGAGTCCAGCTCCAGGGCGCCGAGCGGCGACACATTGATCTTGGTGCCGCCGGTGAGCGAGGGCCGCAGGGTCATCGTGGTGTCCATCGGGCCCACGGTCGTACGGACGCTGCCGACGGCCAGCAGTCCGAGCCACGCGCCGAACAGCACGACGACCACCAGGCCGAGCGCGCGGACGAAGGGCCGGGGCACGGCGGACGTTCCGCCCGGGGTGCGGTGGGACGGCGGGCGGCGGAAGGGGAGACGGGCGCGGACCATTGGGTGCCTGTGCCCCGGCGGCGGGCCCGGTATGCCCGCGTCCGGGACCGGGGCGGACCGGGCGGCCGTGCGGGACAATGGCCGGGTGCTGGAGATGACGCGGGAAGCGTTCGAGGAACTGGTCGCCGAGGCACTGGACCGGATTCCGCCGGAGCTGACCCGGCTGATGGACAACGTCGCGGTCTTCGTCGAGGACGAACCGGAATCCGATGATCCGGAACTGCTGGGGCTGTACGAGGGCACGCCGCTGACCGAGCGCGGTGAGTGGTACGCGGGGGTGCTGCCGGACCGGATCACCATCTACCGGGGGCCGACGCTGCGGATGTGCGAGACGCGCGAGGACGTGGTGGCGGAGACCGAGATCACCGTTGTCCACGAGATCGCCCACCACTTCGGCATCGACGACGAGAGGCTGCACGCGCTCGGTTACGGGTGAGGGGTGCGGGGCTCCTGTCGCGTGAGTGGCGTGTGGGCCGCGTGGTGTGAACGAGGTGTGCGGACCGGTCCGTCGGGCGTGTCCCGGGCGGGGTGGCGAGAGTTGGGCACAGCGCACCCGGCTCGTTCATGTCAGGCCCCATCGTTCCTCGCGCCCCCGGAGGTGCCCCTGTGCGCCAGTTCTCCGTCCCCGTCCGCTGGGCAGCCGTCACCGCTGTGACGCTCGCCACGGCCACCGGCTGTATGAGTGTCGGCTCCGACGGCGCGGAACCGGCGCCCTCGCGGAGCGTCGACCCCAAGGGCGCCGCGGTCGAGCCGGACGGCTCCACGGTGGCGGGGACCGGCGGCTCCCGCGTCGGCGGCCCCGGGGCGCAGTCGCAGCGCCGGAGCGCCGGCCCGAGCGCCTCCGCGTCGCCGTCCGGGAGCGCCCCGGCCACCGACGGGCCCGGCGCCGGCCGGGGCGAGGGGAAGGACCGGGCGGCCCACCCCTCCGTACCGTTGCCCGGCCCCGGTGTGTCCGCGCAGCCGGAATCACCGGCTCCGGCCGACCCGGACCCCGTACCGGAGCCGCAGGACACGCCGCGGCAGCCGGACCCGCCCGAGCCCGAGCCGGAGCCCTCGGAGCCCGCGCCGCCGGGGCCGTCGGCGTCTCCGGCCGCCCAGTTCCGCAACGACGCCCTGGGGTGGCCGGACGCGGTGGAGGGCTTGCGGACGCCCGAGGCATCGCCGCAGGTGGGACCGGCCTAGAGAGGTCCTGCCGATCATGGACGGGACGCGGCGTCGAGGTGGGCCGGGAGCAGGCGGTTTGCGCAATGTGGGTGAGAGTGCGTATGGTGGTAGATCGTTTGATCCCATTGCCCGGCGCCGACACAGAAGAGCGCCGTGTGGCGCGTACTCTCCCTTGCCGTGGCTGGACCGCATTGAGGCGGTCGACATTGCGAAATCACGGAGTTATGGGCGCGTGCCGAGACTCCGGAAGGTTTCGCATTTCGCATGTCAATTTCCAGTTCTGACCACACCGTCATGCCCGAGAACGTCGAGAACGACGAGCTCACCGCGGTCGCCGAGGCCGTCGTCGCCGAGGCCGCAGAGGCTGCCGAGGCCGCAGAGTCGGCGAATGAGCCGACCGTCACCTTCGCCGACCTGGGCCTGCCCGAGGGCATCGTCCGCAAGCTCGCGCAGAACGGTGTGACCACGCCCTTCCCGATCCAGGCGGCGACCATCCCGGACGCCCTGGCCGGCAAGGACATCCTCGGCCGCGGCCGTACCGGCTCCGGCAAGACCCTCTCCTTCGGTCTGCCGACCCTGTCCGCGCTGGCGGGCGGGCACACCGAGAAGAAGAAGCCCCGCGCGATCATCCTCACCCCGACCCGTGAGCTCGCGATGCAGGTCGCGGACGCGCTGCAGCCGTACGGCGACGTGCTCGGCCTGAAGATGAAGGTCGTCTGCGGCGGTACGTCGATGGGCAACCAGATCTACGCCCTGGAGCGCGGTGTCGACATCCTCGTCGCCACCCCGGGCCGGCTGCGCGACATCATCAACCGGGGCGCCTGCTCCCTGGAGAACGTCCAGGTCGCCGTCCTCGACGAGGCCGACCAGATGTCCGACCTGGGCTTCCTGCCCGAGGTCACCGAGCTGCTGGACCAGATCCCCGGCGGCGGTCAGCGCATGCTCTTCTCCGCCACCATGGAGAACGAGATCGGCACGCTGGTCAAGCGCTACCTGAGCAACCCGGTCACCCACGAGGTCGACTCCGCCCAGGGCAACGTCTCGACCATGTCGCACCACGTCCTAGTCGTGAAGCCGAAGGACAAGGCGCCGGTCACCTCCGCCATCGCCGCCCGCAAGGGCCGCACCATCATCTTCGTCCGCACCCAGCTGGGCGCCGACCGCATCGCCGAGCAGCTCGTCGACGCGGGCGTCAAGGCGGACGCGCTGCACGGCGGCATGACCCAGGGCGCGCGCACCCGCGTCCTGGAGGACTTCAAGAAGGGCTACGTCAACGCGCTCGTCGCGACCGACGTCGCCGCGCGCGGTATCCACGTCGACGGCATCGACCTGGTCCTGAACGTGGACCCGGCCGGTGACCACAAGGACTACCTGCACCGCTCGGGCCGTACCGCGCGTGCCGGCAAGTCCGGTGTCGTCGTCTCGCTGGCCCTGCCGCACCAGCGCCGCCAGATCTTCCGCCTGATGGAGGACGCGGGCGTCGACGCCTCGCGCCACATCGTGCAGGGCGCGGGCGTCTTCGAGCCGGAGGTCGCCGAGATCACCGGCGCCCGCTCGCTCACCGAGGTCCAGGCCGACTCCGCGAACAACGCCGCGAAGCAGGCCGAGCGCGAGGCCGCCGAGCTGACCCAGCAGCTGGAGCGCGCCCAGCGCCGTGCCGTGGAGCTGCGCGAGGAGGCCGACCGCCTGGTGGCGCGTGCCGCCCGCGAGCGGGGCGACGACCCCGAGGCCGCCGTGGCCGAGGTGACCGCCGAGGCCGAGGCCGCCCTCGCGGCTGCCGCCGCCTCCGTGCCGGAGCAGCCGGCCGCCCGCGAGGAGCGCCGTGACGAGCGGGGCAACTACGAGCGCCGCGACAACCGGGGTGGCTACCGGGGCAACGACCGGCGCGACGACCGCGTCGGCGAGCGCTCCGGCCGTCCCGCCGGTCAGAGCGGCTACCGGGGCAACAGCGACCGCCCCTCGTTCCGCAGCAGCAACGACCGCCGTGACGACCGTCCTTCGGGCGGCTTCCGCTCGGGTGGCGACCGCCGCGACGACCGTGGTGGCCGTTCCTTCGAGCGCCGTGACGAGCGTCCGTCGTTCAACCGTGACCGCCGTGACGACCGCCCCTCCGGTGGCTTCCGCTCGGGTGGCGACCGCCGCGACGACCGTGGTGGCCGTTCCTTCGAGCGCCGTGACGAGCGTCCGTCGTTCAACCGCGACGAGCGTCCGTCCTTCAACCGTGACCGCCGTGACGACCGTCCTTCGGGCGGCTTCCGCTCGGGTGGCGGCGACCGTCCGTTCAACCGTGACCGCCGTGACGACCGCCCCTCGGGTGGCTTCCGCTCCGGTGGCGACCGCCCGAACGGCCGCCGCGACGACCACCGCGCGACCGGCACGAGCACCGGCTCCTTCGGCCGCCGCGACGACAAGCCGCGCTGGAAGCGCAACGGCTGAGTGTGCCGATGACCTGCTGAAGGTCTGCTGAGAGCGGGCCCGTCCTTCCCGGACGGGCCCGCTCTTTCGTTTCCCGCGCCTCCGGTGGAACCGGGACTTGAACAAGTTCGAATTTGTCTGTCGGTGCCTGTGTGCCTGCTGTTAAAGTCGTCGCATTCGCATGGGGGGTTGGGGCCGGGGGGTTTCACTTCGCGCAAACCGCGGCACGTCTGCCGCGTCCTCCTCATGCCTTCTCTGAGGTGCCCAGGAGGGACCCGGTTTGAGACGTCACACATATGTGCGCGGTGCGGTGGCCGTAGTAGCGGCCTGGGGGGTCGCCGTGGCTTCCGGAACGATGGCCGAGGCATCGCCGGGCGGGCAGGACAAGCCCGCCGGGGCGGCTGTGCGGTCCACGCCGGCACCGCTCGACATCACGCCCAACTGGCGGACCGCGCCGAGGGGCGAGGTGCTGACCGCGGTCGGCCCGGCGGGCTTCGCCCACGCCCCGGAGGACGCGGATCCCGCTTTCGGGGACACCTATGAGTGGACCCCGTTCGGCTCGGGCGAGAGCCTCCCGCTCGGATACGGGGACACCAACGACTCCTTCGGGTACTTCGGAGTCGAGTCCGACCTGGTGGTGGATCACCAGGGCTACGACATCGTTCTCCGCAACGGCGTGACCGGGGCGGCGACCGAGCTGACTCTGCCCCAGGACGACTCGTTCGAGGCGCTGGCGGGGAACTCGGTCCTCGTGCGGGCCCAGAGCCGTGACAGCGACGACAACCTCGTCACCCAGGGCTGGTACCTCCTGCCCGCCGATGGTGACCAGTCCGGTCGTGTGCCCGTCACCGGGTGGCCGGCCGGCGTGGCATCGGGGCGCGTCAAGTTGCTCGCCGGGGACGCGGACGCGCTGGTGCTGGCCTTCCCGAGCAGCCCCGAGCGGGGGGACAACGACCGGCTCGGGCTGCTCGACCTGGCCACGGGCGCGATGCGCGTGCTGACCGCCGACTCCTTCCGCTCCGCCGCCCTGTCGCCGGGGTCGCTCGCCTGGACCGACCGGGAACGGCGGGTGCACGTCCTGGACCGGGCGGCGCTCGATGCTCCGGAGCAGATCCTCGCGCTCCCGGAGGGCCTCGACGGCTCCCGTATCGGACTGCTCGACGGCTGGATCCTCGCGCCCGAGGACGTGACCGGCACGGACGGCGACCTCCAGCGGGGGCTGGTGGCGCTGTCCGTGGACGGGAAGCGGCGGGTCTCCCTGCTGGACAAGTCCGGCCGGGGGCTCGTGTCGATGCCCGGGGACAAGGTCGCGGTGGTGGGCGGCACTTCGGCCACCGACTGGCAGCTGAAGGAGATCTCCGCCGGAGCCGACGGCGTGCCCGTCACGAAGGACCTGCACCGGGTGGCCCCGGTCCCGGCCACGGTGCAGGCGCTCGCGCTGAGCGCAGGCGTGCTGTCCACCGTCGAGCTCGACGGCCCGCAGGGGGCGGGCTTCTACAACCGGTCGCTCGGCCTCGCGCCGGGCGAGCCCGCCGCCGGCGCCCCGTCCTGGACCGGCAAGGAGACCGGGCGGGACTACGACTACACCGTATGCGGGCAGAGGCCGTGCACCCAGCTGTACAACAGCGGGGACGGCCGGAGTGTCTACCAGGTCCGCAACTACCAGAAGGACCCCCAGGTCGAGATCGTCGCGCGGCGGTCCCCCACGGAGGCGGCCAGGGCCCTGACCGGCAACTTCGACGGGCGGCTCACCGACTCCTTCGGGCGTTACGCGGTCTACCAGGGCGGGCGGCCGACGGTCGAGGGCATGCTCGTCCCGGACGACAGGACGATCGTGGTCGACCTCGACGCGGCCGCGGGTTCCTCCGTCGTGCTGGAGCAGCCGCAGACGGCGGCGTCGGTGTGGGGCGAAACGCTGTTCACCGGCACCGGCACGAACGGGCTGGTGACCAGGACCGACCTGACGACGCTGAAGCAGACGGGCACCGTGGAGACCGGTGCGCCCTGCGAACTGGCCGAACTGCAGACGGCGGGGGACTGGCTCTACTGGGCCTGTGAGCAGTACACGCGGCACGGTGCGGTCAACCTGCGGACCGGCGTCAAAATCGACCTGCCCGGGTACGGCGGCAGCGGTCTGCTCGGTGACGGCTTCTTCGTGCAGCACCAGTACGCCGCCGCCGAACTGCGGCTGACCACGTTCCAGAGCGGAACGGTGGCCACGCGGTACCTGGGTGTGCGGGTGGGCAGCGGTTCGAACAATCGCCGTGCGGCGTACTCGGTCGACCGGTTCGGCGGTGGCATCGCCTACGTCGACACGGAGGGGATGATGCACGTCGCCCAGAGCGGTGAGCCCGCCTCCCCGCTCTCCGCGGTGACCGCGCACACCCCCGGCGCCCTCACCGCGCCGGCCGGCTGGAAGGGCTCCTGGTGGCTGTCCAAGCCCGCCGCGTCCTGGAAGCTGACGCTGAGGAACACGGCCTCCGGGGCCACGGTGCGCACGCTCACCGGCGGCGAGGCGCGCGGCCAGGTGACGGCCGCCTGGGACGGGAAGACCGCCTCCGGCGCTCACGCCCCCAACGGCTCCTACACCTGGACGCTCACGGCCACTCCCGCCGACGGCGTGGGCGCGGCGCTGACCACGTCCGGCACCGTCAAACTCACCGGCGGGGCCGCCGTGGCGCGGGACCTCGTCAAGAACGACGGGTTCGGTGACCTGCTCGCGTTCACCTCGGCCGGGAAGGCCGACTGGCGGGCCGGTACCGGGACCGGGGCCGGGCGGGTCGAGGACAAGGTGTCGGGTACCGGCTGGACGGGCGGCAACACCGTGACCGCCGCCGTGCCGTTCGAAGACATCAGCGGCGACCGGTGCAACGACGTGCTGGTCCGTACGAAGGCGGGCGAGCTGCGCGCGTACAAGCCGGGCTGCGGGGCCGCGCTCAAGCCCACCACGCCGTACACGAAGATCGGCACCGGCTGGAACATGTTCGACGCCCTGACCTCGCCCGGCGACATGTCGGGCGACGGGCGCGCCGATCTGCTCGGCCGGACGCCGGCGGGCGATCTGTACTTCTACCGCGGCAAGGGCAACGGCCTCTTCGAGCCCCGGGTGAAGATCGGCTACGGCTGGCAGGGGTACCTCCTGGCCGGCATGGGCGACATGGACGGCGACGGCAGGGGCGACCTGCTGGCCCGGGACCGCGCGGGCGACGTGTGGCGCTACCCGGCCACCGTCAACGGCACACTCGGGACCCGTACCAAGATCGGGTACGGCTGGACCATGTACGACACGATGGTCGGCTCCGGCGACCTGAACGGCGACGGCCGCGCGGACCTGCTGGCCCGCGACACGTCCGGCGTGCTGTGGAGCTACCGCGGCGACGGCAAGGGCGCGCTGGCGGCGCGCACCAAGGTCGGCGGCAGCTGGCAGACGTACAAGAATCTCTTCTGATCACTCACTCGACCTCCGGGCTTCCCGGAAAGGAACTTCTCTTGACCGTGTTCATACGCGGGCGCGTCGCGCTCGTGGGCGCCATGGCGGGGGCGACCGTCCTCGCCACGGCCGCCGTACCGGCGAGCGCCGCCGACCCCGTCCCGGCCACCGTGGCGACGACCGGGGTGTACGGCCTCGACTTCGCGGGCGGGCGGCTGGTGACGGCGGAGCGGAGCGCCTCCGGCGACCGCAGGGTGTACGAGCGCCGGGTGTCCGCCGACGCCACGACCGTGGGGGCACGCGAGAGCCGTGTCTTCGCCGGGACGTACGCCAACGGCGCGTACGTCAGGACCGTGCCGTGTGACAACGGCGGCTGCGTCGAGCTGGTCGCTTCGGGCCACGGTGACGTCGGCGTGGTGTTCGTCGACGGCGACGACGCCGGTACCGAGCAGGTGCAGTTCTGGGCGCCCGGAAGCTCGTTCCACGGTGGTGACGTCAAGTACCACGTAGGCACCGCCAAAGTAGTGGACATGACCGGGCGTGCCTACGTCGTCAACGGTGGCTCCCCCGCCAAGCAGCGGGCGGGGATGTACCCGAGCTACACCAACACCGCCGACGACATCGTCCGCACCCCGGGCGCGGCCTCCGTCTGGGGCACCGCGCTGTGGGCGGCGACCACCGCCACCGGGGCTCTCACCGCGACCGACCTGGAGACGAAGAAGGTCGTGGAGACGGCGGCCACCGGCGCCCCCTGCGTGATCAAGGAGGTGCGCGCGGTCGGCCGCTGGGTGTACTGGAACTGCGGGACGACCGGTGCGGCGGGTGTGTACGACCGTACGGCGAAGAAGTCGTTCACCGTGCCGTCCGGGCCCGCCCTCGTCGGTGACGGCTACCTGGTCCGGCACGACCGGACGGCGGGCAAGCTGCTGCTCACCGACTTCCACACGGGCAAGGCGGCCGCCCCGCGCGCTGTTGCGGACCTTCCCGCCGGGAAGACCGCCGACCAGCGACGGCTGACCTGGGCGGTGGACAAGTTCGGCGGCGACCTCGCGTATCTCGACGCCGCGCAGACCGTGCACATCGTGCCCAGCGGAGTGCCCGCGCAGGCCCTTGCCAAGATCGCGTCCGACCCGGGCGACGAGTACATGGACATCAAGGGCATCTACGGCATGGAGAACTGGCACGCCTCGTGGCAGTTCAACAAGCCCGTCACGTGGACGTACACCGTCAAGGACTGGACGGGCCGTACCGTGCGCACCCTGACGGGTGGTTCCGGCAGCGAGGTGAACGTTGCCTGGGATGGCCGGACGGACGCGGGCGCGTACACCGGCAACGGCCGGCACACCTGGACGCTGACGGCGACGCCCGAGGACGGCATCGGGAAGTACACCACCAGCGGGACCGTCTCGGTCGACGGCGGCGAGCCGGGCTTCCACGACCAGGGCAACTACAGCAGAGGAGACCTGGTCACCCTCAACTCCTCGGGCGGGCTGACCATTCAGTTCGGCGGGCCCGGCGGCGTGTTCGACGGCAAGAAGTCCGGTTCCGGCTGGCCGGCCGGCACGGTCGCCGTGCCCTTCTCGGACACCGGCAGCGACCGCTGCGCCGAGCTCCTGGTCCGGATGCCGAACGGTGAGCTGCGGCAGTACACGGGCCGCTGCGGCCGTTCCGGCTACACACCGGGCAGCACGCACACCGTGATCGGCGGCGGCTGGCAGCAGTACGACGTACTGACGTCGCCCGGCGACCTGAACGGCGACGGCCGTGCGGACCTCGTGGCCCGTCAGAAGTCCACCGGCGACATCTACTTCTACGCGCGCGTCGCCGGCGGAAAGTTCGCCCCGAAGACCCGGATCAACACCGACTGGCGGACGTACGCCCAGCTCACCGGCGTCGGAGACATTACCGGCGACGGCATCCCCGACCTGCTCGGCCACGACCGCAACGGCGGCCTGTGGCGCTACAACGGCCTGGGCAACGGCCGCTTCGCCGCCCGCGTGAAGGTGTTCACCGACTGGGGCCGCTCGTACAACACCATGGTCGGCGTCGGCGACCTGAACGGCGACGGCCGGAACGACATCGTCGTCCGCGACTCGGCGGGCAAGCTGTTCCGGAACAACGGCAACGGCAAGGGCTCGTTCGGCGCCCGTACGCAGATCGCCACCGGCTGGCAGACGTACAAGGGCATCTTCTGAGTCCTGGGCCATGAGCCCCTGAGCCCGCCCCCACCCCGGTGACGGGGCCGCGCGGCCGATACCCGATCGGCTGCGCGGCCGGGGCGGGCTATGCTCGGGGGTGATCTGCCGAGGGCCGTTAGCTCAATTGGTCAGAGCAGCGGACTTTTAATCCGTTGGTTGTGGGTTCGAGTCCCACACGGCCTACCGACAGCGGGGGAGGGGTGACCCTCCGCCCGCAGGGGAGCGCCCCGTCCGGTTTCTACCGGGCGGGGCGCTCTGTCGTTGGCGGGCGCGCATCGCTATGGCCAAGAATATCGACCACGTGGTAAGTATTCGTCCGGGTGCACCCGGTCCGGTCCGGCCGCCTGCCCGGCACGGGGTCCCGCACCCGCCGGCGGCGCCCGTGAGCACGCCATCAGCGAAGGGCAGGGCATGGAGAGCATCACCAAGAACCGGCAGTCCCCCGACGTACTGCGCGCCATGATCGAGCGTGCCTACGGTCCCGGGCAGGTCCCCGCCGGGGACGGATGGGCGAGTGAGCTGGGGCACGGCTGGTTCAACGTCGCCTATCGCATCCGGCTGCGCGACGGCGCCGACGTCGTGCTGAAGATCGCCCCGCCGCCGCATGTGGAGGTGATGACCTACGAGCGCGGTGCCATGTCGATCGAGCTGAACACGCTGGACCTCATACGCGCCCATACCTCGGTGCCGGTCCCGGACGTGCACTTCGCCGACCGGAGCCACGAGCTGTGCGACGCGGACTACTTCTTCATGCCGTACATCGACGCCGACAACCTCGGGATCGTCTCCGAGCGGCTTTCCGCCGCCGAGCGCGACGCCTGCATGGAACAGCTCGGCGCGGCCAACCGCGAGATCAACTCCCTCCGCGGTGACGGATTCGGCCCGCTCGCCGGACATCACGACGCGAGCTGGCGGCGGGTGTTCACCGGTATCGTCGAGGACGTCCTGCTCGACGGCGAACGCCGCGGGGCCGACATCGGCTGGGACTACGACGCCGTGCGCGCGGTGGTCGCCGAGCACGCCGGCAGCCTCGACGAGGTGACCGAACCCCGTCTGGTCGAGTGGGACCTGTGGCCCGGCAACGTCATGGTCCGCGACGGCCGCATCGCCTGCGTCATCGACCACGAACGCGCCTTCTACGGCGACCCGTTGATCGAGGCGGGCTTCACCGGGACCCAGCTGTCCGCATTCGGCGACCCGACGCCCTTCATGCGCGGTTACGGCCACCCGGAGCTGACCGGGCCCCAGCAGGTGCGACGCCGCCTGTACTGCCTCCACCTGATGCTGGTCATGGTCATCGAGACCGTGTACCGGGGTCACACCGACACCGAGCAGTACGACTTCGCCCGTCCCCTCCTCGACGAGTCGATGGCGCTGCTCGGCCGCACCCGCCGGTGACATCCGGGCCCACCGCCCTCGCACCCGCCGACCACACCACCCGGCTCGGCACCGAGCCGGTGGGCCGGCTGCTGTGGCGGGCCTGCACGCAGACCACGGCCGCCGTCGGCGTCTACGGCGTCTACGCCCTGACCAACGCGTGGTTCGTCGGTCACGGCGTGGGCGACACCGCGATGGCCGCGGTCAACCTGGCCGCCCCGCTCCTGCTGCTGCTCGGCGCGGTGTCCACCACCGTGGGCGCGGGCGGCGCCTCCCTGATCTCCCGTGCCCTGGGCGCGGGGGACCGGCAGGCCGCCGCCCGCGCCGCCGGCAACTCCTTCACCCTGTTCTGGTCCTGCGCCGTCGCCACCACCGTGCTCGGCCTGACCTTCCTGGACCCGCTCCTCACCCTGCTCGGCGCCCACGGCGAACTGCGGGAGAGCGCACGCCCCTATGCCGTCGTGCTGCTGTGCGGAGCACTCGTCTCCACCGGGTTCTCCAGCCTGGTGCGCGCCGAGGGCCGGATGGGCTACTCGACTCTCCTGTGGCTCGTCCCCGTCGCCGTCCAGATCACGCTCGACCCGCTGCTGATCTTCGGGCTCGGCATGGGGGTACGCGGTGCCGCCCTGGGCACCGTCGGCGGCCAGGCCGTCTCCGCGGCGATGAGCCTGTGGTTCTTCTTCGGCATGCGCCACCGCCCCTACCGCGTCGCCCCGCGCGACCTGCTGCCCCACGGCCCGACACTGCGGGCGCTGCTGGGCATCGGCCTGCCCTCGTTCCTGGCCGGAACGGGCGTCACACTCCTGGCCGTCCTCGTCAACGCCACGCTCGCCGCCACCGGGTCGGCCGTGGCGCTGGTCGCGTACGCCGTCTGCGCCCGGCTGCAGACCTTCGTGATGATGCCCCACACCGGCATCGGCCAGGGCCTGCAGCCCATCGCCGGCTACAACAGCGGCCGCGGCCTGACGGAACGCGCCCTGCGCGCACGCAACCTCGCGCTGCTTGCCTCCCTGCTCTACGGGCTGCTCACCGCGGGGGTCCTCGCCCTGCTGGCCGAGCCGCTCGCCGGACTGTTCCTCAACGACCCGGCCGCCGTCACCACCGCCGGCCGGGCGCTGCGGATCATCGCCCTCGGCCTGACCGTCGCCGGGATCGGCCCCCTGGTGGCGGCCTACTCCCAGTCCCTGGGCCGGCCGGCACCCGCCTACCTGATGTCCATCGGCAGCCTGCTCCTGGTCAAGGTCCCGCTGATCGTGGTCCTCGGCCGGCTGGGCACCGGTGGCGTCTGGGCAGGACTGGCCGCCGGCGAACTGGCCACCGCAGCCGTGGCGCTGGTCCTTCTGCGACGGCTGAGCGGCGCTATGCCAACGGTTCCCTGAGAAGCTGCTGCACGAACGCCCGCAGGACCCCGGCCATGTCCACCTCGTCCGGACGCGTCAGCCACTGCACCTGCAACCCGTCCATCAGCGCCACGAGGCCCACGGCCGCGGTCCGGGCGTCGACCCCGTCCCGCAGCGCCCCCTGCGCGGCCAGCTCCTCCAACGCGCGGTGCGCATAGGAGCGGACCATCTCGTAGTGCCGCTCGAAGTACCCGTGCGCCGGATGGTCCGCGGGGGTCGCCTCGGCCGCCAGCCGTACGTACAGCTCGACCATCCCCGCATGACCGGCGTTGCGGTCGGCCAGGTCCAGCAGGTGGCGCATCGCGTCCCGGGGCGAGGACACCAGCGGCGCGGTCCGCGCGGCCTCCTCCTCGTCCCGCCGCTCCAGCACCGCCGCCAACAGCGCCTCACGGCTGGGGAAGTAGTACATCAGGCCCACATGGCTGATCCCGGCCCGCTTCGCGATCTCCCGCAGCGAGGCACCGTGGTACCCCACGTCCCCGTACACCTCGGCCGCCGTCGCCACGATCTGCTCCCGGCGCGCACGCCCTTTCGCGTAACCGCCCGAGGACGCGGACTCCTTGGACCCACCAGCCGACATGGCCTCATCATCGCAGCAGAGGCGATCAGCGGGCCGCGACCGGGTTCAGCGCGGCGTACTCCAGCGGTGCCGACGGGTCGATGGACACGTTCAGCTGAGCCGGGTCGGCACCCGCCCGCACCAACAGGTCGCCGACGGCGGCGATCATCGCCCCGTTGTCGGTGCACAGCGTCAGCGGCGGCACCCGCAGCTCGACTCCCGCAGCGGCGCACCGCTCCTCGGCCAGGGCCCTGACCCGCGAGTTCGCCGCGACGCCGCCGACCACGACCAGGGTGCGGACGTCGTACTGGCGGCAGGCGGCCAGCGCCTTGTGCGTCAGGACATCCGCGACGGCCTCCTGGAGCGAGGCGGCGCCGTCGGCCAGCGGGATGTCCTCGCCGCGCAGGCGGTGCTGCTCGGCCCAGCGGGCGGCGGCCGTCTTCAGCCCGGAGAAGGAGAACGCGTACGGGTCCTCCTTCGAACCCAGCAGCGGCCGGGGGAAGGCGACGGCGCAGGGATCGCCGTCACGGGCGGCCCGGTCGATGGCTGGTCCGCCCGGATAGGGGAGCCCGAAGACGCGGGCGGCCTTGTCGAAGCACTCGCCCGCCGCGTCGTCCACGGTGTCGCCCAGGTGCAGGATCGGATCGCGCACCAGGTCGCGTACCAGCAGCAGCGAGGTGTGGCCGCCGGAGACGATGAGGACCATGCACGGGTCGGGCAGCGGGCCGTGTTCCAGGGTGTCGGCGGCCACGTGCCCGGCCAGGTGGTGCACTCCGTAGAGCGGTACCTCCGCCGCGTAGGCCAGGGACTTCGCCCCGGCAAGGCCGACCTGGAGGGCACCGGACAGGCCGGGTCCGGTGGTCACGGCGACGGCGTCGAGGTCCCGCGGGCCGAGCCCCGCCTGCGCCAGGGCCTCGCGGACGACGGGGGTGAACGCCTGGAGGTGCGCGCGGGCGGCGATCTCCGGCACCACGCCGCCGAAGCGGGCATGCTCGTCCATGCTCGATGCCACGACGTGCGCGAGCAGCCGGCCGCCCGAGACGATCCCCGCGCCCGTCTCGTCGCACGACGACTCGATGCCCAGCACCACCGGAGTCCGCACGCACTCTCCTTTTCGCATAGAGATCGCTACTGCGACCTCTATGCAATAAGGTACTCGCCCGCTGTCGGCGTCAGACCAGGAGCTTCGACTTCGCGCGCTGGTACTCGTCCTCCGTGATCGCGCCCCTGTCCTTGAGATCGGCGAGCCGCGAGAGGTCGTCGACGTGACTGCCCTGGGGGCCGTTGCCGCCTTCTGTGCCCGCCGCGTCCCTGATGTACGCCTTGAAGGCGGCGTCGCGCTCCTTCGCCTCCTGGGCGTCGCGCTTGCCCATGGACTTGCCGCGGGCGATCACGTAGATCAGCACACCCAGGTAGGGCAGGACCAGCGCCAGGATCAGCCAGCCGGCCTTGGCCCAGCCGCTGAGGTCGTGGCTGCGGAAGATGTCCATGATGACCCGGAAAAGCAGGAAGAGCCACATGATCCAGAGGAAGAACCAGAGCATCGTCCAGAACAGGTTGAGCAGGGGATAGTCGTCCATCGTCCACTCCCGGCGCCGTCGATATGGCTGAGTCAGAAATCAGTCATATCGCCATATGGGTGCGCGCGCCCGTCGAGAGGGCCGGGCTTCGGTCGGCAAGGGGCGGGGTGGAGTGCGGCGGCTACTTCTCCGGCCCGGAGGCACTGGCCGGGGCCTTGTCGGTGTCCGCGTCGGGCGCCGTCTTCGTGCCTGCTTCGGAGTTCGG
Organism: Streptomyces sp. NBC_00708; assembly: GCA_036226585.1. Lineage (GTDB taxonomy): Bacteria > Actinomycetota > Actinomycetes > Streptomycetales > Streptomycetaceae > Streptomyces. The sequence goes on from CP108997.1 coordinate 3,810,117, forward strand.
TACGGTGCCGGCGGCGGTGGCCGCGGCTGCCTTCCTGCTGTTCACCATGATGCCGATGAAGCCGGCGAGAAACCCGCTGATCAGGCCCGATACCGCGTGGTTGGCCGCGTTCGCCGACTCGCCGCCAGGGAGACCGATCGCCAGGTAGTTCACCGCCGCGCTCATCACCGCGCCCATCACGCCGCCGATGAGGCCGCCCGTGGCGGCGGCGCGTACCGGTGACGCCGGGGTCGCCGAGGGGGCGGGGGTGTGAGCGGAGGCGAGCGGTGCGGTCATGGTCGAGAGCCCTCCAGACAGGCTGCGATCAGAGACCGGGAGCGGCCCCCGGGCGCGCCGTCACGCACGGTCGGAGGCCTGCTCACACGGGCAGCCCGCCGAGCCGGGGGGTGCAGCAGATACCTTGCGACAGAACACATGTTCCTCGCAATACCCTCTCGTTTTCGGCACTTTGGCGTTCGGGTGAAGGCGGGTGCGCACGGGCGTGCGAGGCGGGTGGTCATGAGCGCTCCGAACATGCCGTAGAGTTGGGTTTACCGACGCGGGGTGGAGCAGCTCGGTAGCTCGCTGGGCTCATAACCCAGAGGTCGCAGGTTCAAATCCTGTCCCCGCTACTGAAGGATCAGGCCCGGCACGCAAGCAGCGTGCCGGGCCTGATGCGTTGTCGGCGTACGCGCTTCGCCCCATCGGCGGCCGAGGAGTCGCCGGCCGGCCGGGCGGCGGCGAGGCTGGGGGAGGTGCGCGGTACCGTCCGCGGCCGTGGCTGCACCGGGCAGGAGACCGCAGGTGGGGAAGTGGGAGCGACGGTGGCGAGGGCGGCGCGGCGCGGGGAGCCGCCGGTTCGTCCGGGCGCTGCCGGTGGCGATGATCGTCATCGGCGTGGTTTTCGACCTCTTCACGCCGCCGTCCTTCACGGCCGTGCCGATGTTCGCGGCGGCCCCGTTGATCGCGGCACCCTTCTTCGGTCTGGCCACCACGATCCGGGTCGGGACCGCCGCGGTGCTCGCCGTCGCCGGGATCCGGTTCTACACCGGGGACCTGATCGAGGTGGTCTCGCTCATCGAGATGCTCACCGTTCTCACGGTGGCCGTCCAGGCCTGCGTGATCAACCGGGTCGTGCGGCGCGGCAACGAGCAGCTGGCATCGGCCCGGATGATCGCCGAGACCGCCATGCGGGCCGTGCTGCCCGCGCCTCCCGAGCGGATCGGCGGACTGCAGGTGGCCGCGCGGTACGAGGCGGCGCAGGCGGACGAGTTCGTCGGGGGTGACCTGTACGCGGCGGCCGACACCCCGTACGGCGTGCGGCTGGTGCTCGGGGACGTGCGCGGGAAGGGGCTGCAGGCGGTCGGCGCCGTGGCGGTGGTGATCGGCGCGTTCCGGGAGGCGGCCGAGCAGGAGAAATCGCTGGAGGGCGTGGCGCAGCGGCTGGAACGCGCGCTGGCGCGTGAGTCGACCCGCGGCGGCGGATTCGACGCCTTCGAGGAGTTCGTCACGGCCGTGCTCGCGGAGATCCCGCCGGGCGGACAGCTCGTGCGGACCGTGAACCGGGGCCACCCCGACCCGTTGCTGCTGCACAGGGACGGTGCGGTGGACGCCCTGACGCCCTCGGAGGCCGCGCTGCCGCTGGGGATGAGCCTGGGGGTGCGGCCGGACCGCTCGGACGAGTGGGAGCTGCCGGCCGGCGGGACGCTGCTGTTCTACACGGACGGCCTGTCCGAGGCCCGCGACGCCGAGGGTGTCTTCTACGACCCGGCGGAGCGGTTGCGCGGGCGCCTCTTCCCCGGGCCCGAGGAGCTGTTGTCCGCGCTGACCGACGACGTGCGGCTGCATACGGGGGGCGAGTCGACCGACGACATGGCGCTGCTCGCGGTGGCGCGGCCGGCGAAGGGGCAGCCCGACCGGCGCAGGACCGTGAAGATCGTCAAGCGGAACACGACTCTGAGTGATTGAAGGACGTCGCTCCGCATAACATTTGACGCAACGTCAGAAAACGGGTAGTGGCCGAGCGTCGTTCAACTCGCCCGATTCCACCCGCTTGTGTCCCGTAAAGTCCAGGCCAAGGACATGAACGATCAGTGGGAACGGCTTGGAATCGGACCCGTCTGTCTATTAACGTTCGATAACGCAGCGCGGTTGTCCCAGCCGCCGTCAGTGGCGGCACCGTGCGCGAGCGCCGAATTCCGCAAGGGAACCGGGGAACCACCTACATGGGGTGAATCGGGCATCTCTGTCTTCACGAGAGGCGGAGGAACCCGTAGGAGACCTTCCTGCTCCGAACCCGTCAGCTAACCCGGTAGGCGAGAAGGAAGGAAAGGAGTGCGCCCGCGTGGCGTCCAACAAGCCTGCCCCCGAAACCCCTTCACGGTTCGTGCCCGAGTACGGCGCCGACTTCGCGACCGGCCCCGGCACCGCGTACATCCCGGAACAGGGGAGCGACTACGCGACCGATCGGGGCAACGGCTTCGGCGCCGGGTTCGGCAGCGGCTTCCACGCCGATGAGGCCGAAGCCGAGAGGGCCTGGGAGGAATGGAACCCCACCGAGGAGTCCGTCCGCCCCGTCCGCGGCAAGCACCGTGTCGCCAAGCAGCGCAATGGTCTGGCCCGTAGCTCCACCGTCCTCGGAGTCGGTGTCATCGCGGCCGTCGGCGCGGGAGGCATGGCCACCGCGCAGAGCAAACCGCCGGTCTCCATCTCTCTTCCCGATTCCATCTCGGACAATCTCCCCGACGCCGCGTCACTTCCCGGCGTGGGCGCGCTGTTCTCCGGCGAGACCGAGGCCGAAACGCCCGCCGTCGCCACCGCCGCCGCCCCGCTGACCACCGCCGGTATCACCACCACCGAGGCCGAGCAGGGCACCACGGACGCCGGCGAGGCGCTGCGCGCCCGCATCCTCCAGCAGGCGGAGCAGCAGCAGGGCGCCGCCGACGCCGAGGCCAAGGCGGCCGAGGAGAAGGCCGCGGCCGAGAAGGCCGCCGCCGAGGCGAAGAAGCAGCAGGACGCTGCCGAGGCCAAGGCCGCCGCCGAGAAGAAGAAGGCGGAGGAGGAGGCGAAGAAGAAGGCCGAGGCGCTGCGCCTGGCCAAGCTCGCCGCCAGCTACTCCCTTCCCACCTCGTCGTACACGATCACCTCGACGTTCGGTCAGGCCGGATCGATGTGGTCCTCCGGCTATCACACGGGCCTCGACTTCGCGGCTCCGACCGGCACTCCGATCAAGGCCATCCACACCGGCACGATCAAGTCGGCCGGCTACTCCGGCTCCTACGGCTACCGCACGGTGCTGGAGCTGGAGGACGGCACCGAGCTGTGGTTCTGCCACCAGTCCTCGATCGACGTCAGCATCGGCCAGAAGGTCACCACCGGCGACACCATCGGCCGCGTCGGCGCGACCGGCAACGTGACCGGCCCGCACCTCCACCTGGAGGTCCACACCCCGGACGGCACCGGCATCGACCCGATGGCCTGGCTGCGCGCCCGCGGTCTGACCGTCTGACTCTTCCGCAGCGGTCCCCGTGACTCCGGGGCGGCCTTCGCCGTTCCCGGTCCGCGGCCTTCCGAACCCCGGCAGCCCTGACGCACACCCCCCGACGTCAGGGCTGCCGGTCTGAGCGGGGGCGGCTGACCGGATGTATGGGGCACGGAATAGCGGGGTGGCCGGAAAGTGTTGTTCCCCCTATGACTTCACTGCGCAACCTCGGACCGTCCGGCCTCCAGGTCTTCCCGCTCTGCCTCGGTGGAAACGTCTTCGGCTGGACGGCCGACGACGACCAGTCCTTCGCCGTGCTCGACGCGTACACGGCCGCCGGCGGCAACTTCGTCGACACCGCCGATGCCTACGCACACTGGGTCCCCGGCAACGAGGGCGGTGAGTCGGAGACGGTCATCGGCAAGTGGCTCACGGCGCGCGGCAACCGGTCCGATGTCGTGGTGGCCACCAAGGTCGGCGCACTCCCCGGGTACAAGGGGCTGTCGGCGCCCACGATCAAGGCGGCCGCCGAGGAGTCGCTGCGCCGGCTGAACACCGACTACATCGACCTCTATTACACGCACTTCGACGACGAGACCGTGCCGGTCGAGGAGATCATCACCGCCCTCGACCAGCTGGTGAAGGACGGCAAGGTGCGGGAGATCGCCGCGTCCAACATCAGCCCGGAGCGGCTGCGCGCCTCGCTGGAGTTCTCCGAACGCGAGGGGCTGGCCCGCTATGTGGCGCTCCAGCCGCACTACAACCTGGTCTCCCGCGACACCTACGAGGGCGAGCTCCAGGACACCGCCGCCGGTGCCGGGCTCGCCGCCGTCCCGTACTTCGCGCTGGCCGCCGGCTTCCTCACCGGCAAGTACCGCCCGGGTACGGACGTGGACAGTGCCCGCGCCGGGAGCGCGGCCCGCCACCTGGAGTCCGAGCGCGGCCGGCGGGTGCTCGCCGCGCTCGACACGGTGGCGCGGGAACGGGACGCCGAGATCGCGACCGTGGCCCTGGCCTGGCTCGCGTCCCGGCCGACGGTCACCGCGCCGATCGCCTCCGCCCGCACGGTCGAGCAGCTGCCCGCCCTGCTGGCGGTCGCCGGCCTGCGCCTGACGGACCAGGAGCTGTCGGTGCTCACCGAGGCGTCGGCCTAGGCGGCCTCGTCCGGCTTCCGCCCCCGGCAGGTCCGGCTCCCGTCGCCGGCCGTGGATCAGGCCGGGGGGTGGCCGGCGTAGCCGGGGCCGGTGTGGGGCTGTGGGCCGTACGGCTGCGGAGTGACGGGCTGCGCCGCGGTGTGCGGTTGTACGGGCTGTGGGGCGTACGGAGGTGGGGCGCCGTACGGCTGCGGGGTGTACGGGGGCGGGCTGCTGTAGGGGTTCGGGGCGCCGTACCCGTATGGCGCCGGGGCCGCCGCGTAGGGGCGAGGGGTGCCGTACCCGTGGTGCGGCAGAGGGGGCGGGAAGCCGGGGGGCCGGCGGTGCGTGGCGCGGGCCGCGTACGCCAGGGCCGGGGCCGCGACGTCCCGGCGCTGCCACAGGTGGTGCAGCAGCTCCAGCTCGCGCGCGGCGAAGTCCGGGTCCGCCGCGCCCCGGCGGGCCTGGCGGCGCAGGAAGGCGAGGGACGTCGCGAACCCCTCGTACTCGGCGACCGTACGCGCCGCCGCCCTGCCCTGCTCCCTGGCCTCCTTGGCCCTCCGGACGTGGGCCGGTGCGGACGCGTGCGCCGGGTGGTACGAATACCCGAAGGCGGTGCCCGCCGCCTCGTACCGCCGGCGGGCCGCGGCCCTGGCCATCGCGCGGGCCCGCATCGAGGCGAGGACGTGGGGTTCGGCGGGGGAGATCCAGCCGGCGTCGGCGTACGCGGGGAGCTCGACGGCCAGGGAGCGCAGCTCCTGCCGGCGGGTCCGGACCGCCAGCCAGGTCACCAGGCCGAAGACGGGGACCATGAACACCCCGTAGACGACGTAGAACCCGTACCGCCCGAAGTGCGGCGAGCCGTTCCACAGGGCGTGCAGGCCCATCGCGAGGAGCAGGCCGAGCAGCGGTATCACGAGGCGCCGCGCCCTCCGGCCGGGCGCGGCGCTCGCGGCGATGCCGAGGCCGATGCCCGTCAGGACGGTGAAGAGCGGGTGGGCGAACGGCGTCATCACGGCCCGGACGAGGAACGTCATCACGGTCACCGCCGCGAAGCCGGAGCCCATCTGCCGGTCCTCGCCGAAGGCGTTGCCCAGATAGAGGATGTTCTCGGTGAAGGCGAAGCCCGTCGCCGTGAATCCGGCGGCCACCACGCCGTCGACGATCCCGGTGAACTCCCGCCTGCGGAAGAGGAAGAGCAGCAGGACGGCCGCCGCCTTGGCGCTCTCCTCGACGACCGGTGCTATGACCGTGGCGCCCAGGGTGTCCGCGTTCCCCGGATCGGCGTCGGCCATCCACTGGGCGGCGAGGGAGTTGGCGAGGATCGCGATCAGCGCGGCCGCGCACGCGCCCCATGCGAAGGCGAACAGCAGGTTGCGCCACGGGCCGGGGTCGACCCGGTCCAGCCAGCGGAAGGCCGTCATCAGCACCGGGACCGGCAGCACGGCCAGGCCCAGACCGACGAGGAAGCCCTCGGTCCCGGTCTCGTCGCGGACGAGGGCGAGGATCACCACACCGCAGAGCGCCAGCAGCGTGAAGACGGCGACGATTCGGAAGGTCCGGTTCCGCCACCACGTGCCGACGCGGCGCGGCCGGTAGCGCCAGTGGGCCCGCTCCGGGACGGCAGCCAGGATCTCGTCGGCCCGCTGCTCCTGGAGCACCGGGACGGCCGGCTGATCCTGCCGTTGTCGCTGAACAGACCCGTCGCACACCCCTCGACCCTAACGAGCGGGTCCGACAACGGCCATGGCGCGTGCTGCGGTGCGGCCGGTCCGGACGCGGTCGGGCGCCGGGCTCGCGCGGCCGGCCGACGCCGTGGCCCGGCCGGTCAGATGCGGGCGAAGAGCAGGTCGTGCACCACATGGCCCTTGCCCAGGCCCTGGCCCTCGAACCGGGTCAGCGGCCGGAACCCGGGGCGCGGGGCGTAGCCGCCGTCGGCCATCGTGTTCTCGAAGAGGGGGTGCGCGGTCAGGACTTCGAGCATCTGCTCCGCGTACGGTTCCCAGTCGGTCGCGCAGTGCACGATCGCCCCGGGCTTCAGCGGGCCCGCGACCAGATCCAGGAACTCCGGCTGGATCAGCCGGCGCTTGTGGTGGCGGGTCTTGGGCCACGGGTCGGGGAAGTACACCCGCAGCCCGTCCAGCGACTCCGGCTCCAGCATCTCGCGCAGCAGGATGATCGCGTCGCCGTTGGCGACCCGGACGTTGGTCGAGCCGTTCCGGTCGGCGAGGCCGAGCAGGTTGCCCTGGCCGGGCGTGTGCACGTCCACGGCGAGGATGCCGGTGCCCGGGTCGTCGGCCGCCATCCGCGCGGTGGCCTCGCCCATGCCGAAGCCGATCTCCAGCACCACCGGAAGTCCGTCGAACATCGCGCGCAGGTCGAGGACGCTCAGCCCGTCGATGTCCAGGCCCCACTGGGGCCACAGCCGCTCCAGGGCGTCCTGCTGGCCGGGCGTGACCCGGCTGCGGCGCGGCTGGAAGCTGCGGATGCGGCGCTCGTGGTGCGAGCCGGCCGGGTCGGCCGCGGGGCCGCCGGGGAAGCGGGGCTCCTGGCGCATCCGGCGCGCGCGCTCCAGGGACGCGGCCCGGATGTCGTCCGGGATTCCGGCGGTGGTGGGGGCGGTGCCGTCCGGCTCGGCGGGGTCGCCGGGCGTCGGACGGGAGGGGTTCATGGGCTCAGACACAATGCTCTGATTCTACGGGGCGGGGCGCCCGGGGGCGTCCGGCGGCGGGGAGCCCGGATCAGCCCGCCGTCGCCGGGGCCGGCGGCCTCCATCCGGCCGCCTGGGCCCGGAGCAGCGCCCGGCGGGCCACCTCCCGCCCGATCGGCAGCGAGGCGGTCGCGGCGGGCGACGGGGCGTTCAGCACGTGCACCGTGTGCGGGGCCTCGCGGATCAGGAAGTCGTCGACCAGGGTGCCGTCCCGCAGCACGGCCTGGGCGCGGACCCCGGCCGGCGAGGGGCGCAGGTCGTCCTCCGTGACCTCGGGCAGGAGGCGCCGGACGGCCTCGGTGAACGCGCGCTTCGACAGCGAGCGGTGCACCTCGCCCGCTCCGTACCGCCAGTGCCGGCCGACGATGCGCCACGCGCCCGGCCAGCTCAGGGTGTCCATCAGTTCGCGGGGCCGGACGACCGGCCAGCCGTAGCCCTCGCGGGCCGCGGCGGGCACCGCGTTGGGTCCGACGTGGACGGAGCCGTCGAAGCCCCGGGTCAGATGGACGCCGAGGAACGGGAACGCCGGATCGGGCACCGGGTAGACGAGGCCGCGCACCAGCTCGGGCCTTGCCAGCTCGTAGTACTCCCCCCGGAACGGCACGATCCGCATGCCCGGCTCGTCGCCGGCCAGCCGGGCGATCCGGTCACAGTGCAGCCCCGCGCAGTTGACCAGCACCCTCGCCCGGACCACCAGGCCGTCGGCCGTGCGCACGGCGACGCCCCAGGGGCGGCGGTCGATCGCCGTGACCTCCGCGCCGAACCTGATCACCCCGCCCGCGCCGCGCACCTCGTCGGCGAGCCGCCCGGCGACCGCCCTGAAGTCGCACACCCCCGTCGTGCCGACCCGGATCGCGGCGAGGCCCCGCACCTTCGGCTCGTACTCGGCGATCTGCGCGGGCCCCAGCTCGCGCACCGGCAGTCCGTGCTCACGGCCGCGCTGGACCAGGGCGTGCAGCCGGGGCAGCTCGGCGCGGTCCGTGGCGACGATCAGCTTGCCGGTCACCGCGTGCGCGAGGGAATGCTCCCGGCAGAAGTCGACCAGCTCGGCGCCGCCGCGCAGCGCGTACCGCGCCTTGAGCGAGCCCGGCGGGTAGTAGATCCCGCTGTGGATCACCCCGCTGTTGCGCCCCGTCTGATGGCGCGCCGGAGCGTCCTCCTTCTCCAGCACCGTCACGCGGGTGCCCGGTGCGGTGCGCGTGAGCGCGTACGCGGCCGACAGGCCGACGATCCCGCCGCCGATCACCAGCACATCGCAGTCGTACGCCGCGTGCGTCATCATCACGCCACCTCCCACCCCGATAGTGCACTGACCCACTGACAACGGACTCAAACCCGTTCGGCCAGCGTGGCGCTTCCCGAGGAGCGAAGGTTCTATGCCGGGGCGACCAGCAGGGGGCGGGCGCGCTCGCGCAGCTCGACGACGCGCGGCTCGTCCCCGTACGGCTCCAGCCGGTGCAGCAGGTCGCGCACGTACTCCGTGGTCCGTGCCGACGAGATGCGGCCCGCCACCTCCACGGCCCGGGTGCCCGCCGCACAGGCCGCGTCCAGATTGCCCGATTCCAGCTCGGCGACCGCCGATACGACGAGCCGCAGCCCGTGCGAGCGGACGAACTCCTCGGTGGGCCTGGACAGCGCCTGTTCGGTGAAGCGGCGGACCTGGCGGGGCGCCTTCAGGTCGAGGTGGCACTCGGCGGCGTCGGCCGCGAATCTGTCGTACGAGTAGAAGCCCAGCCACGCCGGGTCCGCGTCGCCTTCGCGTGAGCGCTCCAGCCAGCTCTCCGACGCCTTGAGCGCGGCCCCCGCGGCCGGCGCGTCGTTCGCCTTCGCGTGGGCCCGCGCCTCGACCAGGCGGAAGAAGCTCATCGTGCGCGCGGTGGCGAGGCCCCGGTTGCGTTCGACGGCGGCCTGCGCGAGGTCGACGCCCTCGTCGGCGAATCCGCGGTAGGTCGCCTGCAGCGACATCGACGCCAGGACGTAACCGCCGAGCGGCACGTCGGCCGCCGCCCGTGCCAGGCGCAGTGCCTGGATGTAGTAGCGCTGGGCCGCCTCCTGCTGGCCGGTGTCGAAGGCCATCCAGCCGGCGAGCCGGGTCAGCTCGGCCGCCGCGCCGAACAGCGCGCGGCCGACCTCGTCACTGTACGAACCGAGCAGCAGCGGGGCCGCGTCGACGCGTAAGCACTCCGGGACCATCGACGAACGCCAGTCGCCGCCGCCGTACTTGGAGTCCCACCGGCGTGCGTCCTGGGCGGCCTCGCGCAGCTTGGAGACATCGCTGTGGCCCACGCGCAGCGAGGAGGCGTCGCCCCCGGACTCGGGGCCGGGCTGCGCCGGGATCAGCAGGCTGTGGCCGGGGGCCGGCGGGGTGCCGTGTCCCGGGGAGGGCGATGTGGACGGGGCGGGTGCTCCGGCGGGGCCGTGCGCCCCCGGTGCGCCCTGCGCGCCGGGCGGCTGCCCCCCGACCGGCGCCGCTGTCCGCGCCACCGACGGGTCGGCGGGGGATATCAGCCAGCGGGACGCGGGTGTGGCGTACGCGCTCACGGAGAACGAGCCCGCCAGCGACTGCCAGATCCCGCCGCTGCCGGCCCGCCGCCCGGCCAGATCCAGCCGGTACAGCTCCGTCGCCGACCGCACCGCCGCGTCCACGTTGCGCGGGAAGGCCAGGCCCACCTCCGGCGCCGGATCGGCGTCGGCGAGCCCGATCTCGTGCAGCGGGACGGGCCGGCCGAGCTTGGCGCCGATCGCCGCGGCGATGAGATGGGGCGCGGCGCCCTGCGGCACCATGCCCTTGGAGACCCACCGGGCGACCGACGTCTTGTCGTACCGGAGGGTCAGTCCGCGCTGCGCCCCGAGGTCGTTGACCCGCCGGGCGAGCCCGGCGTTACTGATTCCCGCGAGGGCGAGAACGGTGCCGAGCTTCTCGTTCGGTCCGCGTTGCTCCCTGGACATGGCCACCCCTCGACACACAGACGGCAGCCGCGTCACCATCACGGCGCGCGGCATTCGTACCGTGTTCTCCCCAGGGACGAACCCTGTCACTCCGCCCGCACACGCATTTGGCCGTGCCCCGGGGAATATGCCGCCCTGCTGAGAACATCAGTGCACCCAGCGTAGTTCGTCGCATCCCTACCGTTAAGGGCTGGACGTCCGTATGGCGGGATTGTTGTCCGTCCCGGCCGCCCGCGGAGGGCTGTGGGGCGGGAGGGGACGTGAGGGGCGTACGGGGCGGTGGGGGCGAACGCGCGGCGGAGGAAGGGCGAAGGAAAAGCGGGGGAACGGCGGGGGAGCGGGGGAGGGTGCGTGGAGGCCGTCGTGCCCGGAACTCCGGTCCGGCCGCGAGGGCTTGGGGGACCGGCCTCGCCCCGCGGGAAAGGCTCGTTGTCCGGTCTGCCTCCGCCCGCCGACCAGCGCGGACCGGCGCGCGGGGCGTACGGGCGAGGTGTCGCCCCTCTTGCCCATGGCCGCTCACCCGAGGTTCCTCCGGGGTCCTCGCGCGTGCCCCCCGGTGTGTGGCCGTGCGCCTGTACGTGCGCTCTGGCCCGGTCCCGGGGGCGGCGCTTGCATGGGTGCTGCGTGGATCGGCTCGCTGCGCTGGACGCAGGGGGCTGGGGGATATCGCCGCCTCATTCCCCGCAGGCGGTGGACCGGTCCGGGGGGCGAGGCCCGCCTCCCGGGCCGTGCGTTCAGGGGGATGCGGGGCCGTTCTCGGGGGAGGGCGGGTGCGCGGCCGGGCCCGGGGGGCCGGCCGCGCAAGCCGCAGAACAATCAGTATGAAATACGGGTGAAAGAGGTCAATCGATCACCGGGGCAACGGTTCCTGCCGGCCCTGAGATTGGCCGGATGTCGACGGTCGGACGAGGTTCGGCCGGGGGACGGGCGGACCTCCCCGTGGCCGTGCCGGCCCGGCGCGGGCACTGGCCGGAATCGGGCCGTTCGCGCGAAGCGGGAGCGGGGAACGCAACGCCCGGAATCGGTAACTCCGTTGACCTCGGCGGCGACGCGCGCGAGCCGGAACAGGGATGTGAATCCCGGCGTCCGCCCTGCGGCCTTTGCCAGGGGCGCATGCGCTCACGACGTGCGCCGTCCGTAGCCACTCCTGCACGCCGTTGTCGTGGCAGCATGTCCGCAACGGCGCCGATCGTCACCGGAGTTCTCCGGGTGCTTGCCTGCCGCGCCGTTTTTGTCCACAGCCTGTGGAGGCGGCGATGCGTTGGTTGGTGGGTTGGAGCAGTATCGCCGCGAGCTTCGGCACGGCCGGGGCGGTCGGCGGCAGCGACGACGGGCGCACGATGCACCCCGTGGGCTCCCAACTCCTGTGGGGCGACCCCGATCCGCTGTGGGCGGTCGGCGACTGGCGGCCCGACGAGATCCGCACCGTCCGGGTGGACACCGCCGAGGGCGCCCCGATGGTCCGGCTCGCCGTCCTCGGCTGCTGCGGCGCCACCGACGAACAGCTGCGCGTCGGTCTGCTCGCCGCCCGGGGCGGTGCGCTGCGCCACCTCACCGCGTGGACCGGCAGCTACACGGCCGTCGTCCAGATCGGCCGCCGGATCACCGTCGTCGGCGACCTCGCCGGAGCCCGCCCGGTCTTCTACACACCCTGGGCCGGCGGCACCGCGTACGCCACCGCCGCGCTCCCCCTCGCCGACCTCATCGAGGCCCAGCTCGACATCGGCCACCTGGCCGCGCTGCTGGCCTGCCCCGAGACCCCCGAGGCGCTGCGCGACGGCACCCCCTACGCGGGCGTGAAGCGCATCCCGCCCGGACACGCCCTGATCCTCCGCGAGGGCTCGCGGGAGATCACCGGGTACGAGGCCGTGGCCTCCCTCGCCGTGGCCGCGCCGGAGCTCGATCCGGTGAGCGCCGTCGACGGCGTGCGCGACGCGCTGGTCGAAGCGGTACGCGCCCGGCTGCTGGCGCCGCGCCACGCCCCGGAGACCCTGCCCCCCGACCCCGGCCCGGTCCCCGGCATGGGCCCGGCCGAACGCCGCGCCGCCCGCGGCGCGCCCGTGCCCGGCATCGGCGCCGATCTCTCCGGCGGCAGCGCGTCGGCGACCCTGGCCCTGCTCGCCGCCGGTCTCCCCGGACTGCCCGGCACGATCCTGGGCCACGGCACCGGTGCGGGGGAGCGGCTGCTCGCCGTCACCTTCAACGACCTGACGACCCGCGCCCACGAGCCCGAACTGGAACGGGCCCGCACCATCGCGGCCAACCCCCGGCTCCACCACGTCGTCGTCGCGGCGGGCGAAGAGGCCCTGCCCTACGCCGAACTGGGCGCCGGCGCGCTCACCGACGAGCCCGCCCCCTCCCTCGTCCTCGCCGAACGCCACCGGCGCCGGCTCTCCGCGGGCAGCGCCGACCACTTCGTGGGCGCCGGCGCCCGACAGGTGCTCGACGCCCACCCGGCCCGCCTCGCCGACCTGCTGATGGACCGGCGCCGGCGCCATCTGCTGCGCCCGGTCGCCGCCCTCGCCAAGGCCGAAGGGCCGTCCGCGCACTCGTTGTTCGTGCCGCTGACGGTCTACCGGGCGGCCCGCAAGCTGGCCCGTACGTCGTACCGCACCGGCCTCGAAACGGCCGCCGGACGACTGCCCGACGCCAACCGTCTCGCGCCCGGCCTCGACACCCCGGCCGATGCCTCGCTCGCCGCGCTGGCGTGGTCGAGACCGGGGCCGGCCGCCCGGTGGCTGACCGGAGAGGCGCTCGCTGAAGTATCGGTTCGCCTCCAGGAGGCGGCGATCCGTCCCTCCTCGGTCCAGCGCCCCGGCGAGGCCCGCGCCAGGGCCGCCCTCGCCCGCAGCGCCGCCGACCACCGCATCCTGGAGCAGGCCGCCGAGATCCGCAGCCAGCGGCTCCACGCCCCCTTCCTCGACAACCAGGTCGTACGCGCCGCCCGCGCGCTCCCCGAGTCCCTGCGGGTCCAGCCGGGCGCCCGTGCGGCGATCCTGCGCCGCGTGCTGGCCGGTGCGGGCATCCACGAGCTGCCCCCCGGCTGGGGAGCGCCCTCGCAGCACACCTCGACCGCGGTGACCCGGACCGGTCTGCGCGCCGCCCTGCCCGAGCTGATCGCCCTCTTCGACGCCCCGCTGCTCGCCGACGCCGGTCTGGTGGAGGCCCGCGTCGTCCGCAAGGCCCTGCGCGCCGCGTCCGAGGGTGAGCCGCTGCCCCTGGACGGCCTGGCGGACCTCGCCTCCACGGAACTGTGGCTGCGCCGCCTCGTCTCGCGGCGCGGCACCTGCTGGACCGGTACGGCGGCCCCCCGCCAGCGTGCGGTCGCCGGCGGTGTGGTCCCGGCCCGGCGCTCGCTCCAGGGCTGAGCCGGTTCCGCCGAGCGCGGCGGGACTCCGGCGGGGGTCCGTGCGCCTCGCGGTCTCCCGGCGGGTCCGGCGGGATCGTCCGGAGACGCCCCGGTCCGTCCGACCGCCGGGGGTCCGTGCGCCTCGCGGTCTCCCGGCGGGTCCGGCGGGATCGTCCGGAGACGCCCCGGTCCGTCCGACCGCCGCTCACCGGGGTACCGGCGGGACACAATGGGTGGCGTGCGGTATCTGATCCTGGGCGCCACCGAGGCGCGAGACGAGAACGGTGGCGCGCTGCCCCTCGGCGGCGGCAGGCTGCGTGCCCTTCTCGCCGCCCTCGCCCTGCGGCCGGGCCGCCCCGTCCCCGTCGCCGATCTCGTCGACGACGTCTGGGCGGACGACCCCCCGGCGGACGCGCCCGCCGCGCTCCAGGCCCTCGTCGGGCGCCTGCGCAGGGTGCTCGGTCGGGAGGCGCTGGCCAGTACACCGGGCGGGTACCGCCTCACGGCCGCGCCGGACGACGTCGACCTGTTCGTGTTCGAGCGGCTGGCCCGGCAGGGCGCGGCCGAACTGGAGGCCGGAGCCCCGGAGGAAGCCGCCCGCACCCTGCGGACCGCGCTCGCACTGTGGCGCGGCCCCGCCCTGGCCGATCTGCCCGACGGCGACCAAGGCCATGCCCTCCGCCCCGAGGCCCACCGCCTGGCCGCCCTGGAGCGCCGCATCGAGGCGGACCTGCGCCGCGCGGCGGGCGCCCTCGGCGCGGCGCCCACCGCACCCGCCCCGACGCACGCCACCGCCGCCGCGTCCGTCGGACCGCCGTCTGTCGCGGGTCCCTGGGGAGCCACGGCCGCCGAGGCCGCCGCCCCCACAGGAGCCACGAGCCGCAGCACCGCGGAGACCGCAGCCCTGCGCCCCGCCGCCCTGGTCGCCGAGCTGACGGAGCTGACCGCCGCCCACCCGTACGACGAGCGCTTCCGGGTTCAACTCATACGGGCCCTGCGCGCAGACGGCCGGCAGGCCGACGCGCTCGCCGCGTACGAGGACGCCCGCCGCGCCCTGGCCGACGGCCTCGGCACCGACCCCGGGCCCGAACTGGCCACCCTGCACCGCGAACTCCTCGCCCCCGCGCCCGCCGCCGCCGAAACAGGGCTGTTTCACGTGAAACCCGCCCGGAGCAATCTGCGTCCCCGGCTGACCTCCTTCGTGGGGCGTGAGCCCGAACTGCGCGCCATCCACGACGACCTGACCCGGTCACGGCTGGTCACCCTCACCGGCCCCGGCGGCTCGGGCAAGACGCGCCTCGCCGAGGAGTCCGCGGCGCGCCAGGAGTCCGCGCCCGGCACCCTGCCACCGGACGTCTGGATCGCCGAACTCGCGCCCGTGGAGGACCCCGACGCCGTCCCCGGCGCCGTGCTGTCCGCGCTCGGACTGCGCGAGACAACGCTGCTGCGGGACAACACCCTCGACGGCGCGCTCCCGCGCACCGACCCGGTCGACCTGCTCGTCGACCGGCTGGGGCACGGCTCCCGCCCCACGCCCGTCCTGCTCATCCTCGACAACTGCGAGCACGTCATCGGTGCCGCCGCCGCGCTGGCCGAGAGCCTGCTGACCCGCTGCCCCCACCTGCGCGTCCTCGCCACCAGCAGGGAGCCGCTCGCCGTCCCCGGCGAGTCCGTACGGCCGGTCGGTCCGCTCCCCGCCGACCCCGCCCACCGCCTGTTCACCGAACGCGCCAGAGCCGTACGCCCCGGATTCGACCCCGGCCACGGGCCCGCGCACGACGCGGACGCCGTCGCGGAGATCTGCCGGCGGCTCGACGGGCTGCCGCTCGCCATCGAACTGGCCGCCGCCCGGCTGCGCCTGCTCGGACCGCGTCAGATCGCGGACCGGCTCGACGACAGGTTTCGCCTGCTGACGGGCGGCAGCCGGACGGTGCTGCCCCGCCAGCAGACGCTGCGGGCGGTCGTCGACTGGTCGTGGGACCTCCTCGACGAGGACGAGCGCACCGCCCTGCGCCAGGTCTCCGTCTTCGCGGGCGGCTGGGACCTGGCCGCCGCCGAAGCCGTCATCAGGACACCGGCCGCGCCCGGCCGGCCCGCCGCCGACACCGCCGACCTGCTCGGCGCCCTGGTCGACAAGTCCCTGGTCGTAGCGGCCCCGGCGGCGGACGGTGCGATGCGCTACCGCCTGCTGGAGACAATCCACGAGTACGCCACCGAGCGGTGCGCCGAGGCCCCGGAGGTGCGCGCCGCCGCCGAGAGCGCGCACACCGCGTACTTCCTCGCCCTCGTCGAGGAGGCGGAACCCCGCCTGCGCTCCGGCGACCAGCTCGCGTGGATCGAGCGCCTGGAGACCGAACTCGACAACATCCGGGCCGCTCTCCAGCGCACCACCGCGCCCGCGTCCCCCTCCGAAGCGGAGGCCGCCCGCCTGGCGGTGGGCATGGGCTGGTTCTGGTGGCTGCGCAACTACCGCCCCGAGGGCCTGTCCTGGACCCTGAAGGCCCGCTCGCTCGGCCCCGAGCCCACCGACGAGTCGGACCCCCGGTACTGGCCCCGGATGAACCTCCACCTGCTGTGGTTCTTCTACGCGGCGGAGAGCGGGCAGATCACCACGGCGCAGGACGACGCCGTACTCCACGCGCTCGTGATCCGGGTGGCCGACGCGTTCGCCGCCTCCCAGACCCATGGCGTCCGTTTTCCCGGGCTGCTCTGGCCGATGACCGCGTATCTCACCGGCACGTCGGAGGACACCCGGGAGAGGATCGACCGGGCGGTCGACAACGCCCGTGCGCACGGCGGTCCGTGGGAGTACGGCGTCATCCTGATGTTCCGTGCGCACATGCTGGTCGACATGCCGGGAGGCATGCCCGGAATCGACGACGACCTCGACGAGCTGCGCATCCTGAGCCGCCGCGTCGGTGACCGCTGGATGCGCGCCCAGGTCGCGAGCGCGGTGGCCGAGGCGGGCATGATGCGCGGACGCTACGACGCGGCGCGCACCGCCTACGAGGAGGCGCTGCTGCTCTCCCGCGAGGTCGGCGCCCATGCCGAGGCCCCGTTCCACCTCGCCCGGCTCGCCGAACTCTCCTACCGCACCGGTGACCTGGCGGACGCCCACCAGCGGCTGGACCATTCCGAGGCCGAGGCCGAACGCCACCAGGCGCACGACGCCACCGCGTACGTCCACTATCTGCGCGCCACCATGGCGTACTACCGGGGCGACATCGCGGACGCCCGGCGGCTGCTCGGCAACGCCCTGGAGGAGGCCGGCCGCGGCGGTCCGCCGTCGCACTTCACCGTGGCGATGAGCGGCCTCTCGGCCCGGATCGCCGTGCACGAGCCCGGACCGGACGGCGGCCTCGTCGCCGGGGCGCGCGAGCTGACCGCGTCCCTGGTCGCGGGGAAGGGGGCCCAGTGCGCCGAGATCGTCACGGGGAACCTGGCCGATGGCGCGGCGGCCGTCATCGCCGAGCTGGGCCACCACGCGGCCGCGGTCCGCATCCTCACCGCCGCCGACGAGTGGCGGCGGACGTCGGGCCCGAGGACCGAGGGGGAGCAGGCCGAGGTCGACGCGGCCGAGCGCCTGTGCCGCGAGGCGCTGGGCCCCGCGCGCTACGAGGAGGAGCGGACCGCGGGCGGCGGGCTGACCCTCGACGACGTCATCGGTCTGCTGGAGGGCATCGTCGCGGACCTGCCGTGAGCCGGGCGGCACCGGCAGCGGGGCCGCCTCGGCCGCTCCCGGTCACCGCGCTCAGCGGCAGCTGATGCGTGAATCGGCCCAGTCCGCGAGGGCGACTCCGCCGAACGGCTGCTCCGGCTCCACGACCAGCCGGATCCGCCGCTGCCCCGCTACGTTCACGCCGACCGGCACGGCGGGGTCGTCGCCGCGCACCACCGGGGACTGCCACAGCCGCGTGCCGTCCCCGCCGTACACCGAGAACCGCACCGCACCGAGCCCCATCGTGAGGTCGTCGACCCCCACCATCGCCTCGTACCGGGTGCACTGACGGTTCAGCTGGATGACCACCGAGGAACGGCTGTTGACCGTGACCCCGTGGGCGTACCGCGAACCGCCGATCGACATGCCGGAGCGCTGCCAGACCCAGCCGCTCTCACCGAGCACCACCTCGGGCGAGGTGTGGTCGCCGAAAAGGGTGTAGTCCATCTCGCTGACCTGGTAGACCTCCGGCGCCGGCGCGGGAGGCGGTGTGGTCGGGGGCGGAGTCGGAGGAGGCGGCGGAGTGGACTCCGGCGGCGGAGTCGGGGTCGGCGTGGGAGTGGGCGTAGGAGTCGGTGTGGGCGTCGGTGTCGGAGTGGGCGTCGGGGTGGGAGTGGGCTCCGGCGGTGTGGGGGCCGGCGGCGCGGGCGCCGGCGGAGTCGGTTCGGGCTTCGGGGGTGTGGGCTTCGGCGGTGTCGGCGAGGGCACCGCGGGCGCCACGGCCGGGGGCCTGGCGGCAGGCTTGGCCTCGGGCCGGGGGCTGTCGTCGCCCACCAGCGCCCAGACGAGCCCGGCCGCCGCCGCGACGGCGACCGCCGCGGCGATTCCGGCCTTGGCCGGGGCGCCGAGCCCCTCGGAGGCCGCCGCACCACCGGCCGAGCCGGCGGAGGAGCCCCCTCCGGTCGCCGCCGCCGCGGCACCCGCCCCGGCGGCCCCGGCGGCGCCTCCCGCCACGATCCCGGCGGCCTTGAGGGCGTACCCCGCGGCGAACCAGCCGATGACCGCGACCGGAAGCAGCGCGGGGATACCGGCGTTGACGTGGGCCAGCTCGCCCGCCGCCACCCGGCACTTCGCGCACTCGTCCAGATGCCCCCGCAGCCCGCGCTCCGCCCGCATCCGCAACCCGCCCCGGGCATACGCGCCGAGCCGGTCGGCGTACCGCGCGCAGTCGCCGCCCGCGGTGAGCGCCTGGCTCACATGGGCCTGGAGGTAGGCCTGCTTGAGCCCTTCACGGGCGCGGCTGGCCAGGACCGAGGTGGCGTTCGCGGTCAGCCCGAAGAGCGGGGCGATGTCGCTGGGCGACTCCTCCTCGACGGTGGTGTGCCACAGGACCGCCTGCCAGCGCTCGGGGAGGCTGCGGAAGGCCCGCATGGCCATGGTCTGCTCGGCCTCGTGCATCGCCAGCACATCCGCGCCGAGGTCGAGGGTGTCCGCGTCCGACATCTCCGACGACCGCGCGGCCTGGGCGGCGAACGCGGCGAAGTCGTCGACCAGGTGCTCGCGCTTCGCGGTCTTCGTCCAGGCGGCGGCCACATGCCGGACCGCCGTCATCAGGTAGGCGCGCACCGCCTCCTCGGGCCCCTTGCCGCCCCGTACCGCTTGCAGGGTCCGGGCGAAGACCTCGGCCGTCAGGTCGTCCGCGGTGTGCGCGTCCCGGCAGCAGGTGCGGGCGTAGCGGCGCACGGCCTGCGCGTGGCGCCGGAACAGCTCGTCGTACGCGAGGTCGTCGCCCTCGCGCATGCGCTGGATCAGCTGCGCGTCCGACGGACCCGCGGCGGCACCGTCCACGGAACCGGAGCCGCGCCCCGCCCGCTGCATCGGCACGGCGGGAATCGCCTCGGCGGGGCCCGCTCCGGGGCTCCCGGAGGCACCCGGCGCACCGCCGTCCTCGACCGGCGCGGGCGGCCAGGGCCCCGGCAGGACCGTTCCGCCTGCGTCGTCCTGGTCGGCCTGGTGGCCGGGACCGGTCTGGCTCGGCACCTGGTGCCCGGACGAGCCGGCCGGCTCCGTACCGCCGCCGGCGGTGGACACACCGTCGTACGACTCTTCCCTCTGCCCGTCACCGCTCATCGCGGACGCCCCCGTATGCGCCATCGGACCCTGAATACCGGGCAAGCGTGCCACAGAGCGCCGATGCGGCGGGCCTCCAGTCCTGCCAACCACTCATCCGGGGCGTTCTCTCCGAGCGTGAGCACTACGGGGCACTCCTTCGGGGAAGGAGCGACCGGTTGGGTTGACATGCGGCGGGCGCGGGAGGGGCACCGCGGCCCCGCCCCGCACCCGGTGTCCCTCACTCCGGCCGTGAGCGCAGCCCCTCCAGCAGGATGTCCAGCAGCCGGGACGAGGCCGCCGCCTGCTGAGCCGCGTCCGGCAGCGAAGGGGCCGCCGTCGCGATGACCAGCAGCACGTCCGACACCGTCACATCGCGGCGCAGCTCGCCCGAGGTCCGCGCGCGGTCGACCAGCCGTCCCACGACCTCCAGCAACTCGGCCGCACCGGCGCCCAGGTCCTCGCCGCCGGTCTCCGGGGCGGACTGCTGCCCGGTCACCCGGCGTGCGGCCGTGCCTGCCTCCTGCCGCTGCTGGGGCACCCGCGGCTCGTCCCCCACGGACTCCTCGGCCTCGCCGGTTACGACCGAGTCCTCGGCCTCCACACCGACCCGCAGTATCTGCGGAGGAAGGAGCCGCCCCGCACCCGAGGCCACGGAGGTCCGCAGGAAGCGCGAGAGCGCCGACCACGGCTCGTCCTCCTGGCCGAGCGCGGACCGTGCCTGGTCGGTCAGCCGGGAGGTCTCCTCCTCGGCTATCCGGCGCACCAGCACGTCCTTGCTGGGGAAGCGGCGGTAGACCGTGCCGACACCGACCCTGGCCCGACGGGCCACGTCCTCCATCGGGGCGCCGTACCCCAGCTCCCCGAACACCTCGCGCGCGGCGCGCAGTACGTGTTCCAGATTGCGCTGCGCATCCACCCGCAGCGGGGCCGACCGCGCATGCGCGGATGCGGACCCGACGCCGTTGCCCAGTGCGCCCACCGTGGTCTGAGGTGCCGGCGCCGTGGTGCCTGCCACCCCGTTGAGGGTGCCAACTGCCCCGATGTGTCCGTTTCCTTCAGGCGCGACAGCAGTGGTCGGCCAATGCGATTCCTGAATATCCATAACTGTTCCCCCGGTTATGACGTCTCCCCCCGGAGACTCCCGCCGTGTCAGTCGAGGTGGACCGATTGTCACCGTCCGACACCCCGACGACATACGAACATAGTTGAGCGAGGGTCAATTCAGAAGAGGGCAGTTCCGCCCGGAGCGCCCCCCGATCGGAGCAAGGACCGGTTGATCACCACTTGGCCCCGGACCTTGCCCCGTAGCGCAATGCCTGACCTGCGGGACTCGCGCATCAATGGCCCACCCGGCACCAACGGCCCGTCGGCAACCTCCGGTCACACAATTTGCCGGGGCTGTGGACAAACTCCGGTACACGTTGCGTCATGGGGTGGTGATGGCTTCAGCTTCCGGGGGTACGCCCCCCGGCCCCCCGCCGGCGACGCGCGTTCTCGTCGTCGGCGGAGGCTACGTCGGGATGTACACAGCGCTGCGTCTCCAGCGGAAGCTGAAGCAGCGGCTGAGAAGCGGCGAGGCCGAGATCGTCGTGGTCGCGCCCGAGCCCTATATGACGTATCAGCCGTTCCTCCCCGAAGCCGCCGCCGGCTCGATCTCACCGCGCCATGTCGTCGTACCGCTGCGCAGGGTCCTGCCGCACTGCACCATCGTCATCGGCGAGGCCCGGAGCATCGACCACTCCAAGCGGACCGCCACCGTCACCACCCTGGCCAGCGGCGAGGACGGCACCGGCGCCCTGGAGATCGAGTACGACGAGATCGTCCTCGCGCCCGGCTCCGTCTCGCGCACCCTGCCCGTCCCCGGGCTCGCCGACCACGGCGTGGGTTTCAAGACGATCGAGGAGGCCATCGGGCTCCGCAACCACGTCATCGAGCAGATGGACATCGCCTCCGCCACCCGCGACCCCGCCGTCCGTGACGCCGCCCTGACCTTCGTCTTCGTCGGCGGCGGCTACGCGGGCGTGGAGGCGCTCGCGGAGCTGGAGGACATGGCCCGCTACACCTCGCGGTACTACCACAACATCAAGGCCGAGGACCTGAAGTGGATCCTCGTCGAGGCCACCGGCCGCATCCTGCCCGAGGTCGGCGAATCCCTGGGACGGTACGCGGTACGGGAACTGCGCGGCCGCAACATCGACGTACGCCTCGACACCCGGCTCGACTCCTGCGAGGACCGGATCGCCGTCCTCAGCGACGGCTCCCGCTTCCCCACCCGCACCCTGGTGTGGACGGCCGGCGTCAAACCCGCCCCGTTGCTCGCCGCCACCGGCCTCCCCCTCGACGAACGGGGCAGGCTGCGCTGCACGGCCCGGCTCACCGTCGAGGGGACCGAGCACGCCTGGTCCGCGGGCGACGCCGCAGCCGTACCCGACCTCACCGCCGGTGAAACCGGCCGGACGACCGCGCCCAATGCCCAGCACGCCGTCCGACAGGCCAAGGTCCTCGCCGACAACGTCGTCGCCGCGCTCGACGGCGCACCGCTCACCGAATACCGGCACAGCTACGCGGGATCCGTCGCCTCGCTCGGGCTGCACAAGGGCGTCGCGCACATCTACGGACGCAGGCTCAAGGGCTATCCGGCCTGGCTGATACACCGCATGTACCACCTCAGCCGCGTCCCCACCTTCAACCGGAAGGCACGCGTCCTGGCCGAATGGACGCTCGCCGGCCTCTTCAAACGCGAAATCGTCTCCCTGGGCTCCCTGGAGCACCCCAGGGCCGAGTTCGAACTCGCCGCGGGGCGGCAGCCG
Source organism: Streptomyces sp. NBC_00708 (assembly GCA_036226585.1). Classification (GTDB taxonomy): domain Bacteria; phylum Actinomycetota; class Actinomycetes; order Streptomycetales; family Streptomycetaceae; genus Streptomyces. Next base: position 3,832,298 of record CP108997.1, read on the forward strand.
CGGCCCGACGGGGACGACTGTCAGTAGGGTCCGACACACTGGACGTGTGACCATGGGTGGGCCCACATCTGCACAGAGTGACCCGGCCGGCAGCAACCGACAGTGACCAGCGAAGACCTCCCCAGGAGCGCGGGAACGCGCCCGACGCCCCGGCAGACGAAGCACCCGCCCGAGCGGACCAGACCGACACACGAGGCCAGAAATTCCGTGAACTTCACGCGTTGGAGCGCCCGCCTCCCCGGTACGCAGCGTCGCGCCGCCCGGGAGGACCACAGCTCCGTACCGGCGGCCCGCGCCGAGTACAGCAGAGCCGAAGCGGGCACCGGCCCGCCGCAGGACGGGCCCGCCGGCGTCCCCCTGCCCTCGGCGCCCGACCTGGAGGACCTCTCCGCCCGCGACATCCTGGGCCGGCTGCCCGCCCTCGTCGCCCTGGTGCACGGCCCCGGCCACCACATCGCCTACGTCAACGACGCCTACACCGCCGCATTCGGCCCCCGCCCCTGCGGCGCCCCGGCAGCCGACGCGATGCCCGAGCTGACCGAGATCGGCCTGCTCCCCCTCATGGACCAGGTCCTGCGCAGCGGGACGCCGCGCACGGTCAAGTCCCGCAAGGCCGCCGACGGCCGCTCGTACACCGTGACCTGCACCCCCGTGCGCCCCGACAAGGAGAAGGGCCGCGACGCCGGAGTCCTCGTGTACGCGGCCGACGTCACCGACCACGCCGAGGCCGCCGAGCGGCTGCGCACCAGCGAGGGCCGCCACCGCGAGACCGCCGTCACGCTCCAGCGCTCTCTGCTCCCGCAGGAGCTGGAACAGCCCGACGACCTGCGGATCGCCGCCACCTACCAGCCGGGCGGCACGGACGCCGCGGTCGGCGGCGACTGGTACGACGTCATCACGCTCGGCGCGGGCCGCACCGCGCTGGTCATCGGGGACGTCATGGGGCGCGGGGTGCGCGCCGCCGCCGTGATGGGCCAGCTGCGCACCGCCGTACGGGCCTACGCCCGCCTCGACCTCCCGCCGCACGAGGTCCTCCAGCTGCTCGACGGACTCGCCGCCGAGATCGACGCCAGCCAGATCGCCACCTGCGCGTACGCCGTGCACGACCCCAACGAGGGACTGCTCGTCTACTCCTCCGCCGGCCATCTGCCGATCCTCGTGCGCGACGAGGACGGCACGGTCCGCCGTGCGGAGGACCCGATCGGCCCGCCGCTGGGGACGGGCGGCTGGCTCCACACCTCGGGCACGATCCCGTTGCCGCCGGGTTCCACCGCCGTCCTCTACACGGACGGGCTGGTCGAGCGCCGCAGCGAGGACATCGACGAGGGCGTGGCCGCGCTGGAGCGTGCGCTGTCCGGTGCGAAGGGCGCACCGCAGGTCGTGTGCGACCGGCTGATCCGCTCCCTCAACGTCACCGCCGAGCACGACGACGACGTGGCGGTCCTGGTCGTGCAGCACCCCGCCCGCACGGGCGCCGCCGCCGAGCTGTTCCACAACGCCTCGCTCGACCTGCTCGGCGGCATCGAGGCGGCACCCCGCGCGCGTGCCTTCGCGACGGGGGTGCTCGCCTCGTGGCGTTTCCCGGTGGAGCTGTGCGATCTCGGGGTGCTCGCCGCCGGGGAGCTGGTCGCCAACTCCCTCCAGCACGGCACCCCGCCCATGCGTCTGGGCCTGCGCCGCACCGACCGCCGCCTGATCATCGAGGTGACGGACGGGGACGACCACCTGCCGCGCCGCCGCCGCGCGGACCCGGCGGACGAGGCGGGCCGGGGCATCACCATCGTCGAGTCGATCGCCACGTCGTGGGGCAGCCGCCGCACGCCGGGCGGCGGCAAGGCGGTGTGGTGCGAGTTCGCCCTGCCGCAGTAGCGCGCGCGGTCAGCGCGCGGCGGCCACCGGGGCCGGCGCGCTCTCCGGCACCGAAACGGCGACCACCCGCGACGGCACCCGCGCGAGCGAGGGCTGGTCCTGTACGGGAGTGAGCCGTCGGCCGAGCCGCAGCGCGAGCGCGGTGATGCCCAGCGAGAACAGCACGAACGTCACGATGTACGGACCGTGCAGCGAGGCCCCCATCGGACCGCCGACGGCGGGCCCGACCGCAAGGGCGAGCTGCTTGCACAGGGCGAACGCCGAGTTGTACTGGCCCACCATCGACTCCGGCGCCAGGTCCGCGACCAGCGGCGCGACGGTCGGCGACAGCATGGACTCGCCGAGCCCGAACAGCGCGTACGTCGAGATCATCGCGGCCGTCGCCATGGTCTGGCTGCCGTGCCCGAGGCCCGCGTAACCCGCCACGATCCAGGCGAACGCCCAGATCAGACCGACGGCGGCGATGACCCGGGTGCGCCGGCGGCGCTCCACGAGACGCAGCACCACGAACTGGGCGACGACGATGACGGCGGTGTTGGCGGCCAGCGCGATACCGAGCGTGGAGGGCTCGATCCCGGCGGCCTCGGTGCCGTAGGCCGCGAGCCCGGACTCGAACTGCCCGTAGCAGGCGAAGAACAGCACGAAGCCCAGCACGCACAGCTGCACCATCGCCCGGTGCGAGAGCAGCGCCCGCAGCCCGCCCCCCGCGGCCGGTGCCCCGGCCGCCGCCTCCGGCGCGACCACGGGGGTACGCGGCATCCGCACGGTCGCCGCGATGGCACCGAGCACCAGGAACATCACGGCTTCGATCAGGAACAGCAGCGTGAACGACGCCGGGCTGCTGGTGTCGACGATCTGGCCGCCGACCAGACCGCCGATGCCGAGGCCCAGGTTCTGCAGGAAGAACTGCATGGCGAAGGCCCGCGTACGGGTGGCGGCGCCGGTGCACCGGACGAGCATGGTGGCGAGTGCCGGCTGCATGACGGCGGTGCCCGCACCGAGCACCGCCGCCGACAGAACGGCTGCGGTGACCTGCGAGGACAGCCCGAGCGCGACGGCACCGAGGGAAGCGGCGACCGAGGCGGCGACCAGCACGGGCAACGGGCCGCGACGGTCGATCGCCCGGCCGGTGAACGGCAGGACGGCGAGCGCCGCCATCGCGAAGACCGCCAGCACGATCCCGGCCGTACCGGCGCCCAGATCCCGTACCTGCGCCACGTAGACGTACAGATACGGAACGGTGAACCCGAGCCCGAACGCGCTCAGCGCGCTGCCCAGCTGGATCCGCCGCAGTGCTGCGCCCATTTCCCTGGTCACACTCACCTTCCTCAAGCTCTCGAAACCTGAGAGTCGTTCCAACCGAACGACTCGAACCCGAAGACTTTATCACTAAAGTTAGATAGTGAACACTACGACCCGAAGGACTTCGACGGCTATGGGTGGCGTGTCATACTGCGCGCCATGTCTGACACCACCGAGCCCGGACTCGAGGAGCCGAGCCTCGACGAGCAGATCGCCGCCTACCAGCGCGAGTACCGCGACCTGGACCCCCAGGTCGAACAGGTCGTCTCCGCCCTGGGCCGGCTGAACCGCCGGATGAACGTCGCGTACGGGAGACAGCTCGCCGCGCTCGGCATCAGCAACGCGGAGTGGGAGGTCCTCAAGACCCTCGTCCTGGGCGGCGAGCCGTACCGACTGGGTCCTGGCGAGCTCGCCAAGCGGCTCGGCCTCACTCCGGCCGCGATGACGCACCGCATCGACCGCATGGCCGGCGAGGGGCTGGTGACCCGCGACCGGGACGAGAACAACCGCGTCCGCGTCATCGTCGAGCTGACGGACGAGGGACGTACGAAGTGGCTCGAAGCGATGCGGATGGCCACCGACTTCGAGGCGGACCTGCTCCAGGACCTCGGGGGCGAGGAGCGAGGGGTGCTCGGCGAGATGCTGACCCGGCTGCTGCGCAGGGTGGAGCACGCCCAGCCGGACGCCGGCGGCCGCCTCACCGACCTGGACTGAACCGCACGATCGGGCGGGCCGAGGAGGGGGTTGACACGCCCCTCCGTGATCCGTAAGGTTCTCCGGGTTGCCACGGAGCCCGAGAGTTCCGCGGCAACCGATCCCGCCGCATCTGCGGCAAACCAAACTCAGCACGATCTCCCGTTCGGGAAAAATTTCGGCATGCCGAAATTCATTTCGAAGGCCCGATTATGAGCCGCCGGGAAAATCCGCTAGAGTTTTGGACGTCGGAACGGCCCAACGGCCGGGAGGACAAGCCCCGCTGACTGGGAATCAGGCCCGAAAGGATCTGATAGAGTCGGACTCGCCGGAAAGGGAAACGCGAAAGCGAAGAACTGGAAAGCGAAAATCGCTTGACCCGCTTCGACCGGGAATCAGACACGAAAGAGTCTGATAGAGTCGGAAACGCAAGACCGAAGGGAAGCGCCCGGAGGAAAGCCCGAGAGGGTGAGTACAAAGGAAGCGTCCGTTCCTTGAGAACTCAACAGCGTGCCAAAAGTCAACGCCAGATATGTTGATACCCCGGCCTGCTTCGGCAGGTTGGTGGTTCCTTTGAAAGTCCTGTCGAGTCATTGACTGGGCAGGCAAAAACACAGCGAGGACGCAGTGGACAACGGGTCTTATTCCGACCTTTGTTGTTCCGCTCTCGTGATGTGTTCCCCGATTACGGGAAAACATTCACGGAGAGTTTGATCCTGGCTCAGGACGAACGCTGGCGGCGTGCTTAACACATGCAAGTCGAACGATGAAGCCCTTCGGGGTGGATTAGTGGCGAACGGGTGAGTAACACGTGGGCAATCTGCCCTTCACTCTGGGACAAGCCCTGGAAACGGGGTCTAATACCGGATAATACTTTCCTCCTCCTGGAGGAAGGTTGAAAGCTCCGGCGGTGAAGGATGAGCCCGCGGCCTATCAGCTAGTTGGTGGGGTAATGGCCTACCAAGGCGACGACGGGTAGCCGGCCTGAGAGGGCGACCGGCCACACTGGGACTGAGACACGGCCCAGACTCCTACGGGAGGCAGCAGTGGGGAATATTGCACAATGGGCGAAAGCCTGATGCAGCGACGCCGCGTGAGGGATGACGGCCTTCGGGTTGTAAACCTCTTTCAGCAGGGAAGAAGCGAAAGTGACGGTACCTGCAGAAGAAGCGCCGGCTAACTACGTGCCAGCAGCCGCGGTAATACGTAGGGCGCAAGCGTTGTCCGGAATTATTGGGCGTAAAGAGCTCGTAGGCGGCTTGTCACGTCGGTTGTGAAAGCCCGGGGCTTAACCCCGGGTCTGCAGTCGATACGGGCAGGCTAGAGTGTGGTAGGGGAGATCGGAATTCCTGGTGTAGCGGTGAAATGCGCAGATATCAGGAGGAACACCGGTGGCGAAGGCGGATCTCTGGGCCATTACTGACGCTGAGGAGCGAAAGCGTGGGGAGCGAACAGGATTAGATACCCTGGTAGTCCACGCCGTAAACGTTGGGAACTAGGTGTTGGCGACATTCCACGTCGTCGGTGCCGCAGCTAACGCATTAAGTTCCCCGCCTGGGGAGTACGGCCGCAAGGCTAAAACTCAAAGGAATTGACGGGGGCCCGCACAAGCAGCGGAGCATGTGGCTTAATTCGACGCAACGCGAAGAACCTTACCAAGGCTTGACATACACCGGAAAGCATCAGAGATGGTGCCCCCCTTGTGGTCGGTGTACAGGTGGTGCATGGCTGTCGTCAGCTCGTGTCGTGAGATGTTGGGTTAAGTCCCGCAACGAGCGCAACCCTTGTTCTGTGTTGCCAGCATGCCCTTCGGGGTGATGGGGACTCACAGGAGACTGCCGGGGTCAACTCGGAGGAAGGTGGGGACGACGTCAAGTCATCATGCCCCTTATGTCTTGGGCTGCACACGTGCTACAATGGCCGGTACAATGAGCTGCGATGCCGTGAGGCGGAGCGAATCTCAAAAAGCCGGTCTCAGTTCGGATTGGGGTCTGCAACTCGACCCCATGAAGTCGGAGTTGCTAGTAATCGCAGATCAGCATTGCTGCGGTGAATACGTTCCCGGGCCTTGTACACACCGCCCGTCACGTCACGAAAGTCGGTAACACCCGAAGCCGGTGGCCCAACCCCTTGTGGGAGGGAGCTGTCGAAGGTGGGACTGGCGATTGGGACGAAGTCGTAACAAGGTAGCCGTACCGGAAGGTGCGGCTGGATCACCTCCTTTCTAAGGAGCACTTCTTACCAAGCCTTGCTTGGTCAGAGGCCAGAACACCGGCGAATGTTCGGTGCTGGTAGCTCATGGGTGGAACGTTGACTACTCGGCACAGCATATGAGTCTTAACTAGTACTGCTTCGGCGTGGAACGTGTAGGTGAATGGGCTGGGTCGGGCACGCTGTTGGGTATCTGAAGGTACGGCCGTCATGGTCGTCCTTCGGTTGCCGGCCCCAGTGCACTCACCTGGTTAAGGGTGGGGTGATGGGTGGCTGGTCGTTGTTTGAGAACTGCACAGTGGACGCGAGCATCTGTGGCCAAGTTTTTAAGGGCGCACGGTGGATGCCTTGGCACCAGGAACCGATGAAGGACGTGGGAGGCCACGATAGTCCCCGGGGAGTCGTCAACCAGACTTTGATCCGGGGGTTTCCGAATGGGGAAACCCGGCAGTCGTCATGGGCTGTCACCCGCTGCTGAACACATAGGCAGTGTGGAGGGAACGAGGGGAAGTGAAACATCTCAGTACCCTCAGGAAGAGAAAACAACCGTGATTCCGGGAGTAGTGGCGAGCGAAACTGGATCAGGCCAAACCGTATACGTGTGATACCCGGCAGGGGTTGCGTATGCGGGGTTGTGGGATCTCTCTTTCACAGTCTGCCGGCTGTGAGACGAGTCAGAAACCGTTGATGTAGGCGAAGGACATGCGAAAGGTCCGGCGTAGAGGGTAAGACCCCCGTAGCTGAAACATCAGCGGCTTGTTTGAGAGACACCCAAGTAGCACGGGGCCCGAGAAATCCCGTGTGAATCTGGCGGGACCACCCGTTAAGCCTAAATATTCCCTGGTGACCGATAGCGGATAGTACCGTGAGGGAATGGTGAAAAGTACCGCGGGAGCGGAGTGAAATAGTACCTGAAACCGTGTGCCTACAAGCCGTGGGAGCGTCGCTGTATGTGCTTGCACATGCAGTCGTGACTGCGTGCCTTTTGAAGAATGAGCCTGCGAGTTTGCGGTGTGTTGCGAGGTTAACCCGTGTGGGGAAGCCGTAGCGAAAGCGAGTCCGAATAGGGCGATTCAGTAGCGCGCTCAAGACCCGAAGCGGAGTGATCTAGCCATGGGCAGGTTGAAGCGGAGGTAAGACTTCGTGGAGGACCGAACCCACCAGGGTTGAAAACCTGGGGGATGACCTGTGGTTAGGGGTGAAAGGCCAATCAAACTCCGTGATAGCTGGTTCTCCCCGAAATGCATTTAGGTGCAGCGTCGTGTGTTTCTTGCCGGAGGTAGAGCACTGGATAGGCGATGGGCCCTACCGGGTTACTGACCTTAGCCAAACTCCGAATGCCGGTAAGTGAGAGCGCGGCAGTGAGACTGTGGGGGATAAGCTCCATGGTCGAGAGGGAAACAGCCCAGAGCATCGACTAAGGCCCCTAAGCGTACGCTAAGTGGGAAAGGATGTGGAGTCGCAGAGACAACCAGGAGGTTGGCTTAGAAGCAGCCACCCTTGAAAGAGTGCGTAATAGCTCACTGGTCAAGTGATTCCGCGCCGACAATGTAGCGGGGCTCAAGCGTACCGCCGAAGTCGTGTCATTCCAGCATTAAGGGCCAACGCCTGCTGGGATGGGTAGGGGAGCGTCGTGTGCCGGGTGAAGCAGCCGCGGAAGCGAGTTGTGGACGGTTCACGAGTGAGAATGCAGGCATGAGTAGCGATACACACGTGAGAAACGTGTGCGCCGATTGACTAAGGGTTCCTGGGTCAAGCTGATCTGCCCAGGGTAAGTCGGGACCTAAGGCGAGGCCGACAGGCGTAGTCGATGGACAACCGGTTGATATTCCGGTACCCGCTTTGAAACGCCCAGTACTGAGCCCATTAATGCTAAGTCCGTGAAGCCGGCCCGATCTCTTCGGAGTTGAGGGTAGTGGTGGAGCCGACGAACCAAGGTGGTAGTAGGTAAGCGATGGGGTGACGCAGGAAGGTAGTCCAGCCCGGGCGGTGGTTGTCCCGGGGTAAGGGTGTAGGCCGTGTGGTAGGTAAATCCGTCACACATTAAGGCTGAGACCTGATGCCGAGCCGATTGTGGTGAAGTGGATGATCCTATGCTGTCGAGAAAAGCCTCTAGCGAGTTTCATGGCGGCCCGTACCCTAAACCGACTCAGGTGGTCAGGTAGAGAATACCGAGGCGTTCGGGTGAACTATGGTTAAGGAACTCGGCAAAATGCCCCCGTAACTTCGGGAGAAGGGGGCCATCACTGGTGATCGGATTTACTCCGTGAGCTGGGGGTGGCCGCAGAGACCAGCGAGAAGCGACTGTTTACTAAAAACACAGGTCCGTGCGAAGCCGTAAGGCGATGTATACGGACTGACGCCTGCCCGGTGCTGGAACGTTAAGGGGACCGGTTAGCTGCCTTTCGGGGTGGCGAAGCTGAGAACTTAAGCGCCAGTAAACGGCGGTGGTAACTATAACCATCCTAAGGTAGCGAAATTCCTTGTCGGGTAAGTTCCGACCTGCACGAATGGCGTAACGACTTCTCGACTGTCTCAACCATAGGCCCGGTGAAATTGCACTACGAGTAAAGATGCTCGTTTCGCGCAGCAGGACGGAAAGACCCCGGGACCTTTACTATAGTTTGATATTGGTGTTCGGTTCGGCTTGTGTAGGATAGGTGGGAGACTTTGAAGCGGCCACGCCAGTGGTTGTGGAGTCGTCGTTGAAATACCACTCTGGTCGTGCTGGATGTCTAACCTGGGTCCGTGATCCGGATCAGGGACAGTGTCTGATGGGTAGTTTAACTGGGGCGGTTGCCTCCTAAAGAGTAACGGAGGCGCCCAAAGGTTCCCTCAGCCTGGTTGGCAATCAGGTGTTGAGTGTAAGTGCACAAGGGAGCTTGACTGTGAGACCGACGGGTCGAGCAGGGACGAAAGTCGGGACTAGTGATCCGGCAGTGGCTTGTGGAAGCGCTGTCGCTCAACGGATAAAAGGTACCCCGGGGATAACAGGCTGATCTTCCCCAAGAGTCCATATCGACGGGATGGTTTGGCACCTCGATGTCGGCTCGTCGCATCCTGGGGCTGGAGTCGGTCCCAAGGGTTGGGCTGTTCGCCCATTAAAGCGGTACGCGAGCTGGGTTTAGAACGTCGTGAGACAGTTCGGTCCCTATCCGCTGTGCGCGTAGGAATATTGAGAAGGGCTGTCCCTAGTACGAGAGGACCGGGACGGACGAACCTCTGGTGTGCCAGTTGTTCTGCCAAGGGCATGGCTGGTTGGCTACGTTCGGAAAGGATAACCGCTGAAAGCATCTAAGCGGGAAGCCTGCTTCGAGATGAGTATTCCCACCCTCTTGAAGGGTTAAGGCTCCCAGTAGACGACTGGGTTGATAGGCCAGATGTGGAAGCCCGGTAACGGGTGGAGCTGACTGGTACTAATAGGCCGAGGGCTTGTCCTCAGTTGCTCGCGTCCACTGTGTTAGTTCTGAAATAACGAACAGCCGTGTCATTATCCGGTGTTGGTTAATTTCATAGTGTTTCGGTGGTCATTGCGTTAGGGAAACGCCCGGTTACATTCCGAACCCGGAAGCTAAGCCTTTCAGCGCCGATGGTACTGCAGGGGGGACCCTGTGGGAGAGTAGGACGCCGCCGAACAATCATTGTGGGAAAGCCCCGTGCCATTGGCACGGGGCTTTTCTGCGTTTCAGCCCGGGGTGACGAGGCGGGTGTCGTACGCCAGGATCACCGCCTGCACGCGGTCTCTGGCACCGGTCTTCGCGAGGATGCGGGAGATATGGGTCTTCACCGTCGATTCGGCCAGGTGCAGGCGCTCGGAGATCTCGGAATTGGTCCAGCCCTGGCCGATGACCGTGAGGATCTCTCGCTCGCGGCTCGTCAGGCCGGCGATGCGCGCGTCCTGCACGGCCGGTTGCCCCGGAGCGGCCGGCAGGTGTTGTACGTACGCGTCCAGGAGACGGCGGGTCAGGCTCGGTGCGACCACCGCGTCGCCGCTCGCCACGGCCCGGATGCCGGCGAGCAGTTCCTCCGGCAGCGCGTCCTTGATGAGGAACCCGCTGGCCCCGGCGCGGAGCCCGTCGTACGCATACCGGTCGAGGTCGAACGTCGTGACGATCAGGACGCGAGTGCGGGAACCGGCCCTGATGATCCGGCGGGTCGCCTCTATGCCGTCCAGCAGTGGCATGCGGATGTCCATCAACGCCACGTCCGGCTGGTGCCGGGCGGCGAGCTGGAGCGCTTCGTGGCCGTTGGCGGCCTCGCCGACGATCGTCATGTCGTCCTGGCTCTCCAGCAGCATGCGGAAGCCGAAACGTTGCATCGGCTGGTCGTCCGCGATGAGCACGGTCGTCACGAGGGGGTGTCCTCCAAGGGGAGCCGGAGCCGTACCTGCCAGCCGGGTTCGGTCGACGGTCCGGCTTCGAGTGTGCCGTCGTACAGGGACGCGCGTGCGCGCATCCCGGTGATGCCCTGCCCGGTGCCATGGGGTGTGCCCTCGGCCGGGCGCGGGGTGCCATTGTCCGTGATGAGGGCTTCGAGCGTGCCGGGCCGGTAGGCCAGGGTGACCTCGGCCGTGAGCGACGGTGAAGGGGGCGCGTGTTTCAGGGTGTTGGTCAAGGACTCCTGCACCACCCGGTAGGCCGTCAACTGCCGTCCAGGGGTGGGCGGACGGGTCGGAGGCGCCCCTTGCACACGCAGGCGCACCGGCAGGCCCGCCCGGCGTACGCCCTCCAGCAGCGCGTCGATGTCGTCGAGGGTGGGCTGCGGGGTGCGGTCGGCGTCCTCCGGCTGGTCCCGCAACACCCCCAGCAGGCGGCGGAGTTCGGCGAGGGCCTGACGGCCGGTGGTGCCGATGGCCTCCAGCGCCTGGGCGGCGCGCTCCGGACTACGGGCAGCGGCGTACGAGCCACCGTCGGCCAGGCCCGTGATGACGGAGAGGTTGTGGCCGATGATGTCGTGCATCTCCCGGGCGATCCGGGTCCGTTCGGCGGCGGCGGCGAGGCGGGCCTGCTGGTCGCGCTCGCGTTCCAGCCGGTCGGCCCGGTCGACGAGGGCCTCCGTGTACTCCTTGCGCGTACGCACCAGGATGCCCGCGAGGGCGGCGATGGCGAACATCCAGACGTGCGGGAGCAGCAGCCGGTCCCAGTCGTCCGGGAACCGCATCGGGGTAGTTACCAGGGGGGTGGCGAGCAGCGCGCCGGACCAGGCCAGGGTGCGCATCGGGAGTCGTACGGCGATGTTGAAGACCACGATCTCCTGGAGCAACGACGCCTGGACGGCCGCGCCGGTCCATACGTTGACGAGGGAGAACGGGGCCATGAAGGCCAGCACGAGCAGCGGGTGGGTGCGGCGCCACAGCAGCGGTGCGGAGAACGCCACGCTCATCGTGAACACCAGTGGCCCCGCCACGTGCGGGTCGACGGCGACCGTGCGCCAGCCGCCGGTGGAGACGTCGAGGACGGCGAACAGCACCCAGCACGTGGTGAGGGTGCCGTTCCAGACGGCCGGCCGGCGGCGGTCGAAGGCGCGTATGCGCTGGAACAGGCGCTGTAGGTGCCCGGTGAGCGGGGTGGCGGGTGCGAGCCCCTGGTCCGTGGCGTCGTCCGTCACTCGTAGCCCCCCCGGCCTCGCGCTGCGTACGGGTCGTGCGTCCCGGCGCCGCAGCTGTGCGGCCGCCGCGATCCAGTGTGGCCGAGGCCCACAGGCCGGGGGCGTGCAGGGCCGGGCCCGGCGGGCGAATGCGTTTGCGCGGTCGTGGGCGTGCGGGTCAGGATCGGAGCATGGACTATGTGATACGGCCGGTGCGTGCCGACGAGTGGCGGTCGGTGAAGGAGCTGCGGCTGGCCGCCCTGCAGGATCCGGCTGCCCCGGTGGCGTTCCTGGAGACGTACGAGCAGGGGCTGAAGCGCTCCGACGAGGCGTGGCGGGAGCGGACGCTGGGGGCCTCCGAGGACGGCGCGGGCGAGGTGCGGCAGTTCGTCGCCGAGGGCCCCGACGGCTCGTGGGCGGGATCGGTGACCGTGCTGGTGGAGGGGCCGGACGTCGAGGCGCGGTTCGGTGAGCCGGCGGCGGTCAACCAGGGGCATCTGGTCGGGGTGTTCGTGCGGCCGGAGGCGCGGGGATCGGGTGTGGCCGACGCGCTGTTCCGGGCGGCCGTGGACTGGTCGTGGTCGCTGGAGAAGCCGCGGCTGGAGCGCGTACGGCTGTATGTGCACGAGGACAATCCGCGTGCCGCCGCCTTCTACCGGCGATTCGGCTTCGTGCCGACCGGGGAGACGGTGCCGATGCCGGGCGATCCGACGGCGCGCGAGCTGGAGTACGCGGTGACGCGGCCCTGACGTCCGCTCCTCACAGGCTGCTGGGCGTCCGGAGCTGTTGTGTCCAGTGCGAGCGGGCCTGTTCGGGGGAGCGGAGCAGGGCGACGGTCGACAGGCCCTGGGCCTGGCCGGTCCTCAGCAGTTCCGGCAGCCGGGGCAGGGGGGCGACGGCCGCGACGTCGTCGAGGACGAGCGTCAGTGGTGGGTCGAGCCGGCCGTCGGATGACCGTGCGGCCATGCGGCGGCCGTGCTCGACCACGTCTGAGGCGAGCGCGGTGAGCAGGGGCATCGTCCCTGGACCGGATCGCGGGGTCTCGATGGATTCACCCACCACATAGAGGCTGCCCCCTTCGTCCGCAAAGGAATCCAATGCGAGCGCATCTGCTCGATTGGGGGTGCAGGCGTCCCGCACATGGACGGAGGAGAGGGCTCCGAACGCACGGACCGTCAGCTCCTGTGCCATCTCGCGGCGTTCGGGGTGGCCGGTGAGCGCGGACTCCAGCAGTCCGGCGAGCCCGGGTGCGGCCTTCGGGTGCGTGCGCAGCAGGCGGACGGGCTCGTGGGCGTTGCCTCCCATGGCCCAGCGGTGGACCTGGCGGAAGGGGCGGCCGTCGATGGCGGCGGCGTGCAGCCAGCAGCGCAGGAGGGTCTCGGCGATGTCGGCGGTCGCGGTGTCGGCGCGGGCCTGGGGGCGTACGGGGGCGAGGAGCGCGGTGGCGCGGGCCGCGGCCCGGTCGGCCTGTTCGCATCCGGTGGTGGGTGCCCAGTGCAGCCGGTCCGGGGTGTCGCAGAGGTGGCCGGGGTCGTAGACGAGGACCGGGCCGAGCTTGGCGCGGGCGTCCTTGGTCTCGGCCCAGAGGCTGGGGTCGGAGGTCACCACGAGCACGGGTCCGTCGGCCTCGCGGATGGCCTGGACGGCGGTGGCCCGGCGGGTGGCGGCGGGGCCGTAGAGGACGAGGGGGGTGCGGGGCGCGGGGACGGTGGCGGCCAGGGGGACGGCGGGTGCCGTCTCGATGGCGGTGGCCGGGCCGGGCCGGGTCTTCGCTCCGTCGATCGCCGTGGGCATGGTTTCGGTGACGGGCTCCATGGGAACGGGGGCCGTCTTGTGGAGGGCGTCGGGGGTGGCTCCCGGTCCCGGTTCGGGGAGCGTTGCCTCGTGCGCGTACTCCCGGCGCTTGCCCCACCGCCCGCGGGGGCGGCCCTTGCCCTGCTGGATCCGGCGCCGGGCCCGTTCCTCCCTGCGTACCTGCTCGTACCGTGCCAGCCGCTCGGTGCGTTCCGCGCGGCGGCGGGCCAGCACGGCCCGCCAGCGGGTGATGACACCCATCACGAACACCGACAGCACCACGAACACCATCAGTTCGCCGATGAGGAGGCCCCAGAAGAGGCCGTACCCGGAGAGCTCGCCCGGGGGTGTGCTCGGCCAGGCGGCGGGCAGGTCGTGCGGGGCCCCCAGCAGTCGGCGCAGCGCGAGTGGTGTCTCGGCCAGGGTGACGCCGTCGGGCCAGGCGCCGTGGGCGAGGAGGCCGGCGAATCCGGTGGCCGTCCAGGCCATCAGGGTCACCCCGAGGAGGAAGGCCAGCAGTCCGATGAGCAGACCGTCGGGGATGCCACCCCCTTTGCCGTCACCGGGCCGGGCCCCGTCGCTGCCTGCCATGTCATGCCACCGTTGACTCGGACGACTCGTTCAGCCGCTGCTGGTTCTCGATTCTGGCCGCGCGCTCCTCGGCTTCGAGGTCGGCGGCTCGTACGTCGTCGGGGAGCAGGGCGCTCGTGGACGACTCGGTCATGGCGCGGTCGGTGAAGACGAGGGGGCGTTCGGCCTCGGTGATCAGGTGTTTGACGACCTGTACGTTGCCGTTGACGTCCCAGACCGCGATGCCGGGGGTGAGGGTGGGGATGATCTCGACCGCCCACCGGGGGAGCCCGAGCACCCGGCCGGTGGCTCTGGCCTCGTCGGCCTTCTGGGCGTAGATGGTGCGCGTCGACGCCATCTTCAGGATGGCGGCGGCTTCCCGTGCGGCGGCGCCGTCGACCACGTCGCTGAGGTGGTGGACGACGGCGACGAAGGACAGGCCGAGCCGGCGGCCGAACTTCAGCAGGCGCTGGAAGAGCTGGGCGACGAAGGGCGAGTTGATGATGTGCCAGGCCTCTTCGACCAGGAAGATGCGCTTCTTGCGGTCGGGCCTGATCCAGGTGTGTTCGAGCCAGACGCCGACGATCGCCATCAGGATCGGCATGGCGATCGAGTTGCGGTCGATGTGCGAGAGGTCGAAGACGATCAGCGGGGCGTCGAGGTCGATGCCGAAGGACGTCGGGCCGTCGAACATGCCGCGCAGGTCGCCGTCGACGAGCCGGTCGAGGACGAGGGCGACGTCCAGGCCCCAGGCGCGTACGTCGTCTATGTCGACATTCATCGCGCGGGCGGATTCCGGTTCGGGGTGGCGCAGTTGCTCGACGATGTCGGTCAGTACGGGCTGGCGGTCGGTCGTCGTCGCGTTGACGTAGGCGTGGGCGACCTTGAGCGCGAAGCCGGAGCGTTCGTCGAGGCCGTGGCCCATGGCGACTTCGATGATGGTGCGCAGCAGGGCGAGCTGGCCGGTGGTGGTGATCGCGGGGTCGAGCGGGTTGAGCCGGATGCCGCCGTTGAGGGCGGAGGTGGGGTCGAGGCGGATGGGGGTGAGGCCCAGTTCCTGCGCGATGAGGTTCCACTCGCCGACGCCGTCCTCGCCCTGGGCGTCCAGGACGACGACCTGGCGGTCGCGGAAGCGGAGCTGGCGCAGCACGTACGTCTTCTCCAGCGCGGACTTGCCGTTCCCGGACTCGCCGAGGACCAGCCAGTGCGGGGCGGGGAGCTGCTGTCCGTAGAGCTGGAAGGGGTCGTAGATGTAGCCCTTGCCGGAGTACACCTCGCGGCCGATGATCACACCGGAGTCACCGAGGCCGGGGGCGGCGGTGGGCAGGTAGACGGCCTGGGCCTGGCCGGTCGAGGTGCGGACGGGCAGCCGGGTCGTCTCCACCTTCCCGAAGAGGAAGGCGGTAAAGGCGTCCGACAACGCGGACAGCGGATCTCGCATGGCGTGACTGACCTCCCTCTCGGTGTCGCGGACTGACCGTCAGTGGCGGATGCCGGTGGCGAACGGCAGGGTGTTCACGAAGGCGCGGTGGTGCTCGCGGTCGCACCATTCGAGCTTCAGGTACGACTTTCCGGCGGAGGCCCGGATGGTCCGCTTGTCGCGGGCGAGGGCCTCGGGGGAGCGCGAGGACACGGTGATGTACCCCACGAGGTTGACTCCGGCGGCGCCGCTGGCGAGATCTTCACCCCGCTGGTCGAGCCGGCCGTGGGCGGCGATGTCGCGGGGGTCGACGGTGCGGTTCATCTTGGCCTGGCGGCTGGCCTCGGCGTCGTCGTTGGTCTTCTCGGTGAGCATGCGCTCGATGGCGATCTCGGTGGGTTCGAGGTCCATGCAGACGGCGACGGTGCGAATGACGTCGGGGGTGTGGACGAGGAGCGGGGCCAGGAAGTTGACGCCGACGGGGGTCATCGGCCACTCCTTCACCCAGGCCGTGGAGTGGCACCAGGGGGCGCGGGTGGAGGATTCGCGGGTCTTGGCCTGGAGGTACGTGGGCTCGACGGCGTCGAGCTCGGCGGGCCAGGCGTTGCGCTTCGTCATGGCCTGGATGTGGTCGATGGGGTGGTCGGGGTCGTACATGGAGTGCACGAGGGAGGCGAGCCGGCTCTGGCCGAGGGGCTGGCGTACGCGGATGTCGGCCTCGGCGAGGCGGGCGCAGATGTCGGTGAGCTCGCGGGCCATGACGACGGCGAGTCCGGCGTCGCGGTCGAGCTTGCGGCCGGCGTGCGGGCGGGCGGCGCGGGCCATGGCGTTGGCCTCGGCGGCGAGCTCGCGGTTGAAGTGCATGCAGGCGACGAGGTAGGCGCGGTGCTGCTCGCTGGAGGTGGAGACCATGGACTGGAGCTGGTCGTAGGAGTCCTGGAGCCAGTGGGGGGAGGACGTGTCGCCGCGCTGGGCGACGTCCTTGGCGTGGGCGTCGGGGTCGGCGGGGAGCGTACGGGCCAGCATCTGGAGGCGGGTGACGAAGCCGTCCCCGTTGGCGACGTGCTTGAGCAGGGTGCCGAACCGGTCGACGAGGGCTTCCTGGTCCTCGCTGTCGCGCAGGCCGACGCCGGGGCCCTCGATCTCGATGGCGGCGGTGACGGTGCGCCGGTCGGCGTGGAGGAGGACCGCGATCTCGTCGGGGCCGAAGGGGGCGGCGAGCCAGTTGATCCGGCCGATGCCGGGGGGCGGGCCGATCTCGACTTCGCGGCCGTCGGCGCGGGTGCCGGCCTCCATGGCGGAGGAGCGGTAGGCGGTGCCGCGGCGCAGGGAGCGCTTGTAGCTGCGGTTGATCTCGAACCACTTGTAGAAGGTCCGGTGCCGGTACGGGACGTACACCATGGCGATGGCGAGCAGCGGGAAGCCGGTGAGCAGCACGATGCGCAGGGAGAGGACGGGGACGAGCAGGCCGCTCATCATGCCGAGGAACGCGCCGGCGATGATCAGGGCGATCTCGCCGGTCTCGCGGTTCTTGCCGACGATCGCGTTCGGCCGGGCGCGGCCGATGAGATACGTACGGCGGGGCGTCATCGGATGGGACTGTGTGCTCAACGCCCGCCACCTCCTGTGCGGTTGTTACCTGTGCTGCCTGAACCGCCGCGGGTGCCGCGGCTGCTGTGGGGGGTGCCGGAGGTGGGGCCGGAGCCGCTGCGGGGCGGAGGTGCGGCGGAGGGGACAGATCCGCCGCCGACTCCGCCCCCGCTGTTGCGGGAGCTGTGGGCGGCGACGCCGCCGCTGACCGGGTTGGCGGGCCGGCCGCCGCTGGTGTTGCCGCCGCTGTCCTGGCCGCCGCCGCGGCTGCTGTGGGTCTTGATGCCCTGGGAGACGAGTGCGGCGGGGGAGCTGATCATGGCGGCGGCCTGGGAGCCGTCGGTGGCCTGCTTGCGGTTGGTGCGGGCGCCCTGGATCTCGTCGCCGAAGCCGGGGACGAAGCGGTAGATCATGCCGGAGGCGAAGATGGCCAGCAGGATGATGGCGAGGCCGGAGACCACGGCGGAGAACGCGTCGGGGCCGTCCTCGGAGGACAGGGCGCCGGCCAGGCCGAGGACGACCACGATGACGGGCTTGACCATGATCACCGCGATCATGATGCCTGCCCAGCGGCGTACGTGTCCCCACATGTTCTTGTCGACGAGCCCGGCGTAGACGGCGGTTCCCAGGAGGGCGCCGACGTAGAGCAGGGCGGCGCGGATGACGAGCTCGAGCCAGAGGATGCCGGCGGCGAGGATCGACACGAGGGAGACGACGATCAGCATGATCGGGCCGCCGCCGATGTCGGAGTCCTTCTTGAGCGCTTCGGCGAAGGATCCGAAGAAGACGTCGGTCTGGCCGCCGGAGGAGGAGGCGATGACTTCGGTGACGCCGTCGGTGGCGGAGACGATCGTGTAGAGGATGAGGGGGGTGAACGCGGAGGCCAGGACGGTGAGCCAGAGGAAGCCGATGGCCTCGGAGATGGCGGTGGTGAGCGGTACGCCGCGGATGGCGCGCTTGGCGACGGCGAGGAGCCAGAGGACGAGCGTCAGGACGGTGGAGGCGGCGAAGACGATGGCGTACTGCTGGAGGAAGCGGGTGTTCGTGAAGTCGACGTTGGCGGTGCTTTTGACTGCGTCGCTGAGCTTGCCCACGATCCACGCGGCGGCGTCGGCGCAGCCGCGGCCGAGGGAGGTGAGGGGGTCGAGGGCGGGATCGGTGGTGGCGGGTGGGGTGGACTTGCGCGAGCCGGCGCTGCCGCTTTCGCAGTAGTCCTTGGCGGGGCCGCGAATGAGATCACAGGCGCTGCTGTCCCCGCTGGGTTTCGGGGTTGGTGATGGCGCGGCGAAGGCACGACTGGCAGTAAGAACGGCGAAGACCTGGACGGAGCTTGCCATTGCTGTCAGCGAAAGCACACGGATGTGGCGGCTACCTGGCATACGTGAACCCTCCGAACTGCTCGACCGCGTCAGCCATCTCTTCAGCCGAGGAGGCAGCCTGGTCCCGTCCGACGGGGGCAGGACCGTCCTTCTGCGTGAAGTCGGTGACCTTCCAGTCACCACCGGTCCACTTGAGTTCGAAGGTGTTGGTGAACCAGCTCTCGGACACGGGGTTCTTCGAGCCGTCGCCGGCCAGGCCGAACAGCGCTGAGTACCAAACCGCGACGCTGGCGGTGTCGCTGTCGAACTTCACAACCTTGGTGCCGACGGGGTTGGAGCGCGAGATGAATGTCTGCCCGGCTGGTGCGGTGCCCTCTGGAGTCAGACCGATGTTTGTGAGGAAGTCGGCATCGGAGTAGACCTTGTCCAGGGCATCCTGGCGCGCTGCGGCGACCGTCGGCGCGTACACCGCGGACGCGATGGCGCGTCGTTGGTCTCTGTCGAACATCTCTGCGGATCCGAGAGCCACCGAGTAGTTCGCCGCCGCGCTGGCCGCCCCCTGTTCGTCGTGGGCGAAGCCCGACGGGATCGTGCCGTTCTTGCCTGTTATCGGCTTGGTGCCCGTTGCCGCTGTCGGGGCGGCGTCGGCCTTGTCGGAGGTGCCGCCGCTCGATGGGGAGGCGGCGCCGTCGTCGCCGCCCATGTTCGCGAAGGCGATGGCGCCCAGGAGGAGGATCACCACGCCGACGAACGTGATGAGGGAGCGTGAGTTGCGGGCCGGGCGGCGGGGGCCGTCGCCGGTGGGGCCGTCGGGCAGGCGGGTGCGGGTCTGGCGGGTGCCGCCGATGGTGCTGTAGGCGTCGCTCGTGCGTCCCGCGTCGTTGCCGTAGCCGTCCTCGTCGCCGAGACTCATGCCGCGTACGCCCCCTCAACCGTTGCTCGGACCGTGTCGTAGTACGACGGTAGCCGTGCTGCTCTCCGCGCGGACGCGGTGTGGTGACTCGACATCAGGGGTACGCAACCTCTGCCGGTGGGCACGACGGGCGGATGGGAGGGGTGGGGCGGGACGGCCCGGGTGGGGTGACGCGCGGTCAGACGGCCATCCCGTACACAATGGTGAACAGGGTGCCGAGCGATCCGATGATGAACACACCGGTCAGGCCGGCCACGATCAGCCCCTTGCCCTGTTCCGCGCTGAACGTGTCGCGCAGAGCCGTCGCGCCGATCCGCTGCTTGGCCGCTCCCCAGACCGCGATGCCGAGGCAGAGCAGGATGGCGATCGCCATCACTACCTCGATCATCACGCGGGCCTCGTTGCCGAGGGTCCCGAACGGCCCCCAGTTCGGGGCGATTCCGCCGATGATGGTGGTGATGTCGCCCTTTTCAGCTGCCAGGATCATGTAAGTCACCGCCCCTGTTGGGTAGTTCGGCGCCCGTGCCGCACGGCACGGGTCACTCTCTATCTTCGCTGATGAAACTGGTTTCGTACGACGACTTCACGGCTCTCTTTACCCGGATCTCGCACATTTGACCGGTCTGACCGCCCTGACCTGCGGATCGAATCGGTGTATGGGTGAAATGCGTATGGTTACTCTGTGTATCACGGAGAGTGACGCCGGGCAATGATCGTCATCGCGCCAGACCGGCCGAGATGCCCCGAAACGGTCGAACCCTGCCGCTCAGGACGTCGGGCGGAGCAGCGGGTGGCGCGGGACCGGTGGCCGGGGCGGGGTCTTCCACCAGGACGGTGGCCGGAAATCGCACCAGGATCCGTCGAAGGGAAAGGTTCCGGCCTCGGCGAGCTGTGCGACCGTCGCTCCCTCGGACCGGATCGCGAGCGCTTCCTCGGCCGTCCAGTACGCGGGGTGGCCGGTCTTCTCCGCGAAGGACTGCTCGTCCTTCCAGCACCACGTCCGGTCCGGCGCGACGTTGATGTCCAGCTCGTGGTCGGTGATGTCGATGTCGGCGCCGTGATGGACGCGCCGTTCGAGATTGACGTACCAGCCGCGGAACGTGTGTCTGCGGCCGAACAGCCACAGCACCGAGTGCGCGGCCCCGCGCGGCTGGTAGAAGAGGGCGTCGCCCATCGGCCAGCGCCCCGCGACCACGGGGAAGCCTCCGGGAGGGCGTTCGTGCGGGTCGATGTCCCGCAGGTGGCTCACGCCGCGCGGCAGGGCGGTGCGCCACATCGGGGTGCCCGACTTCATCCACACCAGCTGTCCCGCGTCCGTGCGCTCGACGAGGCGTACGGGTACGGAGGCGCTGAGATGGCCGCCTATGAAGAAGTTCCAGTGCAGGATCTGACCCGGCGTGCTGCTCGCGACGTCCCTCTTGTCCTCATTCATGCGAGTGATCATTCCCGCCGCGAGGACGCCGGACACGTACGGGAGCGAGGCCCGGACGCGGACCGCTCACGGGCCGTCAGTCGGTGGCGATGCCCCGGCTCGCGAGGACGGCGGGGTCGAACGCGGCGCCCATGCCGCAGTCGTCGACGCCGCTGATCAGGCGCAGGTTGGGCAGCAGGTCCAGGTCGTCGAGCGCGCGCACGTCGTAGAGGTCGTCCTCGCCGTCCCAGACCGGGGAGCACTCCTGGTACACCTGGAGCCCGCCGTCGAGGCTCAGCTCCTCGACGGTCGCGAGCAGTTCCGGGCTGATCTCCAGCGCCTCGAAGTGGGCGCGCGCCTCGTCGAGGACCGTGAAGGCGAGGTCGTTGTCGTAGGCGTAGGTCTGCGGGTCGTCGATGCCCTTCGCTTTCAGGCAGTCGGCTATGCGGAACGCCGGGGTGAGCGTCTCGTCGTCGTACATGAGCTTCTCGATGACGAGCAGCTTGAAGTTGAAGTCGCGGAAGGCAGGCATGGCGGGATCGTAGCGGGGCCCTCGGACAGACCGTCGTGGTCCGCCCGAGGGCCCGAGTGCTGCGTCGCCGTCCGCCACGGCCCGTCCGGGTCAGGACTTGGTGTTCGCCTGCTTCATGGAGGCCACCGCGTCCGCGATGCTGCTCTCGTACAGGCCGAGCTTCGGGGTGCCGACCTTCACGTCCGGGCCGAGCGGGAAGTTGAGCTGCTCGGCGTTGGGCATGTGGTCGCCGTCGGCGAGCACGTTCAGCTCGTTGACCCAGGTCACGCCGTTGCCGCCGCCCGGGTTGAGGTCGATGACGGCGATCGCGGCGGTCTTCGGCTTGACCGGGTACGCCGGGGCGCCGCCCAGGCCGCCGGGGACCAGCGGGAGGATGTCACCGCTGTGGTCCTTGGCGTTCGCGGCGCCGAGGCTGACGCGCGGGAAGTAGCTCAGGCCGCAGGAGTTCTTGCCGGTGTTGTTGACCTCGATGACGTGCTGGGTGGCCGAACCCTCGCGGGCGTACACGCGCACCGACAGGTCCGAGCTCTTGCAGGGGTGCTTGTAGGCGTAGCCGTCGCTGGTGTCGCCGCCGGTGGCCCCGCTCGTCGAACCGCCCGTCTTCGCGGCGCCGCCCGTGGACTTGCCGGAGCTGGAGGTGACCGCCTCCGTGGAGCCGCCGCCCGTCTTCGCGCCGTCGGAGGCGGTGCCGCCCTGGGCGTCGTCCTTGGTGGCGTCCTTGGCGGCCACCGTGGCCTCGGCCGAGGCGGAGTTGTCGGCCGGGCCGGCCGCCTTGGTGCCGCCGCCGTCGCCGCCGCAGGCGGTGAGGGCGAGGGCGAGCACGGCGGTGGCGGCGGCGCCGAGGGCGGCGGTGCGCTTGCGGTTACGGATCGTACGCATGGGAATCCCCGAAGTGTGTGGCGGTCGAATGGTCGGCTCGGTGCGGTCAGGGCCCGGGACCTGCGGCGAACCGCTCCCCCTCCGGACTGTCTGACACAGGAAGCTTCTCGTCCGCCGCTCATGTTCTGCTAACGCCTCCCTGACGTCCCGCTGACGTCCTTGGGGGCCGGGTTCGGGGCACCGGACACGCATGACCGGGTGGCTCTTCGGGAAGACCTCCGGCCGTGCGTGACTTCGGTGGTCCGATCACCGTTAGATGTGATGTGCCCAAGCCTGTCGTGTCCGCCGTGCCGCCCGTGACGACCGCTTCCGCCGGGGACGGTGCCGCCGCTCCGCCGCAGCCCTTCCTGCTCACACCGCACCAGGGGGAGGCCGCCCGTGCGCTTCTCTCGTACGTGGCGGCCCTGCCGCTGGACTCCGTCGACGCGCAGCTCCTCGCCGTCGTCGTGGCGGTCCGGGCCGCGCGGTCGGGGGCGGGCAACATCACGGGGACCGATCTGCGGTCGCTGCGGCTGGAGGACCCGGAGGGCGCCCTGGCCGAACTGGCCGCGGCCGGGTGGGAGGTCCCCGGGCAGCTGATCGGCGGGGACCCGGACACGCCCTTCGGCATCGTCGTGCCGGGCATGGCCCCCGGGCCCGGCCATGTGCTGCCCCTGGGCAAGGACGCGCGGTCGCGGGTGTCGGGCTGGTCCATGCGCACGAGGCTGGCCAAGCCCGTACGGAAGGGGTCGTCGGCGGTCCGGCTGGCCGCGCTGTTCCTGGCGGCCCACTGCTCCGCCGAGCTGGTCGGCCACGCGCCGGACGAGCTGCCCGTCGCCTGCTACGGGGCGGTGCCCACGCTCCTGGAGAAGGGGTTCCTCGCCGAGGTGAGCGGTCAGTCGTACCGGCTCGGTCCTGCGGTGGGGCACCTCGCGGGCCTGTTCCGTACCCCGGAGGAGCTGGCCGTACTCGCGCGGGAGGCGGAGGAGCGGCGGGCGGCCCGGGAGACGGCGACCGTCCACGAGGCGACGCCGGAGAGCTGGGCGGCGTGGAAGGGGGACGTCAGCCCCGCGCTGCTGCGGCACACGGAGGCGGTCGAGAACTGCCGGCTCTGCCGCCTTCCCTTCGGCCGGGTCGCGAACGCGTTCATGACGCCGCCCGCCCCCCTGCCCATGCCCCGGTCCGCCCTCGACGCCTACGAGACCTGGCGGGCGGCCCACCGGGACTGCGGTCGCGAGGCCGCTCTGTTCACCGTGGCGTTCCGTACGGGGCACGGCCACGGGCCGTCGTACGGCCAGCTGTGCAAGGGGCTGGGGTGGAAGAAGCTGCCGAGGGAGCTGCGCGGGGTCATCGTGAGCACCCTCATCACCGAGGGTTGGCTGACCTCCACGCCCCCGGTGCCCTGGACGCTGCGGCCGGGGAGGACCGCCCACGCGCAGGGGATCGTCCTGCCGGGACAGGTGGCGCGGGCCGGCCGCTGAGGGCCCGCGGTCACCGCTTCCTGGCGGCCAGGAGCAGGGTCGCCGCGATGAGGAGTGCGGTGATGATGCCCGTCGTCAGGATGGGGGACGGGGCGAACGTGGCCGCCAGGACCGCGAGTACCGCCACCGGGTGCAGGACGTCGGCCGCGCGGCGCAGTTCGGCGGTGCGGTGGTGCAGCAGCCACACGAGGGCGATGAACACGGCGACGGGGACGGTGTAGACGGCCGCCGCCGTGCGGTCGGAGATGTGGCCGTGGCCCTCGGTGTGCGCGACGTTGAGGGCCAGTCCGGCGCCGACGGCCGCCGCCGACGCGAAGACGAGGTAGTGCCCGTACCCCCACAGCAGCGCTGTGCGCAGGCTTGTCAGCAGCCGGGGCGCGCTCTGTGCGAAGTAGAGCCACCACAGGGCGAACACCGTCAGCAGCCCGCCCGCCACCAGGGCGGCGAGGTCGCCGAGCGCCGCGTGGGTGTCCAGGGCCGTGCGTACGGCTCCGGTGGCGGCGGTGATGGATTCGCCGAGCACGATCAGGGTGAACAGGCCGTACCGCTCGGCGATGTGGTGTGGATGCCAGGTGGTGGTGGTTTTGCGTTCCGCCAGGGCGGGAACGGCGATCTCCGCCACCACCAGGACCGCGAAGGTGGCGAGCCCGGTGTCCTCGGGCAGGGCCAGCCGTACGACCCAGCCGATCTGCACCAGGAGGATCCCGCCCGCGTACGCCAGGCAGGTGCGGCGACGCTCCTGGTCCGAGCGTGCGGCGCGCAGCCACTGGGTGACCATGGCGAGCCGCATGATCACGTAGCCCCAGGTGATGACGGTGAAGTCCTCGTGCTCCAGCGCCTCGGGCGCGCCTGCCGCGAGGACGAGCGCGCCGGTGATCTGTACGAGCGTCAGCAGCCGGTACGGGACGTCGTCGGTGTCGTACGCGGAGGCGAACCATGTGAAGTTCATCCACGCCCACCAGATCGCGAAGAACACCATGGCGTAGCCGAGGACGCCGTGGCCGATGCGGCCCGCGGCGAGTTCGTGCTCGAACGCGGAGGCCGCCTGGGCGACGGCGGCGACGAAGCAGAGGTCGAAGAACAGCTCCAGCATCGTCGAGGCGCGGTGCTGCTCGTCGGCGCTGCGGGCCACCATGGGCCGGTGCCAGAAGCTGGGGGAGGGGGACGATGAGCTCATGGGTGCGCATTCTTCCGGCTCGGTGGGGCGGAGCGGTGCGGACCGCGCCCGGTGGAAAAGTGCTGGCACCCCTCGGTGCGGCTCTGCCACACTCCGGGCCATGACCTATGGAATCGAGAACCACCCCGCCCGTTGAGCGCCCCGGAAGAGCGCGGAGCGCTCACTTCCCGGCCCTTGTCCCTGTACGCGTGCGCGCTGCACGTCCGGAACGCCGAGCCCGAGGGCGAGTGGTGCCGGGCGGACGCGGCACCACCCCTTCCCCGCCCCGTCCCGTCCAACCGGCCGAGCCGTGACTTCACCCGGACCAGGGACGAGTTGGCCCGCCTGCTGGGTCCGCTGCTGGTCGCCCCGGACGCCGTCGAGGCGGCGGAGGAGGTGCACCGGCGGCTGGCGGCCATGGACCCGCCCGTCCGGCACCGCACCCTGCGTCTTCTCGTCGCCGGGCTGCCGGTGGAGAACGAGGAGCGGGCGCGGGCCCTGGCGCGTGTTCTGGTGCGTACGGGCACCGGCTACCAGGCCGTCTGCACCGGTCTTGTCCTGCTGACCGGGCTCGGCGAACCGGAAGATGTGCCGTACCTCCGTACGCTCGGCCTGCTGCGGACCCTTGTACGTCCCGTCGTTCACGCTCTCGACGCCATCGACCGGCCGGCTGCCGCGGTGCTCGCTCTGCGCGACCACAACGGGGCGCCCGAACTCCAGCCGCTGCTCGCGGCGCTCGACTCCGGCGACCGTGCCGCCGTGCGGGAGCGGGTCGTCGCGCTGCCCGGGGACGTGTCGCCCGAGGTGGCGCGGAGGGTCGCGGAGGCGTCCCGGCTGGCGGAGCTGCTGCCGGTGGTCCATGAGCTGCCGGCCCCGGAGGGTGCCGCACTGGTCGCCCAGGCGGGCCGGCTGCTGTTCCGTATGACCACGCTGCACGACTACCAGCCCGAGATCCTCTCCTGTCCCGACGCCCCTCGCGCCTACGGGGAACTCGCGCGGGGTGCCGGTCTCCTCCCGCCCACGCCCGACCACCAGGCGCTCCTGCTGTCCGCCGTCCAGGAACTCCGTACGGGGCCCGCGATGCTCCACGACTGGGGCCCGGGACGGCGGGAGGCGGCGCTGTCGGAGCTGATGGCCGTCCTGAACCGGCCCGAGTGGCAGACGGTGCCGGACCAGGAGGGCGACGATCCCGGCGTGCGCCGGCGGCTCGCGTGGATCCGGCGTGCGCGGGCGTACGTACTGCGCTCCCCGCACGCCCCTTCTGCGCGGCTGCGCATCGAGATCCACGACCGCGATCCCGCCGACCGGGCGACGGTCGAGGCGCGCATCCTGGTCGACGGGCGCCCGCTGGTGCCGGAGTACTTCGGCCGGGGGCCCGCCAACTCGCCGGAGGAACTGCTCGACACCGGGCTCCTGCGGGCCACGGACGAGCCCCGCGAGGTGCAGCTCGCGGAGGCGTACTGCACCGAGGGCTGCTGCGGAGCGCTGTATGTCACCGTCCGGCGCGACGGGGACCAGGTCGTCTGGGACGGGTGGCGCTGCCCGGTCCCGCCCGGCGGCAAACGCGAGATGCCCGAACTCCGCTTCGAGGCCGCCGCGTACGACGCCGAGATCGCCCGCGCGGAGGGTGACGACAGCTGGGCGTGGCCCGCCCGCCGGGCCGCCCGGCTGACCGTCGCCGGACTGCGCGGCCGGCCGGACCTCCTCACCCGGTGGAACGTCCGGCTCGGCTGGACCGGTACGGCCTTCAGCGACCCCGAGGTGACCGTGATCAGCCTCATGTACGACGCCGAGGACGGCACCGCGCGGCAGATCCTCTGGCGCGTCCCGGAGGACGGCACCCCGCCGGAGGACCGCGCGGCGGCGGCGCTGGACCGGCTGACCAGTGAGGACCCGAGGACGTACGGACGGTAGTGCCGGTCCACCGTTCGGGTGATCCGTCGGCGGGGGCGAGGCGTTGGCAGGTCCGGGGAGCGGGGTGATCCCCGCTCCCCGGCGTGCCGGTGTCCGGCGTGTCGCGGTTGCCGCGTTTGGCACAGTGCCGCTCCACGATCTTCACGATCAAGAACGGGGCGAACGATGAGCGGTGCGCGGCTGAGACTGAGCGATCTCGCGAGTGGCGGGGGCGGGGGCGGCTCCGCCGCCGGGGAGGAGCTGCGGCACAGCGGCGGCGCGTGGCTGCGGGCCGCCGGGGGTGCGGAGGGCATGGGGGCCCATCTCGGTCCCGTACGCACGGAACTGACGACGGCGCACGAGGGGCTGATCGCCGGGACCGCGGGTCTGAGCGCCCTGGCCGAGCTGGGCGCCGTCCAGGAGTCCTGGGTCCGGCGCTTCGAGACCGCCCGCCATGAGTGCGGGGCGCTGGCGGGGAACCTGCGCGCCGTGGCGCGGGCGCAGGGCGAGACCAATGAGTCCGTGCGGTCGTCCTTCTCGCCCGTCGCGCGCCGGACCCACGGGGTCGAGCGATGACGGCGCCGGCCGCCACGCTGACGTGGGCCCAGTTACGCGACGTCAAGTGCGCCGAGCTGGAGGGCGCGGCCGACGGCTGGGGCCGGGCGAGCAACCGGGCGGACGCCGGGCGGGACCGCATCGAGAAGCAGCTGCTGGCCGGTCTGCGCGAGAGCCAGCACGGTGCGGCGGCCGACGCGGCGGTCGGCCGGCTGCGGCGGATGGGCCGGAACCTGCAGTACGTCTACACCGAGTGCGGGCTGATCCGTACCGCGCTGAACAGCCTCGCGCACGAGATGCGGGTGCAGCAGACCGTGCTGCGGCGGGCGCTGGAGGATGCGGAGGCGCTGAAGTTCACGGTGCACGCGGACGGCTCGGTGACGTACCCCGCCGGGGGTGCGGGGCTGGTCGACGGGGCGCCGTTGCCGGGTGGCACGGCGCGCGTGGCCACGGCGCCCGGCGTCTTCCCGCCGTCGGGGCTGGTCGCCCCGAACCCGAACGCGGCGAAAGCGCAGGACATCGCGGACCGGGTCGCGAAGGCGGTCCGCACGGCGTCCGAGATCGACTGGCGCTTCACCCGGGTGCTGCGCCGGCTCAAGGCGGAGGAGGGCCTGACGGTCCCGGACCGCACGTGGACCGACGCGGCGGGGGACGCGGCGGCGGTGCGGGTGGCTGCGCGCGGGTACCTCAAGTCCCGTATCCCCCGCGACGCGACGCCGGCGGCGCGGCGGGAGTGGTGGGAGCACCTGACGGACGAACAGCGCGAGGAGTACCTCGCGGTGTACCCGGACCAGATCGGCAACCTGGACGGCATCCCGTCGCTGGTCCGCGACACGGCGAACCGCGACAACCTCCAGCTTCTGATCGGCAAGCTGGAGGGGCGGGACGACGAGACGTCGCACGTGCGGTTGGCGGGGCTGCGGGAGATCGACCGCCAGCTGGCCGCGGGCGGCCAGCCGCCGATGTACCTCCTCGGCATCGGCGACGAGGGCAACGGCCGCGCGATCGTGTCGTTCGGGAACCCGGATACGGCGCGGAATGTTTCGGCTTATGTGCCGGGGTTGAATACGTCGTTGGACAAGGAATTTGCTACGGGGGACATCAAGCGAGCCAGGGACACGGCCAGGGCGTCAATCAAGTACGACCACTCGAGTGCGTCAATGGTCTGGCTGGGCTACGACGCGCCGCAGTTCCCGGACGGCCTGAGTAGCCTCGCTGTGGCGGGCGACGAGAGGGCCGTCAAAGGCGGGGGTTCTTTCAATCAGTTTATGGATGGCTTGGTGGCTACAAACGCTCATGATGATCCTCATATGACGGCGATTGGGCACTCGTACGGATCGCGCACAGTGGGGGCTGCTACGCAGCAAGGGGGCGGAATTCCAGGAGTTGACGACATCGTCTTGGTCGGGAGTCCCGGCGTCGGGGTGGATCGAGCGGAGGACCTTGGGGTGGGAAAGGACCACGTCTTCGTGGGTGCAGCAGAGAATGACATCGTGACCAAGTTGCCGTCACGTAGGCAGGCTGTCGCCGGCCTCTATGCAATGCCCGCAGGGCCTGTGGGTGTGCACCTGTTTGGTGACGCTGCGGATCAGGGAGACGACGATCTATGGTTTGGGAAAGATCCGGCGAGTGAAGCGTTTGGTGCCAGACGCTTTCCGGTAGCGCCAGGACCTCCCCCCATCGGCCTCGGTGGTCTTTCGATCGATGCACACTCTAATTATTTCGATGCTGACCCGGAACGGGACGCGATGTCGGCCGACAGTATTGCCCTCATTGCAGCCGGGAAGGCTGACAAGGTCAAGTTGGAGGAGGCGCGGTGACGCGGCGGACGTTTGGTTGGGCTGCTGCGCTGGCGCTCTGTCTATTCCTGTCGGGCTGCGGAGACAGTGACCGAGCTAGCGAGGAGGGCCGTGCTGGAATGGATATGCAGGGCGCTGCAGATCGAGCCGACGAGATTTTGGACCAGGTTCTGGGTGAGATTAAGCCGGCGGTCCAATGGGCCCACGGGCCTACCAGTACCGGACGTTGTGATGTGTCGCGGATGCGTGTCGTTATGACCATCGTTTCCGAGGAGCGTCGGGGCAGCCTGCTGGGAGTGGTCGACCGGTTCTGGCGGAAGAGTGGGTACAGGATCAAGGCAGTCAACAAGGACGCTGACCTTCCCGCCATCTATGCCCAAACCAGCGATGGTTTCGGCGTCACGTTAAGCGTCGGAGGGAAGGGACAAGCCTTCTTCGAGGTGGATAGTCCCTGTGTGGAGGAGTCCGAGGTGGCGGAGTCG
This sequence comes from Streptomyces sp. NBC_00708, assembly GCA_036226585.1. Taxonomy (GTDB): domain Bacteria; phylum Actinomycetota; class Actinomycetes; order Streptomycetales; family Streptomycetaceae; genus Streptomyces. The sequence continues at coordinate 3,861,732 of CP108997.1, forward strand.
GTGACTCCGCCCAATGGGCCCGCCTACCAAGGGGTCTACCCGTTGCCCAGGCCCAACGTCCGCGACCGGTTCTGGTCTGCCGGGGCGTCCTGAGCGCCGGAGGTGGGGTGATGTGCGCCCCCCGCTGACTCGTACGCACCGTCGAAAACGCTGCCGAACCCGGGGCCGATGGGGGAAGGTTGACGGGTGCGCAGATTCTGGTGGGCCGTAGGGGGTGGCGTCGGGGCCGCCGTGTGTTTTGTGGCGTTGCTTGTCGTCGGTACGTACTCCGCCGCCGCCGGGATCGCCGGTGGTGGTGGCGGGGGGGCCGTGGCCCTGGCCAAGGGGGCGGTGCCGGCCAGGTATCAGGGGCTCGTGCAGAAGTGGGGCAACCTCTGTCCCGCCATCAACCCGGCCCTGCTCGCCGCCCAGCTCTACCAGGAGAGCGGCTGGAACCCGCGCGCCGAGAGCTCCGCCGCCGCGCAGGGCATCGCGCAGTTCATCCCCGGGACCTGGGCCGGGCACGGCATCGACGGGGACGGGGACGGGGACCGGGACGTGTGGGATCCCGCCGACGCCATCCCCTCCGCCGCGTCCTACGACTGCGAGCTCGCCGGGTACGTGAAGAAGGTGCCCGGGGACGCCACGGACAACATGCTCGCCGCCTACAACGCGGGGGCGTACCGGGTGATCAGGGCGGGCGGTGTTCCGGACATCTCCGAGACCGAGAACTACGTCAAGATCATCCGGTCGCTGGAGAAGAGTTTCGCCCGGCCCGTCGGGCGGGTGCAGCCCTCCCAGCAGGCGGCCGGGGCCATCTACTTCGCGCAGAAGAAGCTCGGCACCAAGTACCTGTGGGGCGGCAACGGCACGCCCGAGCAGGGCGGGCGGTTCGACTGTTCCGGGCTGACGCAGGCCGCGTACCGCTCCGTGGACATCGAGCTGCCCCGTGTGGCGAACGATCAGTACAACGCCGGGCCGCACCCCTCGCGGGACGAACTGCTCCCCGGCGACCTGGTGTTCTTCTCCGACGATCTGACCAATTCGCGTGCCATTCATCACGTCGGCCTCTATGTCGGGGGCGGGTACATGATCAACGCTCCGTACACTGGTGCGGTCATCCGGTTCGACAAGATCGACACGCCCGATTACTTCGGCGCCACTCGTGTGACCAAGGACGGGGCCGCGGCCCTGCCGACCGCGCGGCCCGCGGCCTGAAAACCGTGTGCCGGTGGCCGGAACTCTCCGTGAAGCCTGGGCCCTGAGCTGCGACGATGTGTCACTCTTCGATAACGTCATGGTGATCATTCCGTGGAGAGTGGAACGTACACGCGGCGCCCGGCGTTCTCTGGTGGGCGCGTGAGTGATCGATGGGGACGAACCGAATACGGGGGTTCGTGAATCGCGGCGCACAGGGACGTGTGCCGCAGCAGCAGACAAGGCAAGGGGCCGCAGCAGATGGCTGGACTCGCACTGGATGGGTCGAACCCCGACGTCAGCCTGCTCTACGACATCAACGGGCTCGCCAAGTCCGCTCCCACCTGGTTCGACCGGGTGATGGAGTTCGTCGGCGAGTACGGGATCATGCTCGGCATGGTCCTCGTGGTCCTGTGGTGCTGGTGGAGCGTCCGCCGGCGCGGTACGGCCGAGGAGTCGGTGTCGGCGGTGGCCGGGCTCGTCTGGGCCCCGCTCGCGGCGGGCGTCGCGTTGCTCATCAACATCCCGATCCGCGGATTCGTGGAGCGGCCGCGGCCGTTCAAGGACCACTCCGGCCTCGACGTCCTGGTCGACGGCAAGAACGACTTCTCGTTCGTCAGCGACCACGCCACGATGGCGATGGCGCTCGGCGTCGGCCTCTTCGTGGCCCACCGGAAGTTCGGCATCGCGGCCATCGGGCTCGCCCTGCTGGAGGGCTTCTGCCGGGTCTACATGGGGGTCCACTACCCGACCGACGTCATCGGCGGCTTCGCCCTCGGTACGGCCGTCGCGCTGCTCCTGGCCCCGCTGGCCATGATGATGCTGACGCCCCTGGTGGCGGCGGTCTCGCGGTCGCCCCGGCTCGGCCCGCTCGTCCGTTCGCGCCGGCCCCGGGCCGCGGCCTCCGGGCGGGACGACGCGCTGGGCATCCCCGAGCCCCGGCCCGGTTCGCACGGCGGCGGCTCCGACGGCGAGAAGGGCCTCGCGGCCTGAGACCCGGCAGACCTGTGTGCCCCGGAAGCCCTCGGCCTCCGGGGCATCGGCGTTCCCGGGCCTGGTCCCGCAAGAGCCCCGGTCCCGCAAGGGGCCCCGGTCCCGCAAGAGACCCCCGCGCCCCCTCACACCCCCTGCGGGTACGTGAACAGCCCCTCCGGGTCGTACCGCTTCTTCACCTGGGCCAGGCGCGTCGCCGCCGAGCCGTAGTACGCCTGGCGCCAGTTGCTCAGGGACGGGTCCGTGTAGTTCTGGTACGCCGCCCCGGAGGCGTACGGGCGCATCGCCGCATGCGTGTCTTTCAGCCACTTCTGCTGGGCGGTGCCCGGGGTGCCGGGGCGCCAGGCGCCGATGTACTGGGCGAGCATCCGGGAGCGCCGGTGGACGAACGCCGTGGCCCCGGGATCGACCCGGTTGACCGCCCCGCCCAGCGCGGTCAGCGCGACCGAACCGCCGCCGCCCTGGCCCGGGGAGAGCCGGGTGAACGCCTGGACCGCGGAGAGCAGGGCCGAGACGCCCGCCGCGGGCAGTGCGCGGTCGTAGAAGTCGGAGGCGGCGGCGTACGTCTCGCGCTGGAGGGTGCCCTGTGAGGAGCGGCCCGGTGTGGTGCCCGGGAGGTGGCACTGCGCGTCCGTGATGCCCGAGCAGCCCGCGTACACGAGCATCGCCTCGCGGTAGCCGCGGTGGCGCAGCGAGACGGAGGTGGCGGAGGCGCCGATGCGGTCGGCGAGGCGGTCGACGGCGTTCTGCAGGTCCCCGTACGTGCCGAGGCTGAACGCCGAGACGGAGACCGTCGGGTTGCTGCCGCCGGGCCCGGCCGCGAGGTGCGCGGCGGACCAGATCTCGTCGGGCTGGTCCGGGCCCCACTGCTGCCAGGCGGTGATGACGTCGCGGGCGCGCGACCACGGCCAGGACATGTACGCGGTGACGGTCCGCGGGGCGGTGTGCGTACGGAAGCGGAGCTTGGTGACGACGCCGAAGTTGCCGTTGCCCGCGCCGCGCAGGGCCCAGAAGAGGTCGGGGTTGTGTTTCGCGTCGGCGGTCACCGTGCGGCCGTCGGCGGTGACGAGGGTGGCGGAGGTGAGGTTGTCGCAGGTCAGCCCGTAGGCGCGGGTGGCGACGCCATGGCCGCCGCCGAGGGTGAGGCCGGAGATGCCGACCGTGGGGCAGGAGCCGCCGGGGATCGTGACGCCGTGCGCGGCGAGTCCTTCGTAGACGTCGAGGAGCTTGGCGCCCGCGCCGATCGTGCCGTTGCTCTCGACGCGGGAGAGTGACGAGACGTCAATGACCAGGCGGCCGTTGCCGCTCGACCAGCCGGCGTACGAGTGGCCGCCGTTGCGGATCGAGACGGGTACGGACGTGCGGCGGGCGAAGGCCAGGCACTCGCGGATGTCGTCCTCGTGCCGGACGTAGGCGATCCCGGCCGGTTTCTGGCCGTCGAAGCGGGTGTTGTAGAGCTGACGGGCCGTCGGGTACGCGGTGTCGCCGGGGCGGATCAGGGTGCCGTCGAGGCTCTTGGCCAGGGCGGGCCAGTCCGCCGGGCCGGAGGGTTTGGACTTCGAGGGGGCCGGCGACGACGCGGACCTGGTGCGGGCCGGGGTGTCGCCGGGCGCCGGGTCCGTCGTGTCGGCGCCCTCGCAGGCGGTCGTGGTGGCACCGGTGAGGACGGCGGCGGCGCCCGCCGCGAGGAGGGTGCGCCGGTTCGGCGGGGTCATCGGACCTCCGGGGTGGGGGAGAGAGGGGGGAGGGGAGGGCCGGTGCTCAGGCCGTGGTGCGGTGTTCCTCGGCGTCCGCGCGGGCCCGGTCGCGGGACCGGCGGGCGGGACCGGACCAGCCGCAGGCGCAGCGGGCGGTGCAGAACGAGCCGCGTTCGACGGTGGTGGGTTCATGGGCGGGCCGGGCCGGCGGGACCTCGGCGGCGTGTTGGTCGTACACGCGACCACGGTACTGGCCGGGGCGGCCCGGCTGGGAGGGGTCGTCCGGCGGACCGCGGCTCACCGCCGTCCCCCGCGCGGCGCCAATCGGGGCGCAGGACGTTACAGGCGACAGGGGCCGTCGTTATGCGAGGCGGGTGGGGCCTCGGGCAAGCGGTACGTCGTTGGGGGATGGCAGGCGATGGTGGTGCAGCAGCACAGGGCCGGAGGCGGGGCGCGCGCTGTGCGTGCGCTCGCCGTGATGGGTGTGATGGCGACGGCCGCCGGGTGCGCCGGGGGCGGTGGCGTCGACCGGGCGGCCGCCGCCGCGGACGCCCGGGACGGGGCCGTCGAGGTGGTGCGGCGGGCGGCGGCGGTGCTCGCCGGTGAGGGTGTCGCGAGCGCCGAGGTGAGCACGTCGATGGAGACGGCGGCCGGCGGCACCCGGGTCACGATCAGGGGCACGGGGGCGTACGACTTCCGGGCCGGGTCCGGCCGGCTGAGGGTCGTGCTGCCGCCGGACGCGGCGGGCGAGGAGGAGCACCGGCCGATCACGGAGCTGCTGGCCCCGGGCGCGCTGTACATGATGAACCGGGGCGCCGGGGTGCCCGCGGACAAGTGGGTGCGGATCGACACGACGGCGCTGGAGGACGGCAATCTGGTCACCGGCGGGGTGACCGACCCGATGGCCGCCGCCGAACTGCTGCGCGGCGCGGGGGCCGTGACGTACGTGGGCGAGACGGATGTGGCCGGGGTGGCCGTGCGGCACTACCGGGGCACCGCGGACATCGGGCGGGCGGCGCGGCGGGCGGCGCCCGGTGCGCGGGCGTCGCTGGCGGCGGCGGCGAAAGGGTTCCGCACGCGGACCGTGCCCTTCGACGCGTATCTGGACGAGCAGGGCCGGCTGCGCAAGGTGCGCCACCGGTTCAGCTTCGCCAACGAGGGCCCGGCGGCGGAGGTCGTCTCGACGACGCTCCTGTACGGGTTCGGCGTGCCGGTCACCGTACGGCTGCCGGACGAGCGGGACATCTACACCGGTGAGATCGAGCAGGGGCGGGCGTGAGATGAATCGCACGGGCCCCGCGTCTCCTAGGACACGCTCTAGCCCTCCGGTGGCGGCGAAATGGTCCGTCCGTGCCATGCGCGGCACGTATCGGGCTCTCTACCCTGGAAAGCCGGTGACGGCAGTGAGAGGTGAGTGACGTGGTGACGCTCGGCGCCCCGACCGTATCGGACCATGTGGCGCTCGCCGAGATCGAGCTGTGCGGGGAACTGATGATCGCGGCGTCGGCGGCGATCGGGGAACGGCTCAGCGCGGACCGTATCGACGAGGTGCTCGACGTGAAGGCGGGCACCGACCGCACCACCGTCCCCCGGCAGGGGCACCGCCAGGGCTGACGGGTGCGGGGGATCAGGTGCGCAGCAGGCGGGCGATGGCCTTGGTGGCCTCCTCGACCTTCGCGTCGATCTCGTCGCCGCCCTTGACGGCCGCGTCGGCGACGCAGTGGCGCAGGTGCTCCTCCAGGAGCTGGAGCGCGAAGGACTGGAGCGCCTTGGTGGACGCCGAGACCTGGGTGAGTATGTCGATGCAGTAGACGTCCTCGTCGACCATGCGCTGGAGGCCGCGGATCTGGCCCTCGATGCGGCGCAGGCGTTTGAGGTGCTCGGTCTTCTGGTGGTGGTAGCCGTGTATTCCGCGGTCGTGGTCGGTCACGACCGCTTCGACGGGGGCCGCGTCGGGCGCCGCTTCCGGTGCGGGCCCGGTCCCCGTGGCCTCGGTGGTCGTCATTGCTGCCTCCCGTTTTCCCTTTACCCTGCCGTTTGAATACCCCTGGTGGGTATATCCTAACGAATTCAGCTGAAACGTGACCGGGGTCCCGTGCTGATCACTGTGCCCGATGCGCGACACTGAAGAATGCCGGTTAGCCGTGGCCGGATGATGCGCCTAGCATCAGCCTGACCGAATCCAAAGCACCCCGAGGACCCCACGTGCGCTTTCGTCTGACCCCCAGGGAGACGAGCTTCTACGACATGTTCTCCGCATCCGCGGACAACATCGTCACGGGCTCGAAACTCCTGATGGAACTGCTCGGGGCGGATTCTGCCTCCCGAGTCGAGATCGCGGAGCGTATGCGGGCAGCGGAGCACGCGGGGGACGACGCCACCCACGCGATCTTCCACCAGCTGAACTCCTCCTTCATTACGCCGTTCGACCGCGAGGACATTTACAACCTCGCGTCGTCGCTCGACGACATCATGGACTTCATGGAGGAGGCCGTCGACCTGGTCGTGCTGTACCAGATCGACCAGCTTCCCAAGGGTGTGGAGCAGCAGGTCGAGGTGCTGGCGCGGGCGGCCGAGCTGACCGCCGAGGCCATGCCGGGTCTGCGCACCATGGACAACCTCACCGAGTACTGGATCGAGGTCAACCGTCTGGAGAACCAGGCCGACCAGATCCACCGCAAGCTGCTCGCCCACCTCTTCAATGGCAAGTACGACGCCATAGAGGTGCTGAAGCTGAAGCAGATCGTGGACGTGCTGGAAGAGGCTGCCGACGCGTTCGAGCACGTCGCGAACACGGTGGAGACCATCGCGGTCAAGGAGTCCTGAACCACGTGGACACCTTTGTACTGATCGTGACCATCGGCGTCGCGCTCGGCTTCACGTACACCAACGGCTTCCACGACTCGGCGAACGCCATCGCCACGTCGGTCTCCACCCGGGCGCTGACCCCGCGTGCGGCGCTGGCGATGGCGGCGGTGATGAACCTCGCGGGCGCGTTCCTCGGCAGCGGGGTCGCCAAGACCGTCAGTGAGGGCCTGATCGCGACGCCCGAGGGCAACAAGGGGATGGGCATCCTCTTCGCGGCGCTGGTCGGGGCGGTCATCTGGAACCTTGTCACCTGGTACTTCGGCCTGCCCTCGTCGTCCTCGCACGCGCTGTTCGGCGGCATGGTCGGCGCGGCGCTGGCCGGCGGGACGATGGTGCACTGGGACGGGGTGCTCGACAAGATCGTCATCCCGATGTTCCTGTCGCCGGTGATCGGCCTGGTGGTCGGTTATCTGGTGATGGTCGCCATCATGTGGATGTTCCGGAAGGCCAACCCGCACAAGGCCAAGCGCGGTTTCCGCATCGCGCAGACGGTCTCGGCCGCGGGCATGGCGCTCGGTCACGGCCTCCAGGACGCGCAGAAGACGATGGGCATCGTGGTGATGGCGCTGGTCATCGCCGACGTGGAGTCCCCGAGCGACCCGATCCCGGTCTGGGTGAAGCTCGTCTGCGCGCTGATGCTGTCGCTCGGCACGTACGCGGGCGGCTGGCGCATCATGCGTACGCTCGGCCGGAAGATCATCGAGCTGGACCCGCCGCAGGGCTTCGCCGCGGAGACCACGGGCGCCTCGATCATGTTCGGCTCGGCCTTCCTCTTCCACGCGCCGATCTCGACCACGCATGTGATCACCTCGGCGATCATGGGTGTGGGCGCCACGAAGCGGGTGAACGCGGTGCGCTGGGGTGTCGCGAAGAACATCATTCTCGGCTGGTTCATCACGATGCCGGCGGCGGCGCTGGTCGCCGCCGGGAGCTACGGGGTTGTCTACCTGCTGTTCGGCTGACGCCGGCCGCTGTACGTGGGTCCGCCCCGCACTCCCTCGGGAGTGCGGGGCGGACCCTTTTCGCCTTGTGGTGGCACCGCCATGCAGCACCCCAAGGCCGTACGGGGGCCGGGACGGATCAGCCGAAGCGGCCGGAGATGTAGTCCTCGGTGGCCTGGACCGACGGGTTGGAGAAGATGCGCTCCGTCTCGTCGATCTCGATGAGCTTGCCGGGCTTGCCGACCGCCGCCAGGTTGAAGAACGCGGTGCGGTCCGAGACGCGGGCCGCCTGCTGCATGTTGTGCGTCACGATGACGATCGTGAACCGTTCCTTCAGCTCCCCGACCAGGTCCTCGATGGCGAGGGTGGAGATCGGGTCGAGGGCGGAGCACGGCTCGTCCATCAGGAGCACGTCCGGCTCGACCGCGATGGCGCGGGCGATGCACAGGCGCTGCTGCTGACCGCCGGAGAGGCCTGAGCCGGGCTTGTTCAGCCGGTCCTTGACCTCGTTCCAGAGGTTCGCGCCGCGCAGCGACTTCTCGACGATGTCGTTGAGGGCGCTCTTGCGGTACGAGCCGTTGAGGCGCAGGCCCGCCGCCACGTTGTCGAAGATCGACATGGTGGGGAAGGGGTTCGGGCGCTGGAAGACCATGCCGACCGTGCGGCGCACGGTGACCGGGTCGACGTTGGTCCCGTACAGGTTCTCGTCGTCCAGGAGCACCTTGCCCTCGACGCGGCCGCCGGGGGTGACCTCGTGCATCCGGTTCAGGGTGCGCAGGAAGGTGGACTTGCCGCAGCCGGAGGGGCCGATGAAGGCGGTCACCGAGCGGGGTTCCACGGTCATGGAGATGTCGTCGATCGCCTTGTGGCTGCCGTAGTAGGCCGACAGTCCGCTGACGTCAATGCGCTTGGCCATCTGAATCACTGCTGCTTTCCGGCGGGCCTAGCGCCCGGCCTTGGGGGCCTTCCAGCGGGCGATGCCGCGGGCCACCAGATTGAGGATCATGACGAAGGCGATCAGGACCAGGGCCGCTGCCCAGGCGCGGTCGTAGGACGCGGCCTCACCGATCTTGTACTGCTCGTAGATGTAGAAGGGCAGTGACGACTGGGCGCCTTCGAAGGGGTTGGTGTTGATCAGCTGACTGCCGAAGACCAGCAGGATGATCGGCGCGGTCTCGCCGGCGATACGGGCGACGGCGAGCATGACGCCCGTCGCGATGCCGCCGATCGCGGTCGGCAGGACCACCTTCAGGATGGTGCGCCACTTCGGGATGCCGAGGGCGAGCGATGCCTCGCGCAGCTCGTTCGGGACGAGCTTGAGCATCTCCTCGGTGGAGCGGACCACGACCGGGATCATCAGGATGGTCAGGGCGAGCGCGCCCATCAGGCCGGACGGCTCCAGGCCCGCGATCAGCATGATCGAGAGGATGAAGAGACCGGCCACGATGGACGGGATGCCGGTCATCACGTCGACGAAGAAGGTGACGGACCTGGCCAGCGCGCCCTTGCCGTACTCCACCAGGTAGACGGCGGTGAGCAGGCCGAGCGGGGCGGAGATCAGGGTGGCGATGCCGACCTGTTCCAGGGTGCCGATCAGCGCGTGGTAGACACCGCCGCTGGCCTCGGGGCCGAGGACGCCGGCCATGGAGTGGGTCAGGAAGTAGCCGTCCAGGCGCTCCGAGCCGCGGCTGATGGTGGTCCAGAGCAGCGAGGCGAGCGGGACGACGGCGAGCAGGAAGCAGACCCACACCAGGCTGGTGGCGAGGCGGTCCCTGGCCTGGCGCTGGTTCTCGACGACGCTGGTGGTGACGTACGAGATCACCAGGAAGAACAGCGCGGAGACCAGGCCCCACTGCACGCGGCTCTGCCAGCCGGCGGCGAGGCTGAGGCCGACGCCCAGGGCGATCGCGACGACGGCGAAGCCGAGCGGGGCGAGGCGGGGCAGCGAGCGGCTGCTGAGGCTGCCCGTCGGCGCGGGCGGTGCGGGCGTCGGGCGTTCCTGGACGCCGGTGGTGGTGGCGTGGCTCATGCGTTGGCTCCCGAGTACTCCTTGCGGCGGGCGATGATGAGCCGCGCGGCGCCGTTGACCAGCAGGGTGAGGACGAAGAGGACCAGGCCGGAGGCGATCAGGGCGTCCCGCCCGAACGCGTCGGCCTCGCCGAACTTCGCGGCGATGTTCTGGGCGAACGTCCCGCCGCCCGGGTTGAGCACGTGCAGCGAGATCAGGAAGTTCGGCGACAGGACCGTGGCGACGGCCATGGTCTCGCCGAGCGCGCGGCCCAGGCCCAGCATCGAGGCGGAGATCACGCCGGAGCGGCCGAAGGGCAGGACCGAGAGGCGGATGACCTCCCAGCGCGTGGCGCCGAGGGCGAGTGCGGCCTCCTCGTTCATCCGGGGGACCTGGAGGAAGACCTCGCGGCTGACGCTGGTCACGATCGGCAGGATCATGACCGCGAGCAGGATGCCGACGGTGAACAGCGAGCGGGCGACGCCGATCTCGGTCTTCTCGAAGACGTACGTCCAGCCGAAGAACTGGTCGAGCCAGAGGTTCAGCCCCTCCAGGTACGGCACGAGGACGAGGGCGCCCCAGATGCCGTAGACGATGCTGGGGACCGCGGCGAGCAGGTCGATGACGTACGCGATGACGCCGGCCAGCTTGCGCGGGGCGTAGTGCGAGATGAACAGGGCGATGCCGACGGCGACCGGGACCGCGATGACCATCGCGATGACGGAGCTGACGACGGTCCCGAAGAGCAGGACGGCGATGCCGAAGACGGGCGGGTCACCGGCCGGGTTCCAGTCGAAGGTGGTGAGGAAGTTGCCCTCGTCCTTCGAGATGGCGATCGCGGCGCGGTAGGTGAGGAACACGGCGATGGACGCCATGATCACCAGGAGCAGGATGCCGGAGCCGCGGGAGAGGCCGAGGAAGATCCGGTCGCCGGCGCGGCCCGTGGACCGGGGGCGGGTTCGCCCGGCCGGTGGGGTCGGTATCTGTTGTGTGGTGGAAGCCATGGTCTTTCCGGTCTGTGTGGGGGAGCCGGGGCTCCCCTGGCGGCGGTGCACCGGAGGGGCTGGAGGCGGGCCGGTCCGGAGGGGTGTTCCGGACCGGCCGCCGGTTGCGTCGTGTGTCGCTGGTTGGCCGTGTGTCGCTGGTTACGAGAGGCCGGCGACGGTCTCGCGGACCTTGGCGTTGATCTCCTCGGGGATCGGCGCGTAGCCGGCCTCGGTGAGGAGCTTCTGGCCGTCCGCCGAGGCGGTGTAGGTCAGGAAGGACTTGACGGTGCCGAGGGTGTCGGCCTTGTTGCCGGTGTCGCAGACGACCTCGTACGTGACCAGGACCAGCGGGTAGGCGCCGTCGGCCTTGGTGGTGTAGTCGAGGTCGAGCGCCAGGTCCTTGCCGGTGCCCTTGACCTTGGCGGCGGCGATGGCCTTGGAGGCGTTCTCGGAGGACGCCTTGACCGGGGCGGAGCCACCGGTGTCGATGTCGACCGTGGAGATCTGCTGCGAGGTGGCGTAGGACAGCTCGAAGTAGCCGATGGCGCCGTCGACCTGCTTGACCTGGGTGGCGACGCCGGAGGAGCCGGACGCGGCCTGGCCGCCGGGGGCGGGCCACTTCTTCTCGGCCTCGTACTTCCAGTCGGACGGGGCCGCGGCGCCCAGGTACTTGCCGAGGTTCTGCGTGGTGCCGGAGTCCTCGGAGCGGTGGAAGGGCTGGATCGCCTTGTCCGGGAGCTTGGCGTCGGGGTTGAGCTTGGCGATCGCCTCGTCGTTCCACTTCTTGATCTTCGTGTCGAAGATCTTGGCGAGGGTCGGGGCGTCCAGGGTCAGGCTGTCGACGCCTTCGAGGTGGAAGCCGACCGCGATCGGGCCGCCGACCATCGGGAGGTTGATGCCCTGGCCGGTCTTGCAGATCTTCTTGGAGTCGGCGACCTCCTCGGGCTTCAGCGCCGAGTCGGAGCCGGCGAAGCCGACGGTGCCCTGGTTGAAGGCGACGATGCCCTCGCCGGACGAGGAGGAGTTGTAGTTGATCTCCACGCCGGAGCAGGCGGCCATGTACTCCTTGACCCAGAGGTCCATGGCGTTCTTCTGCGCGCTGGAGCCGGAGGCGCGCAGCTGGCCCTTGGCACCGTCGCACTTGACGTTGGACGCGGCCTTCGTCTTGCCGCCGCCGGTGGCGGAGGTGTCGCCGCTGTTGTCGTCCGAACCGCACGCCGTGAGGACCAGGGCGCCGGAGACGGCGAGGGCACCGAGCGCGGTGGCACGAAGCCGGTTCTTGCGCTGAAGCTTCACTTTCGGGTGTTCCTTCCAGGAGCCGCCGCGGCTGCTGTTGCGGGCGGCGTGCGACGCGGGTGGTGCAGTGGCTGATCGCTGCACCCGGTAGGTCTGAAATTAGGCAGATCAGGTGACGTGGTTTACGGGGGTGGGTGAACGGGGGGTGAACCGTGCGGGGCCCTTGGGTTCCGGGCGTGGCGGGCACCACGCGGGGGCGTCCCGGTCGTGGGCGCCGGTTCCGTCCTCAAGCGCCGGACGGGCTGGGGCCGGGGGTGCCGTGGAGGCCGGGGGTGCCGGGGGTGCGGGGGGCGCCGGAGCGGGCCTAGGCCTCCGGCAGCGTCCCGACCGCCGCGTCCAGGACCTCGCGGTCGCGCGGCTGGGTCAGGCGGGCGCGGGCGGCCGTCGGGGGGAGCCACAGCACCGCGTCGACCTCGTCGTTCGGGGTGAAGGAGCCCGTCGTGGCCTCGGCGGACCAGTACGTGACCTCCTTCGGGCGGCCGTGCGCGTCGTACCGGACCAGGGGCAGCACGGGGCCCGGCACACAGTGGTGGCCCGTCTCCTCCAGGACCTCGCGGACCGCCGCCTCCCGCAGGGACTCGCCGCGCTTCAGCTTGCCCTTGGGGAACGACCAGTCGTCGTAACGCGGCCGGTGCACGAGGCACAGCTCCACGCCCCCGGCGGAGGCGGGCGGCCGGCGCCACAGCACGCAGCCCGCCGCCCGCACCGTGCCGCTCACGGCCGGGCCGCGCCCGTCGTCGCGTACGGCCAGCTCGCGCGGAAGACAGCGCGCGCCGCCTCCACCTCGTGGCGCTGGTCGGCGTGCAGCACACCGAGGGCGTACGCGGTCGCCGGCGCGATCCTCGGGGTGCGGGCGGCCGCGGCGGCCGCGCCGGCCGCCTCCGCCGCGTCCCGGTGCAGATCGAGGGCGTGGACCGGGGCGGCCAGGACCGGGTCGGGGGCGCCGTGCACCACCTCGTGGGCGTACCGGTGCAGCCGCAGCAGCAGCCGGGCCTGGTGCCAGGGCGCGTCGCGCGCCTCGTTGTACGGCTCCGCCGACTCGTCCGGGGGCAGCGCGGCCACCGCACCGAGCAGCCGCTGCTCCGCCCGGTCCGCGGGCTCGCCCAGCAGTTCGCGGGCGGGGCCGGTGGCGGCGGGGGCGAGCGGGACCTCGGAGGCGAGCAGCGCGACCGCGTCGGCCACCGCGTGGAATCGGGCGGAGCCGAGGGCCTGGAGGGCGGCGGAGTGGGCGCGGGTCCGGGCGAGGGTCAGCTGCCGTTCCAGCAGCGCGCCGGCGCGGGCGGCGCCGACGCCGAGGACGGGGCGGCTCTTGTCGGCGGAGTCCCCGGAGGTGCGGGCGGCCGGGAGCACGGGGTCGCCGGACAGGCCGTGCAGCGCTTCGAGGAGCCGGGCCAGCCGGTCCGCGTACGCGTGCTCGCGGGCCAGCGTGCCGGACAGCCAGGTCAGCTCGGTGCGCAGCTGCTCGGCCCAGAGCGGGTCGAGCGCGGTGCGGAAGGTGCGCAGGGCGGAGCCGATCCGGCGGGAGGAGCGGCGCAGCGCGGTGGCGGCCTGGTCGGCGGCGCGGGAGCCGGCGTCCGTGGGGGCGGTGTTCTCGCGGTGCAGGCGCAGGCTCCGCAGGAAGTCCGCGGCCTGGGTGCGCAGGTACGGGCCGAGCACCGTCCCCGCGCTCACGCCGGTGATGCCGGGGGCGTGGGCCGGGGCGGTGGTCCGGGTCGGGTGGTCAGGGCGTCGCACGCCGGCGCCTCCGGGCGTCAATGAGCATTTCCTGTACGTGCCGCAGGGGCCGGCCGTCCGCGTCCACGGAGTGCCGGGTCCACTCGCCGTCGGGGCCCAGGTGCCAGGAGGAGGTGGTGTCAGCCATGCCGGTCTCCAGGAGGCGGCTGAGCGCGGCGCGGTGGGCGGGGTCGGTGACCCGGACCAGGGCCTCGATGCGGCGGTCGAGGTTGCGGTGCATCATGTCGGCGCTGCCGAACCAGACCTCGGGTTCGCCGCCGTTGCCGAAGGCGAAGACCCGGGAGTGTTCGAGGAAGCGGCCGAGGACCGAGCGGACCCGGACGTTCTCGGAGAGGCCGGTGACGCCGGGCCGGATCGCGCAGATGCCGCGGACCCAGATGTCGACCGGGACCCCGGCCTGCGAGGCCCGGTAGCAGGCGTCGATGATCGCCTCGTCGACCATCGAGTTGACCTTGATCCGTACGTACGCGGGGCGGCCGGCCCGGTGGTGCGTCACCTCCTTGGTGATGCGGGCGACCAGGCCGTCGCGCAGCGACTTGGGGGCGACGAGGAGGCGGCGGTAGGTCTCGCGGCGGGAGTAGCCGGAGAGCCGGTTGAAGAGGTCGGAGAGGTCGGCGCCGACCTGGGGGTCGGCGGTGAGCAGGCCGAGGTCCTCGTAGAGCCGGGCGGTCTTCGGGTGGTAGTTGCCGGTGCCGACGTGCGAGTAGCGGCGCAGGGTGTCGCCCTCCTGGCGGACGACGAGGGAGAGCTTGCAGTGCGTCTTCAGGCCGACGAGCCCGTAGACGACGTGGCAGCCCGCCTCCTCCAGTTTGCGCGCCCACTTGATGTTGGCCTGCTCGTCGAAGCGGGCCTTGATCTCGACGAGGACGAGGACCTGCTTGCCGGACTCGGCGGCGTCGATGAGGGCGTCCACTATCGGTGAGTCGCCGGAGGTCCGGTACAGCGTCTGCTTGATCGCGAGGACGTCCGGGTCGCCCGCCGCCTGCTCCAGGAAGGCCTGGACGGAGGTGGAGAAGGAGTCGTACGGGTGGTGCAGCAGCACGTCCCGCTCGCGCACCGCGGCGAAGATGTCCGGCGCGGACGCGGACTCCACCTCGGCGAGGTCGCGGTGGGTGCCGGCGATGAACTTGGGGTACTTCAGCTCGGGCCGGTCCAGCGACGCTATGCCGAAGAGGCCGGTGAGGTCGAGCGGGCCCGGCAGCGGGTAGACCTCGGCGTCGGACACCTTCAGCTCGCGGACCAGCAGGTCCAGCACGTACGGGTCGATGGACTCCTCGACCTCCAGGCGGACCGGCGGGCCGAAGCGGCGCCGCATGAGCTCCTTCTCCAGGGCCTGGAGGAGGTTCTCGGCGTCGTCCTCCTCGACCTCCAGGTCCTCGTTCCTGGTGACCCGGAACATGTGGTGCGCCAGCACCTCCATCCCCGGGAACAGCTCCTCCAGGTGGGCCGCGATGACGTCCTCTATGGGGACGTAGCGCTGCGGCGACGCCTCCAGGAAGCGGGTCAGCAGCGGGGGCACCTTGACGCGGGCGAAGTGGCGGTGGCCGCTGACCGGGTTGCGTACGACGACGGCGAGGTTGAGCGAGAGGCCGGAGATGTACGGGAAGGGGTGCGCCGGGTCCACGGCGAGGGGGGTGAGGACGGGGAAGACGCGCTGGCGGAAGAAGGTGAAGAGGCGGGCCTGCTCCTTCTCGGTCAGCTCCGGCCAGCGGATCAGCTGGATGCCCTCGTCGGACAGGGCGGGGGCGACGTCCTGCTGGTAGCAGGCGGCGTGCCGGGCCATGAGTTCGCGCGAGCGGGTCCAGATCAGGTCCAGCACCTCGCGGGGCTGGAGGCCGGACGCGGACCGGGTGGCGACCCCGGTCGCGATGCGGCGCTTGAGGCCGGCGACCCGGACCATGAAGAACTCGTCCAGGTTGGACGCGAAGATCGCCAGGAAGTTGGCCCGCTCCAGCAGGGGCGTGGTGGGGTCCTCGGCGAGTTCGAGCACCCGTTCGTTGAACGCGAGCCAGCTGCGTTCCCTGTCCAGGAAGCGGCCCTGCGGCAGCTCGTCCCCGTCCACATCGGGCTCGTACGCGTCGGCGTCCGCGTCGATGTCGGGATCGAGATCCGCCGCGGTGGACAGACCCGCCTCCCGTGAGGAGGGGGAGGCGACGGCATGCGGCCGGTGTGCGGCGAGGGCGCCGACGGACGGCTGGGCGGCGGGCTGGACCGGGACCTCGGAGCTGGGCTGCTGGCTCATGAGCCCATTGTTCCGCCCGGAGCGCTCCGGGGGCGCGTCGGAGGAGGACGAGATCGCGGGGAGGGCGCGGTCGGGGCGCATTCTGCCGGGATTTCGCCCGTTGCGGGGGGTCGGCACAGCTGGCTGCATCCTGCGAGGGTCGCAAGGCCGTCTGAATGCCCGGTTACGACGACATGACGTGCGGGAAGCGGTGGGTGGCCGTGTGTGGCGGTCCCGCCCGGGGCCGGGGCCCCGGACGGGTTTGGAAACGTCTCAGGCGTGGTAGCGGCGCAGCACCCGGAAGGCGAGGGCGGTGGCGGCTGCGGCGAGGACGAGGAGGATGGCGGTCTCGGTGAGCTGGAGGGGCCAGAAATGGGAGGCCTGGTGGTAGTCGACGAAGCTGGTGACCCCGCCCTGGTCCTTCAGGCAGTCCGGACCCGCGGTGCCCCTGGCGAAGCAGTCCTTCCAGTACAGCTCCTTGCCCGAGGCGGTGAGCATGCCCGATTCGATGGGCCACGCGTTGCCGCTGGGCCACGGGTTGTGGCCGAGGCCGCGGGTGGTGGGCCAGAGCTCGTAGCGCCGCTTGCCGAAGCCGTACATGACCGTGCCCAGGACCACGGCCGTGAGGGCCATGGCCGGGAGCGTGCGGCGTACGAGGACGGCGCACAGCGCTCCGAGGGCCACGGCGAACAGGGCGTAGGCGAGGGCGACCGGGCCGAGGGCGGGGTAGACGCCGCTTCGGGACCAGCTGAGTTCGTAGGGAGAGTCACCGAGGACGCCTGACCGGCCCCACCGGTAGACGAGCACCAGCACGGTCACGCCGGCGGTCGCCAGGACGGCCGGCAGGGCGAGCCGTGCCGCGAGCCAGCGGGCGGGCGAGACCGACTGGGCCCAGGCGAAGCGGACTGTGCCGCTCTCCAGTTCGCGGGCGATCAGCGGGCCCGCGACGAAGACCCCGATGAGCACGGAGAGCACCAGGAGGGCGGTTCCCCCGCCCGACAGGTAGGTCTGGGTCGCGCTGCGGGCGTAGGTGGGCAGATAGGTGCCGTCGCCGCAGCGCGTGGTGTCGCCGTCCGGGCAGTTCTCGTGCCCGGAGGCGACCCAGATCCGCAGCCCGATCACGAAGGCGATGCCCAGGATCACGAGTATGCCGCCCGCCCACAGGGAACGGCGCTGCATGCGTACGACGACGCGCGCCGGGGCGCGCAGGGCAAGCGCGCTCATGCCGCCACCGCCTGACGGCTCGTCGCGCTCGGTGTGAGCAGCGTGGGGGCCTCCGGGGAGCGGAGGTGGGCCAGCAGCAGCTCCTCCAGGGAGGGTTCGGTTCTGTCCCAGGCCGGGTCGACCGGGCCCTCCGGGCGGACCAGGGCGGTCAGGGTGCGGCCCGTGGTGCGGGATTCGACCACCGTGTGCGGGGCCAGGTCGCGGACCGGGCCCGTGAGGAGGGCGTGGGCGGCGATGAGGTCGTCCGTCTCGCCGCCGAGGCGGACGCGGCCGCCGTCGACGAGGAGCAGGTGGTCGCAGGCGCCCTCCAGTTCGCCGAGGATGTGCGAGGACATCACGATGGTGGTCCGGTGCTCGGCGGCCTCGGCCATCAGGGCGCCCATCAGCTGGTGGCGGGCGAGGGGATCGAGGTCGGCCATCGGCTCGTCGAGCAGCAGCAGTTCGGCCCGCTTGCCGAGCGCGAGGGCCAGGGCGAGCCGGGTGCGCTGCCCGCCGGACAGCTCGCGGACCTTCGCGTCGGACGGCAGCGGTCCGGCGATGCGCTCGGCGGCGTCCCGGTCCCAGGAGCCGGGGTTCAGTTCGGCCCCCGCCCACAGCGTCCCGGCGACCGTCAGCCCCGGGTACAGCGGCTTGTCCTGGGCCACGTACGCCATCCGGGCACGGGTCTCGCCGGGCGCCGAGCCCAGGACCCGGATCGTTCCCTCGGCCGGCCGCAGCAGGCCCGCCGCCAGGGCGAGCAGGGTGGACTTGCCGGCGCCGTTGGGGCCGACGAGCGCGCAGACCGCGCCGGCCGGGAGCCGGAACGCGCAGTCGCGCAGCGCCCAGCCGCCCCGCCTGCCCCGGTATCTCATGCCGAGGCCGTCGGCCTCCAGCGCTGTTCCTGTCATCGGTCCTGGTCCCCCTCGAAGGTGCTGTCCAGTACGGCGGTGAAGAGCGCGCTCACGTCGTCCCGGTCCAGACCGGCGGCCCGCGCCCGGCCCGCCCAGTCGGCGAGTTCGGCGCGCAGCGGGGAGTCGTCGGCGGCCGCCGCGCCGCCGAGCGTCCCGGTGACGAAGGTGCCGAGGCCGCGACGGCCCTCGACGAGCCCTTCGCGTTCCAGCTCGCGGTAGGCCTTGAGCACGGTGTTCGGGTTGATCGCGGTCGCCTCGACCACCTCCCGGGCGGTGGGCAGCCGGTCGCCCGGCTCCAGCAGGCCCAGGCGCAGGGCCTGTTTGGTCTGCTGGACGATCTGGAGATACGTGGCGACGCCGCTGCGCCGGTCGATGCGGAACTCGACTGCCGCGGACTCTGCCATCTTCACCCTTTCACTAATTGAGTAGTGAAAGAGTGACGTAAGAAAGGGGCGGCGTCAAGCGACGCCGCCCCGGGCCGGGTTGAGGGGAGGTCAGGACTCCGTGCGGTACATCAGGTCGACCTCGTGCGTCACGAAGCCCATCCGCTCGTACACGGCGAGGGCGGCCGGGTTGTCCGCGTCGACGTAGAGCATCGCGGTCGGCAGGCCCTCGGCGGCCAGGTGGCGCAGGCCGATCGCGGTGAGGGCCTTGCCGAGGCCGCCGCCCTGGGCGTCGGGCCGGATGCCGACCACGTACACCTCGCCGAGTTGTTCATCGGCGTGCACCTTCGTCCAGTGGAAGCCGATCAGTTCGGTGGAGCCCGCGCCGTCCTCGCGCTCGGCCAGGAAGAAGCCCTTCGGGTCGAACCAGGGCTCGGCCTTGCGGTCGTCCAGGTCGCGCTGGGTCAGCGACCCCTGCTCGGGGTGGTGGGCGAAGGCCGCGCTGTTCACCGCGAGCCAGGCGGCGTCGTCCTCGCCCGGGACGAAGGTGCGCACGCTGACGCCCGGGGGGAGGGCCGGCTCCGCGAGGTTCAGTGGGCTCAACGGGCGGCGCAGCTGCCGCAGTTCGCGGAACAGGGAGAGGCCGAGCACCTGGGCGAGGTGGCGCGCGGAGGCCTTACCGCCGTGCGCCCAGACCCGCAGTCGCTTCCCGGTGGCGGCGAGCAGCGCGGCCCCGAGCGCGCGGCCGTGTCCGTGGCCCCGGTGCGCGGGGTGGACGACCAGCTCGGCGGCCGGTGCCTCCACGGGGTCGGTGTCCTCCAGCTGCGCGTACCCGGCGAGCACGCCCCCGGCGGACAGCAGGAAGTGCCGTACGCCCTCCCGCTCCCCGCCCCGCAGCTGGAGCCGCCCCTGCTCCGACACGGCCTGCCGGCCGTCGGTCCGGGCGGCCTCGGCGAGCAGGTCGAGCACGGCGGCGGCCTGGTCGGGGGAGAGGGTGTCGAGCGTCTGGATCTCGCGTCCGGGGGCGGGGAGGGGTACGTCTGTCGTCATGTGTACGAGCGTACGGGCCCCTCGAGCGGGGGGCGGGCTTTGCCGGGAACCCCGGTCCGGGGCGCGGGGTTCCGTCCTCAATCGCCGGACGGGCCGGCAGGCACGCACCGGTCGGCAACCAGTTCGTAACCGTAAACATCTGGTCGCGCTACGCGCGTTGACTCTAGGCTGCGGCTCGAACTTCCACCCGCTGAACTCACAAGGGGACCGATGTCAGCGACACCGCAGAAGAACCGTGCGTCACGGCGGGTGCTCGCCGCCGCGGCCGGTCTTGCCACCGTGGGTGCGCTGGTCGCCGCCATGCCGGCCGACGCCCACGGGCGCGGACACGGGCACGGCCACGACCACGGGCACCACACGCCGGCCCGGACCGTCGACGTACAGCTGCTGTCCTTCAACGACCTGCACGGCAACCTGGAGCCGCCGGCCGGCTCGGCCGGTACGGTCACCGAGACGCAGGCCGACGGCACCACGAAGGCGATCCCGGCCGGAGGCGTCGAGTACCTCGCCTCGTCGCTGCGCACCGCCCGCAAGGGCCACCCGTACTCGATCACCGCGGCCGGCGGCGACATGGTCGGCGCGAGCCCGCTGCTGTCGGGGCTCTTCCACGACGAGCCGACCATCGAGGCGCTCAACAAGATCGACCTCGACGTGACGAGCGTCGGTAACCACGAGTTCGACGAGGGCGCCGTCGAGCTGGCCCGCCTCCAGAACGGCGGCTGCCACCCGGTCGAGGGGTGCTACGAGAAGGGCAAGAAGTTCAAGGGCGCCGACTTCCCGTACCTCGCGGCCAACGTGACGAGCGAGAAGACCGGCAAGCCGATCCTCAAGCCCTACACGGTGTGGAAGAAGAACGGCGTCAAGATCGGCTTCATCGGGGTGACCCTGGAGGGCACGCCGAACATCGTGACGGCCAACGGCGTCAAGGGACTCAAGTTCCACGACGAGGTCGAGACGATCAACAAGTACGCCAAGGAGCTGGACCGCCAGGGCGTGAAGTCGATCGTCGCGCTCATCCACGAGGGCGGCGCGCCCGCCTCGGCGTCGTACAACTACGACTGCGACAGCCCCGGCGCCGGTGACGGCATCTCCGGGCCGATCACGGACATCGCCAAGGGCATCACGCCGAAGGTGGACGCCCTGGTCACGGGCCACACGCACCAGGCGTACGTCTGCACGATCCCGGACCCGGCGGGCAACCCGCGCCTGGTCACGTCGGCCGCCTCGTTCGGCCGGCTGTACACGGACACGACGCTCACGTACGACCGCCGCACCGGCGACATCGTGCGTACGGCGGTGAAGGGGAGCAGCAAGAAGGGCTCGAAGCACCACGGTTCGACGCCTTCGAACCCGGTCTCCGCGAACCACCTCGTCAGCCGGGACCAGAAGCCCGCGAAGGACATGACGGACCTGATCGCCCGCTGGAACACGCTCGCGGCCCCGATCTCGAACCGGCCGCAGGGCTACATCTCCGCCGACATCAACGGCCGCGGCTCCACGGCCCCCGAGAAGCCGCTCGGCGATCTGATCGCCGACGCGCAGCTGGAGGGCCTGGCCCCGGCGGACAAGGGCGGGGCGGTCGTCGCCTTCATGAACCCGGGCGGCATCCGCGCGGACCTGGTGTACAAGGCGTCCGGCAGTGAGGGCGACGGTGTCGTCACCTACGGCGAGTCGTTCACCGTGCAGCCGTTCACCAACATGATGAACGTCGTCGACCTGACCGGCGCGCAGCTCGTCAGCGCCCTCCAGCAGCAGGTCAGCGGCTCCAACGAGGCCAGCCCGAAGATCCTCCAGGTCTCGAAGGGCCTCACCTACACGCTGGACATGACGAAGTCCGGCGCGGCCCGCGTGGTCACGGACACGATCAAGCTCAACGGTGAGGCGATCGACCCGGGCAAGACGTACCGCGTCGCGATGAACGAGTTCCTGGCGGGCGGCGGCGACGGCTTCGCGGCGCTCGGTGAGGGCACCAACAAGCTCGTCGGCGCCTCCGACCTGGACCTGTTCAACGCCTACCTGGCCGCGCACTCCACGGCCTCGGCCCCGCTGGCCCCGCCGGCGACGGACCGGATCACGGTCGTGCAGTAATCAGGATGTGAGCGGAAGCGGAAGCGGATGCGCGGGCCGGGGCGGCTGCCCCGGCCCGCGCATCCGTCGTTTTCGCGCCGTGTGCGGGTGCGGCGCCCGCGGCCCTGTTCCGTGCGTGACGTGTACGGGACATAATGCGCGGGCCGGTCCCGACCCCCCACGCAGCCGGAGGCATCCCCATGGGCCAGACGCGTACGCACACCGCGAGCCGCAGACACTTCCTGGCCGGGGCGCTGGCCGTCTCCGCCACCGCCCTCGTCGGCGCCGCACCCGCCCGCGCGGCGGCGCCGAAGGCGCTCACCGTCCAGGACTGGATGAGCGGCATCGCGGACGGCACCGCGCTCCAGCGCCTCACGATCCCCGGCTCGCACGACTCCGGCGCCCGCTACGGCGGCCCCTGGACGGAGTGCCAGAACACCACGATCGCGGAGCAGCTGAACAGCGGGGTGCGCTTCCTCGACGTACGGTGCCGGATCACCGACGGCTCCTTCGCGATCCACCACGGGGCCTCGTACCAGAACCTGATGTTCGGTGATGTCCTCGGCGCCTGCTGGGACTTCCTGGTCGGGCGGCCGACCGAGACCGTGCTGATGCGGGTCAAGCAGGAGTACTCGGAGGAGAGCGACGCGGCGTTCCGGGCGGTTTTCGACGACTACCTCGACGGCAGGGGCTGGCGCCCTCTGTTCCACATCGACAGCGCGCTGCCCACGCTCGGCGGGGCCCGCGGCAAGGTGGTGCTGCTCGCCGACAACGGCGGGCTGCCCGGGGTGCGGTACGCCGACCCGGCGCTCTTCGACATCCAGGACGACTACATGGCGGAGCCGTTCGCCAAGTACCCCAAGATCGAGGCCCAGTTCCGCAGGGCGGCGGCCGAGCCCGGGAAGCTGTTCATGAACTACGTGAGCACGGCCGCCCTGCTGCCGCCCCGCTGGAACGCGGACCGGCTGAACCCGCAGGTCCACTCGTTCCTCGACTCGGCACAGACGGCCGGCTGGACCGGCCTCGGCATCGTCCCGCTGGACTTCCCGGCGACGCGGTCGGGGCTGGTGGAGTCCCTGATCCGCCACAACCCGACGGCCTGACCCGGCCCCGCAAGGGGGAGGGGGCTGCGGACCGGTTCGACCGGCCCGCAGCCCCCTCCCTCGTTTCTGCCTACGCGCTTGCTCAGGCCTCCGCGCCGGCCCGGCGGCGGCGGACGACGAGCACGGCCGCGCCACCGAGGGCCACGGCCGCGGCGCCGGCGATGCCGAGCGGGACGGTGGCGTCGGACGAGCCCGTGGAGGCGAGGCCGCCGCCGGTGGACGCGTCACCGGACGCCGAGCCCTGGGCCTGCTGGCCGGAGGTGCCGGTGGAACCCGTCGAACCGGTGGAGCCCGTGTCGCCGGTGGACCCGGTCGTGCCTCCGGTGCCGGAGCCGCCGGTCGTGCCGGTCCCCGAGCCCGCGGCCTTGACCGTGAAGGCGGTCGTGTCCATGCCGGGGGCGCCGCCGCAGGAGCCGTCCTTGTTGACGTACTCGGCCGAGGTGAGGACGACGCCGTTGCCGGCCGGAGCCTTGGCGTCGGCGGTGAGCCGGAGCTTGACGTCGGTCTGCGCGCCCGCCTTCAGCGCACCGAGGCCGATCTGGTGGTCCTTGGGGACGGCGTGCCACTTCGGCGACGCGGCGGTGGACCACTGGAGGTGCATGTACTGGTCGGTGGTCTTGAGGCCGGTCGTGTCGGTGGTGTGGACGTACGCGTACGTGGTGACCGCGTCGAGGGTCTGCGCGGTGCCGTTCTTCACGCGCAGCGAGAAGGTGGTGCTCGTACCGGCGACGACCGACGAGGGCAGGCCGCTCACGGTGGCGCGGAGGTCGGCGGGCACACAGTCCGGACCGCCCTCCTCCTCACGGGCCTTGGCCAGCGCCTCATCGGCGGCCGTCTTGACGGCGAGCGCGTCGGCCACGGCCTTCTGCAGCACGCTGTAGGCACGGGCGGCGGCGACGCGGGCGTCGTCGGAGGCGGTGGTGGCCTCGGTCGCCTTGGTCTCGGCGTCGGCCTTGGCGGTGGCCGCGGTGGCGGCCGCCGTCTCGGCGTCGGTGACGGCCTTCTCGGCCTCGGTCCGCTCGGCGTCGGTCGCCGTGTCGGGCAGCGCGGCGAGCGCCACCTTGGCGTCGGTGACGGCTTGGTCGGCGGCAGTCTTGGCGGCAGCGGCGTCGTCGGCCTTCTTACGGGCGGCCTTGGCCGCCACGGCGAGGGGCGCCTCGTCGGACAGGGCCGCCTTCAGCACCTCGTAGCCGGCCTTCTGCGCGGCGACGGCCTCGTCGTACGCCTTCTGCGCCTCGGCGGCGGCCTTCTCCAGCTCCTCGATCGTCGGCTTGGCCTTGGCCTCCGCCGCCGGCTTGGAGTCGGCGAACGCCGGGGTGACGGAGAGGAGCGCGGCGGGGGTGGTGACGGCGACGGCCACGGCGGTCGCGAGTATGCGGCGAATCTTCACATGAGCCCTTGGGGTCGATCCGGAGAAGCGGAGAGTTCTGGGGACGTGCGCGCCGCGGCGGCTTGTTCACGCGTGCGGCTGTGAAGATCGTATGAGCCCGGTCGGACACGGCGGGGAGATATTTCCGCGGCGCCGCCCGCCCCGCCCCCGCCGGGCGAGGACAGATATCGCCAAAGAGTGCAGTTGCCCTCGGTTCGGCTGTTTTCCCTGTGTCGAACGTCACGCGGTTCGCTGCGGAGTTCCGGCGCCCTTCCCTGTCCGGCTACTCCTGCGGGGGGTCCGGCGGGGGCTGCGGTGCTCCCGGGAGGGTGATCGACGCTTCGGTGCCGCCGCCCTCGGCCGGGCTCAGGGTGATGTCGCCGCCCGACTGCTGGACCGTACGGGCCACGATCGACAGGCCGAGGCCCGAGCCGGGGAGCTGGCGGGCCGACGGGGAGCGCCAGAAGCGTTCGAAGACGTGGGGGAGCTCGTCGGCGGGGATGCCGGGGCCGTGGTCCCGGACCGTGAGCCGGCCCCGGTGCAGCACCACGTCGATCGTGGCGCCGGACGGGCTGAACTTCACCGCGTTGTCCAGGACGTTGACGATCGCCCGCTCCAGCGCCGCCGGTTCGGCCCGTACGTACCAGGGGGCCAGGTCCTCCGTGATCGTCAGCTCGGGGCCGCGCAGCCGGGCGCGTCGGAGCGCCGCGCGGGTGATGTCGTGCAGGGCCACCACCTGGAGGGGGCCCGGCTGGGCGGCGTCCGGGCGGGCCAGTTCCTGGAGGTCGCCGATGAGCGCGGCCAGCTCCGTCATCTGCGCCTTCACCGAGGACATCAGGGCCCTGCGGTCGTCCGGCGGGATCGCCCGGCCCGTCTCGTCGCTGCGGGCCAGCAGCTCCACGTTGGTGCGGAGCGAGGTGAGCGGGGTGCGCAGCTCGTGGCCGGCGTCCGCGATGAGCTGGGCCTGCCGGTCGCGGGAGCTGGCGAGCGAGGCGGTCATCGAGTTGAACGACCGGGACAGGCGGGCGATCTCGTCCTCGCCCTCGACCGGGATGCGGACGGTCAGGTCCTCGGTCCGGGCCACGTGCTCGACGGCCTCGGTCAGTTCGTCGACGGGGCGCAGTCCGGAACGGGCGACCCAGAGACCGGCGGCGCCGGCGCCGATGACGCCGATGCCGCTGACGAGGAGGAGGACCCAGGCCAGTTCCTTGAGAGGGTCGTTGACCTGGTCCATCGGCATGGCGACGGACACGGCCACCCCGCCTGCGCTGTCCCGCGGGGGCGCCGAGGTGTAGACGCGCATTTCGGTGCCGTCCTCGGCGGTGGTGGTGTGGACGGCGTGATCGCGCACGCCGGCGGCGACCGCGCGGTCGGCGGTCTGCACGGGGATCGAGGATTTGCCCGGCTGGGTGCAGGGGTCTGTGCCCGTTGCCACGACCAACTGGAGCGTGTACGGGGTCGGGAGGAAGTGCACGTTGCCCGGCAGGTCGCCGGAACAGCTCAAGCGCAGCAGTTGGAGGTCGTCGTTGCGCGGTTTTACCTGGCTCAGGCTCGTGTCGAGCTGTTCGGTGAGCCGGTCCCGCGTGGTGACCCAGCACGCCACCGCCACCGCCGCCACCGCCACCGCCACCGCCGTGGCGACGAGCAGGGCCAGCCGGGAGCGGAGCGGCAGCGCGCGGAACCGGTGGAGCGGGCCCGTCATCCGTCGCCCCCGCCCGAGCGGAGCGCGTAGCCCACGCCCCGGACGGTGTGGACGAGGCGCGGTTCGCCGCCGGCCTCGGTCTTGCGGCGCAGGTACATCACGTACACGTCCAGCGAGTTGGAGCTCGGTTCGAAGTCGAAGCCCCAGACGGCCTTGAGGATCTGTTCGCGGGTCAGGACCTGGCGCGGGTGCGCGAGGAACATCTCCAGGAGGGTGAATTCGGTACGGGTCAGCTCCACGCGCCGGGTGCCGCGCATGACCTCGCGGGTGGCGAGGTCCATGCGCAGATCGGCGAAGGAGAGCACGTTGTCGTCGGGCACGGGCCCCGCGGCGGCCGCGTACGAGCTGCGGCGCAGCAGTGCGCGGATGCGGGCGAACAGTTCGTCCAGCTCGAAGGGCTTGACCAGGTAGTCGTCGGCGCCCGCGTCGAGTCCGGTGACGCGGTCGCCGACGGTGTCCCGGGCCGTGAGCATCAGGATGGGCGTGGTGGTGCCCGTGGAGCGGATGCGGCGGGCGGCGGTCAGGCCGTCCATGCGGGGCATCTGGATGTCCAGGACGATGAGGTCGGGGGCGTACGACTCCGCCTTGGTGAGCGCGTCGAGACCGTCGACGGCCACCTCGGTGCCGTATCCCTCGAACGCGAGGCTCCGCTGCAGTGCCTCGCGCACGGCGGGCTCGTCGTCGACGATCAGGATGCGCTGCGGATCGTCATCGGCGGGGCTCATCGCTCTCTCGTCCTCTTCTCGTCCGGTACGGGGCCGGGGCGCGGCGGGCCCCAGTTTCTCAGCCCCGCACGCTCAGGAGCCGTTCCCCGCCCGCAGGGTGTCGAGGTCGGCCTTCAGGGTGTTGACCGGGATCGCGAAGCCGAGGCCGACGCTGCCGGCGCTCGAACCGCCCGAGCCACTGGCGGAGCTCGCCGAGTACATGGCCGAGTTGATGCCGATGATCTCGCCGTCCATGTTGATCAGCGCGCCGCCGGAGTTGCCGGGGTTGAGCGAGGCGTCGGTCTGGAGGGCCTTGTACGTGGTGGTGGACTCGCCGGTGTTGCCGTTGAACTGCTGCCCGCCGAACTCGAAGGGCCACTGGCGCCCGCCGCCCTGCTGGTCCTGGCCCTGGCTCTGGTCCTGGCCGCTGTCGCCGTCCTTGGCGACCGTGACGTCGCGGTCGAGCGCGGAGACGATGCCGCTGGTGACGGTGCCGGTCAGGCCCTCGGGGGAGCCGATCGCGACGACCTGGTCCCCGACGGCGACCTTGGAGGAGTCGCCCAGGGTGGCCGTCTTCAGGCCGCTCGCGCCCTGGAGCTTGATGAGGGCGAGGTCCTTGTCGGCGTCGGTGCCGACGACATCGGCGGTGTACGTCTTGCCGGTGCTCAGCGTGACCTTGATCTCCGAGGCGCCCGCGATGACGTGGTTGTTGGTGACGATCTCGCCGTCCGACGTGATGACCACGCCCGAACCGGTCGACTGGCCGGCCGTCGAGGTCGCGCCGATCTCCACGATGGTCGGCGAGAGGGCCGCGGCCACACCGGCCACCGTGCCCTTGCTGCTCTGCGAGACGGTGGTGCCCGGGATGACGCCGCCCCCGGCGGTGGTCGCGGTGCCGTCGTCCGTGAGCCTGCTGATCACCGTGGCGGTGCCGCCGCCGACGATCGCCGCGGCGATGGCCACCGCCGCGAGGAGCGCGACCGGCTTGCGGATCCGGCGGCGGGCGGCGGGCGGCTCGGCGGCGGGCTGCGCGGGGCCGTGACCGTACGGGCCGTCACCGCCGCCGTCGCCGGCTCCGCCGTAGTGCGCGTCGGCCGGTGCGGGGGCGGGCCACACGGTGGTCCCGGGGCCCATCGGGACCGGCTGGACGGGCTGGTATGACGGCGGCGGCGGGTAGGCCGCGTCGCCGTTGCCGTACGAGGGGTACATCGGGTACTCGCCGCTCGGGCGCTGGCTCTCTGTCATGTCTATGAGACTGTCCGGCCAAGATGAGAGGAGCGTGAGGGCGCCCTGAGAAGCCCGGCAGAACCTCGTATGCCCGATATAAGGGCCACCCGGGCGGCCCTTTACGGGAGCGTGCGCCCCGCCGGTTCGCCGCAGCCGCAGGAGCGGCGGACCACCAGCGCGGACGGGAACTGCTTCAGCCGCTCCCGCCGCGACCCCGACACCCGCAGCGAGTCGTCGAGCACCAGATCCACCGCCGCCCGCGCCATCGCCGGGCGGTCCGAGAAGACCGTGGTGAGCGGCGGATCGGTCAGCCCGGCTTCCTTCACGTCGTCGAAGCCGGCGACCGCCAGCTCGCCCGGCACATCGATGCGCAGTTCGCGCGCGGCCCGCAGCACGCCGATGGCCTGGTCGTCCGTGGCACAGAAGATGGCCGGCGGCCTGTCGGGGCCGGAGAGCAGCTCCAGGGCCACCCGGTAGGCGTCGTAGCGGTTGTAGGGGGCCTGGAAGAGGCGGCCCTCCGTCGAGCGGCCCGACTCGTGCATCGCACGGCGCCAGCCCTCGACGTGGTCGGCGACCGGGTCGCCGACGGACGGGGTCTCCTCCGTACCGCCGAGGCACGCCACGTACGCGTTGCCGTGCTCCAGCAGGTGGCGGGTGGCGAGCTGGGCGCCGCCGATGTCGTCCGTGACGACCGCGACGTCGTCGATCGCCTCGGGCCGCTCGTGCAGCAGCACGACCCGGGCGTCCCACGCCTCCACCTCCGCCGCCGCGCGCTCGCTGGGGCCCTGGCTGACCAGGATCAGGCCGGAGACCCGCATGCCGAGGAAGGCCCGCAGATAGTGGACCTCGCGCTCGTCGCGGTAGTCGGAGTTGCCGACGAGGACCATTTTCCCGCGCTCGGCGGCGGCCTGTTCGACCGCGTGGGCCATCTCCGCGAAGAACGGCTGCCGGGCGTCGGGCACGATCATCCCTATGAGATCGGTCCGCCGCGAGGCCATGGCCTGGGCGACCCGGTCGGGCCGGTAGCCCAGCTCCTTGATCGCGGCGAGCACCCGCTCGCGCGTGGCCGGGGCGACCGGCCGGGGTCCGTTGTTGATGACGTAACTGACCACGGCGGTCGACGTCCCCGCCAGTCTCGCCACATCGTCCCGCGTCACCTTGGCCACGCGCGGCAGTCTACGCGGATGGAACTACCTCTTGGCAGGCCGGACCGGGGCTTCTTCCGTGACCTCGGCAACGGGCGGCTGCTCCGAACGGGTGACCCCCCGCCCGGCCGCCTTGGCCTCCTCCGCCGCCCGCTCGACCTTCTCCGGAGCGACGAACCGGTAACCCACGTTCCGCACGGTGCCGATCAGCGACTCGTGCTCGGGGCCGAGCTTGGCGCGCAGCCGTCGTACGTGCACATCGACCGTGCGCGTACCGCCGAAGTAGTCGTAGCCCCAGACCTCCTGGAGCAGCTGGGCGCGGGTGAAGACCCGGCCCGGGTGCTGCGCCAGGTATTTCAGCAGTTCGAATTCCTTGAAGGTGAGGTCCAGGACCCGGCCCTTGAGTTTCGCGCTGTACGTCGCCTCGTCGACGGAGAGATCACCGTTGCGGATCTCCATCGGGGAGTCGTCGGCGGTGATCTGCTGCCGGCCGGTGGCCAGCCGCAGCCGTGCCTCGACCTCGGCGGGGCCCGCCGTGTCGAGCAGGACGTCGTCGATGCCCCAGTCCGCGGTGACGGCCGCGAGACCGCCCTCCGTGACGACGAGGATCAGCGGACAGCCGGGTCCGGTGGACCGCAGCAGCTGGCAGAGGGAGCGGACCTGGGGCAGGTCGCGGCGCCCGTCCACGAGGATCACGTCGGCACCCGGGGTGTCGACCAGTGCGGGGCCCTCGGCGGGTGCGACGCGCACGCTGTGCAGCAGGAGGCCGAGCGCGGGAAGCACCTCCGTCGACGGCTGGAGGGCGTTGGTCAGGAGCAGCAGAGAACTCATCGCCGCCCACCTGCCCGGTTCGTCGGTCGGTGATCGTGCACGGTTGGCTCGCCCATGACGTCGGTCCTCCTCGTTCCCTGCGAGAGGGGCACTCCCGGGCCGGACCCGGGGGAGTATGCGGCTCTGCTTCGTACGCTGGTGTTCCGCTGAGCTTGTCGAAACGTTGCCGTAACAACGCTCGGAAAGCACAAAAGGACCCGGGGGCTGCTTTGCCCGGATCCTCTTCACAGGAGAATAACCCACATGAGTTCAGTGTCCGAGGGGAGAATTCCGGATTCCACTGTTCGCTCGGTCACGCGCGGTCCGGTGCGGGCCACGTTGCGGGCGGATGACGGGACCTGGATCGAGGCGGTGTACGACCCGTGTACGGCGGATGACGGCGTGGAAACGGTGATCGTCGTCGCGCACGGATTCACCGGTTCGGTGGACCGCCCCGCCGTGCGGCGGGCGGTGCGCACGTTCTCCCGGTACGCGGCGGTGGTGACCTTCTCCTTCCGGGGTCACGGCAGGTCCGGCGGGCTGTCCACGGTGGGCGACCGCGAGGTGCTGGACCTGGCGGCGGCGGTCGCCTGGGCGCGCTCGCTCGGACACCGGCGCGTGGTGACGGTCGGCTTCTCGATGGGCGGCTCGGTGGTGCTGCGGCACGGCGCGCTGTACGCGGACCGGGCGGCGGACGACGGGGACGGCGGGGGCGCCGGGAGCGTTGCGGAGCGCGGGGGGCGCACAGGGGCGCGTACGGAAGCACACGCGGACGCGGTGGTGTCCGTGAGCGCCCCAGCGCGTTGGTACTACCGGGGTACGGCTCCGATGCGCCGCCTGCACTGGATGGTCACCCGGCCCACGGGCCGGCTGGTCGGGCGCTACGGCTTCCGCACACGCATCCACCGCGAGGCGTGGGACCCGGTCCCGCTCTCCCCGGCCGGGGCCGCCGCCCTGATCGCCCCGGCGCCCCTGCTGATCGTGCACGGCGACCGGGACCCGTACTTCCCGCTCGACCACCCCCGCATGCTGGCCGCCGCCGCGGGCGACGCGGCCGAGCTGTGGCTGGAGCGTGGCATGGGGCACGCGGAGAACGCGGCCGACGAGACCTTGCTCACCCGCATCGCCGACTGGGTGGTGCGACGGTGAACCATGATGGGCAGCCGGTGTCCCCCGAACGGGCACCGACCGGACGGAACGAAAGGAGCGCCGCCATGCCTGCGGGAACGATCCGTTACTGGGCAGCCGCCAAGGCCGCGGCCGGGACCGCGGAGGAACCGTACGCCGCCGCGACCCTCAAGGAGGCGCTCGACGCGGTGCGCGAGCGGCACCCCGGCGAGCTGAGCAGCGTCCTGCGAAGGTGTTCGTTCCTCATCGACGGCGACCCCGTCGGTACCCGGAGCCATGAGACCGTACGCCTTGCCGAGGGCGGCACGGTCGAGGTGCTCCCGCCGTTCGCAGGAGGGTGAACCGCAGCACATGAGCAACGATCAGCAGCATCCGTACTACCCGGGGCCGGAGCAGCAGCCGCAGTACGGGTACGGGCAGGACCCGCAGCAGCCGCCGTACCCGCGGCCGCAGGAGCCCCAGCAGGCGTACGCGCAGCCGCAGGACCCGCAGCAGTACGGGCAGGCGCCGCAGCAGTACGGATACCCGCAGCAGAACGCGTACCCGCAGCAGGCGTACGGCGACCAGCAGGCGTACGGCGACCCCGCGTACGGCGGGCAGGGGTACACGGACACCCCGGCCGGGCAGCCGGACCAGGGGGCCGCCCAGACCTGGCAGGGCCAGACGTGGGACACCCAGTACCAGCCGACGGTCCGGCGCACGGACGGGCCCGCGCCGCAGGGCGACCCGCACGCCGTCCCCGCGCCGCAGCCCACGGCCCCCGGCACCGGCTCGTACCCGCTGCCGCCCGAGGTCCACGCGGAGCCCGCGCCCGCCCCGGCGCCCGTCGCTCCGGCCGGTGGCGCCGACGACGGGTACAGCGCCCCCACCACCCTGGGCAACGCCCGGATCACCGACGCGCAGCGCGCGCGGGCCGAGGGGCGTTCCCCGATCATCGCGCCGGGAATCCAGCCGGCCGCGATCACCGCCGCGCTCGGGCTGCTGCTGGCCCTCGGCGCGGCCGTCGGTTCGTACGCGCTGGCCGTGCCGCTGGTGCTGCTCCAGGCGGTGACGGCGGCGGGCTGGTTCCGGCTCAACGGCATGTGGCCGGCCCGGCAGGGCATCGCGCTGGCGTTCGCCGGCGGCCTGGTCGCCGATGTGGCGCTGCTGGCGGCGGGCCGGGAGAACGGTCCGGCCGCGATCATCGGCACGCTCGGCGTCTGGGTGCTGCTGACCGTGGTCCTCCAGCTGCGCAGCCGGGCCGGCGCCGACGAGCGGATGCAGGGCCTGATGGCCACGGTCGCCTCCGCCGCGCTCGCGGTGCTGGCGGCCGGGCATCTCGCGGCCGTCCCGGACGCCGTGACGGTGGGCGCGGTCGCCGTCGCCGCCGCCGTGCTCGTACGGGCGCTGCCGCTGCCGGGGCCGGTCTCGGTCGTGGCGGCACTGGCCGTCGCGGCGGGGGCGGGCGCGCTGGCGGGCGGCGTCACCGACCTGGGCACGAAGGGCGCGCTGCTCGGCCTCGCGGCCGGGGTCTGCGCGCTGATCGGGCTGCGGGTGGCGAGCTATGACTACCCGTCACGCTTCGTCCACATGACGGCGGGTGTGGCCCTGCCGCTCACGGCCGCCGCGCCGGCCGTCTATCTGCTGGGGCGCGTACTGACGTAGTCCCGTACCGCCGGAATCCGTACCGTTGCGTCCGCATGGCGAAGCCCTCCACGGGGAACCGTTGGGGGGCTTTCGCTCGTCGATCACGCGGGGGATGTGCCGTGCGGCCGACAGGAGGCCCACGGGCCCCGGGGGTCCGTACGGACGGCAGGGTGGGGGAAGGACAGGCATGCGTGCACTGCGAATATCGGCCATCGTCTTGGTGATCCTGGTGGCGGTGCTCGTCGCCGTGGACCGGGTGGCGGTGTACGTCGCCGAGTCGCAGGCCGAGGACCGGGTGAAGGTGCCCGGCGCGCAGATCGGCTCCACCGATGTCTCCATCAAGGGCTTCCCGTTCCTCACGCAGGTCGCCGGGTCAAAGCTCGACGCGGTCGACGTGAAGATCACCGGGATCGAGACCCACGCCGGGGGCCGCGCGCTGCGGATCTCCACGATGAACGCCGAGCTGCGCGACGTGCGGCTGACCGACGGCTTCTCCGGCGCCACCGCCGCCCGCGCCTCGGGGACGGCCGTGATCTCGTACAAGGACCTGACCGCGGCGGCCAGCGACGGTGTCGTGGTCGAGTACGGCGGCAAGGGCAAGGTGAAGGTGACCGGGGCGGTCAACATCCTGGGGCGCACGATCTCGCGCAGCGTCCTGTCCACCGTGACCCTGATCGGCGGCCACACCGTCCGCGTCCACGCGGACAAGGTGCCGGGCGAGGGCATCCCCGGCCTGGAGAAGCTGGTCCGTGACAAGACCGACTTCGAGCGCGAGGTCGGCGGGCTGCCGAACGGTCTGAAGCTGGAGAAGATCCAGCCGACCGCCGACGGCCTGGAGATCTCGGTGACCGGCACGGACGTGCGCCTGTCGGGATGAGCGGGCCCGCGGGCGGGTAGGGATCGAGGGCCCCGCCACATAGTGAGACGGGCGGGTCCGATCCGCAGATGGCCGACCGTTCCGACGCCGCGCGCGGGGGCGTCGGGCCCGTTCCGCAGCGGCATCCGTTCCGCAATGCGGACGATCCTGTCTCAGGATGCGACACGGCGGTGACATGTCCGCCCGTACGTCCCTACGATCGGACCCATGCAGTGCTCTATTAGCGGCCTCCCCCAGGGTGGCCAGGCGGATCTCACGAAGCGGCGGGCAGTGGACCTGTGCCGCGTCGCCGCCATGCTCTGTCGCACTGTCTGAGCGGGACGTCCGGTTTCCCGCATTCCCCAGGCCCTTCGACCGCACGTCGGGGCCGGCGCGCATGCCGCCCGTAATCCATGGACCGGCCCGCGCCCCGCACATCCGCATCACGCACGATCCGTGCACCATCTCGCCGCAGACTGCCCCGGAGGAGAAACACAATGAGCCGCAGTGACGTCCTGGTAGACGCCGACTGGGTCGAGGCCCACATCGACGACCCGCAGGTCGCCATCGTCGAGGTCGACGAGGACACCTCCGCGTACGAGAAGAACCACATCAAGAACGCGATCCGGATCGACTGGACCAAGGACCTCCAGGACCCGGTCCGCCGCGACTTCATCGACCAGGCCGGTTTCGAGGCGCTGCTGTCCGCGAAGGGCATCGGCAACGACACCACCGTCGTCCTCTACGGCGGCAACAACAACTGGTTCGCGTCCTACGCGTTCTGGTACTTCAAGCTCTACGGCCACCAGGACGTCCGCCTGCTCGACGGCGGCCGCAAGAAGTGGGAGCTCGACTCCCGCGACCTCGTCGACGGCGACCAGATCCCGTCCCGCCCGGCCACGCAGTACCAGGCCCAGCCGCAGGACGAGTCGATCCGCGCCTACCGCGACGACGTCGTGAAGGCCATCGGCACCCAGAACCTGGTCGACGTGCGGTCGCCCGACGAGTTCAGCGGCAAGCTGCTCGCCCCGGCCCACCTCCCCCAGGAGCAGTCGCAGCGCCCCGGCCACGTGCCGAGCGCCCGCAACATCCCGTGGTCGAAGAACGCCAACGACGACGGCACCTTCAAGTCCGACGAAGAGCTCAAGGCGCTCTACGAGGGCGAGCAGGTCGACCTGTCGAAGGACACGATCGCCTACTGCCGCATCGGTGAGCGCTCCGCGCTCACCTGGTTCGTGCTGCACCAGCTCCTCGGCCAGGAGAACGTCAAGAACTACGACGGTTCGTGGACCGAGTACGGCTCCCTCGTCGGCGTGCCGATCGAGCTCGGCGCCAACAAGTAACTCCGCACCACCCGGACCAGCACGACCCCCGACCAGAAGGACTGAACACCATGTGTGGAGCAAAGGCCGGCGGCCCCGACGCTTCGACGATCAAGCCCGGTGAGACCACCATCCAGGGCAGCGTGACCCGCGACGGCGAGCCCGTCACCGGCTACGTCCGCCTGCTGGACTCGACCGGCGAGTTCACCGCCGAGGTCCCGACCTCGGCGACCGGCCAGTTCCGCTTCTACGCGGCCGAGGGCACCTGGACCGTCCGCGCGCTCGTCCCCGGCGGCACCGCCGACCGCACGGTCGTCGCGCAGACCGGTGGCCTGGCCGAGGTGGCCATCGCCGTCTAGCACCGCCGTCGGCGCCGGCCGACGACCGGCCGAAGGGCCGTACCCCAGGGGGTTTGGACGCTTGCCTGGCACGGGTACGGCCCTTCGCGCTGCCCGGACGCGGACTCCGCTCCTCCGAACCGGCCGTGCGAGCGAATCCGTCCTACGCTGGACTCATGTACCGCCGACGCCGGCGCGCCTACTTCGTACTGATGGGCGTATGCCTCGTCCTCTTCGTTTCGGCCTGGGCCTTCGTGAGGCTCTGGTCGATGCCCGCCGCCATCGCGATGTGTGTGGTCGCGATGGTGATCCCGCCCGTCGCGGCGATGGTGGGCAACCGGAAGGGGCCGGAGGACCGCTGGTGGGACGAGCCCGGCGGGCAGCAGGAGCCCCCGCCCCGTGACACGCGGTCCGGCAAGGGCGGCGGCGCCACGGGCGATCCGGAGTCGGACGCCTGGTGGGACGAGCTGGACGGCAGGAAGCGGCGCTGAGGACGGCTCTCAGTAGACGAGCGCCTGCACGCCGTCGGCCATGATCTCGCTGACGAAGACCTGCGCACCGGCGATCCGGACGCCCTCCAGGACATCCGCCTCGGTGATGTCGCGCCGGGCCGCGCACTGCGTGCACAGCGTGATGCGGCCGCCCGCCTGGATGGACTCGATGAGGTCGGGCAGCGGCGCGGCGTGCGGCAGTTCGAACTCGGCGGCCCGCCCCGGCAGGGCGAACCACGCGGACTCCCCGGTCAGCCAGAGCGAGACCTCCACCCCGCTGGCGACGGCCACCGCCGCCACGGTGAACGCCTGTGAGCAGCGCTCGGCGGAATCGGCACCTGCGGTCACCTTGATCACGAGCTTCTTCGGCATATACGGAACTGTAATCGTCGGCCGCACAACCCCACCCGGAATCTGTGGGTCAGTTGTGTGCGCGGATAACGGAATCCGTGCTTCAAGGTCTCGTGGGGGGACCCATTTTGCATCCGAAGGACAGCATTTCCGACGGGCCCGAGCCGCCCGTCGACGCCGGTACCGGTGTGACCGGTGCCGAGGGGGAGGACCCGGCGCCCGGCGCCGCCGGGCCCGTCGCCGTCGTGCGGCGGCGCCCGCGCGGGCGTACGGCCCTGATCATCGCCGCCGCGGCCGTGCTCGGCCTCGCGGGCGGCGTCGCCGCCGGGTACGACATCCAGGCCGGCCGCGCGCCGACACCGCCGGCCGCGCTCTCGCAGCCCGGTCTCGCGTATCCGGCGAAGGCACTGCCCGCCGGCGAGGAGCCGGACCCGCTGCCGGCCTCCCAGGACCGCCGGGTCCGCACCGAGGGTGACCTGCGCAAGCTGATCGTGCCCCGGCCGAAGGGCTGGCAGGAGGACAAGGAGCTGACCGCGCTCACCCAGGACGGGTGGCTCGGGGTGGAGAACTACGCCCTCGACTTCGAGAGCGAGGACTACATGTTCGGCGAGCTGCTCGACCAGGGCATCCGCCGGGTCGCCGGCGCTGCCTGGAAGAAGGGCGAGTACCGCTCGGGCACCGTCGCCCTGGTGCAGTTCCGCTCGGGCGCCGCGGCCGCCTCGCACGCCGAGGACCAGCGCTCGTACATGCCCGACAGCAAGAAGGGCGCCGGTAACGGGGGCACCGCGATCAAGGGCAGCGCCGAGGGCCGCTACTACCTCTTCCCGGCCGAGCGCGAGGCCGGATACCTGCCCTTCTACCAGGCCAGGGCGATCTTCAGCCGGGGCGACGTGATGGTCGACATCCACATCTTCGACAGCGCGCCGATCGGCAAGAAGGACATCCGGACGCTGGCCGAGCAACAGCTGGAGCGCCTGTGAACGACGACAGCATCCCCGAGGCGCCCGCCGCTCCGGAGCCCGCTCCCGTACGCGAGGGGCGGGCGCGCCGGGTGGTCCTCGCGGTCCTCCCCGTCGTGCTGGTGCTCGCCGCGGTCGGGGGCGCCGCCGCGTACACGAAGGCCACCGCCGGCGACGCGGACCGCACGGTCCCGACGCAGCTGTGGCAGAAGCCCGCCCACGAACCGGCCGAGGACCCCGCCGGGGACCTGTCGCGGGGCAGGGCCACCACCGAGCTGAGCAAGCTGCTGCTGCCCGTCCCGGCCGGCTACCGGCTCGGCCCGGACTCCGGCACGTACGGCAACGACGCCGAGCTCAGCGGCGCCGCGGCCACCGCGGAGATGAAGGACGGCGGGCGCGGCCTGTCCGGCCGGCAGCGGCGCGAGTTCGAGAAGCGGGTCGACAAGCTCCGCGTCCGGGGCCTGGCCGTCCGCACCTACGCCTCGCACGACAACGACCTGGTCATCGACACCCAGCTGGTCCGGATGAAGGACAAGAAGGCCGTCCGCGACCTCTACACCTTCCGGCACGAGCTCTTCGACAGCATCGGCGTCCTGCGCGACGGCCCGAAGATCGACGGCCACAGGAAGAACGCCTCCTGCTTCCTCGGCCCGAAGGACGACGACCGGCGGATCGAGGGGATGTTCTGCATGGCGTACGAGGGCGAGGTGATGGTCACCTTCTCGGCGTCGGGTACCGAGCCGTTCCGCAGGTCGGCCGTCGCCGAACTGGTGAAGGACCAGTTGAACCACATCACGTCCCCGGGGGAGTACGTATGACCGAGCAGACGGCCGCGCCCGCGACCGGGCCGGAGCCCGTGGCGGCGCCACCGGCCCCTGACCTCCCACCCGTGCCGCCGCTGCCGCCGGCCCCCGTGGCGCAGGGGCCCCGGCCTCCGCGCCGCGTGCTGCGTGCCGTGGCGCGGTGGACCGCCGCCGTGCTGGTGTTCGGCGCGGCCGGGGCGGGTACGGCGTACGGCATCACCTCGATGGAGCGCACCGACGTGCCCGGTCTCGCCACCGAGGACGACGGGCGCTGGGACTACCCGGCACTCGCCCTTCCCGCGCTCCCGGCGGACAAACCGCGCCCCTACAACGACGGCAACCCGTCCGAGGTCCACTACGCGGATCTGCGCGAGCTGCTGCTGCCCGCCCCGGCCGGGGCCACGGTGGACAAGAAGCTCAAGGGCGGCTGGGTCAGCACGAAGCAGTACGCCTCGGAGTTCACCGAGGGCCGGCGCGCCGGCATCGGCGAAACCCTGCGCGAGGGCACCCTGCGGCACATCGCGGCACGCGGCTGGACCATGCCCGACGGCACGTCGAACCGGATCTACCTGCTCCAGTTCAGCTCGGCGGACGACGCCGACGCGTACCGCGACGACCGTTTCATCGGGGCGTCGGCCGGGGACGAGATGCCCGGCGCGCACGAGATGGAACTCGACGAGAGCTGGAAGGGCGGCGGGAAGGTGGAGGCCACGGCCTCGTACGTCTTCAGCGAGCCGAAGCCCTACGGCGCCGCGCAGGTGCGGACGGGCTTCGTCATCGCGGGCGACACCCTCGCCGTGGTCGTCCAGTCCCGCAAGGGCGGTGCCGGGACGCCGCGCGTGCCGTTCCACCAGACGCTCATCCTGCAGAACCAGCTCCTGGGCTGACCGGACGCCCCGGAACGGCGGGGCCGGTCCCCACCCATTAGGCTGGGGACCGGCCCTGTATGCCGCCATACCGCTCGTTCGAGGAGCCCCCCGTGCTTGAGGCATTCTTCTCCGCCCTGCTGGTCCTGGTCTGCGTCGGCGTTCTCGCCTTCGCCGCCGTGACCGTGAAGAAGCTGTACCAGGGTCAGCGCTGACCCCCTCCTTGTTCCCGGCGTTCCCGCCTCCCGCCTCACAGATCGACTGAGCCGCTCATGATCGAGATCCCGTCCGACCTCCACCCGGACCTCGTCCCGCTGGCCTTCCTCCTGGGCAACTGGGCGGGCGCGGGAGTCTCCGACTTCCCGGGCGCCGAGAAGTGCAACTTCGGCCAGGAGGTCACGTTCAGCCAGGACGGCCGCGACTTCCTGGAGTACACCTCGCACTCCTGGGTCCTCGACTCCGAGGGCAACAAGGTGCGCCCGCTGGAGACCGAGACCGGCTACTGGCGCATCGACAAGGACCGCAAGGTCGAGGTCGTCATGGCCCGCGACCAGGGCGTCATCGAGATCTGGTACGGCGAGCTGGCCGACAAGAAGCCGCAGATCGACCTGGTCACCGACGCGGTGGCCCGGACCGCGGCCTCCGGCCCGTACAGCGGTGGCAAGCGGCTCTACGGCTATGTGAACAGCGACCTGATGTGGGTCGGCGAGAAGGCGACGCCCGAGGTCGAGCTGCGGCCGTACATGTCGGCGCACCTGAAGAAGACCGTCACGCCCGAGGAGGTCGAGGCGATGGCCAAGAGCCTCGGCGACCTGCCGGACGACGGGATCGCGTTCTTCAAGTAGCCGTCGCTTTCCCCGGAGAGGGCGTCGCGCGCGGACCTACACTGGGGGCTGTGGTGAGCACCGACTGGAAGACCGATCTCCGGCAGCGCGGCTACCGGCTGACGCCGCAGCGCCAGCTCGTCCTGGAAGCCGTCGACACCCTCGAACACGCGACGCCCGACGCCATCCTCTCCGAGGTGCGCCGGACCGCGGCGGGCGTGAACATCTCGACGGTCTACCGGACGCTGGAGCTCCTGGAGGAGCTGCAGCTGGTCAGCCACGCCCATCTGGGCCACGGTGCTCCGACGTACCACCTGGCCGACCGGCACCACCACATCCACCTGGTGTGCCGGGACTGCTCGGACGTGATCGAGGCCGATGTGAGCGTCGTCGAGGAGTTCACCGAGAAGCTGCGCGGCGCCTTCGGCTTCGAGACGGATATGAAGCACTTCGCGATCTTCGGGCGCTGCGCCGACTGCACGGCGAAAGCGGCGGACCAGGCGTCGGACGCGGCCGGTTCCGCACCGGCGACCGGGGCCCGATGACCAGTCGTACGCTGGTCGCATGAAGAGCCCCCTGCTGTCCCAGCCCGGCGCCGTCCCCGCCGAGGGCCGCGACGAAGGCGTCGCCGCGCACTACGGCGACCTGTTCCGCGAGCAGCGCGCCCTCGCCGACGGTTCGGGCCTGGTCGACCTCTCGCACCGCGGCGTCGTCGCCGTCACCGGGAGCGACCGGCTGGCCTGGCTGCACCTTTTGATCACCCAGCACGTCACCGAACTCGCCCCGGGCCGGGCCACCGAGGCCCTGATCCTCAGCGCGAACGGGCACATCGAGCACGCCCTGTACCTCGTCGACGACGGCGAGACGGTGTGGATGCACGTCGAACCGGGTACGCAGAGCGACCTCATCGCCTACCTGGAGTCGATGAAGTTCTTCTACCGGGTCGAGGTCGCCGACCGCACCGAGGACTTCGCGGTGGTGTACCTCCCGGCCGGCTCGATCGCCGAGGTCCCGGAGGGGGTCGTCGTACGCGAGACACCGCACGGCCGCGACCTGTTCCTGCCGCGCGCCGGCCTTGAGGAGTACGCGGCCGCGCACGGTCCGCTCGCCGGGGTGCTGGCCCACGAGGCACTGCGGGTGGAGGCCCACCGGCCGCGGCTCGGCTTCGAGACCGATCACCGCACCATCCCGCACGAGCTGGGCCTGATCGGTATCGCCGTGCACCTCCAGAAGGGCTGCTACCGGGGTCAGGAGACCGTCGCCCGGGTGCACAACCTGGGCAAGCCGCCCCGCCGCCTGGTCTTCCTGCACCTGGACGGCAGCGAGGTCCATCTGCCCGGCCCCGGCACCCCGGTCCGGCTCGCGGCCGACGGGCCCGAGGGCCGGCAGCTCGGCTTCGTCACCACGTCCGCCCGCCACCACGAGCTGGGCCCGATCGCCCTGGCCCTGGTGAAGCGGAACGTGGCGGTCGACGCGGAGCTGCTGGCCGGGGACACGGCGGCGGCCCAGGAGACGGTCGTCGAGCCGTAGGACCGCTCAGACCTCGACGATGACGGTGAACGGGCCGTGGTTCGTGAGCGAGACGCGCATGTCCGCCCCGAACCGGCCCGTCTCCACCGTCGCCCCGAGCGCCCGCAGTTGCGCCACGACCTCGTCGACCAGCGGCTCGGCGACCTCACCGGGAGCGGCGGCGTTCCAGGTGGGGCGGCGGCCCTTGCGGGCGTCCCCGTAGAGAGTGAACTGCGAAATCACCAGAATCGGCGCATTCACGTCGGAGCAGGACTTCTCACCCTCCAGGATGCGGACCGACCAGAGCTTGCGGGCGAGCTGCGCCGCCTTCTCCGGGGTGTCGTCGTGCGTCACCCCCACCAGCACACACAGGCCCTCGCCGACTATCTCCCCGACGACCAGGGAACCCCCGTCGCCGTCCGCGGCGTCCGCCACCGTGACGCTCGCACCATCCACCCTCTGTACCACTGCACGCATACAGACCAACCTATCTTGGGCCGAACGGGTACAGAGCAACCGCACAGGGGCCCTCGGAGTGGCACCATGCTCGGGAGGCGGTGCGCCGACGCACCGGTCGAGGGGATGGACACAAGCATGAGCACCCATGGAACCGGGCAGTCCCCGGGCGCAGTGCCGGTCGCGCGCCCCGGCGTCAGCAGCAACAGCGGTACCGGTACGAGTATCAGCACCATGCGCCCGCCCGTACAGCGGACCGGGCAGGGCGACGACGCCGGTGACGGCGCCCGGCCCGAACTGGGCTCCCTGAGACTGCCGGAGCTGCGCGCCCTGCGCCGCGACGCGCAGCGCGACGAGGCCGACCTCAGCTATGTGCGGCGGCTCGTCCAGGGGCGGATCGACATCCTGCGGGCCGAGCTGGCCCGGCGCCGGGACCCGGAATCGCCGGTGGTGGACCGGCTGTCGGAGATCCTTGCCGACGCCCCGTCCCTCCAGCGCTCCTCGGCCCGGCACGTCACGCTGTCCACGCCGCGCAGCGACGAGTACCGCAGGCTTGCGGCCGAGACGCTCGCCGAGGTGGAGCTGTCCGACCTCGACGCCCGGACGGACGAAGAGCTGCACACCGCGATGGGACGGCTCGTCCGCTACGAACAGCAGGTCTCCCGCCGCAGGCACCGGCTCCAGCGCACGGCGGACGGGTGCGGCGCGGAGATCGCCCGCAGGTACCGTGACGGGGAAGCACAAGTAGACGACCTGCTCGCCTGAGGCGACCCCTCCGGGGGCGGGTCCCTCCCGTCCCCGGAAGGCCACCATGACCTCCAGCGCAGCCCGCACCCCCGCCATATCCGACCCGGCCCCCGGCCTGCCCGTGCTGGCCGAGGTCGTACGGTCCGGTTTCACCGAGGGCCACCACCGGGGCTCGCTGGTCGTGCTGGCCGCCGACGGCAGCGTGGAACTGGCCCTGGGCGACCCGGCGGCGCCGGTCTTCCCGCGCTCCTCCAACAAGCCGATGCAGGCCGCGGCCGTGCTGCGGGCCGGGCTCGACCTGTCCGGCGAGCGGCTGGCGCTGGCCGCCGCGAGCCACTCCGGTGAGGGCTTCCACCTCGCTCTCGTACGCAAGATGCTCGCCGAGCACGGACTGTCGCCCGAGGACCTGCGGACCCCGCCCGACCTGCCGCTGGATCCGGCGGAGGCCGAGGCGTACCTGGCCGCCGGCCACGTCCGTGAGCGGATCACGATGAACTGCTCCGGCAAGCACGCGGCGATGCTCGCCGCCTGCGCGCTCAACGGCTGGGACCTGTCCGGCTACCTGGACCCGGCGCACCCCCTCCAGCAGCTGGTGCACCAGGTCGTCGAGGAGGCCGCGGGCGAAGAGGTCGCCGCCGTCGGCACGGACGGGTGCGGGGCGCCGCTGATGGCGATCTCGCTGGTGGGCCTCGCGCGGGCGTTCCGCGGTTTCGTCACGGCCGAGCCGGGTACGGCGGAGCGCCGGGTGGCGGACGCGATGCGCGCGCACCCGGAGTACGTGGCGGGCACGCGGCGCCCCGACACCTGGCTGATGCGCGAGGTGCCCGGGACCCTGTCCAAGATGGGCGCGGAGGCCGTGCAGGCGGTGGCCCTGGCGGACGGCCGGGCGCTGGCCTTCAAGATCGACGACGGTTCGACCCGGGCGCTGGGCCCGGTGCTGGCCCGTGCGCTGGGGCTGCTCGGGATCGACGCCCCGGTGGTCGGGCGGATCGGCCGGGCGCCGCTGCTGGGCGGGGCGGCGCAGGTGGGAGAGATCCGGGCGGTGTTCTGAGCCCCGGGCTCTTCCCGCGCGTACCGGCGGCAAAACCGGGCGACATCCCGCAGCGCGCTGCTTAGCGTGGGGCGCATGAACGCCCCCGACATCCGCCCTGTCACCCCCTCCGAGTTCCCCGAGTGGCTGCGCGCCCTGAACACCGGTTTCCTCCGGCCGCCCACACCGCCGGAGGAGGAGGTGACCGGGCGCCTGGCGTACATGGATCTCGCGCGCACGCGGGGGGCGTTCGACGCCGGGCGGTGCGTGGCGACGTTCCGCTCTTTCGCCCAGGAGCTGACGGTGGTCGGCGGTGCCACCGTGCCGACCGACGCGGTCACCAACGTCACCGTCTCGCCGACCCACCGCCGCCGGGGCCTGCTCTCGCGGCTGATGGCGGTGGACTTGGCGGAGGCGAAGGAGCGGGGTGACGTGGCGGCGACGCTGATCGCCGCCGAGTACCCGATCTACGGCCGGTACGGATTTGGCCCGGCGGCCTGGACCACCCGCTGGGAGATCGACGTCCACCGCACGGGCCTCGACCCGCACCGCCGGGTCCCGGCGGAGGGCGACGGCGGGCGGATCGACCTGGTGGACGGCGCGGAGGCGCGGAAGCTGGGCCCCGCCCTGCACGACCGGCTGCGGGCCCGGCAGCACGGTGCGGTGAGCCGTGACGCCCGCTGGTGGGACGTGGTCACGGGGGAGGGGGTCTTCGCCCGGGACCACTGGACCGAACCCTTCTACGCCGTGTACCGGGGCGCCGATGGCACGGTCGACGGGATGCTGGTCTACCGCGCCGACGACAACTGGGGCGACGCCAAGCAGCCGCTGAACGGCGCGAACGTGCGCGACATGGTCGCGGTGACCCCGGCGGCCGAACGTTCGCTGTGGCACTTCCTCTGCTCGGTGGACTGGATCTCGACGATCCGCACCGGCCACCGACCCGCCGACGACCTGCTCCCGCTGCTGCTGCCGGACCCGCGCGCGGCGCGCGTGGTGACGCAGGCGGACTTCCTGTGGGTGCGCGTCCTGGACGTCGTACGCGCCCTGGAATCCCGTACCTACGCGGTGCCCGGCTCCCTGGTGCTGGAGATCCGCGACGACGCGGGCCTCGCGGCGGGCCGCTTCCACCTCGACGCCTCGCCGGACGGCGCCACCTGCGCCCCGACCACCCGCAGGGCGGACCTGGAGCTGGACGTGCGGGAGCTGGGGACGCTCTGGCTCGGTGACGAATCGGTCCTGCGGCTGGTGGCGCTGGGGCGGGTGGAGGAGCTGAACCCGGGTGCGGCGGCGACGGCGGACGCGGTGTTCCGGGCGGCGCGGCGGGCCTGGTGCCCGGACGTGTTCTGACGGAAGGGGGCCGGCCGGGCGGAGGGCTCAACTCCGCTTGAGGTCAAGGGCGTACGCTTCGGACTCATGAGCGCAGAGAAGGCCAGGTCGGACGGGTCGGCGGAGGGGCATGCGCCGATGAGCCTGCGGGAGCGCAAGAAGCAGCTGACCTATCAGGCGGTCTCGGACGCGGCGATCGCCCTGTTCCTCCGGCGCGGCTTCGACAAGGTGTCCGTGGCGGAGGTCGCCGCGGCGGCCGACATCTCCAAGCCGACGCTCTTCCGGTACTTCCCGGCGAAGGAGGACCTGGCTCTGCACCGGTTCGCCGACCACGAGGACGAGGCCGCGCGGGTGGTCGCCGCCCGCCCGTCCGGCACGTCCCCGCTGGCCGCGCTCCGGGCCCACTTCCTGGACGGCCTGGAGCGCCGCGATCCGATCACCGGCCTGTGCGACGCGCCGGAGGTGCTGGCGTACCACGCGCTCCTCTACGGCACCCCCGCCCTGGTGGCCCGCCTCCACGCCTACCTGCGCCGCTCGGAGGACGCCCTCGCCCGCGCCCTCGGCGGCCGAGTCCCGGACCGCCTGGCGGCCG
This sequence comes from Streptomyces sp. NBC_00708, assembly GCA_036226585.1. Taxonomy (GTDB): domain Bacteria; phylum Actinomycetota; class Actinomycetes; order Streptomycetales; family Streptomycetaceae; genus Streptomyces. The sequence continues at coordinate 3,906,553 of CP108997.1, forward strand.
GCCAGATCATCGCGGTCCAGCGCATCCTGGCCTCGGAGAACTGGCGCCGCATCAGCGAGGGCGCGACGGCGGACGGACTGTACGGGGAGGCGGTCGAGGCGGCGGAGGGCGGGTTCGCGCAGCTGGGATCGGGGCTGGAGGGCTCGCTCTAGGGCGTGCGCGGCAGCGGTCAGCCCCTGCGCCACCACCGTCGGAACGTCTTGCCGGGGCCACGCCGCTCCTGGGCGCGCGGCGCGCGGGGCAGGTCGTACGGCGAGCGCCACGGGTCGTCGGGCGCGGCCATCGGGGCCTGCCGGTCGGCCTGCGCCCGGATCTCGTGGTACGACGCGTGCGACGTCACCCGGAATGCCTCGTCGTACGAGGCCATCGCGGCCTGCAGCGCCGACCCGGCGAGCCCGCGCCGCCGGGCCCGTACGGCCACCCAGCCGAGGAAGCCCATGACCGCCGCGAGGGCGCCGACGCAGACGAGGAGCGGCAGGAACGGACCCATGCCGACGAGCCTACGGCGTGGCGCTCCGGCCGTCTTCGCCCCGGAGCCGGTCGAGTTGGAGGTGGCGGGCGAGGGTGCGGCGCACGGAGGCCGAGCCGGGCGGGGTGCCGGTGGACCGTGACGGGACGTCGAGCGCGCGGCTGATCTCGTCGTACGCGGCCCGGTGCGCGGCCAGTTCGTCCCCGTACCGCCGCAGGTCCTCCTCGACGAGACGGCGCAGCGCATCGGTGTTCTCGGGCGTGAAACGCTTCCGGCCGCGCGCGAGGGCGTCGACGGCGGGGGCGCAGCGGGCGGCGCCCGCGTACGTCTCCGCGATGTCCCTGGCCACGCCCCACAGCCGCCCCTCCAGCCAGGGAAGGTCGCCCTGTCCGAGCGAGACGTCCATGGGCTGCGGCGGTCCGGCGTCGCGGTGCTTGATCACCTGCTTGGAGACGGCGGGCTGGCTCATGCCGGTGAGCCGGGCGATGCGTTCCTGTGTCCAGCCGAGATCGGTGAACACCTTGATCATTTCGGTGCGCAGCCGGCGCATCTCCTCGCCCGCGCGGATGACCTCGTTCATCCCGGCGAGCATGCGCGCGGCCTGTTCCTCGGTCAGTGCGGTACCGCTGCTGCCGCTGTGCTTCTGTTCGCCTGCCACAACTCAGTTATATACCGGGGCCCGGTCGTCATAACCAGGTTGTACAACCCAGTTTTGGGGTGCCACTCTGTCTCCATGACGACGCACACCTTCACCACGCCCGACGGCACCCGCCTCGCCTGCCACCTGTACGGGGACGCCCCCGGCGACCCGGTGATCTGTGTGCCGGGCGGCCCGGCCGGCTCCCGATACCTCGGCGACCTCGGAGGGCTGTCCGCGCACCGCCGCCTGGTCGTCCCCGACCTGCGGGGCAACGGTGAATCGGCGGTCCCGGCGGACGTCACCACGTACCGCTGCGACCATCTCGCCGAGGACGTGGAGGCGCTGCGCCGCCACCTGGACCTCGACCGCATCGACCTGCTGGGCCACTCCGCCGGGGCGAACATCGCGGTGCGGTACGCGGAGCGCCACCCGGACCGGGTCGGCAGGCTGGCCCTGATCGCCCCGGGCATGCGCGCTGTCGGCATCGACGTCACCGGCGAGCAGCGGAGGGCGCTCGCACTGCTGCGGAGCGGCGAGCCGTGGTTCCCGGCGGCCTTCCCCGCGCTGGACGCGATCACACGCGGAAACGGCACCGACTGGGCGGCCGTCGAACCGTTCCTCCACGGCCGCTGGGACGAGTCCGCCCGCCGCTTGCAGGAGCTGGGCCGCCCCGCCAACCCGGAGTCGGTCGCCCTCTTCGGTGCCGAGGGCGCCTTCGACCCCCCGGCGACCCGCAAGGCCCTCGCCGCCCTGGCCGCCCCCGCACTCCTGCTCGCCGGCGCCCACGACCTGAACAGCCCGCCGGCCGCGGTGACCGAGTTCGCCGCCCTGTTCCGGGACGCCGCCCTCGTCGTACAGCCGGGCGCGGGGCACTACCCGTGGGCGGACGACGCGAAGGCGTTCACGGCAACGGTGGCGGAGTTCCTGGGCGGGGCGGGCCTCGTGTAGCTCCGCCGAGTGGCGGGGAACACTTTTGCAAGCGGATGCTTGCAAAAGTTAGCAAGGGGGTGCAGCATCGAACGTATGGCCTCACTCAACGTCGGCAATCTCGGCGAGTATCTGCGCGAGCAGCGCCGTACCGCCCAGCTCTCGCTGCGGCAGCTCGCCGACGCCGCCGGGGTGTCCAACCCCTACCTCAGCCAGATCGAGCGCGGGCTGCGCAAGCCCAGCGCGGAGGTGCTGCAGCAGGTCGCCAAGGCGCTGCGCATCTCGGCCGAGACCCTGTACGTACGGGCCGGGATTCTGGACGAGCGGCAGCAGGAGGAGCTGGAGACGCGGGCGGTGATCCTCGCCGATCCGTCGATCAACGAGCGGCAGAAGAGTGTGCTGCTCCAGATCTACGCCTCCTTCCGCAAGGAGAACGGCTTGGACGACGAGTCCGGGGCAGGCGAGGGGGACGCGTCCGGCGCGGACGCACCCTTCAATGCCGACGGCAGTGCTGCCGATACAGCTTGAGAGTTCCACCACCCTCACACCGTCTGATGATCCGGGAGGACCACAGTCATGGCCATCACCGATGACCTGCGCAAGACCCTCACCGACCCGACCCCCCTCTACTTCGCCGCCGGCACCGCCGACCTCGCCGTGCGCCAGGCCCGCAAGGTCCCGGCGCTGCTCGAACAGCTGCGGGCCGAGGCGCCCGAGCGCATCGAGGCCGTGCGCAACACCGACCCCAAGGCCGTGCAGGAGAAGGTCACCGAGCAGGCCCGTGAGGCGCAGGCGACGCTCCAGGCCAAGGTCACCGAGGTGATCGGGGCGTTCGACACCGACCTGAAGAAGCTCGGCGAGAACGCCCAGGACCTGGCGCTGCGCGGCGTGGGCGTGGCCGCCGAGTACGCGGTCCGGGCCCGTGAGACGTACGAGAAGGTTGCCGAACGCGGCGAGCGCACCGTGCGGACGTGGCGGGGCGAGACCGCCGACGAGATCGTCGAGATCGCCGTCGTCGTCGAGCCGCGCAAGGAGTCGGAGCCGGCCACCACGAAGGCGGCCCCGGCCGCGAAGCCCGCTCCCACCACGAAGCCGGCTGCCGCGAAGCCCGCCGCCACCGCCAAGCCGGCCGTCGCCAAGCCCACCGCGGCGAAGCCGAAGCCCGCTGCCGCCAAGAAGGCGCCCGCGCGCAAGCCCGCCGCGAAGAAGTCCACGCCGCCCTCCGCCAAGTAGCCGTGCCGTCCGGCAGGTGTGCCGGGACGGCGGGCGGGCACCATCCGGGTGGCCCGGTCGTTGTCCCGGTACCTTGGCCGCGAGGCGCTTTCCACTGACTAGGCGGTGCACATCATGTTGCTCGAAGGCTTCAACTCTTTCCTCGGGCTGCTCTACACGGCCATGCTCGTCCTCGCCGTGATCGCGCTGGTCATGGCCCTGATGGCCCGCGAGGACGCGTACCGCGCCGCGGACAAGCAGAAGAAGTCGTTCTGGCTGATCATTCTCGGCGTCGCGGTGGCGGTGAACCTCTGGGTGCCCTTCCTCTTCCTCCAGCTCGCCGGGCTGATCGCCAGCATCGTCTTCTTCGTCGACGTGCGGCCCGCCCTCAAGGCCGTCTCCGGCGGGGGCCGCCGACGCGGCGGCTCCAGCAGCGACGGCCCGTACGGCCCCTACAACGGCGGGCGCTGAGCCCCCGCCGGTGACGCCGGGCGCGGGCGCGGGATGTTGACGCTCCGCCCGCCGCCCGTGGCCCGCGGCCGGGCGGGGTCCTGGTCGCGGTCGAGCAGCAGGACCGCGACGTCGTCGGTCAGCTCGCCGCCGTTCAGCTCCCGCGCCTGGGTGACCGCGGCCTCCAGCAGGTCCTCGCCGGTAAGCCCCTCGGCCAGCTGCCGGTTGACCATCGCCAGCATGCCGTCCTGCCCGAGGCGCTGCGTGCCGTCACCGACGCGGCCCTCGATCAGGCCGTCCGTGTACATCATCAGGCTCCAGGCGCCGCCCAGTTCCACCTGCCGGCGAGGCCACCGCGCACGCGGCAGCAGGCCCAGCGCCGGTCCGCCGTCCTCGTACGGGAGCAGCTGGGCCGCCCGTCCGCGGCGGGCGATCAGCGGCGCGGGGTGGCCCGCCAGGCACAGGCCCGCGCGGCGGCCGTCCGGGGCGATGTCCACGGTGCAGAGCGTCGCGAAGATCTCCTCGCTCTCCCGCTCGTGCTCCAGGACCTGCTGGAGCGTGGACAGCAACTCGTCGCCGCACAGCCCGGCCAGCGTCAACGCGCGCCACGCTATGCGCAGTTCCACGCCGAGAGCCGCCTCGTCCGGGCCATGGCCGCAGACGTCGCCGATCATCGCGTGCACCGTGCCGTCCGGGGTGCGGACCGTGTCGTAGAAGTCCCCGCCGAGCAGGGCCCGGCTGCGGCCCGGCCGGTATCGCGCCGCGAAGCGCAGGTCGGAGCCGTCGAGGAGCGGGGTGGGGAGCAGTCCGCGTTCCAGCCGGGCGTTCTCCTGGGCGCGCAGCCGGGACTCGGTGAGCTGGCGCTGTGCGACGTCGGCGCGTTTGCGTTCGACGGCGTAGCGGATGGCCCGGCTGAGCAGCCTGCTGTCCAGCTCGCCCCGGAACAGGTGGTCCTGCGCGCCCACCCGGACCGCCTCGGCGGCCAGTTCGGCGTCGTCCTCGGCGGTGAGGGCGAGCACGGCGTGCCGGGGCGCGATCCGCAGGACGTGCTTCAGCGTGGCGAGCGCGTCCTCCTCACCCTCCCGGTCGCCGCGCGTCTCGGCCCCGGCCGGCAGGGCCAGGTCGAGCAGGATGCAGTCCACGTCGTCGGTGAGGAGCCGGCCCGCCTCGGTGAGGTTGCGGGCGGCACGGATACGGACCCGGGCACCGGCCGCGGCGGAGAGCTCCGGGGCGGTGAGGGTGCCCGCTGGGTCGTCCTCGATCACCAGGAGTGTGAGGCCGGCGCCGGAGCTGTTCTCCGCGGCGGGCGCGGAGCACGGCTGCGGTTCGGGTACGGGCATCGGTTCGGGTTTCCTTCCCTCCCCCCGAGGGCGCGGCGGAACGACGATCGACGACCCGCCAGACGGGGACCATAGCGGTCCGGGCCGCGCGAACGGAATGGCGACTCGCACACGGCCTCCGGCATATGCACCGCCATAAGCCGCGTCCCGCCACGGATCAGACGCGGTGGGCCGCTCCGCGGCCCCCTCTGCCGGCATGACAAAGGTCACGCCGCCCGGAGGGGCCGCAGTGGCCCGCCTCACGCGGGGGCGGCTGCGCCGCCGGGGCGCACCGAGGGGGCCCGGCGCCGACCAGGGCCCCGGGGCACCCGCGCATGGAGCGCCCGCCGCACGGGCGCCCGCTGCACGGGCGCCCGCGCCACCGCACCCAGGCACCGGGGCACCCCGCGCATGGAGCGCCCGTCGCACGGGCGCCCGCGCACCGAGCGCCCAGGCACCGGCGCGCCGCGCCACCGCACCCAGGCACCGGCGCGCCCGCCCCCGCCGGCCCCCGCGCACGGAGCACCCCGGGACGGTCCCGGCGCCCCCGCCCCACCACGTACACGCAGGTCTCGCCCCGCCGTCCGCCCGAGGACTACGCGTCGGGGCGGACCACGCCGAGTATCTGCATCGTGCCCGCGCCCGCCAGGGTGACGTCTCGGCCGGGGCGCGGGGCGTGCACGATCTGGCCGTCGCCCACGTACATGCCGACGTGTGTGGCATCGCCGTGGTAGATGATCAGGTCGCCGGGGCGCATGTCCTGGATGGCGATGTGCGGCAGCAGCCGCCACTGTTCCTGCGAGGTGCGCGGGATCGGGCGGCCCGCGGCCGCCCACGCCTGGGACGTCAGCCCGGAGCAGTCGTACGACTTGGGGCCCTCCGCGCCCCACACGTACGGCTTGCCGATCTGCGCCGTCGCGAAGGCCACCGCCTTCTTGCCGAGCGGGCTTGCCTCGCGGTTGATCTCCTTCAGCGCTCCGGAGCCGAGCCAGGAGGTCTGCGCCTGGCGCGCCGCCTCCTGCTCCATCTTGAGGAGCCGGGCGCGCTCCTCCTTCTCCAGCTGCGACTCCAGCTTCTTCGCCGCCGCTATCTGCGCGTTGATCTTCTTCTTGGCCTTGGCCTGCTTGACCCGGCCGGCTTCGAGCTTGGTCCAGTTGGTGCTGGCGTCCTTGGTGTAGGTCTCCAAGTCCTGCTGGGTCCTGGTCAGTTCACCCAGAAGCCCCTTGGTGGCCTGCTGGCCCTGGCGCGCGCGGCTGATCCCGTCGAGGAAGAGCTGCGGGTCACCGCTGAGCATGAGCCGCGCGCCCGGCGGCAGTCCGGCGTTGCGGTACTCCTCACGGGCCTGGGCGCCCGCCCGGCTCTTGAGGCCGGCGATCTTCGCCTGGCCCTCGGCTATGGCCTGCGCCAGCCTGACGATCTCGCCCGACTGCTTCTTGGTCTTTTCCTCGGCGAGGTTGTACGCGTCCGTGGCGGCGCCCGCCTCGAGGTACAGCTCGTCGATCTCCGCGCGCACCTCTTCGAGGCTCTTCTTCCCGGGCTCCGCCGGTGCGGTCGGCCCGCCCGGCCCCGTTGGTGTCGGTGCGGCGAACGCCTGGACCGGCGCGGCGACGACCGCCAGCGCGCAGACCAGAGTGATCGCGGCGGCGGCACAGTGACGTCGGTACACGAGCTCCCCCTCCGAGCAGTTCCTCACTGTTCGAGCAGTTCCCAACAAACTGATTAACCGTCAGTAACATGTGGTCTCGACGAGATCGTGCCATGCCGTACCGAAAAGCAACAGAGGCATACACATCCCGGCCCGGGGGCGCCACTTCGCTCTTCCGTCACTCCCCGCCAACCCCACCCCATCGGTGCCCCACTGACTCCGACGAACGATGACCACCCACCGTTCCCCCCGCACGGGTGAATCCTGGCGCGACGAGGGCGCACCGCCGCGACGGGCGAACGCGCCCCCTCACCACCCGCCGGGCTCCAGCGCCCCCCACTCCACCGTGACTTCGCCCTGGCGCCACCGGCGTACGCCGTCCGTCAGCGGCCAGTCGCCGGAGAGCGCCCGGACCGCCGTGATCCAGCGCTGCCGGGCCCCCAGCGACGCGTACGGCGCCGCCGCCGCCCACGCCCGGTCGAAGTCGCGGAGGAACGCGTACACGCGCTCGCCCGGCACATTGCGGTGGATCAGCGCCTTCGGCAGCCGCTCGGCGAGATCGGACGGCCGGTCCAGCGAGCCGAGCCGGGTCGCGAAGGTCACCGTGCGCGGCCCCTCGGGCCCCAGCGCCACCCATACGTGCCGGCGCCCGATCTCGTCGCAGGTGCCCTCCACCAGCAGCCCGTCCGGCGCGAGCCGGTCGCACAGCCGCTGCCAGACGGCGGTCACCTCGCCCTCGTCGTACTGGCGCAGCACATTCGCCGCCCGGATCAGCGCGGGCCGCTCCGGCAGCGGGATCTCGAAGCCGCCGTGCCGGAAGGTGAGGCCCTCGCGCGCGTACGGCTGCGCGGCGGCCACCCGTTCCGGGGAGATCTCGATGCCGACCACCGCCGTGCGCGGCTCGGCGGTGCGCAGGCGCTCCAGCAGTTCGACAGCGGTCCAGGGCGCCGCCCCGTAACCGAGGTCGACGGCGACGGGGGAGTCGGCGCGGCGCAGGGCGGGGCCGTGCGTGGCGGCGATCCAGCGGTCCATGCGGCGCAGCCGGTTCGGGTTGGTGGTCCCGCGGGTCGCGGTGCCGATCGGGCGCATGACACAGAGCGTAACGATCCGGGCGGATGCGGGCGCAGGACGGGCAGGGGAGCATCGTGACGACACGCCGCGTGTACACCGTAATGATTTGGCAAAGCGGAAATGAAAGGAGGGATTCCGCTGTTCCCCACCTTCGAAGGGACCGTGCGCCCCTTCGGTGCCATGCCGTGAACCAAGCCGGCACCGGGGCCCAGCGAGGAGGACGGACGACGTGACCCAGTACGTCTCTCGGCTCGGCAGCAGCCGTGGCGCACCGCGTCTCAGGTTCCCCGCAGGTCTCACCGGCTCCTTCACCGCCGGTCACCGCAGGCCGCGCCGCATCGCGATGCTCTCCGTGCACACCTCCCCGCTGCACCAGCCGGGGACGGGTGACGCCGGCGGCATGAACGTGTACATCGTGGAGCTGGCCAAGCGGCTCGCGGCGATCAACATCGAGGTCGAGATCTTCACCCGCTCCACCACCGGCGGGCTGCCCGCCGCCGTGGAGCTGGCGCCCGGCGTCCTCGTCCGGCACATCGACGCGGGCCCGTACGAGGGGCTGGCCAAGGAGGAGCTGCCCGCCCAGCTCTGTGCCTTCACACACGGCGTGATGCAGGCATGGGCCGGCCAGCGCCCCGGCTACTACGACCTCGTCCATTCCCACTACTGGCTCTCCGGACACGTCGGCTGGCTCGCCGCGCAGCGCTGGGGCGTTCCCCTCGTGCACGCCATGCACACCATGGCCAAGGTCAAGAACGCCGCGCTCGCCGAGGGTGACACCCCCGAGCCCGCCGCCCGCGTCATCGGCGAGACCCAGATCGTCGACGCGGCCGACCGGCTGATCGCGAACACCGCCGAGGAGGCCGACGAGCTCGTCCGCTTCTACGACGCCGATCCGCACGCCGTCGCCGTCGTCCACCCCGGTGTCAACCTCGACCGCTTCCGCCCCGCCGACGGCCGCGCCGCGGCCCGCGCCCGCCTGGGGCTGCCGCAGGACGCCCTGGTGCCCCTGTTCGCGGGCCGCATCCAGCCGTTGAAGGCCCCGGACGTGCTGCTGCGGGCGGTCGCCGTGCTGCTCGACCGCGACCCCTCGCTCCGCTCCCGGATCGTGGTGCCCGTCGTCGGCGGCCCCAGCGGCAGCGGCCTCGCCAAGCCGGAGGGCCTGCAGAAGCTGGCGGCCCGGCTGGGCATCGCGGACGTCGTACGGTTCCACCCGCCGGTCGGGCAGGACCAGCTGGCCGACTGGTTCCGCGCCGCGTCCGTGCTGGTCATGCCCTCGTACAGCGAGTCCTTCGGCCTGGTCGCGGTCGAGGCCCAGGCGGCCGGCACCCCGGTCGTCGCCGCGGCCGTGGGCGGCCTCCCGGTGGCCGTGCGCGACGGGGTCAGCGGCTTCCTGATACCCGGGCACGACCCGGCGGCGTACGCACAGGCGCTGGAGCGGTTCGTCGCGGCGCCGGAGCTGGTCGCCCGGATGGGCGGGGCAGCGGCGGAGCACGCGCGGCGGTTCGGCTGGGACACGGCGGCCGCCGCCACCGCGGAGGTGTACACGGCGGCGATCCAGGAACACCGCAGGCGGACCCGCACCCGCGCGTGACCTCGCGCCCTGCCCGCACCCGCCACACGTGAAACCGCCCGCACCCGCGCGTGACCTCGCGCCCTGCCCGCACCCGCCACACGTGAAACCGCCCGCACCCGCGCGTGACCTCGCGCCCTGCCCGCACCCGCCACACGTGAAACCGCCCGCACCCGCGCGTGACCTCGCGCCCTGCCCGCACCCGCCACACGTGAAACCGCCCGCACCCGCGCGTGACCTCGCGCCCTGCCCGCACCCGCCACACGTGAAACCGCCCGCACCCGCGCGTGACCTCGCGCCCTGCCCGCACCCGCCACACGTGAAACCGCCCGCACCCGCGCGTGACCTCGCGCCCTGCCCGCACCCGCCACACGTGAAACCGCGCGCACCCGCCCCCGACCGCGCGCCTTTACCGCCTGACGTACGCTCGAAACATGGCTGACGCACCCGTACCGGCGAAGAACGAGGCCGCACAGGTCCTCGAAGCGGCCTTCGCCGATGCCGGGCTCGACTGGGAGAGCCCCGCGGCGGGCAGCTACGTCGTCCAGCTCCCCGGCACCCGCAAGCTCGCGACCACCTGCTCACTGATCGTGGGCGCCCACAGCCTCTCCCTCAACGCGTTCGTCATCCGGCACCCCGACGAGAACGACGCGGCGGTGCACCGCTGGCTGCTGGAACGCAATCTGCGCCTGTTCGGCGTGAGTTACGCGATCGACCCGCTCGGGGACATCTACCTCACCGGCAAGCTGCCGCTCTCCGTCGTGACGCCGGAGGAAGTGGACCGGCTGCTCGGCTCCGTTCTGGAGGCGGCCGACGGTGCCTTCAACTCCCTGCTGGAGATCGGTTTCGCGACGGCGATCCGCAAGGAGTACGCCTGGCGGGTCTCGCGCGGCGAGTCCACCCGCAACCTCGACGCCTTCGCGCACCTCACCAAGCGCCCGGAGAGCTGACCGCGCGTCACCGGCACGATCAGGTACGGATACGCCCGCGCCCGGTGTGAGCGAAGTGATCACGACGTTGTCACGATCACCCGCGATGCCCACGGTAAAGGTTTGTCAAACCACAGCGGGCTCTTAGAGTTGGCTCACCCCCACGAACCCCCATTTCCAGCCGCGCCGAACCCGGCGGGGCTGCTCTCGTGCGGGCGAAACACCTTGAGACAGAAGGATGGGCCATGCGACCCACTGCCATACGCCGTACCGCCGTTGCCGCCACGGTGATGTCCCTGGCCCTGTTCACCGCGGCCTGCGGTTCCGACAGCGACGACAAGGACGGCGGCAAGGCCTCCGGCTCCTCGGCCCAGCCGTCGGAGAAGGGCGCGGACCAGGCTCCCGCGAAGGCGCTGTCGGCCGCCGAGCTGGAGCAGGTCTCGCTGGCACAGGGCGACGTCAAGGGTCACAAGGTCAGCAAGGCCGGGCCGGCCGACGCGATCGACGCCAAGGACGTCACCGCGGACAAGGCCGCCTGCGACGTCTTCGGCGACCTGCTGATGGGCGCCAAGGCCGGTTCGCCCGCCGCCTCCACGCAGCGCAAGGTGGTCAGCGAGCCGAAGAAGGGCGCGGACAAGGACACCGCCGACGCCGAGGAGGCGTTCAAGGCCGCGTTCGACATCACGACCACGATGACCACGCTGGCCTCGTACGACGGCAAGGGGGCCGAGGAGACGCTGGCCTCCCTGCGCACCGCCGCGACGGAGTGCGCCTCCGGCTTCACGCTCACCGCGGCCGGCACGAAGCAGAAGATCGTCAAGATCACGGAGGAGCAGGTCAAGGGCGGCGAGGAGGCCGCGGCCTGGAAGGTGGCCGTGGAGGCGGACGGCGAGAAGATGACCCTCAAGCTCATCGCGCTGCGCCAGGGCGCCACGGTTGCCTCGTTCAGCGCGATGAACCTCGCCGCCATGGACGGCGGCGGCGACTTCGACCTGCCGGCCGCGGTGATCGACGCCCAGGCGAAGAAGCTCGCCTGACCGCTCGTCAGGGCAGCGGGACGAGCCGTACGACGGTGACGGTCAGGACCGACCCGGAGACGTAATAGAGCACGATCGCCCCGGCGACCGTCGCCTCACGGCGATCGTGCTCTCCCTTGACGGCGGTGGACCCGTGCCCGTACGGCTCCACCCCCAGGGTCCCCGCCATCTCGTCCCGGAAGGTGTCGCCGTCCCGCATCTTGGCCAGGGTGTCGTCGGCGGGCGGCGCGTAGGAGATCCGGAAGCTCAAGCGACGCTCCGCCTCTCGGCCTCGTCCCGCGCCAGCCGGTCCAGGATCCGCTCGGCCTCCGGATCGGGTACGGCCTCCAGCATCCAGTGCCGCATCACGGCCTGGATCTCGTGCACCCCGGCCTCGTTGATCGCCCGGTCGAACTCCTCCCGCCGCCCCTCGGGCAACGCGTCGCGGATCGCCGGAATGCTGTTGGGCACCTCGACCTCGGCACCCCCGACAAAGGTCTTCAACGGCTCACCCATGACCGCCCTCCCGCTCTTCCCCGCATGCGCCACAGGGTACGGGGCGAGGTGACGCGCGTCACTTCCGCCTGCGCCACCAGCGGGACGGTGCGGGCGGCGCGGCGGCGGGGTCCGCGGCGGGCTGTCGCGGCAGGGCCCGTACGGCGGTACGTATGTGGTCGAAGGTGGCCACGGGGTGACACGCCGTCCCGTCCTCGCCGGGCAGCAGCACGCCGAGGCACACGAGCTTGAAACTGCGGTCCGCGAGGTGGAGCCCGACGAAGACCGGCGCCCCGGCACAGCCTCGGGGGACGTGCCCGCCCCAGACGAAACCCTCGCCGCCGTCGCACCGCACGATCTCCCCGACGACCACGGCCTGTTCCCGCTGGGTGCGGTCGGGGCCCACGTCATGGCCCAGTACGTACGCCGGCACCGGACCGTCACCCAGCAGCGCGATGTCCTCCGCCTTCGCGGCGATGCCGTCAGTGATCTCGTCGGTCGCCCACGCCCACTTCTTCCGGCGCGCGAGCGCGTGCAGCACACCTGCGGGCAGGACGGAGACACCGGTGTCGCCGAGCGGTATCCAGCCCTCCTGGAACCGCAGCATCATCAGGGCGTTCGCGCTCATGGGTGTGTCCGAGAGCTCGGGCCGCAGACGTATCTCGGCGAGGTCGTACCGCGTCAGCGCCCCCGCGGTCACGAGGTACTGCACGTACGTTTCGCCTTCGTCGTCCTCGGACACGAGATCGTTGAACCAGAACGCCGTCCCGAAGGCGTCATCGCGGTGCGCCCGCTGATACGGCAGCGTGGAGCGACGGCAGTTGGCGAGGATGGCATCGATGAGGGACCGGTGATCGGCCGTCTGTTCGGACACAGGCGCCGAACCTACGCGAGGGAGCCGGTGCCCCGCAGCGCCGGCCCACGAAGAGGCCCCCGCCCCATGGTGCCGGGCGGGGGCCTTCGCGGGGCAGGCGTTACTTCTTGCCCTGGTTCTTCACGGCCTCGATGGCCGCCTGGGCGGCGTCCGCGTCGAGGTACGTGCCGCCCGGGTTCAGGGGGCGGAAGTCCGCGTCGAGTTCGTAGGCGAGCGGGATGCCCGTGGGGATGTTCAGGCCCGCGATGTCGGCGTCGGAGATGCCGTCCAGGTGCTTGACCAGGGCGCGGAGGCTGTTGCCGTGGGCGGCGACCAGGACCGTGCGGCCGGTCAGGAGGTCGGGGACGATGCTGTCGTACCAGTACGGCAGCATGCGCGTGACGACGTCCTTCAGGCACTCCGTGCGCGGGCGCAGCTCCGGCGGGATCGTCGCGTAGCGCGCGTCGTCGCTCTGGGAGAACTCGGTGCCGTCCTCGAGCGGGGGCGGCGGGGTGTCGTACGAGCGGCGCCAGAGCATGAACTGCTCCTCGCCGAACTCGGCGAGCGTCTGGGCCTTGTCCTTGCCCTGGAGGGCGCCGTAGTGGCGCTCGTTCAGACGCCAGGAGCGGTGGACGGGGATCCAGTGGCGGTCCGCGGCCTCCAGCGCGAGCTGGGCGGTGCGGATGGCGCGCTTCTGGAGGGAGGTGTGCAGCACATCGGGGAGCAGGCCGGCGTCCTTCAGCAGCTCACCGCCGCGGACCGCCTCCTTCTCGCCCTTCTCGGTGAGGTTGACGTCCACCCAACCGGTGAACAGGTTCTTCGCGTTCCATTCGCTCTCGCCGTGGCGGAGGAGGATCAGCTTGTACGGTGCGTCGGCCATGAGTCCGAGCGTAATCGAACCCGTCCGAGCCGCGCGCGACCGGTCACAGGGCGGACAGGGCGGACAGGGCGGGCGGGGGAGCGGGGTGCCGTCCGTCGTTTGACGGGGCGCGTCAATTGAGTGGCAGGGGCGGCTCGCGGGTTCGTAATGTTCGGATCGTCGGTGGGCCACTTACTTCCCCGACGTCATCCGTCGTACGTCCCTGGGGGGAACCCGTATGTCTGCCGCCGCCGGTTTCGGCCGGGCCACCCGGGCCACCCGGGAAACGGTCTCCGGTCTCCCCAGGGAGTTCTGGTGGCTGTGGACCAGCACCCTGGTCAACCGCCTGGGGGCGTTCGTCGCCACCTTCATGGCCCTCTATCTGACGCTGGACCGCGGCTACTCCGCCTCGTACGCCGGTCTCGTCGCCGCCCTGCACGGGCTCGGCGGGGTCGTGTCCTCGCTCGGGGCCGGGGTGATGACGGACCGCTTCGGGCGCCGGCCCACCATGCTCGCCGCCCAGCTCTCCACCGCCGTGTCGGTCGCCGTGCTCGGGTTCATGGTGCACCCGGTGGCCATCGCCGGTGTCGCCTTCCTCGTCGGCATGGCGAGCAACGCCTCCCGGCCGGCGGTCCAGGCGATGATCGCCGACATCGTCCCGGCCGAGGACCGGGTGCGGGCCTTCTCGCTCAACTACTGGGCCATCAACCTCGGCTTCGCCGTCTCCTCCGCGGGCGCCGGGTTCGTCGCCGAGTACAGCTATCTCGCGGGCTTCGTCGGCGAGGCCGCGATGACCCTCGTCTGCGCGGTCGTCGTCTTCCTGAAGGTGCCGGAGTCCCGGCCGGAGCGCTCCGGCGGACCGACGGCCGGCGGGGTGCCCGCCGACGACGGCGTACGGCTCTCCACCGTCCTGCGCGACGGACGGTTCATGGGCGTCGTCGGCCTGTCCTTCGTGATCGCGCTGATCTTCCAGCAGGGGTACGTGGGCCTGCCGGTGGCCATGGGCGCCGACGGGCTCAGCAGCTCCGACTTCGGTACGGCGATCGCGGTCAACGGTGTGCTCATCGTCGCCCTGCAGATCCCCGTCACCCGGTTCATCCAGAGCCGCGACCCGCGCCGGCTGCTCGTCGTCTCCTCGCTGCTCGCGGGGTACGGATTCGGGCTGACCGTCCTCGCGGATTCCGTCGGGGTGTACGCGCTGACCATCTGCGTGTGGACCGTCGCCGAGATCATCAACGCGCCCGTGCAGAACGGCCTGATCGTCCAGCTGTCGCCCGCCCACGGCCGGGGCCGCTACCAGGGCATGTACACCCTGTCCTGGTCGGCCGCCGCGCTCGTCGCGCCCCTGATGTCCGGCGTGGTCATCGACCACTTCGGCGCCGGCTGGCTGTGGGCCACCTGCGCGCTGCTGGGCACGGTGGCCGCCGCCGGGTACTGGCTGCTCATGCGCGGCCTGCCGTCCGGGGTGGCCACCACGACGGAGACCGTCGTCGCGGTGGAGGCCGCCGTCGGGGCGGAGACGGCCGTCACGACCGGGACCGCCCCGCAGGAGACCGGCGTACGGGTCACGAAGGCGGAGGCGTCGCCCTCGTAACCCGTACGGCCCAGTGGCCGGCGGCCGGTCCGGCGTCAGCCCGAGCAGCCCCCGCACTGGCACGGCGCCCCGGACTGGCAGCCGCACCCGCAGCCCGATCCGCAGCCGCAGGCGCCCAGAACGGTCAGGCGCACCACCTCGACGGGGGCCTCCTGCTCGGGTTCGGTCATGGGGGAGTCGGCCATGGTTCCTCCTCAAGGCGTACGACAGGGCCGCCTGCCCGCACGGGGCCCGCGACCGGGGCGTACGGACACGTCGTGCCGCCCCACCCCATTGCATGCCCACCCGGACGGGCGCATCAACGGCGCACATGCGCAGGAACGCATGTGCGAGCCGTGCGCGCGGGCGTGCGCCCCGCCTTCCCGCGCCCCGGCCTTCCCGCGCCGGGGCTCCCTCAAGCGCCGTCGACCGGCGTCGGCTGCTGGATCTCGTCCGCGTGCTCGCCCGTCACCAGGTAGACCACCCGCTTGGCCACCGACACCGCGTGGTCGGCGAACCGCTCGTAATAGCGGCCCAGCAGCGTCACGTCGACGGCCGTCTCGATGCCGTGCTTCCAGCGGTCGTCCATCAGGTGCTGGAACAGCGCGCGGTGCAGCAGGTCCATCTCGTCGTCGTCCTGCTCCAGCTGGAGTGCCAGGTCGACGTCCTTGGTCACGATCACCTCCGCCGCCTTCGCCATCAGGCGCTGCGCGAGCTGGCCCATCTCCAGGATGGTGGCGTGCAGGTCGTGCGGGACGGCGGACTGCGGGAACCGCAGCCGGGCCAGCTTGGCGACGTGCTGGGCCAGGTCGCCGGAGCGCTCCAGGTCCGCGCTCATCCGCAGCGACGTCACCACGATCCGCAGATCGGTCGCCACCGGCTGCTGGCGCGCCAGCAGGGCGATGGCACGGGCCTCCAGCTCGTGCTGGAGGTCGTCCACCTTCTGGTCGGCGGCGATCACCGACTCCGCGAGCTTGAGATCGGCGTCGAGCATCGACGTCGTCGCCCTGCCTATCGCCGACCCGACGAGCCGGGCCATCTCGACCAGGTCCTCGCCGATCGAGTCGAGTTCCTCGTGGTACGCGTCACGCATGGGATGTCCCTCTCCAGTCCTTGACCGAGGCCGGGGCCCGCCGATGACCGGCTCCGAACCCCACGACGCCACCGTGACGGGCGTACGCGTCGGATTCCGACCGGCCAAGTGAACCGGTGCTTGCCCCTCGGTGAACTCTGGGCGACGAGTGGCCGAGGAGGCCACCCGGCGGCTGGGAGAGTGTCCGCCGGGCCGCATAACCTGGACACATGGACGTGAACGCGGCGGTCGCCGCAGCTGCCGCGATCGCCGGTGTCGGTACCGGTGTGATCGCCATG
Source organism: Streptomyces sp. NBC_00708 (assembly GCA_036226585.1). Lineage (GTDB taxonomy): Bacteria > Actinomycetota > Actinomycetes > Streptomycetales > Streptomycetaceae > Streptomyces. The sequence continues at coordinate 3,922,952 of CP108997.1, forward strand.
CTGGCGTTCCGCTGGAGCGAGCGCGACCAGAAGAAGCCGACGCGCACCTCCCTGCGGCCCGACAGCAACGCCCCGCTGCCGCCCGGCGTCGACACGGTCCTGTCCGTGCTCAGCTCCTCCGCGGTCGTGCTCGACGAGAGCGACAGCGTCGTCAAGGCCAGCTCCGCCGCGTACGCGCTGGGGCTCGTCCGGGGCGGCCGGCTCGCCGTGGAACCGATGCTCAACATGGCGCGGGACACCCGCCGCGACGGCGAGATACGCCAGGTCGAACTGGACCTCCCGCGCCGCGGCACGGGCCGGGGCGAGGCGCTGGCCGTCTCCGCCCGGGTCGCCCCGCTCGGCTCCCGGCTGGTGCTGCTGCTCGTCGAGGACCTCACCGAGGCCCGCCGCATCGAGGCGGTCCGGCGCGACTTCGTCGCCAACGTCAGCCATGAACTCAAGACCCCGACCGGCGCCCTGTCCCTGCTCTCGGAGGCCGTGCTCGACGCCTCCGACGACCAGGAGGCGGTGGAGCACTTCGCCCGCCGCATGCAGATCGAGGCGACCCGGCTCACCAACCTCGTCCAGGAGCTGATCGACCTCTCCCGGGTACAGAACGACGACCCGCTGGAGGACGCCGAACCGGTCCGCGTCGACGAACTGGTCGCCGAGGCCATCGACCGCTGCCGTCAGCAGGCCGGCTCCAAGCAGATCACCATGGCCGCCGGTGGCGCCGCCGACCTGCGGATATGGGGAAACCGCGGCCAGCTCGCCGCCGCTCTCGGCAACCTCGTCGAGAACGCCGTCAACTACAGCCCCGCCCGCACCCGCGTCGGCATCGCCGCCCGCCGTGTGGTCGTGCCCGGCGGGGACGAGATCGAGATCGCCGTGACCGACCAGGGCATCGGCATCTCCGAGAAGGACCGGGAACGGGTCTTCGAACGCTTCTACCGCGTCGACCCGGCCCGCTCCCGCGCCACCGGTGGTACGGGCCTCGGCCTCGCCATCGTCAAACACGTGGCCGCCTCGCACGGCGGGGAGGTCACCGTGTGGAGCTCGGAGGGACAGGGCTCCACCTTCACCCTGCGGCTGCCCGAAGCGGGCTCCGCACGCGGCCGGGACCGCGCGGCGGGCGGCCCGCTCATCGTCAACGGCGACGAGGCGTCCCACCCGGGCGCCACCCCCGACTCCTACGTACCCTTCCCTGCCCCGGAGGCTCTTCCGTGACCCGAGTGCTTGTCGTCGAGGATGAGGAATCCTTCAGCGACGTCCTGTCCTACATGCTCCGCAAGGAAGGCTTCGAGGTCGCCATCGCGGCCACCGGACCCGACGGCCTGGACGAGTTCGAGCGCAACGGCGCCGACCTCGTGCTGCTCGACCTGATGCTGCCCGGACTCCCCGGCACCGAGGTCTGCCGCCAGCTGCGCAGCCGGTCCAACGTGCCGGTGATCATGGTCACCGCCAAGGACAGCGAGATCGACAAGGTCGTCGGCCTGGAGATAGGGGCCGACGACTACGTCACCAAGCCCTTCTCCTCCCGCGAGCTCGTCGCCCGCATCCGCGCGGTGCTCCGCCGGCGCGGCGAGCCCGAGGAGGTCGCCCCCGCCGCCCTGGAGGCGGGCCCGGTCCGCATGGACGTGGACCGGCACGTCGTCACGGTCTCCGGCGGCAAGGTCGACCTGCCGCTCAAGGAGTTCGACCTGCTGGAGATGCTGCTGCGCAACGCGGGCCGGGTGCTGACCCGGATGCAGCTCATCGACCGGGTCTGGGGCGCGGACTACGTGGGGGACACCAAGACCCTCGACGTCCACGTGAAGCGCCTGCGCGCCAAGATCGAGCCGGACCCGGGCGCGCCCAGGTTCCTGGTGACCGTGCGCGGCCTGGGGTACAAGTTCGAGCCGTAGACCGGCCCGTACGTCCGGCATGGCTGAGGCGCCTCCCCCGGCGGGGAAGGCGCCTCAGCCATGTGTGCTGCGGGGTGCGGCTCAGCCGGGCTGGCCGGACTCGCTCGCCGAGGAGGAGGCCGTGGCCTCGCCGGACGGGCTCTCGGAGGTGTTCGGCGACGCGGACCCGGAGGCGGAGCCGGACGGCGAGGCGTCCGGCGTCTTCGGTGCCTCGGGCAGCGCGCTGGGGCCGAAGCCCTTGAAGTAGTGCGTCGCGGGGACCACGGAGGCGCCCAGCGAGACCTGGCCGGTCCGGCTGAACGTGAAGACCAGCGGCTGCACGTTGCCGTTCTCCGTGGCCTCGTCGCCGTTCTCGATCACGGCGGCGGCGTTGCCCTTGCCGCCGAGGACGACCCTGCCGCCGGCGGGGACGACGAGCGGGCCGGAGCCCTTGGCGGGGTGCAGCTGCACGGTGCCGCTGCTGCCCTTCAGGGTGATGGAGTCGAGGGTCTCCGCCTTGGTGCCGGTGTTGAACACCGTGGCGGAGACGACCGCCGGGCCCTTGGCGTCGCGCTCGGGCTGCGTGATGACGTTGACGTTCTGGATCTTGATCGTGCCGGCCGAGGTGGCGGCGTTGTCAGGCCTGACTTCGAGCGTCTGCGCGTTATTGCCCGCACCGCACGCGGTGAGCGCGGTGATCGAGAACGCGATGGCAGTGGCGGCGAGGGCGCCGTGTCGAAGGCTGCGGCTCACGGCGGCGGCAACTCCTTGAACGAGCGGACGGGTACGGACGGGTCGGGCGGATGGTGCAAAGCCGCCCCGAGGGTCTGTCAGCCGTCAGGTTACCGAGCCCCCCTCGCCGCCCCGCACCCGACCCGCCCCTGACGGGCCCGTGATCCCGGGCCCGGTCGCGTCCGTACATTCGCGGTCTCTTCACATAACGCGCTTGATCAAATTCCGGCCGCGCGTTCACCCCGGGCTTCGTGGCTGTTCACGGACGGTGGCGCATTCATTGCGCATAATCCCCCGTGCGGCCGTACGTTGATCAATTTCATTGGCCATCGGCACTTACGTCCGAACGAGTGATCCAGCACCGAACGTTCTACGGAAAGTTCAGCAACCGGAACCCGACAAAACGGGACGTTCGGCCCCTTCGGAGCGAGGTGGAGTGCGTGTAACGTCCGCGTTTCTCCGTCCCCGTACAGCGGCTCCGACCTGCGAATACCGTCTTCCGCGGCCCGTCCGCAGCACGTCCCTGTCGCAGTTGTCAAGCCCCGAGATATGCCCTGACCTGCGAAAACGCCATTCAGGAGAAGCGATTCTCGTGTTACGCTTGATAGCCACGGAAGGGGTACCTGTCACATGACGTTCAAGGTTGGCGACACCGTGGTCTATCCCCATCACGGGGCCGCGCTGATCGAGGCTATCGAAACTCGCCAGATCAAAGGCGTGGACAAGACCTACTTGGTGCTCAAGGTCGCTCAGGGCGACCTGACGGTGCGTGTACCGGCGGACAATGCGGAGTTCGTGGGTGTGCGCGACGTAGTCGGGCAGGAAGGGCTGGACCGCGTCTTCGAGGTGCTGCGCGCACCGTATGCCGAGGAGCCGACGAACTGGTCGCGGCGCTACAAGGCAAATCTCGAGAAGCTGGCGTCCGGCGACGTCATCAAGGTCGCCGAAGTGGTTCGCGACCTGTGGCGCCGTGAGCGCGAGCGCGGACTCTCCGCAGGTGAGAAGCGCATGCTCGCCAAGGCCCGCCAGATTCTGGTGAGCGAGCTCGCCCTCGCGGAGAACACCAACGAGGACAAGGCCGAGGCCCTCCTCGACGAGGTTCTCGCATCCTGAACCGGATGGCACCGGTCGTCCTGACGACCGGATCGCACCGGCCGTAGAAAATGTGCCGCGGTGCCCGCTGACCAGCTTTATTCACGCTGCGTCGTCGGGCGCTGCGGCATGTTCGGACCTGCGGGGTCGCAAGCGAACGGCGAATTCCAGCCATATGCGGGTCCGGCTGGACATTGTTTTCGGCCACCAACGGCGAGATTCGGCCGGATTCCCCGGCACCTGCCGATGATCCCCCGCCGCACGCCCTTGGTACGTTGCTCGCGATCTTGCCGAAACCGGCGTGCGAGGCCGACCCCGAGCGGCCGCGACGTGCCCCCACTCGCCCGGGGTCACGGAAAGGGTCCCGGTCGAGTCATGGCGCAGCGCCCCGGCTCGCTTGTGGCCATACCCACGTCGGCCGTGGACACAAACATGCCGAAGCCTCGGAGTGCTACCGATGTCTGAACAACCGCGTCCCTCCCGCACGGCCGCCGTCATCCCCGCGGCCGGCCGTGGCGTACGGCTCGGCCCCGGGGCCCCCAAGGCGCTCCGCGCGCTCAACGGGACGCCCATGCTCATCCACGCCGTTCGCGCCATGGCGGCCTCCCGGCACGTCTCCCTGGTCGTCGTCGTCGCACCGCCCGACGGCGCCACCGAGGTCCGCAACCTCCTCGACGAGCACGCCCTGCCCGAACGCACCGACTTCCTCGTCGTGCCCGGCGGCGACACCCGCCAGGAATCGGTGAAGCACGGCCTCGACGCCCTCCCCGACACCGTCACCGCCGTCCTGGTCCACGACGCGGCCCGCCCCCTCGTCCCCGTCGACACCGTGGACGCGGTCGTCGAGGCCGTACGCGACGGCGCCCCCGCCGTCGTCCCCGCCCTGCCGCTCGCCGACACCGTCAAGGAGGTCGAGCCCGGGGCCCCCGGCGCGCCCGAACCGGTGCTCTCCACCCCGGTCCGCGCCCGGCTCAGGGCCGTACAGACCCCGCAGGGCTTCGACCGCGCCACCCTCGTCCGTGCCCATGAGCAGGTCGCCGTCAGCGGTGAGGGCGCCACCGACGACGCCGGCATGGTGGAACAGCTCGGCGCGCCCGTCGTCGTCGTGCCCGGACACGAAGAGGCGTTCAAGGTGACCCGGCCCCTGGACCTGGTCCTGGCCGAGGCCGTACTCGCACGCAGGAGGGCCAACGATGGCTTCTGAGACCCCCGGGCCCGCACAGGCCCCCGCGCCGGTGATCCCGCTCGTCGGCATCGGCACCGACATCCACGCCTTCGAAGAGGGCCGCGAGCTGTGGTGCGCCGGACTGCGCTGGGACGGTGAGGGCCCCGGCCTGGCCGGCCACTCCGACGCGGACGTCGTCGCCCACGCCGCGTGCAACGCCCTCTTCTCCGCCGCCGGCCTCGGTGACCTCGGCCAGCACTTCGGCACCGGCCGCCCCGAGTGGTCCGGCGCCGCCGGGGTCACCCTCCTCACCGAGGCCGCCCGTATCGTCCGCGCGGCGGGCTTCGAGATCGGCAACGTGGCCGTCCAGGTCGTCGGCGTACGCCCCAAGATCGGCAAGCGGCGCGACGAGGCGCAGCAGGTCCTGTCCGATGCCGTCGGCGCCCCCGTCTCGCTGTCCGCGGCCACCTCCGACGGCCTCGGTTTCACCGGCCGCGGCGAAGGCATCGCCGGCCTCGCGACCGCCCTCGTCTACCGCACCGGCTGACGCCGGCCGCACGTACGCACGGGCCGCCCGCGCCCGCCCCGTAACAACTGCGCCCGCAATATCCACAGGGGCGCGGGGCACTGGTGCGGGCCCACTACCCTTGAGGGGTGACTATTCGCCTGTACGACACCAGCGCCCGGCAGATCCGTGACTTCGTCCCGCTCGCAGCGGGCTGTGTCTCGATCTACCTCTGTGGCGCTACCGTCCAGGCCGCCCCGCACATCGGGCACATCAGGTCCGGACTGAACTTCGACATCATGCGCCGCTGGTTCGAGTACCGCGGCTACGACGTGACGTTCGTCCGGAACGTCACGGACATCGACGACAAGATCATCGCCAAGTCCGCCGAACAGGGCCGCCCGTGGTGGGCGATCGGCTACGAGAACGAGCGCGCGTTCAACGCGGGCTACGACGCGCTCGGCTGCCTGCCGCCCACCTACGAACCCCGCGCCACCGGGCACGTCCCGGAGATGATCGAGATGATGCGCGGCCTCATCGAGCGGGGCCACGCCTACGCCGCCGACGGCAACGTCTACTTCGACGTGCGCTCGTTCCCCGGCTATCTGGAGCTCTCCAACCAGGACCTGGACGACCTGCGCCAGCCCTCCGGCGACAACGAGACCGGCAAGCGCGACAAGCGGGACTTCGCCCTGTGGAAGGCGACCAAGCCCGGTGAGCCGAGCTGGGAGACGCCCTGGGGTCGCGGCCGTCCGGGCTGGCACCTGGAGTGCTCCGCCATGGCGCACAAGTACCTCGGCACCGCCTTCGACATCCACGGTGGCGGCATCGACCTGATCTTCCCGCACCACGAGAACGAGATCGCCCAGGCCAAGGCCTTCGGCGACGAGTTCGCGAAGTACTGGGTGCACAACGGCTGGGTCACCATGTCCGGCGAGAAGATGTCGAAGTCACTGGGCAACTCGGTCCTCGTCAGCGAGATGGTCAAGGCGTGGCGCCCGATCGTGCTGCGCTACTACCTCGGCACCCCGCACTACCGGTCGATGATCGAGTACAGCGAGGAGGCCCTGCGCGAGGCCGAGTCCGCGTTCGCGCGGATCGAGGGCTTCGTCCAGCGCGTCACCGAGAAGGCCGGGGAGACCGTCGCCCCCGCCACCGAGGTGCCGCCGGCCTTCGCCGAGGCGATGGACGACGACCTGGGCGTCCCGCAGGCGCTCGCGATCGTCCACACCACGGTCCGCCAGGGCAACTCCGCCCTCGCCGCCGACGACAAGGAGGCCGCCGTCGCGCGCCTCGCCGAGGTCCGCGCCATGCTCGGCGTCCTCGGTCTCGATCCGCTCGACGAGCACTGGGCCGGCGAGAGCGACCGCGGCGACGACCTGCACGGCGTCGTCGACACCCTCGTCCGCCTCGTCCTCGACCAGCGCCAGTCCGCGCGCGCCCGTAAGGACTGGGGCGCCGCCGACGCCATCCGCGACCAGCTCAACCAGTCCGGACTCGTCATCGAGGACAGCCCGTCCGGACCCCGGTGGACACTCGGCCCGCGCCAGTAGCCCACCACATGCCGCCCGGTCCGCCGGGCGGCACACTTCACTTATACGTACGCACGACCGAAGCAACGAAACAGGTAGGTCATGGCCGGGAACAGCCAGCGCAGGAACCGCCGCACGTCCAACAAGAAGGGCGCGCAGGTCGGCAGCGGTGGCCAGCGACGCCGGGGCCTGGAGGGCCGGGGCCCGACGCCGCCCGCCGAGGAGCGCAAGAAGCACAAGAAGAACCGCATCGCGACCGCCAGGGCCAAGCAGGCCGCCAACCGCCGCCCGGCCCCCCGCCGCGGCGGCGTCAAGGGCGCCTCCGAGATGGTCGTCGGCCGTAACCCCGTCTTCGAGGCCCTGCGCGACGGCGTGCCCGCCACCACGCTCTACGTCCAGCAGTACATCGACAACGACGAGCGCGTCCGTGAGGCCCTCCAGCTTGCCGGTGAGCGCGGCAACATCAACCTGATGGAGGCCCCGCGCCCCGAGCTCGACCGGATGACCGGCGGGCTCAACCACCAGGGCCTCGTCCTCCAGGTCCCGCCCTACGAGTACGCCGAACCGCAGGACCTCCTCGAAGCGGCCTACGACAACGGCGAGGACCCCCTGATCGTCGCGCTCGACGGCGTCACCGACCCCCGCAACCTCGGCGCGATCGTCCGCTCCGTCTCCGCCTTCGGCGGCCACGGCGTCGTCGTCCCCGAGCGCCGCGCCGCGGGCATGACCGCCGGAGCCTGGAAGTCCTCCGCCGGTACCGCCGCCCGGACCCCGGTCTCCAAGGTCACCAACCTCACCCGCGCCCTCGAAGCCTTCAAGAAGGAGGGCATCGCGGTCGTCGGCCTCGCCGCCGACGGCGAGCACACCGTCGAGGACCTCGAAGCGCTCGCCGGACCCGTCGTCATCGTCATCGGCAGCGAGGGCAAGGGCCTCGGCCGCCTCGTCGGCGAGACCTGCGACTACCGCGTCCGCATCAACATGCCCGGCGGCGCCGAGTCCCTCAACGCCGGTGTCGCCGCCGGCATCGTCATGTACGAGGTCGCCCGCCGCCGCGCCTGATCCACCGGCCCCGGACGGGCCGCGCGGGGGCGCGCACGCACGTGCACGCGCCCCCGCGCAACCCCCCACCACCTGTTGACGGGTCTCGGACACTTCGACACGGTGCAGGCAGTGTCCTAATCACACATCACTCGGTTAGATGAGTGTGGACACCAGAACGCCTCGGTTCGACGAACTACCCGCCCTGAGCATGACCAAGGTGGACTGCGACCCTGCGCAGGTCATCGTCAACCACGCCAGCTTCCGGGTGCAGCTCGCCCCCGGCCAGCGCGCACGGCTGCGCGGTGCGACCCCCGCCGGCGCGCCCAGGATCCCCGCCATGAGCGCCGCCGGAGCCGGCCGCGGCCGGCGCGCCCCCGTCGTCTGGAGCGGCAGGTCCGCCCCCGGTGACCCCGGCGCCACCGGGCTCCTGCAGGCCGTACGCAACTCCACCGCCGGCCGCCCCGAAACCGCCTACGACCCGTACGAGCCGTACGCCTCGTACGAGTTCGACCACGGACGCGGCGGCGCCGGCACCCAGGTCATCCCGCGCCTGGACGAGCTCCCCCTCGAAGAGACCCAGCCCAACCCCGTCATCGGCGCGCCCCGTTCCGGCGGCCCGCTGCTGCCGCCGATGCGCCGGGCGGTCGGCGCCTACGACGCCGCCGACCCCGGCCCGTACGACGCGGACCGCTACGACCACCGGGACGCGTACGACGACGAGCCCGCCGTCGACCTCACCGACGGGGACGGCGAGACCCGTGGCCGCCGCCGGGACGGCAGCGATGACGTGCGCCACGCGTACTACCCGGGCCGCCGCATGAACCTCGGCGTCGTGCTCCTGCCGATGCGGGTCTTCCTCGGCTTCATCTCCATCTACGCAGGCATGGGCAAGCTCTGCGACCCCGTCTACTTCGACGGCGGCGAACGCGGCTCCATGGTCAAGTGGCTCAACTCGCTGCACCCGTGGGCGCTGGCCGAACCGCTGCGCGACTTCGCGCTCTCGCACCCCGTCGGCGCCGGGCTCTCCATCGCCTTCCTCCAGGTCGTCGTCGGTGTCCTCACCGTCCTAGGGCTCTGGCAGCGCGTCGCCGCCACCATCGGCGCCCTGCTGTCCGCCGCCCTCCTGGTCACCGTCAGCTGGCGCACCGTCGCCGCCTACGACGCGCCCGACATCATCTACCTGGCCGCCTGGAGCCCGCTGATCATCGCGGGCGCCCCCGTCTACTCCATCGACGGACGCCTCGCCGGAGAGGCCTGGCGCAAGCTCGGCCCCCGCTCCGAGATCTGGGACCTGCGCCGCCGCGTCCTGCGCCGCGGTGCCGTCGTCGCCAGCGTCGTCGTCGGCCTCACCCTCCTCATCGGCTCCGTCCTCGGCGGCGCCGTCCGCTCCACCGAGGTCGTCACCGTCCCCGGCCCCCACGGCGTCCCCACCAACCAGCTCCCCGGCTCCCCGCTCCCCGACAAGTCCCGCAAGGGCAAGGCCTCCAGGAGCCCCGCCGGCGACCGCCCCACCCCGTCCCACAGCACCGCCCCCCGCACCCCCTCCGCCAACGCCTCCACCCCCTCGTCGGACAGCGTCCGCGAGACGGGCCAGGCGGCGGGCGCGAGCACCGGACAGCCCAGCCAGACCCAGGGCACCGGCCAGCAGCCCCCGCAGCAGACCACCCCCCAGCAGCCCCCCGCCACCAGCTCCGGCCCCAGCTCCTCCGGGACCACCGGCACCGGCGGCGGCTCCACCACCGGCGGCTCCGAGCCCGAACCCGGCTCCACCTCCGGCGGCGACAGCGGAAGCGGCCGCAACCCCATCGGCGGCCTCCTCGGCTGACCGCGGGCGCCCACCGGAAAGGGGGCGGGCCCGGAGGAATTCCTCCGGGCCCGCCCCCTTTCCCGTACGCCCTACCGGCCGTCCAGCTCCTTGGCGGCCTCGGTCAGGTCCTTCGCCGTGTCGATGGCCCGCCAGTACGCCCCGTGCGGCAACGGGTAGCCGGCCAGGCGGCGTTCGCGGGCCAGCCGGGGGAACGTCGTCCGCTCGTGGTCGCCCCGGTCCGGCAGCAGACCCGTGAACTCCGGGGAGAACACGTACACGCCCGCGTTGATCAGATACGGCGACGGCGGCGCCTCGATGAAGTCCGTGATGTGGCCGAACGCGTCCGTCTCCACCGCGCCCCAGGGAATCCGCGGCCGGGCCAGGGCCAGCGTCGCGGTCGCGTCGCGCTCCGCGTGGAACGCGGCCATCTCCCGCAGCGAGAACCGCGTCCAGATGTCCCCGTTGGTCGCGTACCACGGCTCGTCCGGCTCCGGCAGCCGCTCGGCCGCGTACTTCAGCCCGCCGCCGCGCCCCAGCGGCTCCGACTCGACCACCGTCGTCACGCGCAGCGGCAGCACCGCGTCGGCCAGCCACTCCTGGAGCACCTCGGCCAGATGTCCGCACGACACCACGGCATCGGTCACGCCCTCGGCGGCCAGCCAGGAAAGCTGATGGCCGATGATCGGAGTCCCGGTACCCGGGATCTCGACCATCGGCTTGGGGCGGTCATCGGTATACGGGCGCAGCCGTGACCCCTGGCCACCCGCCAGGATCACGGCCTGCGTCGGAAACGTATGCATGCCAGGCACGATAAGCCGTGCCCGGCAGCGGAAGGTGTCGCGTCGGTCAGCTGAACTGGGCGACACCCGAGGCGAACGAGGTGTCGCAGACGGGGCGCGAGAAGCGGTGGGCGCGTGTCGGGCCGTACTTCTCGACGGCGGCCTTGCCCAGGGTCTTCGCGATCGACATGCAGTGCCGGGCGAGCGACGGGCGCCCCTCGACGGCGCGCTGGAGGTCTGTCAGGGCGACGGCGGGGTCCTTCGCCCGGAGCTCCTGGAGAAGCCGGTCGCGCAGGACGTCCTCGGGCGCGCGCACCTTGACCTCCTTGGCGGCGCCCTTGGCGTCGGGGACGGTGCGGGCCGACGCGGCGAGCAGCTGCGAGTCGGAGTTGCTGGCTGCCCACGGCACGGCGGTGACCGCGAGGGTCCCGGACAGAACCATGACGACAGGCAGTACGAAAGCGAGAGTTCGGCCGATACGGCGCACGGTGTGGGTCACGCAAGCGAGCGTAGCGGCCGGTGATGGCGTGACGACATTACGTCACCCTCGCGGGGGATGGTTCGAGTGTGCTTTTCGAATCGCGTGTTGACGAACCGGAGCGAAATGACCGTTGTGCCGGGGAATTCGACTCCGCCGTTTCAAACCCCCGCACAGCGCGGTGGCCCCGCACGAAGATCGTGCGGGGCCACCGTACAGCGCGTGCGGGGTCAGTCGGTGAGGCGCTCACCGGTCGACGTCGCGAAGACGTGCAGCTCGTCCGGGCGGGGCACGACGTGCAGCTTGGTGCCCTTCTCCGGGACGGCGCGGCCGCCGACGCGGACGACCAGGTCCTTGTGCTCGCCACCGACCTCGGCGGCACCGTAGACGAAGCCGTCGGCGCCGAGCTCCTCGACCACGTTGACCGAGACGGCCAGGCCGGCCGGGGCGTCCGAGGAGTCCTTGGTGAGGGTCTTCGCGGCGGCGCCGCCGTGCTCGACGATGTCGAAGTGCTCGGGGCGGATGCCGACCGTGACGGTCGTGTCGCCGCGGTTCGCGGCGGCGGTGAGCGCCTCGCGGGAGACCGGGACGACGCTGTTGCCGAACTTCACGCCGCCGTCGGTGATCGGGACCTCGACGAGGTTCATCGCCGGGGAGCCGATGAAGCCGGCCACGAAGAGGTTCGCCGGGCGGTCGTACATGTTGCGCGGCGAGTCGACCTGCTGGAGCAGACCGTCCTTGAGGACCGCGACGCGGTCGCCCATGGTGAGGGCCTCGACCTGGTCGTGGGTGACGTACACGGTCGTGATGCCCAGGCGGCGCTGGAGCGAGGCGATCTGCGTACGGGTGGAGACACGGAGCTTGGCGTCGAGGTTCGACAGCGGCTCGTCCATGAGGAACACCTGCGGCTCACGCACGATCGCGCGGCCCATCGCCACACGCTGGCGCTGACCACCGGAGAGCGCCTTCGGCTTGCGGTCCAGGTAGTCGGTGAGGTCCAGCATCTTGGCGGCCTCTTCGACCTTCGCCCGGATGTCGGTCTTGTTCACACCGGCGATCTTGAGCGCGAAGCCCATGTTGTCCGCGACGGTCATGTGCGGGTAGAGCGCGTAGTTCTGGAACACCATGGCGATGTCCCGGTCCTTCGGCGGCAGGTGCGTGACGTCGCGGTCACCGATGCGGATCGCACCGCCGTTGACGTCCTCGAGGCCCGCGAGCATGCGGAGCGAGGTGGACTTGCCACAACCGGAGGGACCGACGAGGACGAGGAACTCGCCGTCCGCGATGTCGATCTCGAGCTGGTCGACCGCGGGCTTCGTGGAGCCGGGGTAGACGCGGGACGCCTTGTCGAACGTGACACTGGCCATGCTGATGCTTCTCCTCCACCGGCAGGTACGTGCCGGACGATCCGTGGTAAGGGAGTGGTCTGGTCCATACGAGTGAACCTGCAAGGACGCTACCTGGCGGTTTCGGATCTGTCAGTAGTTCACCGGCTGTGAAATTTCTGCACGGTGCGGGGTGCCGGGTTGGTTAGACTGCTCCGGCACGCCTCCTTAGCTCAGCTGGCCAGAGCAACGCACTTGTAATGCGTAGGTCGTCGGTTCGAATCCGACAGGGGGCTCCACCACCAGGCCGGCGCCTCGCCGGCCTGGTTTTTTCATGCCCGCGTTCCTTCAGGTCCCGCGCCGCGTCAGCGGGTAGCACCCCAGGCCGATCAGGGCTGCTGTCAGGTGGCCGATGTCCGTGAAGGTCGGGGTGGTGATCAGGGGGACCGTGTAGATGACCAGGACCGCGAAGAGGTACACCGGGCGCCAGGGGCGGGGGACGTAGTAGGTGAGGACCGCGACCACGCCGGCGAGGGCGTAGCTGACGCCGACGTCGAGGGTGTTGGCGGCGGAGAGCGGGGCGTGGCCGTGGCGGATGGCCCAGGCGAGGATGCCTTCGCTGACGAGGGTGGCGAGGACGTGGGCGGTGGCGGCGACGGCGAGCCAGCGTGCGGTGCCGAGGCGGCGTTCGGCGGGGGCGTGGAAGACGGTGTAGAGGACGGCGTAGGGGAGCCACTGGCCGCTGTCGATCCAGAAGGCGCTGGTGATGAGGACGCGGACCGGGTTCTGGGACAGCTCGTGGATGTTGGTGGAGCGCTGGCGGAGGAACTCCTCCTCGAAGGCCGGTGACATCTGGTGGACGATGACCGTGGTGACGAAGAGGGCGGTCAGCCAGAGGTAGGTGCCGGGGGCGCTGCGGATCCAGGAGCCGACGGCGCGGAGCCACGTGGCGGGGGCGGGGCGGCGCCGTGCGGGCGGGGCGGGGTGGCCGGTGGGCATGGCCCGATTGACGCACGCTCCTACGATCGGGGGCGTGATCGACATTCCCGATGCGCTCGTCGCTACTCAGTCCGCATTCCACGGGGAGGCCGGGCGGGCTTTCGTGGCCGCGCTGCCGGGGACGGTGGCGGAGTTCCTGGAGCGGTGGGGGCTGCGGCGGGACGGTGCGGCGATGTACGGGGTGTGTGCGCTGGTCCTGCCGGTGGTGCGGGTGGGGGACGGGTGTCCGGCGGTGCTGAAGTTGCAGCTGGTGGACGAGGAGACGGTGGGGGAGCCGGTCGCGCTGCGGTGGTGGGGCGAGGCGGAGGCCGGGGCGGTGCGGCTGCTGGACCATGATCCGGTGACCGGGACGATGCTGCTGGAGCGGCTGGACGGGGGCCGTTCGCTGGAGGGGATGGCGGACGCGGGCCGGGCGGTGCGGGTGATCGCGGAGCTGCTGGCGGGGCTGACGGCGGTGCGGCCGGGGGCCGGTGCCGGGTTGCGGGGGCTCGGGGATGCGGTGTCCCGGATGCTGGCCGCCGCGCCGGATGCCGGCGCGGCGCTGGCGGACGAGGGCGAGCGGGGGCTCGTACGGGACTGTGCGGCGGCGGTGCGTGAGGTGGCGGGGGAGCCGGGGGACCGGTTGCTGCACTGGGATCTGCACTTCGGGAACGTGCTCGCGGGGGAGGGCGGTGGCCGGTGGGTGGCCATCGATCCGAAGCCGCTGGTGGGGGACCCGGGGTTCGAGCTGCTGCCCGCGCTGGTGAACCGGTTCGACGCGGACGCGGTGGGGTCGCGGTTCGATGTGATGACCGGGGTGCTGGGCCTGGACCGGGGGCGGGCGGCGGCCTGGACGCTGGGGCGGGTGCTCCAGAACGCGTGCTGGTCGGTGGAGGGCGGGGCGCGGCGGCTGGCGCCGGAGCAGGCGGAGATCGCCCGGGTGCTGCTGGGCCGGGGGTAGCGGCGGACGGGGGCCTGTTTACGCTGCCCCCATGATTCGTACCGCTACCCCCGCCGATGTCCCCGTCATCCACGCCATGGTGTGTGAGCTGGCCGATTACGAGAAGGCGCTGCACGAGGTGCGTGCGACCGAGGAGCAGTTGCGGGAGGCGCTGTTCGGCGAGCGGCCGGCGGCGTTCGCGCACATCGCGGAGTCGGACGAGGACGGCGAGGTCGTCGGCTTCGCGATCTGGTTCCTGAACTTCTCGACGTGGCGCGGGGTGCACGGGATCTACCTGGAGGACCTGTACGTACGCCCCCAGCGGCGGGGCGGCGGGCACGGCAAGGCGCTGCTGACGGAGCTGGCGCGGATCTGTGTGGAGCGGGGTTACGAGCGCCTGGAGTGGTCGGTGCTGAACTGGAACGCCCCGTCGATCGCGTTCTACGAGTCACTGGGCGCGCGTCCGCAGGACGAGTGGACGGTGTACCGGCTGACGGACGGCGCGCTGGCGGAGCTGGGCGGGGTGTGAGGCGGGCGGGGCGTGAGGCGGGCGGGGCCCGTGATCAGGTCCTTCGTCAGGGGATGAGGACCACCTTGCCGATGGTGCCCCGGGTCTCCAGGTCGCGGTGGGCGTCGGCGGCGCGGGCGAGCGGGTAGCTCTGGACCGCGGGGCGCAGGTGGCCGGCGGCGGCTTCGGCGAGGGCGCGGGTCTCCAGGGCGCGCAGTCCGCCGCCCCGGCGGAGCAGGCCGGGTCCGAGGACGTTCTCGGAGGTGAGGGAGCGGGCCGCGAGTTCGTCGGCGGACGGGGTGAAGGGGCCGCCGTCGCCGGACCAGCCGTAGACGATGTGCTGCCCGCCCTCGCCGAGGAGGCCGAAGGCGGCGCGGGCGGTGGTGGAGCCGACGGAGTCGTAGAGGACCGTGGCGCGCCGGCCGAGGGCGTCGAGGTGGGTACGGACCCGGCGCGGCCAGTCCGGGAGGGTGTAGTCGACGGCGAGGTCGGCGCCGTTGTCGCGGACGCGGGAGGTCTTGGCGGGTCCGCCGGCGAGTCCGATGACGGTGGCTCCGGCGTTCTTGGCGTGCTGGACGATCAGCGTGCCGATGCCTCCGGCGGCCGCGGTGACGAGGACGACGGAGTCCGGGCCGAGCGGGGTGGCGGCGAGGATGCCGAGGGTGGTGCGGCCGGTGCCGATCATGGCGACCGCCTCGGCGTGGCCGAGCCCTTCGGGCACGGGGTGGAGCCGGTCGGCGTCGGTGACGGCGAGTTCGGCGTAGCCGCCGGGGACGTTGCCGAGGTGGGCGACGACGTCACGGCCGAGCCAGGCGGGGTCGGTGTCCTCGCCGAGGGCGTCGACGGTGCCGGCGACTTCGCGCCCCGGGACGGTGGGCAGCGGGGTGGGGGCCGGGTAGGGGCCGGTGAGTCCCTGGCGCAGTGCGGTGTCGAGGAGGTGTACGCCGGCGGCGCGGACGGCGATGCGGACCTGGCCGGGTGCGGGGGCGGGGTCGTCGGTCCGTTCGTGGCGGAGGTTCTCGGCGGGGCCGAAGGCGTGGAGGCGTACGGCGTACATGGCGGGGTCCCCCGGGGTGGTGTGGGTACTGGTGGCCCCAGCCTCTGACCTCAAGGGCGGTTGAGGTCAAGTGCGGGCGGGGCGTTGTCAGTGGCGTGCGTCACGATGGGGGCATGGTGCGCGGTGGTGGTCGGAGCGGTGGTGTGAAGGCGGCGCGGCGGCCGGAGGTGCGGTTGCCGCCGCTGGTGGAATTCGAGGACGGGGGGCTGGAGCCGGACGGGGATTACGACGGGATGCGGTTCGGGCCGTCCGTGGACCTGGCGGACGCGTCGGGGCGGGGTGCGCGGTTCATGGACTGCGCGTTGGAGGGGTGCGCCCTGGACCGGGCGGAGCTGGTGCGGGCGCGGTTCATCGACTCGGTGCTGACGGGCGTACGGGGCGTGGGCACCGATCTCGCGGAGGCGTCGCTGCGGGACGTGGAGGTCGTGGACGCGCGCCTGGGCGGGGTGCAGTTGCACGGTGCGGTGCTGGAGCGGGTGCTGGTGCGCGGCGGGAAGATCGACTACCTGAATCTGCGGGAGGCCCGGCTGACGGATGTCGTCTTCGAGGGCTGTGTGCTGGCGGAGCCGGATTTCGGGGGTGCGCGGCTGACGCGGGTGGAGTTCCGGGACTGCGTGCTGAAGCGGGCGGACTTCAGCGCGGCGCGGATGGCGGAGGTGGATCTGCGGGCGGTCGCCGAGCTGGACATCGCGCGGGGTGTGGAGCGGCTGGCGGGTGCGGTGATCAGTCCGCTGCAGCTGATGGAGCTGGCTCCGGCGTTCGCGGCGCAGATCGGGGTGCGGGTGGAGGCGTGAGGTCCCGGCCCCGGCCCCGCCCCCGTCGCCCGGTCAGAGGCGGGGGAAGCGGGCCTGGAGGTCCCAGACGGCGGGGTTGTCGGCGAGGCCCTCGTGCATGTCGGCGAGGTCGGCGATCAGGTCGTGCAGGAAGTCGCGGGCCTCGCGGCGCAGCAGGGAGTGGCTGAAGGTGAGGGGCGGTTCCTCGGGGTCCATCCAGTCGGCCTCGATGTCCACCCAGCCGAAGCGGCGCTCGAAGAGCATGCGGTCGGTGGACTCGGTGAAGTCGAGTTCGGCCTGCTGGCGGCGGTGCGAGCGGCTGCCGCGCGGGTCCTGGTCGATCTGCTCGACGATGTCGCACAGCGCCCAGGCGAAGTCGAGCACCGGCACCCATCCCCAGGCTGTGGATACTTCGCGGTCCGCCTTGGTGTCCGCGAGGTAGACGTCCCCGGAGAACAGGTCGTGGCGCAGCGCGCGGACGTCCGCGCGGCGGTAGTCGGTCTGCGGGGGGTCGGGGAAGCGGCGGGAGAGGGAGTAGCCGATGTCGAGCACGGTTCGATGGTGTCATGCCCGGCGGGACGCCCGTTACGGCAGCAGGCGCTGTTCCTTGGCGACGGCGACGGCACCGGCGCGGGTGTCGACGCCGAGCTTGTCGTAGATGCGGCCGAGGTGGGTCTTGACCGTGGCTTCGCTGATGAACAGGGCGCGGGCGATGTCGCGGTTGCCGAGGCCCTGGGAGAGCTGGCCGAGGATGTCGCGTTCGCGGTCGGTGAGGGTGGGGCGCGGGGCGCGCATCCGGGCCATGACGCGGCTGGCGACGGGCGGGGAGAGCGTGGTGCGGCCCTGGGCGGCGGAGCGGATGGCGGCGAAGAGTTCCTCGGGGCGTTCGGCCTTGAGCAGGTAGCCGGTGGCGCCGGCCTCGATGGCGCGGGTGATGTCGGCGTCGGTGTCGTACGTGGTGAGGACGAGGACGTGGGTGCCGGTGGTGCCCGCGATGCGGCGGGTGGCCTCGACCCCGTCGATGCCGGAGCCGAGCTGGAGGTCCATGAGGACGACGTCGGGGGTGAGGCGGGCGGTCAGGGCGACGGCCTCCTCGCCGCTGCCGGCCTCGCCGATGACCTCGATGTCGGGTTCGCTGCCGAGGAGGGCGAGGAGCCCGGCGCGTACGACGGCGTGGTCGTCGCAGAGCAGGATGCGGATGCGGTCGTCGGTCATGCGGGGTCCTGGTGGGTGGGGGCGACGGGCACGGTGGCGGTGACGACGGTGCCTTCGCCGGGGGCGGATTCGATGGTGAGGGTGCCGCCGAGCTGGTGGAGCCGGGCGCGCATGGCGGGGAGGCCGTGGCCGCGCACGCCGGTGGGGGCGGTGGTGCCGGTGTCGGGGGTGAAGCCGCGGCCGTTGTCGGCGATGTCGAGGACGGTGCGGTCGTCGAGGTGGGTCAGGGTGAGGGCGGCCTCGGTGGCGGAGGCGTGCTCGGTGATGTTGGCCAGGGCGCCCTGGGCGATCCGCAGCAGCGCGGACTGGGTGCGGTCGGGCAGGGCGGTGTGCGGGGTGCCCTCGATGTGGCAGCGGACGGTGAGCCTGCCCTGGGCGGTCTCGCGGGCGGCGAGTGCGTGCAGGGCGGCTTCGAGGCCGCCGCCCTCGGCGAGGTCGGCGGGGGCCAGGTCGTGGACGAAGCGGCGGGCTTCGGCGAGGTTGCGTTCGGCGATGCCTTCGGCGGTACGGATGTGGCGTCGGGCGGCTGCCGGGTCGGTGTCCCAGGTGCGGTCGGCGGCCTGGAGGAGCATCTGCTGGCTCGACAGGCCCTGGGCGAGGGTGTCGTGGATCTCCATGGACAGCCGCTGGCGTTCGGCGAGGGTGCCTTCGCGGCGTTCGGTGGCGGCGAGTTCGCGGCGGGTGCGGAGCAGGTCGTCGATGAGCCGGCCCTGTTGCACGGCCTGGCGCCGCATATGGACGAACACGGCGGTGGCGACGGCGGCGACGGCGGGCGGGGCGAGGACGAGGTTGGGGTCGAAGCCGTGGGCCAGGCGGAGTTGGGCGGCGACGACGAACAGGGTGAGCAGGGCGACGAGGGCGTACGCGGCGCGGGGCGGCAGGATGCGCAGCCCGGTGTAGAAGAGGGGCACCGCGCACCAGGCGAAGCTGGGCGCCAGGACGACGAGCACCATCCAGACGACGACGAGCGCGCCGAGCCAGACGAGGCTGCGGGGGGTGGGGCGTGAGCCGAGCACGGGGCCGAGCACGTAGAGCGCGGCCAGGGCGATGGACAGCCCGATGATCCACGGGGTGCGGGCCTCGCCGGGGTGCCGGAGCAGGAACCGGGTGAGCGAGGCGCCGAGCAGCAGGAAGAACGCGGCGTGCATGAGGAGGGCGAGGGAGCGGGTGCCGGTGCCGTCGGCGTCCCGCCCCGGCACGGGCCTGGGCCGGCCCTCGTACCCCTGCTGCACCTCGTACCCCGCTCTCCGGGACCGTGAAGGCCCCCCGGTCCCGAAGGGACCCCCGTTGACCTGCGTCGGCATTCCATCGTCCCCCCGGACGGGCGCCCCCGCATCAACCGATCGGCCGATGGGGAGGTCAGCCGTCCCGCGCGCGGGGTCGAGCCGGTACGACGACGGTCCGGGGCCGGTTCCGGCCCAAGGATGGATGACAGGACGCGGGAACCACCCGCCTCCGTTCTTCCCCCGCTGAGGAGCCCCTGATGAAGAAGATGTCGCTGCGCACCCGTGTCCTGACCGGTACCGTCGCCGCCGCCGCCCTCGGGGCCGGCACCTTCGGCGCGATGTCCGCGAACGCCTCCACCCCGGCCGCCGCGCCCGCCACCACCGTCAAGGCCGACACCGCGAACCGCAACCTCCAGCAGACCACGCACCTGACCCTCGACGCCGCGACGAAGGCCGCGAAGGCGGCCCTGGACGCGGCGAAGAAGGAGAACCAGCGCGTCGCCGTCTCGGTCGTCGACCGCAACGGCAACACGATCCTGACCCTGCGCGGCGACGGCTCGGGCCCGCAGGCGTACGAGTCGGCCGAGAAGAAGGCGTACACCGCCGTGTCCTGGAACGCCCCGACCTCCGAGCTGGCCGAGCGGCTCGCCCAGGCCCCGAACCTGAAGGACATCCCTGGCACGCTGTTCCTCGCGGGCGGCGCCCCGGTGCAGGTCAAGGGCGCCCCGGTGGCGGGCATCGGTGTCGCGGGCGCGCCCAGCGGCGACCTCGACGAGAAGTTCGCGCAGGCCGGCGTCGCCGCCCTCGCCAAGTAGTACGTACGCGAGCCACCTAGTACGTACGCACCGAACCCCGGGAGACGGACATGAACGCCCTCGATCACCAGCTGCTCGACGCCGCGCGCACCGGCCGCACCGATGCCGTGCGGACCGCGATCGAGGGCGGAGCCCGGGTGGACGCCCGGGACGAGGAGCTGCGCACCCCGCTGCTCCTGGCCGTCCACGGCGACCATGCCGAGGCCGCCCGGCTGCTCGTCGCGGCGGGCGCGGACCCGGACGCGCAGGACCGGCGCGAGGAGAGCCCGTGGCTGGCCACCGGCGTCACGGGCAGCGTGGAGATGCTGCACGTCCTGCTGCCGGCCGGGCCGGACCTGAAGCTGCGCAACCGGTTCGGCGGGATCGCGCTGATCCCGGCGAGCGAGCGCGGGCACGTGGCGTACGTACGGGAGCTGCTGCGGGCCACCGACATCGACGTGGACCACGTCAACCGGCTGGGCTGGACCGCCCTGCTGGAGGCCGTGATCCTCGGTGACGGCGGCCGGGCGCACCAGGAGATCGTGGAGCTGCTGCTCACGGCGGGCGCGACGCCCGGACTTCCGGACGGCGACGGCGTGACGGCGCTGGAGCACGCGGAGCGGCGCGGGTTCGCCGGGATCGCGGGGCTGCTGCGGGCGGCGACGGGCGCGGCACCGGACGGCGGCACGCGGTGAGCCCCCGCCACCCCGGGGGCCCGGGTCGCGGAGCCGACCCCCGCCGCGCCGCAGCCCCGGACCTCCCTTCCGGCCCCCACCGCCCCGGGGGCCGGAAGCGCCCGGCCGCCCTCCTGGCCGTCGTCGCCGCGGTGGCCGCGCTCGCCGGCTGCGCCGTCACCGACGCGCCCGCGTCCCCCGTCACCTCGCCCGCCGCGCGGGCGCCCGCGCCCTCGGCCACCGCCACGCCCGAGCCCGGTGCCACCCCCGACGGCACGCTGCTCGTCGCCGACTTCGGGGGCGACACCGTCAGCTTCGTCGATCCGGAGCGGGGCACCTTCGACCGGGTGACGGTCGGCACAGCCCCCTACGGGGTGGCCGTCGGCGCGGACGGGCGGGCGTGGGTGGCCACCGCCGAGGGCGTCGCGGTCGTGGACACGGACAGCCGGACGCGGCTGACCCGTATCCCGTACGAGACGCGGACCGGGCCGGTGACCACGGGCGAGTACCGGGGCGGCGGGATGGGTATCGCGCTGTCCCCCGACGGGCGGCGGGTGTACGTCGGCGTCAACGTGCCCGACGGTAACGGGGTGCTGGAGGTCATCGACACCGGCACCCGGAAGGTCACCGGCACGGCCCCGGTCGGCCGCCGGCCCTTCGACGTGGACGTGTCACGGGACGGCAAGGAGGTGTACGCCACCGGGCACGACTCGTTCGACGTGACGTCCGTCCGCACGGACACGCTGCGCACCCGGCGCATGGAGGTCGCCCCGTACGGCACGGAGGGCGGGCTCGGGTCCTGGCTGAAGCCGCACTACGCGGTGGTCAGGCCGTCCGACGGGAAGCTGCTGCTGCCGTTCGAGGGCGAGCGGCTCGCGGTGCTCGACCCTCGCACCGGGAAGGTGGCCGTCGAGCGGATGACCGCGAACACGCACCAGCACGGGGCGGCGATGGCGCCCGACGGCACCCTGCTCGTCGTGGGCACCGGCCCGATCGCCTCCGACGACGAGCAGCCGTCGCTGACGGTCCGGAAGCCGGACGGCACCGAGCGGGTCGTGGAACTGGGCGGTCCGCACGAGGACGTGGCCATGTCCCGGGACGGGCGCACGGCGTACGTCACCGGCGGGTTCACCCGGGACGGGTACGGGAACGGGATCACGGTCGTCGCCCTCGACGGGAGGACGCCCCCGGTCCGCCTGGCGGCGGGCGAACGGCCGCTGGGCATCGCGGTGCTCTGAGATCGGCGCACCCTACCCGGATGACGACATTCCGCACATAGGATCATCGGTGTGGATCATCGAACTCCGGTACGCCGAAGGGCCCCCGGGGCGGCCCGCGCCGCCCTCCCGCTGCTCGCCCTCGTCCTCCTCGCGCCCGCCTGCACGGGCGGGGTGGAGGGCAAGCCGGGGGCGGCAGGTGTGCGCGACCCGTACTTCCCGAAGCTGGGCAACGGCGGGTACGACGTCACGCACTACGCCCTCACGCTCGATGTGGACCCGGACGAGCAGACGCTGCGCGGGACCGCCGAGATCACCGCGCGGGCCACGCAGGACCTCAGCTCGTTCAATCTGGACCTGGCCGGGCTGACCGTGGACTCGGCGACGGTGGAGGGGCGTCCGGCCGCCGTGAACCGGGCGGGCAACGAGCTGACGCTCCGTTCGGACGCGCAGGCCGAGGACCGGCTGCGCAAGGGCGAGACGTTCCGTACGGTCGTGCGCTACTCCGGTTCGCCGAAGACCATCACGGACCCGGACGAGTCCGAGGAGGGCTGGCTGCCGACCGACGACGGGGCGCTGGCGCTCGGTGAGCCGACGGGCTCGATGGCCTGGTTCCCGGGCAACAACCACCCGAGCGACAAGGCCACGTACGACCTGACGGTCACCGTCCCGAAGGGGCTGACGGCGGTCTCCAACGGCGTGATGACGGGTCCGCCGGTCACGGAGAAGGGCCGCACGACCTTCCGCTGGCACACCGCCGAGCCGATGGCGAGCTATCTCGCGACCCTGGCCATCGGGAAGTTCGAGACGAAGACGTCGACGATGGCCGGTGGCATCACGGTGTTCACGGCGGTGGACCCCGAGGTGGCGAAGGCGAGCGCGCGGACGGTCGGCCGGGTGCCGGAGGTCGTGGCGTGGGAGGCGGAGCACTTCGGTCCGTATCCGTTCTCCGCGACGGGCGCGATCGTGGAACGCGACGACGACTCCGGATACGCGCTGGAGACGCAGAACCGGCCGGTCTTCCCCGGCCCGCCGGACCTCGGGACGCTCGTCCACGAGATGGCGCACCAGTGGTTCGGCGACTCGGTCACGCCGGAGAGCTGGCGCGACATGTGGCTGAACGAGGGCCTGGCCACGTACGCGGAGTGGCTGTGGGAGGAGGAGAAGAACGACACCCCGGCCGAGGAGTCGTTCGAGGACGCCTACGAGGACAAGGACAACTGGGCGTTCCCGCCCGCCGATCCGCCGTCCGCGGCGGAGATCTCGGACCCGCCGGTGTACGGGCGCGGGGCGATGGTCATCCACAAGATCCGCGAGGCCGTGGACGACGACGAGGAGTTCTTCGCGCTGCTGCGGGGGTGGACGAAGAAGTACCGGCACCGCAACGCGTCGACGGCCGACTTCACGGCGTACGTGGAGGAGGAGACGGGCCAGGATCTGTCGGACCTGTGGAAGGCGTGGCTGTACGGCAGGAGCCGGCCCGCCGCGGACGGCTGACCGGCTCCTGGTGCTCTGCTCGCTCCTCGCGGAGGGGTTACTTCACGTTGACGCCGCTCCAGGCCGCGTCGACGGCCTTGAGCTCGGCGCTGTCGGCGCCGTAGAGGTCGGTCGCCGCCTTCTCGGTGGCGGTGCGGGCGTCCGCGTAGTCGGTGGTGGAGGTCATGTACTCGGAGAGGGCCTTGTACCAGATCTGGACGGCCTTGTCCCGGCCGATGCCGGTGACGGTGGAGCCGTCGGAGGTCGGGGAGTCGTAGTCCACGCCGTTGATGGTCTTCGCGCCGCTGCCCTCGGACAGCAGGTAGAAGAAGTGGTTGGCGACGCCCGAGGAGTAGTGGACGTCGAGGTCGCCGACGCTGCTGTCCCAGGAGTCGGCCGAGCCGCCGTCCTTGCTGGGCTTGTCCATGTAGCGCAGCGGGCTGCCGTCGCCGTTGATGTCGATCTTCTCGCCGATGAGGTAGTCGCCGACATCGGTGGAGTTGTCGGCGAAGAACTCGACGGAGGTGCCGAGGATGTCGCTGGTGGCCTCGTTGAGGCCGCCGGACTCGCCGGCGTACTCGAGGTTGGCGGTGGAGGCGGTGAGGCCGTGGCTCATCTCGTGGCCGGCGACGTCGAGAGCGGTGAGGGCGCTCTTGTTGTCGGCGCCGTCGCCGTACGTCATGCAGAAGCAGCTGTCGTCCCAGAACGCGTTGACGTACGCGTCGCCGTAGTGGACCCGGGAGTACGCGGCCTTGCCGTCGCCGGCGATGCCGTCGCGGCCGAAGGCGGACTTGTAGAAGTCCCAGGTCTTCGCGGCGCCGTAGTGGGCGTCGACGGCGGCGGTCTGGCGGTCGTTGCCGGTGCCGTCGCCCCAGGTGTCGTCGTCGTCGGTGACGAGGTCGCCGGTGCCGCTCTCGCCCTGGTTGAGGTCGTACGTCTTGTGGCCGCCGCGGTCGCCGTCGGTCAGCTCGAAGCCGGAGCCGGACGCGGTGGTGCTGAGGTCGACCTTGCCGCTGTACTGGCTGTTGCCGACGCCGGCGGTCTCGATCTCCTCGTAGCTGCGCAGGACCTTGCCGGTGGTGGCGTCGGTGATGACGCGCTTGCGGCTGGGGGTGCCGTCCTTCTGGACGCCGGTCTTCACGGACTCCAGGGCGAGGACGGGGGTGCCGCCACCTGCCCAGATCACCTTGCGGGCGCTCGCCGCGGTCTTGATCTTCGGCGTGGTGGACGGCACGGATATACGGGCCGTGGTCGCCTTGGTGACGCTCTTGAGCTTGCCGTTCGCGGCGGTGTGGGTGACGAGGTCGCCGCCGAGGACGGGCAGGCCGTCGTAGGTGCGCTCGTAGCGGGTGTGGACGGTGCCGTTCGCGTCCTTGATCACGTCACGCGCGATCAGCTTCTCCTTGGCGCCGAGCTTCAGCGCGGTGGCGGTCGAGGAGGTGTCGGCCTGGGCGGACTTGATGGCGGCGGTACGGGCGGAGGCACTGCTGAACGCCGGAGTGGCGGAGACGGAGGGGGAGTTGCCGGGGGTGTTCGGGTGGGCGTTCGCCGCACCGGTCTGCACTCCGACGACGACCATCGCGGCCACGGCGGCCAGGGCTGCGGCGCGACGGGTGTTCATGTGGGGGGTCATACAAACTCCGTTGCTCGTTCCGTGGGGGGTTACGAGCCGGGAGCCTGCCACCGAATGACCGCCATTGACGGTGTACGAACAAATACCTCACATTTCTTTGACCAGTTCTTGTCCGACTGAAGCACTGTCATGTCCGTTATCCGGCGGACTCCGACAGGTCCGGACCGGGTCTATGGACACACGGGAGCCCCCGGCCGCAGGACGTTCGGCCGGGGGCTCCCGTGAAGCAGACGTACGGGACGTCAGGGACCAGGTGTCAGAGGCTGACGCCGAAGTCCTGGGCGATGCCGCGCAGGCCGGAGGCGTAACCCTGGCCCACGGCGCGGAACTTCCACTCGGCGCCGTTGCGGTACAGCTCGCCGAAGACCATGGCGGTCTCGGTGGCGGCGTCCTCGCTCAGGTCGTAGCGCGCGATCTCGGTGCCGCCGGCCTGGTTGAGGATGCGGATGTAGGCGTTCCGCACCTGGCCGAAGTTCTGGC
The DNA here is from genome assembly GCA_036226585.1 of Streptomyces sp. NBC_00708. GTDB lineage: Bacteria > Actinomycetota > Actinomycetes > Streptomycetales > Streptomycetaceae > Streptomyces. The sequence continues at coordinate 3,948,241 of CP108997.1, forward strand.
TGCGGGTCTCGGCGTCGTAGATGGAGACCGGGAAGACGATCTTGTCGACGTCGGCCGGCAGGCCCGCCAGGTTGACGTTGATCTGCTCGTCGTCGCCCTCGCCCTCACCCGTGACGTTGTCACCGGTGTGCACGATGGTCTGGTCCGGCGTCGACTTGTTGTTGAAGAAGACGAAGTGGGCGTCGGAGTAGACCTTGCCGCCGGCGTTGACCGCGATCGCCGAGGCGTCCAGGTCGAAGTCGGTGCCGGTGGTGGTACGGACGTCCCAGCCGAGGCCGACCGTGACGGCGGTGAGGCCGGGGGCCTCCTTGGTGAGGGAGACGTTGCCGCCCTTGGACAGGCTTACTGCCATGGGAAGTCCCTTTCATCTGTCGGGTGCGGGCTTCGCGGTCACGAAGCTACCGTCACAGGTCATAACGCCGACAGGGGACCGAGAGGTTCCGCGCGCCTTTGCTTTCTTTGCCGAAGGGGAGGCGGGGCGCCGCAAAAAGAGGTGACGAACAGCTGGTGGGGCGGGGAACATGGGTGTCATGTCCGGGCCCTATGTCATCCGCGGTTCGGTCTCCCTGCCGGAGGCCGAGCTGATGTGGCGTTTCTCGCGGTCCTCCGGGCCCGGCGGGCAGCACGTCAACACCAGCGACTCCCAGGTGGAACTGCGCTTCGACCTCGCGGCCACCGAGGCGCTGCCCGAGGTGTGGAAGGAACGCGCCCTGGACCGGCTGGCGGGCCGGCTGACCGACGGCGTGATCGCGGTCCGGTCCTCCGAGCACCGCTCCCAGTGGCGCAACCGCGAGACGGCCGCCGTACGCCTCGCGGCCCTGCTGGCGGAGGCCTCCGCGCCGCCGCCCCGGCCGCGCGTGAAGCGGAAGATTCCCCGCGGGATCAATGAGCGCCGGCTGCGGGAGAAGAAGGCGCGCGGCGACACCAAGCGGGGCCGCTCGGGGCGCGACTGGTAGGGGGCGGGGGCTCGCCCTGTGCCGGCGCGCTCAGCCCAGGTGCCGGTACTTCCCCCGGAAGTACGTCAGCGGGCCGCCCTCCCCGCTCGGGACATGGGCGCTCAGCACCCGGCCGATCACCAGCGTGTGGTCGCCCGCCACCACCCTCTGCTCCGTACGGCACTCCAGCGTCGCCAGCGCGCCGCCCGCCAGCGGGGCGCCGCTCACCTCGCCGCGTAGATAGGGGATGTCCTCGAAGAGCAGCCGGTCGCTGATCCGGCCCTTCATCGCGAACCGCCCGGCGATGTGCCGCTGGCTCTCCGCCAGGACGGACACCGCCCACAGGGGCTGCTCCGCCAGCAGGTCGTCCATCCGGGAGTCGTTGCGCAGGCTCACCATGACCAGCGGCGGGTCCAGGGACACGGACATGAAGGCGGTCGCGGTCATGCCGACGTCCTCGCCCCGTCCGTCCTCGTCGAGCGGCGGCTCCTGGGCGGTGACCAGCACCACGCCGGCCGCCAGCCGGGACAGGGCGGCACGGAACTCTTCGTTGCTCACCCCCTCAGCATGGGGGACGGGCTCGGTACGCGGTGTGGGGGGCTTCGTCTGCAACACACCGGGAACGCTAGCCGCGCGCCCCGCGCCCCCGCATCGGGCCAGGGGACCAGCCGGGTCCTAGGACCGCGGGCCGCCGGTCCGCTCCCCGCACTCCCTGCTCGTTTGTGACTTGAGTCACAGAGCGCAATATTTGCTGACCCTGTGTACCGGGTGCACAGCTCGCTGTGATTCAGTGGCCGTGACACTGCAGTAAGTACGTCACGTACGTCGATATGAATTCTGGAGTGCTGTCGAGGTCTCGGGGAGTGCGAGCAATGGAGGCCGAGTCGGAGCCCTACGTCCGCCTCGCGACGATGCGGCAGCTGCACCAGGCGGTCGCCGATCTCAACACGGCACGGAGTCTGGCCGACACCCTGCAGACCGTGGCCGACGGGATCGTCGCCAATCTCGGCTACGAGCTTGCCTGCGTCAACCTCGTCCGCCCCGACGGCGACCTCGTCGTCGCCGCCCTGGCCGGCAACCACGCCGCCGAGGCCCTGATCACCGGCCGGGTCGGCTCCCGCGCCTCCTGGGAACGCCGGCTCGCCATGGGTGAGGCCTGGGACGGGCTGCGCTTCATACCGCACACCGAGGGCTGGATCCTCCTCGACGACGACGTCCCGCAGTGGCACACCGAGGGCCCCGAGCCCCGGTTCGAGGACGAGTGGCACCCCGAGGACCGGCTCTACGCCCCGATGTACGCCTCCGGCGGCGGCTCGGACCTCCTGGGCGTCATATCCGTCGACCGGCCGCGCAACGGACGCCGCCCGGGCGCCTGGGGCCGTGAGGCCCTCCAGATGTACGCCTCGCAGTCCGCCATCGCGATCAGCAACGCCCGGCTCCGGGCCAACATGCAGCGGGCCCTGGTCCGGCTGGAGCGCGAGCAGCAGGCGCTCAGGGCCAGCGAGGAATCCTTCCGCCAGGCCTTCGAGTACGCCCCCAGCGGCATGGCCATCGCCGAGCTGGGCGGCGACCAGCAGGGGCGGCTGCTGCGGACCAACGACGCGCTGTGCCGGCTGCTCGGCCGCCCCGCGTCGGTGCTGCGCCGCTACTCCTTCGCCGACCTGGTCCACCCCGAGGACATCGGCACCCTGCTCCGTACCTCCGCCGAGGGCGGCCGGGCCGAGCTGCGGCTGGGCCGCCGGGACGGCACGTATCTCTGGGTGTCGCTGCGCAACTCCGTCGTCGCGGACACCGCGGACGGGCCGCGCTTCCTGCTGACGCACGTCGAGGACATCGAGGAGCGCAAGCGGCACGAGCTGAACCTGGCCCACCGCGCCTCGCACGACGCGCTGACCGGGCTGCCCAACAGCGCGGAGCTGCGCTCCCGGCTCGGCTCCCGGCTGTGCGCCCGGCCGGACGCGGCGGCGACCACCGATGTGCAGGCCCTGGACGCGGCGTACGGGGACGTGGACGAGACACGCGGGCACTACCCGGTCGCCGGTCCGGGCGCGCACCCGTTCGACCACCATGTGCACGCGGTGGCACCGGACACCTCGCACGACGACGGTGCGAAGGGGCTCGCGGTCCTCTTCTGCGACCTGGACGGCTTCAAGTCGATCAACGACCGCTTCGGGCACCACACGGGTGACGCGGTTCTCATCGAGGTGGCGCGCCGCCTGACCACATGTGTGCGGGACGGGGACACGGTCGCCCGGCTCGGGGGTGACGAATTCGTCGTCCTCGCGGACGGCCTGGGCGCGGCGGACGCGGCTGACCTGGCGGTTCGGCTGCGGAACGCCATCATTCCGCCGATCCGGGTGGACGGGCGCGCGGTGCGGGTCGGGGCGAGTTTCGGCATCGGCTGGGCGGCCTGCGGGATGACCGCCGAAGAGGTGCTGCGCTCCGCCGACCAGCGGATGTACATCGAGAAGCGGTCCCGGTCGAAGGTTCACCGCAGAGCCGGCTGACGTTCTCCCGCGCGGTCCCGGCCGGATTCCCGGGAACCTCCGTGTCAATTCTTGACATCCTCCATTCGAGGTAGGCTCGGCCGGTCGGCGACGGCCGGCGCTACTGGGCGACGGCTGGCGACATGGTGAGGAGTGACCCAGGGATGGCCGGGAACAACGGCGCGAGCACACCCGAGGACGACGATCCGTTCGGCTACCTCTACGAGGACGGGCAGGCGGCCGGTGCGCAGCCTCCGGGACAGGGCGGCTACGGCTACCCGGGGCCCGCCGCCCAGCCGGGTGTGCCCCGGACCTCGTACAACCAGGTGCGGACCGTCGGCCAGCGCCAGTACGGGCAGCAGGTGCCCCAGCAGCAGGCGTACGGGTACCCGCCGCAGGCGCCCCAGGGCCAGTACGGTCAGCCCGGCCCGCAGTACGCCGCCCCGGAGACGTATCCCGGCGGCGCGGCCACCACTCAGGTGCCGCAGCAGGGCGGGCGCGGTGGTTCCGGCGGTTCCGGCCGGGGCGGTCCGAACACCAAGGGCCTGCTGATCGCCGCGGTCGCGGTGGTCGCGGTGGTGCTCATCGGCATCGGCGCGGCGCTGCTGACGGACGACGGCGACAAGGACAAGAAGGCCGAGCCGACCTCCTCGGAGGGTCCGGGCTCGAAGGTCGAGGAGTCCCCGACCCCGGAGCAGTCCCCGTCCTCCTCCGCCCCGGCGGAGCTGCCGAAGCAGGACGCGGCCTCGCTCCAGCTGGGCGGGACGGCGCAGCTGGACAACTCCGTGAAGGGCGCCAAGAGCGCGAACGGGCAGTACATCAACCTCAACGAGGTGGGCCGTTCGGCGACCTGGTCGGTGGAGGTGCCGGAGGACGGCGAGTACACGCTGTTCGTGACGTACGGCGTGCCGGGCAAGGACGCCAAGACGTCGCTGACGGTCAACTCCGAGGACCCGCGCGACATCAACATGAAGAACTACGCGAACGCCCCCGAGGGCGATCTGGAGAAGGGCTGGACGACGACGTACGCCTACGTCAACCTCGTCAAGGGCGCGAACACGCTGAAGATCTCGTGCGACGAGGGCGATCAGTGCGACGCCAACCTGGACCAGCTGTCGCTGAAGGCCGGTCACCAGACCCGCTGACCGGCGCCTCACGCATTCCGGCCCCCTCGCCTCCGGGCGAGGGGGCCGGAGCGTTTCCCGGGTGCGCTCAGCCCATCAGGGCGAGGAAGCCGGCCACCGTGGCGGCCATGGCCTCGCGGCCGGGGGCGATGTACGTGCGGGGGTCGACGCCCGTGGTGTGCTCGGCGAGGTGGGCGCGGACGGCTCCGGTGAACGCGGTGTTCAGGGCGGTGCCGACGTTGATCTTGACCATGCCGGAAACGGCGACGGCCTGGCGGATCTCGTCGTCCGGGACACCGCTGGAGCCGTGCAGGACGAGCGGGACGGGGACGGCGTCGCGCAGCCGGCCGATCAGCGCGTGGTCGAGGGCGGCGGTGCGCTCGGTCATGGCGTGCGAGGAGCCGACGGCGACGGCGAGGGCGTCCACGCCGGTGGCGGCGACGTACGCGGCGGCCTCGTCCGGGTCGGTGCGGACACCGGGGGCGTGGGCGTCGAGCGGGGCTTCGCCCTCCTTGCCGCCGACCTTGCCGAGTTCGGCCTCGATCCAGATGCCGCGCGCGTGGCCCCAGGCGACGGCCTCGGCGGTGGCGCGGACGTTGTCCTCGTACGTGAGCTTGGAGGCGTCGAACATCACGGAGCCGAAGCCCTCGTCGTGGGCCCGGTGGAGCAGGTCCACGGACTCGACGTGGTCGAGGTGCAGGGCGAGCGGGGCGCTCGACGTACGGGCGACGGCGGCGGCCGCGGCGGCGATGGCGGTGAGCCGGCCGCCGTGGAACTTCACGGCGTTCTCGGAGATCTGGAGGATGGCGGGGGCGCCGGCGCGTTCGGCGCCGGTGGCGATGGCCTCCGCGTGTTCCAGCGTGATGACGTTGAAGGCGGCGATCCCGCGTCCCTGCGCCTGGGCGGCGGAGACGAGTTCACCGGTGCTGACGAGCGGCATTGCTGACCTCTGTTGTTTCCCCGGGTCCGGCGGTCGGGCCCGGTGCGGGGCGGGGGCGGCGTGCGGGCCGCTCCCTTGCGGGTGTGGTCCTCAGACCGCTCCTGGTCCTTGTTCCTCGATGGCGACGCGCGGCAGCAGCTCCTCGTACGCCGTGCGGTCGAAGTCGCCCGCGGTGGGGGCCAGCACGGTCGCCGTCGACAGTGCCACCGCCCGGCGCAGCCGGTCCGGCCAGCTCAGGGACTCCACGAGCCCGGAGAGCAGCCCGGCCACCGCGGAGTCGCCCGCTCCGGTCGGGTTGCCCTTGACGGGGGCGGGCGGTGCGGCCCGCCAGACGCCGTCCGGGGTGACGGCGAGCAGGCCGTCGGGGCCGAGCGAGGCGATGACGCCGTGGGCGCCGCGGCGGCGGGCGTCGCGGGTGGCGCGCAGGGGCTCGCGGGAGCCGGTGAGCTGGGCGAGCTCGTCGGAGTTCGGCTTGATCAGGTCGGGGCGGGCGGCGATGCCCCGGCGCAGCGGTTCGCCGCTGGTGTCCAGGAGGACGGGGACGCCGGCGGCGCGGGCGAGCCGGACGAGTTCGCCGTAGGCGCCGACGTGGATGCCGGGCGGGAGGCTGCCGCACAGGGCGACGGCGTCGGCGGTCTCCAGCAGGCCGGCGTACGCGTCGAGGAAGGCGGCCCACTCGTCGGCGGTGACGTGCGGTCCGGCCTCGTTGAACTGGGTGGTGTCGCCGGTGGCCGCGTCGACGACCGCGAGGGTGCGGCGGGTGTCGCCGGAGACGGGGACGAGCGCGTCGGTGAGGGCGCCCTTCTGCCGGGGGAGCGCGGCGAGCAGGTCGCGCAGGACGGCTCCGGTGGCGCCGCCGGCGAAGCCGGTGACGACGGTGTCGTGGCCGAGGGCGGTGAGGACGCGGGCGACGTTGAGGCCCTTGCCGCCGGGGCGCTCGGAGAGGTCGGTGACCCGGTGGCTGGAGTGGGGCACGAGGGCGGGGACGCCGTAGGTCAGGTCGAGTGCCGTGTTCAGCGTGACCGTGAGGATCACCGCGGCCGCCCCTTCGCTTTCGATCCGTGCTGAGCGCTGATTCCTTGCCGGAACGCGCTTTCCGTGCTGGTTTCCCAGGCGATCATGCCAAAGAGGGGGCGGTCGGCCCAGACCTCGGGACCAACCGCCGTCTCTTCGTTACGTAGCCCGTTCAGCCGGCCGCGGCCTCGGGGCGGACGATCCACTCGCCCTTGCGCATGACGCCCTTGAGCCGGAAGTCCTCGTCGAGAACGACCAGGTCGGCGTCCTTGCCGGGCTCCAGCGAGCCGACCTTGTCGTCCACGCCGAGGAGACGGGCCGGGTTCGCGGAGATGGACCGGACCACGTCCTCGACGGGGATGCGGTCGATGGTCACGGCGCGGTGGAAAGCGGTGTCCAGGGTGAGCGTGGAGCCGGCGATGGAGTTGCCCTCGACGAGCCGGGCGACGCCGTTCTCGACGTTCACGGCGAGCGGGCCGAGCTGGTAGCGGCCGTCGCCGAAGCCCGCCGCGTCCATGGCGTCCGTGATCAGGGCGACCCGGTCGGCGCCGGCGTGGTGGTAGGCCAGTTCGAGCGCGGCCGGGTGCAGGTGCGTGCCGTCGTTGATCAGCTCGACGGTGACCCGCTCGTCCTCCAGGAGGGCGGCGATCGGGCCGGGCGCGCGGTGTCCGAGGGTCGGCATCGCGTTGTAGAGGTGCGTGGCGACGGTGGCACCGGCGTCGATCGCCTCGACGGTCTGCTCGTACGTGGCGTCGGTGTGGCCGATGGCCGCGATGACACCGTGCTCGGCGAGCAGCCGTACGGAGTCGATGCCGCCGGGCAGCTCGGTGGCGAGGGTGAACATCTTCGCGGTGCCGCGCGCGGCGTCCATCAGCTTGCGGACCTCGGCCGGGTCCGGGTCGCGCAGCAGGGCCTCGCTGTGGGCGCCCTTGCGGCACGGGGAGATGAAGGGGCCCTCGAAGTGGATGCCGGCGAGGTCGCCCTGCTCGACGAGTTCGGAGAGGATGCCGGCGCGCTCGGCGAGGAAGTCCATCTCGCCGGTGACCGTGGAGGCGACCAGGGTGGTGGTGCCGTGCTCGCGGTGGGTGCGGACGCCGGTGAGGACCTCGTCGACCGTGCCCGAGGTGAAGGAGGCGCCGCCGCCGCCGTGGTTGTGCATGTCCACGAAGCCCGGGACGATCCAGTGGCCGGAGAGGTCCACGACCGGGGCGCCCTCGGCCCCGTCGCCGCCGGAGATGCGGGTGCCCTCGACGACCACCCGGCCGTCCTCGACGGTGCCGGTGGGCCGTACCACCCGGGCCCCTGCGAGAACGGTGCTGTCTGCGCGTCCGGCCATCAGGCGGATACCTCCGTGGAGAGTAGATCCCAGGCGAGCAGCCCTGCGCCCAGGCATCCGGCGGTGTCCCCGAGGGCCGCCGGGACGATGTGGGGCAGCTTCTGGAACGTGACGCGTTCCTCGACGGCCGCACGGAGTGGTGTGAACAAGGTTTCCCCGGCCTCGGCGAGCCCGCCACCGATGATGAGCATGCGCGGGTCCAGCAGGGTGAGCGCGGTGACGAGCCCGGCGGCGAGCGCGTCGACGGCGTTCTGCCACACGGCGAGGGCCTTCGGGTCGCCCGACTCGACGGCCTTGGCGCAGTCGGCGGCGTCCGCCTTGGGGTCGCCGGACGCGGCCGCCCAGGCGCGGCTGACGGCGGAGGCGGAGGCCAGGGTCTCCAGGCAGCCGCGCTGGCCGCAGCTGCAGTCCGGGCCGTCCGGCCGGATCACGATGTGCCCGATCTCGCCGGCGTAGCCGTGGGCGCCCTCCTCGATGGCCCCGGTGATGCCGATGGCTCCGGCGATCCCGGTGCCGAGCGGGATGAAGAGGAAGCGGTCGGCGCCCTTGCCCGCGCCGATCCGGCCCTCGGCGAGGCCGCCGGTCCTGACGTCGTGGCCGAGCGCCACGGGCACGCCGCCGAGCCGTTCGCCGAGCAGCTGCCGCATGGGTACGTCGCGCCAGCCCAGGTTCGCCGCGTAGACGGCGACCCCCTTCTCCGCGTCGACGATGCCGGGCACCGCGACTCCGGCCGCGAGGGCGCTCTCGCCGAAGTGCTCCTCGCCGTACGCGCGCAGGTCGGCGGCGAAGGCGAGGATCGAGTCCACGACGGCTTCGGGGCCGCGCTCTCTGCCGGTCGCGCGCCGTGCCTCGTGGAGCAGGGCGCCATCGGCCCCGACCAGTGCGGCCTTCATCCCGGTGCCGCCCACATCGAGGGCGATGACGTGTTTCACGGGAAACAGTTTCGCCCGAGGAACCCCAATAGGTCTAGTCCACTATCGCTGTTTGTTGCGCATCCATACAAAATCCCGGTACCGGTTACGGGGAACGGTCCCGGATTGTCGAGAACCGTCCCCGGGCGGGCGTCCGGCCCTACTCCGGCAGGATCACGCTGCGCGAGAGGTTGCGGGGGTGGTCGGGGTCGTACCCCTTCGACTCGGCCAGCACCACCGCGAGCCGCTGCGCGCGGATCAGGTCCGCCATCGGGTCCGCCGTGCGGTGCGCGACCAGCGTCCCGCCGACCGCCGCCACCTCGCCCGCCAGCCCCTCGGGCAGGGCGCCGAAGACCCAGGCGACCCGGTTCGGCCCGGTGATCGCGATCGGGCCGTGGCGGTACTCCATCGCCGGGTACGACTCGGTCCAGGCGCCCGCCGCCTCGCGCATCTTCAGCCCGGCCTCCTGGGCCAGCCCATAGGTCCAGCCGCGCCCCAGGAACGTCCACTGCTCGGCCGCGACGACCGCCTCGTCCAGCGGCTCGGTCACCGCCAGCTCCGCGTCCACCGCCGCCTCGGCGACCGTCTTCACGCCCGCCGGAAGCGGACCGGCCGCCTCCAGGCCCGCCCGCAGGAAGGCGAGCGCGGTGGTGGCGAACCGGGTCTGGACCACCGACTCCTCGTCCGCCCAGTCCAGTACGGCGACCGCGTCGGCGGTCTCCATGACCGGCGTCGTCGGGTCGCCGGTCAGGGCGACGGTGGCCGTCTTCCCGCGCAGCTCGCCCAGGAGTGCCAGCACCTCGCTCGTGGTGCCGGACCGGGTGATCGCCACCACCCGGTCGTACGGGCGGCCCACCGGAAACTCCGAGGAGGCGTACGCGTCCGTCTCGCCCTGCCCGGCGGCCTCCCGCAGGGCCGCGTAGGCGATGGCCATGAACCAGGAGGTGCCGCACCCGGTGACCGCGACGCGCTCGCCGGGCCTCGGCAGCCCGCCGAACTCCGCGCCCGCCTGCGCGGCACGCCGCCAGCAGCTGGGCTGGGTGGCAATTTCAGATGCGGTACGCGACATGCGGAACGGCTCCTTGAGGCGGGGCGGACGGGGCGACTCGGCGGGGGAGTTGGCGCGCGGGCGGCTAAAGGTCTGGACCAATAAGACCCGTACGCCGAGACCTACTTAGCAGCCGCCGCAGGCCCCGTGCAATGCTGCTGCGTTGTGGAAGCGATACCTCCGTGGTGTAGACCTCTACGCCGGTGGCGGGGAAAATCGCAGCTCACCCGAAGTGCCCCGCGCGGACGTGGGAGCCGCGGGCGGTGCAATCGACGAGGACGGACTGAGCTGTGCAGCGGCGTTACTTGGGACTGACTGCGGCTGTCGCCGCACTGGGGATGACGGCGACGCTGTCGGGCTGCGGTGGCAGCGACGGCTCGGGCGACGTCACGCTGAAGGTGGTCGCGGCCGACTACGGCACCAGCGCGGCGAACAAGTCCGACAAGTACTGGAACGGCATCGCCCGTAGTTTCGAGGCGTCCCACCCCGGGATCAAGGTCGAGGTCACCGTCCTGCCCTGGACGGACATCGACCGCAAGGTCGCCGAGATGGTCAAGGCGGGCAAGGCCCCCGACATCGCGCAGATCGGCGCCTACGCGGACTACGCCAAGGCCGGCAAGCTCTACTCCGCCGACGAGATGCTCAGCATCCCCACCCAGGCGAACTTCCTGCCGAAGCTGACCGATGCCGGGCGGGTCAACCGCATCCAGTACGGACTGCCGTTCGTCGCCAGCACCCGGCTGCTCTTCTACAACAAGAAGCTCTTCGGCCAGGCCGGGCTCAAGGCACCCCGGACCTGGAGCGACATCGCCTCCGACGCCGCCGCGCTCAAGCAGCGCGGGGTGACGTACCCCTTCGCGCTGCCGCTCGGCCAGGAGGAGTCCCAGGCCGAGACCCTGATGTGGATGCTCAGCGGGGGCGGCGGCTACACCGATGACGTCGGCTCGTACGACATCGACTCCGAGGAGAACGTCAAGACGTTCACCTGGCTGAAGTCGAACCTCGTCGACAAGGGGCTCGTGGGCCCCGTCGCACCCGGCAAACTGAACCGCGCGAAGGCCTTCGAGGCGTTCACGAAGGGGCAGGTCGGCATGCTCAACGGCCACCCCACGCTGATGGAGGAGGCCGAGCAGAAGGGCGTCGACATCGGCATGGTCCCCCTCCCCGGTGAGAAGGGCCCCACCGAGGGATCGATGGGTGTCGCCGACTGGATCATGGGCTTCAAGCAGAACGACCACCGGCTTGAGATCGGCAAGTTCTTCGACTTCCTGTTCAGCGACAAGAACGTGATCCAGTTCGCGGACACGTACGACATCCTGCCGGTCACGGACAGCGCGTCGGCGGCGATGGAGGACGACTCCAAGTTCAAGCCGCTGCACAAGTTCCTGACGGCGCTGCCGCAGGCGGAGTTCTACCCGTTCGGCAAGACGTCCTGGGCGCAGGCGAGCGAGTCGATCAAGGAGAACATCGGCAAGGCGGTGGAGCCGGGGGCGAACCCGGAGACCGTGCTCGCGCAGATAGCCCGGGAGGCGACGGCGGCGGAGGCGGCCGAGTAGGGCGGGGCGTTTCGTGGGGGCGGTCCGCGCCATATATTGGCTGATATGACCGCCCTCCCCCCGAACGGCCCAGCCGGTGCCGACGAGCCCGCCCCGCTGTCCGACCGCGACCGCGCGGTGCTGGCGGTCGAGCGGCGCGCCTGGGCCGGGCCCGGGGCGAAGGAGCGGGCGATCCGGGAGGGGCTGGGGCTGTCGCCGACGCGGTACTACCAGCTTCTGAACGCGTTGCTGGACGACCGGCGGGCGCTGGAGGAGGACCCGGTGACGGTGAATCGCCTCCGCCGCGTGCGGGAGGCCCGGCGGGGGAGGCGGTAGGGGGCGGTGCGCCTGCCGCGGGGCTGGTTTTTCGGGGCTCCGCCCCGGACCCCGCGCCTCAAACGCCGGCGGGGCTGGTTTTCAGCCCCTGCGGCGATTGAGCAGCGGGGGTACGGGGGCAGCGCCCCCGCAACGGGGACGCGCGGCGATACGCTCGAGCGCATGGGTACCCCTCCGCACACCCCCGCCGGCCGCACCGGCCTCGACGCCCTCCTCGCCCGGCCGGCCGAGGCCCTCGTCGCGCTCGACTTCGACGGGACGCTCGCGGACATCGTGCCGGACCCCGAGCAGGCACGGGCCCACCCCGGCGCCGTCGAGGCGCTGGCCGCGCTCGCGCCGCGGGTCAGGTCCGTGGCCGTGGTCACCGGGCGGCCCGCCGCGGTCGCCGTGCGGTACGGCGGGTTCGCCGGAGTCGAAGGACTCGACCACCTCGTCGTCCTCGGGCACTACGGCGCCGAACGCTGGGACGCGGTCACCGGGACCGTGCACGCCCCCGCCCCGCCCCCCGGCGTCGCCGCCGTGCGCGCCGAACTCCCGGGCGTACTCGAGAAGTTCGACTTCTGGCGCGGCACCTGGACCGAGGACAAGGGCCGCGCCCTCGCCGTGCACACCCGCCGCGCCGCCGACCCGCAGGCCGCGTTCGACGCGCTGCGCGGGCCGCTGGGCGAGCTGGCCGCCGAGCACGGGCTGATCGTCGAACCGGGGCGCCTCGTCCTGGAGCTGCGCCCCCCGGGCATGGACAAGGGCGTCGCGCTCACCGAGTACGTGCGCGAGATCGGCGCCGGCTCCGTGCTGTACGCGGGCGACGACCTGGGCGACCTCGCCGCGTACGCGGCCGTGGAGAAGCTGCGCACGGACGAGGAGAACCCCGTACCGGGGCTGCTCATCTGCAGCGGCAGCGCCGAGGTGCCCGAGCTGGCCGACCGCGCCGACCTGGCCCTGCCCGGTCCGGGCGCGGTCGTCGCGTACCTGCGGGCGCTCGCCGACCGGCTCGCCTAATCGCGCCGCAGCGCCTCCAGCTGGTCCAGGAACCACTGCTGCGGCGGCAGCGCGGTCGCCGCCTCGGCCAGGCGCTCCGAGCGGGCCGCGCGTACGTCGTCCGGCAGCGTCAGCGCCTCGTGCAACGCCGAGGCGGTGGCGGAGACGTCGTACGGGTTGACCGTGAACGCGTGCTCGCCCAGCTCCTCGTAGGCGCCGGCCTCGCGGGACAGGACCAGCGCGCAGCCCTCGTCGGAGACGACCGGGACCTCCTTGGCGACCAGGTTCATGCCGTCGCGGATGGGGTTGACGAGGGCCACGTCGGCCAGCCGGTACGCGGCGAGCGAGCGGGCGAAGTCGTCCTTGACGTGGAGGACGACCGGGGTCCAGTCCGCCGTGCCGTACGACTTGTTGATCGCGTCGGCGACCTGCTGGACCTCCGCGGTGTACTCCCGGTAGACCGCGAGGTCCTGCCGCGAGGGGTAGGCGAAGGCGACGTGCACGACGCGCTCGCGCCACTCGGGGTGCTCGTCGAGCAGGGCGCGGTAGGCGTGCAGGCCCCGGACGATGTTCTTGGACAGCTCCGTGCGGTCGACCCGGACGACGGTCCTGCGGCCGGGCCCGATCTGCTCGCGCAGGGCCGCCATCCGCTCGTCCACGTCCGCCTCGTGCGCGCGGCGGCGCAGGAAGCCGGCGTCGGCGCCCAGGCCGTGGACCCCGATGCGGGTGCGGCCGGTGCCGCCCAGGATCTCCGTACAGCAGCCGATGAAGGCGTCCGCCCAGCGGCGGGTCAGGAAGGCGGCGCGGTCGGCGCCGAGGATGCCGCGCAGCAGCTGCTCGGCGATGTCGTCGGGGAGCAGCCGGAAGTAGTCGACGGGCGCCCACGGGGTGTGCGAGAAGTGGCCGATCCGCAGGTCGGGGCGGAGTTCGCGGAGCATGCCAGGGACGAGCGAGAGGTGGTAGTCCTGCACCAGGACGGCCGCGCCCTCGCCCGCCTCCTCGGCGAGGGCCTCGGCGAAGGCCCGGTTGTACGTCTCGAAGGAGGCCCACTGCCTGCGGAACTCCGCGTCGAAGACGGGCTCGACGGGTGTCTGGTACAGCATGTGGTGGACGAACCACAGCACGGAGTTGGCGATGCCGTTGTACGCGTCGGCGTGCGTCCCGGCGTCGATGTCGAGCATCCGGACGCCCGGCTCGCCGACCCCTCGTCGCACCGCCTCGCGGTCGCCGTCGCCGAGGGCGGCGCAGATCCACATCTTGTCGTCGACGGCGCTGAGGCCGGAGACAAGTCCGCCCCCGCCCCGTTTCGCTTCGAGGGAGCCGTCGTCGCCCAGCGCGTACGACACGGGGCCGCGGTTGGACGCGACGAGGACCTGGGCAGCGGGCTGGGGGGAGTGCTCGGAGACCATGGCCGGAATCTAGCCCGAACCCGATCCGCCCAAACGTACGAAGTCGGACGGGGCGGGGTCGTGATCAGGCCGCGCGCCGTGCCGCGTACTCCGGGATCTCACGCATCGGCGGCCGCTCCTGCGTGTCGACCGGATACGTGTGCGGGACGAATCCGTCGGGTCCGCGTTCGAACTGGGTCAGCGAGGGGCGGACGAGATGGCCGCGGGAGAGCCGGACCTGCGCGGTGCGGTAGATCGCGGCGGCCATCCGGCCGAGGGCCTGGCCGTCCTGGTGGCGGTGGACGCGGACGCCGACGTCGACCTGGGCGAGGGCGTCCAGGCCGACGGTGTGCAGGGCGTCGACGAGCAGGCCCAGCTCCACGCCGTAACCGACCGGGAACGGCAGCCGCTCCAGGAGCGAGCGGCGGACGGCGTACTCGCCGCCCAGTGGCTGGACGAAGCCCGCGAGCAGCGGCCAGTGCAGGTTGAGCAGCGGACGGGCCACCAGCTCGGTGACGCGGCCGCCCTGGCCCGCGACCTCGCCGAGCGGGCGGTCGTACATGGCCTTGACGAACTGCACCTGGGGGTCGGCCAGCAGCGGGGCGACGATGCCGGAGACGAAGTCCGCGGAGAAGTCCTTGAGGTCCGCGTCGATGAAGCACAGGATGTCGCCGCCGGTCACCAGGAGTGAGCGCCACAGCACCTCGCCCTTGCCGGGGACGGCCGGGAGGCGGGGCAGGATGCTGTCCCGGTGGACCACCCGGGCGCCCGCGCGGCGGGCGACCTCGGCGGTGGCGTCCGTGGAACCGGAGTCGATCACCACCAGCTCGTCGACCAGCGGGACCGTCTCCATCAGCTCGCGCCGGATCGTCGCGACGATGTCCCCGACGGTCTCCGCCTCGTTCAGCGCGGGCAGGACGACGCTCACGCCCGTACCGTGCGCGGCGGCCTGCGCACGCGTCGGCGGACGGTCGGCGGCTGACCAGGAACGCCTGGTCAGCCAGCGTTCGACCTCTTCGAGCACGGTCGATACTCCCTGTATGTGATCCATCTCGCGGTACGGACGGCTATCTCAACAGTCCGGTGCTTCGGTTACAGTCTTGAACAACGCGGACGACCGGCGCATGCCGGGGTCGGTCCGCCGACAAATGCCCGGATCCATGATCCGGTGCCACAGCGCTCATCCAGAGGGACAGAGGGAACGGCCCGTTGAAGTCCCGGCAACCCTCCTGCCGACCGCGAGGTCAGGTGGGGAAGGTGCCAATTCCGTCTTGCGGCGAAACGCGCCGTGAGGAAGATGAGGAGAAAGGGCCTCGCCATCATGGCTGTTGAGACTGTCGCAGCACACACCGAATCCTCCGTCGACCTGGGTCCCGCCGCGGCGCTTTCCTGCCGCGAATGCGGTGAACGGTTCGCACTCGGTCCCCTTTTCGCCTGCGCGTCCTGTTTCGGGCCGCTCGAAGTGGCGTACGACCTGCCGAGCGGCTCCCCCGAAGAGCTGAAGAAGCGCATCGAGGCCGGCCCGGAGAACATCTGGCGTTACGCGCCGCTGCTGCCGGTGCCCGCCGATGTCGCCGACAAGCCCAATCTGAACCCCGGCTTCACCAAGCTGGTCAAGGCCGACAACCTCGCCCGCGAGCTGGGTGTGACCGGCGGCCTGTACGTGAAGGACGACTCCGGCAACCCGACGCACTCCTTCAAGGACCGTGTCGTCGCGATCGCCGTCGAGGCCGCCCGCGCCTTCGGCTTCACCACGCTCTCCTGCTCCTCCACCGGCAACCTGGCCGGCGCGGTCGGCGCCGCCGCCGCCCGCGCGGGCCTGCGCTCCTGCGTGTTCATCCCGCACGACCTGGAGCAGGGCAAGGTCGTCATGGCCGCGGTGTACGGCGGTGAGCTGGTCGGCATCGAGGGCAACTACGACGACGTCAACCGCTTCTGCTCCGAGCTCATCGGCGACCCGCTGGGCGAGGGCTGGGGCTTCGTCAACGTGAACCTGCGCCCGTACTACGGCGAGGGCTCCAAGACGCTGGCGTACGAGATCTGCGAGCAGCTCGGCTGGCGGCTGCCCGACCAGATCGTCATCCCGATCGCGTCCGGCTCGCAGCTCACGAAGATCGACAAGGGTCTCCAGGAGCTGATCAAGCTCGGCCTGGTCGAGGACAAGCCGTACAAGATCTTCGGCGCCCAGGCCGAGGGCTGCTCCCCGGTCTCCACCGCCTTCAAGGCCGGTCACGACGTGGTCCGCCCGCAGAAGCCGAACACCATCGCCAAGTCCCTGGCGATCGGCAACCCGGCCGACGGCCCGTACGTCCTGGACATCGCCCGCCGCACCGGTGGCGCCGTCGAGGACGTCGACGACGAGCAGGTCGTCGACGCGATCAAGCTGCTGGCCCGGACCGAGGGCATCTTCGCCGAGACGGCGGGCGGGGTGACGGTCGGCGTGACGAAGAAGCTGATCGAGGCCGGTCTGCTCGACCCGTCGCTGACCACCGTCGTCCTGAACACCGGTGACGGCCTCAAGACGCTGGACGCGGTGGCCGAGACCTCGCAGGCGACCGCCACGATCCGCCCGAGCCTCGACGCCTTCCGCGCCGCCGGCCTCGCCACCAGCTGACCACCCGAGACTTCAGGAAGGCATCCGCCATGAGCGTCAAGGTCCGCATCCCCACCATCCTCCGCACCTACACGGGCGGCCAGGCCGAGGTCCCGGCCGAAGGCGCGACCCTCTCCGAGGTCATCGCCTCGCTGGAGAAGGACCACCCGGGCATCGCCGCCCGTGTGCTGGACGACCAGGGCAAGCTGCGCCGGTTCGTCAACGTGTACGTCAACGACGACGACGTGCGGTTCGAGGGCGGCCTCGACGCGGCCACCCCGGACGGCGCCGGAATCTCGATCATCCCCGCCGTCGCCGGCGGCTGCTGATCCCCGGGGGCTTCCGGAAGGGGCCCCCGACTTCACGGAGTTACTGGAATTGCCCCCTCTGCGAGAGAAGCGGAGGGGGCAATTCTGCATGGTTGAGCGGGGTAGAGTGTGGGAAGTCCCCTTCGCTGCCCGTGCCGCCCGCATATGAGAATGCGCCGCCCCACGACCAGAAGCAGCCAAAGTACTTGAACGTCTTGCGCCATAAGTCACCTTTGCCGGGCCCGACTTGCCCCGCAATCCCGCGAATTCCTCATATTCGGGCGATCGGTGCTGCGCAGAATTGTCGTCCGATTGACCTGTTGCAGAGGGCAGTTGGGCAGATACATTCAGCCGCGGTCGACGCGCTTCGGCGCACACACGTTACAGGGGAGTTAGGCATGGCTCAGGGCACCGTCAAGTGGTTCAACGCGGAGAAGGGGTACGGCTTCATCGCGGTCGACGGTGGTGCGGATGTATTCGTCCACTACAGCGCGATCCAGATGGACGGGTACCGCACCCTCGAAGAAGGTCAGCGGGTCGAGTTCGAGATCTCGCAGGGCCAGAAGGGGCCGCAGGCGGACATGGTCAAGCTCGCCGTCGGCTGAGCCCGGCACGGCACGTCGGCCGCGACGCCACGCACGTAACGAAGGGTCCGTACCCAGGGGGTACGGACCCTTCGCGCGTCCCGGGCCCGCGTGCCGCGCTCCCCGCGCCCGTCCACATGCCGACGGCGACGCTTGCACTCGACGGTGCCGAGTGCTAATCATTGGCTTAGCACTCTCCAGGTGAGAGTGACAGAATTTTGGACCGGGCCGGTGAGGCCCGCACGCCGGGCGGGGCAAGGAACCGCCGGGCAGGCAGGCCGTCCGTCGCGGGCGCCACTCGGTCCGGAGCAATCCACCCCTGTCCGGGAGGACCACTTCACATGGCCAAGATCATCGCGTTCGACGAGGAGGCCCGGCGCGGTCTCGAGCGCGGCATGAACCAGCTCGCCGACGCCGTCAAGGTCACCCTTGGCCCCAAGGGTCGCAACGTCGTCCTCGAGAAGAAGTGGGGCGCCCCCACGATCACCAACGATGGTGTGTCCATCGCCAAGGAGATCGAGCTGGAGGACCCGTACGAGAAGATCGGTGCGGAGCTGGTCAAGGAGGTCGCCAAGAAGACGGACGACGTCGCCGGCGACGGTACGACCACCGCCACCGTTCTCGCCCAGGCGCTCGTCCGCGAGGGTCTGCGCAACGTGGCCGCGGGTGCGAACCCGATGGCTCTCAAGCGGGGCATCGAGAAGGCCGTCGAGGCCGTCTCCGCCGCCCTCCTGGAGCAGGCCAAGGACGTGGAGACCAAGGAGCAGATCGCTTCGACCGCCTCCATCTCCGCCGCCGACACCCAGATCGGCGAGCTCATCGCCGAGGCCATGGACAAGGTCGGCAAGGAAGGCGTCATCACCGTCGAGGAGTCCCAGACCTTCGGTCTGGAGCTGGAGCTCACCGAGGGTATGCGCTTCGACAAGGGCTACATCTCGGCGTACTTCGCCACCGACATGGAGCGCATGGAGTCGTCCCTCGACGACCCGTACATCCTGATCGTCAACTCCAAGGTCAGCAACGTGAAGGACCTCCTTCCGCTGCTGGAGAAGGTCATGCAGTCCGGCAAGCCGCTGCTGATCATCGCCGAGGACGTCGAGGGCGAGGCCCTGTCGACCCTGGTCGTCAACAAGATCCGTGGCACCTTCAAGTCCGTCGCCGTCAAGGCCCCGGGCTTCGGTGACCGCCGCAAGGCCATGCTCGGCGACATCGCCATCCTCACCGGTGGCACCGTCATCTCCGAGGAGGTCGGCCTCAAGCTGGAGAACGCCGGTCTCGACCTGCTCGGCCGCGCCCGCAAGGTCGTCATCACCAAGGACGAGACGACGATCGTCGACGGCGCCGGTGACAGCGACCAGGTCCAGGGCCGCGTCAACCAGATCCGTGCCGAGATCGAGAACTCCGACTCGGACTACGACCGCGAGAAGCTCCAGGAGCGTCTGGCGAAGCTGGCCGGCGGCGTGGCCGTCATCAAGGCCGGTGCCGCCACCGAGGTCGAGCTCAAGGAGCGCAAGCACCGCATCGAGGACGCGGTGCGCAACGCCAAGGCCGCCGTCGAGGAGGGCATCGTCGCCGGTGGTGGCGTGGCTCTGCTCCAGGCCTCGGCCGTCTTCGAGAAGCTGGAGCTCTCGGGTGACGAGGCGACCGGCGCCAACGCCGTGAAGCTCGCCCTGGAGGCCCCGCTCAAGCAGATCGCCGTCAACGGTGGTCTCGAGGGTGGCGTCGTCGTGGAGAAGGTGCGCAACCTGCCGATCGGTCACGGCCTCAACGCCGCGACCGGCGAGTACGTCGACATGATCGCCGAGGGCATTCTCGACCCGGCGAAGGTCACGCGCTCCGCCCTGCAGAACGCCGCGTCGATCGCCGCGCTGTTCCTCACCACCGAGGCCGTCATCGCCGACAAGCCGGAGAAGGCCGCCGCGGCCGCTCCGGGCGGCATGCCGGGCGGTGACATGGACTTCTGATCCTGACGGATCGGTAGTTCAGCAGTACCACGACACCGGCCCCCGGGGATTCGTCCCCGGGGGCCGGTGCCTTTGTGTGTACGGGTACGGCTCAGCCCGCGTCGAGGCCGTCGACCAGCCGGGTGAGGAAGCGGTCGAACATGGCGTCCGGGGTGACCGGGCGGACGGTCGCCGCCAGGGCCTCCGCCAGTTCCGGATGATCGCCGTCCGCCGCGACCTCGGCCAGGTAGAGCGCCTCGGCGGCGGCCCGGCCGGGGTCCTGGGCCGCCCTGGCCTGCCCGACCTCGTACGCCACGTGGGCCGCCACGAACGAGGTGAGCTGGGCGAAGATCTCCAGCCGCGCCGCCCCGTCCAGGCCGCTGGGGCGCAGGGCGGCGAGGGCGTGTTCCAGGAAGGCGAGCGTGTGGGGGCCCAGGGTGCGGCGGGCCTGCACGGCGGCGGGCAGCCAGGGGTGGCGGAGCATATGGGCGCGCTGGTCACGCCCGATGGTCTTGAGATCGGCGCGCCAGTCGCCGGTGAGCGGGCCGGACGTGGGCAGCTCGCCGGAGACCTGGTCGATCATCAGGTCGAGCAGCGTCTCCTTGTCGGGGGCGTAGCTGTAGAGCGACATGACGCCGGCGCCCACCTCGGAGGCGACCCGCCGCATGGTGACCGCGTCGATCCCCTCGGCGTCCGCGAGGGCGATGGCCGCCGTCGTGATCGCCTCCCGGCTGAAGGCGGGTCTGCGCCCGCGCCGGGGCCGGTCCTGCCTCCGCCAGAGTTCGCGCGGGTCGACGCCGCCGGCGCCGGACTCCTCGGTGCGGGTCACCCTCTCCGCCTCTCTCACCTGGATCCCCCTTCGCGTCCATCCAAGCATCCAGTATTCTCGTACGCTGTACGAGAATGACTGACGGAGGCGAAGATGACACGACCGACGCACGACGCCCGCACCGAGGCCGCATGGACGCCGTCGTCCGGGAAGCCACCGCTCGCCTCCCGGCTGATGCGCGCCACCTGGCGCGACCTCCCGGCCGCGCGCCACCGGGTGGGTGTCGAACGGGGGCTCGCGGTCCCCGCCGCCGACGGCAGTACGCTCGTCACCGACCACTACTTCCCGCACGCCGAGGGCGACTTCCCCACGCTCCTGGTGCGCTCGCCGTACGGGCGGGGCGTGCCGTGGTCCCCGCAGTACGGGATGCTCTTCGCCGAGCAGGGCTTCCATGTCGTCCTGCAGAGCTGCCGGGGCACCGGCGGCTCGGGCGGCGACTTCCACCTGTGGCGCAACGAGGCCGCGGACGGCCGGGCCGCTGTCGGCTGGCTGCGCGAACAGCCCTGGTTCGACGGGCGGCTGGGCACGGTCGGCCCCAGCTACCTCGGATACACGCAGTGGGCGCTGGCCCTCGATCCGCCGCCGGAGCTGAAGGCCATGGTGGTGCAGGTCGGGCTGCACGATCCGTACGCCCTCTTCCACACGGACGGCGTCCCGCATCTGGAGACCGCGCTCGCCGTGGGCGCCGGGATGACGTACCAGCACCGGGGCATGGGCCCGTTCGTCCGGGCGTCCCTCCGCCTCCGGCGCGGCATGCGCGCCGTCCTCGCCGCGCGTCCGTTGCGCGGGGCGTACGCGGGCGCGCTCGGCGCCGAAGTACCGTGGCTGGACGAGGTGTTGAGCCACCCGGACCCGGACGACCCGTACTGGGCGGGCGCGTCGCAGGCCGGTGCGGCGGACCGGGCGGCCGTGCCCACCGCCCTGATCACCGGATGGCACGACGTCCTCGTGGACCAGAGCTTCGAGCAGTACGGCCGGCTGCGCCGGGCGGGCGGCGAGGTGTCCCTGCTCGTCGGCCCGTGGACGCACACCTCCGCGCTCCAGAAGGGCTGGGCCGAGGTGTTCACCGAATCCCTCGCCTGGCTCCGGGCCCACCTGTGCGACGACCCGTCCGCTCTGCGCCCGACGCGGGTCCGCGTACACGTGGGCGGCGCGGACCCGGCCGTCCGGGACCTGGACGCGTGGCCCACCGGCGGGGGCGCCGCCGCCTCCTGGTATCCGACGGCCGACGGCCACCTCACCCGGGAGGCCCCCACGGACACCGCCCCCGTCGCCTCCTTCCGCCACGACCCGGCCGACCCCACCCCCTCGCTGGGCGGCCCGCTGCTCTCCCGTACCGCCGGGGCGCGCGACAACGCGTCGCTGGAGGCGCGCGCGGACGTGCTGACGTTCACCGGGCCAGCCCTGGCCGAACCCCTCACCGTCCTCGGACCGGTGTCCGCCCGGGTCGCCGCCGCCACGGACACGGGGTACGGCGATGTGTTCGTCCGGCTGTGCGACGTGGACCCCGAGGGCCGGTCGGTCAACGTCTGCGACGGGATCGCGCAGCTGCGCACCACGGGCGCGGACCCGGTCCGGGTGACCGTCCCGATGGGCCACACCGCCCACCGGTTCGCCGCCGGCCATCGCGTCCGCTGGCAGGTCAGCGGCGGCGCGCACCCGCGCTACGCCCTGAACCCGGGCACCGGCGCTTCCCGGACCGACGCGACGGAGTTCGTGGCGGTACGGGTCACCGTGCACGCGGACTCGGAGCTGACGCTGCCGGCGGAGACCGGGAGCTGAGGCGGCCCGCCGGGGGCCGGGAGCCGAGGCGGCCCGCCGGGGCCACCGCCTAGGATCGGGCTCGCCGTTTTCCGACCGTCCACGGAGGTGTCGCCGGTGTCCTACGACGAGGTGTGGGAGTACGGGCCGGACGAAGAGCTCGCGCAGCACGGGGAGTTCAGGCTCACCGTCGTCGGGCCGTCGTTCCCGGGCGGGGACGGCGAACTGCCCGCCCACGATCCCGCGCGTGCCGCGGATCTGGTCGCCGCGCTGGGGACCGTGGACGCCGTGGTGGGGGAGGAGGGGCGGATCGAGGCGGTCGAGCGGCCGTCCTTCGCGACGCGGGCCGACCTCGATCTGGTCGCCGTCGGGTGCTGGGGGCCGGTGTCGGAGGTCGATGATCCGGCCCTCGCGGCGGGCGGGGACGGCTCCGCGCTCGCCGGGCAGGCCGACGCCCTCGCGGCGCGCTTTCCCGGGGCGGCCGTCATCGGTTCGGTGCGGGTGGACCACTCGGTGGCGTACAGCGCCCATGTCGTCCAGCACCCGGACGGGGCACGGCTGTTCGCGGCGGGTTGGTCCGGTGAGGGGGACTGGGACCGGGAGGGCGGTGTCGCGGAGGTGGCGGGGGCGTTCGGGATCGACGCCGCCGGTCTGCGGGACGCGGGCATCGATCCGGACGCCGCGCCGGGGGACCTTGCCTGGGAGAGCCTGATCCGGCTGGTCCTGCGGCGGACGAGCCCATTGCCCAGGGCGGGCCGCACGCTGTCGGTGTTCCGGGTCCGGCGGTCCGAGGGGACGGCGGGCGATCTGGAGGACACCTGGATCGGGGAGCCGGACGGCTTCTGAACCGGACCCTCCCGCTTGCGTGCGTGACGCGCCCGCGATGCGGAGATTCGGCGGGGACATGCCGAAACAACCCCGGGCTTCTCACAGCTGATTCCTAGATTGTGCACAGGGCGGCGCACACAGACCAGCCGGCTCCGGAGCCGGCGGCGCCGCCGCACGGGGAGAAGTCAGTGAGCATCCGAATACTCCAGCCCGCGCTCCGCCGGCCCGTGTGGACGCGCTGCGCGCTCGTCCTCACCGCCGCCGGGGCGCTGACCCTGACCGGCCTGCCCGCCATGGAGCAGGCGGACGCCGCGCGGGCCAAGGCGGTCCGGTGCGACGAGAAGTTCCTGGGAAAGAAGTTCCCGGCCACGCCGCCCAACTCCGGCCCGCCCGACAACCTTCCGTACGACGCCTGGCCGAACGACGAGAACTACACGTACGACAATCCGGCCAAGGCGTACGACGGGGTGCTGCCGCCGACCGACGCCCAGCGCGAGAAGGCGGGCACGAACTACCGCAAGTGGCAGCGGGCGTTCAACAAGTCGCAGAACCCGGCGGACAAGGTCATGGAGATCTACGCCCGCTACAACAGTCAGTACGACAAGAAGACGGGACTCAAGGAGTTCCAGCGCTTCCTGGACGTGCGCTACATCGGTAACCACGGCAATCCGCCCCGGGGCGAGGCCTTCGAGGCGCGGATGGTCAAGAAGTACAACATGATCGGCCCGGAATGGTGGTGCCAGGACCCGATCGAGTACACGGACCCCGTGACCGGCGAGAAGCGCACGCGGGTGGTGGACGCCCATCACCGGCCCACCGAACGCAAGATCGAGATGAAGTCCAACGGCAAGATCGAGGACGATCAGCTCAAGGCCGACCGCCAGATCGCCAAGGAGAAGCCGAAGTCGACGTTCCGGTATCTGACCGGGCAGAAGACGGAGGACTCGACGAAGAAGAAGATCGCGCAGTTCGACGAGGACCTGAAGAGGGACCGGGGCAGCAGCCGCACCCAGGCCGGGGTCAACGAGCGGCGGTCGAACGCGATCGAGCGCACCCAGAAGCCCAACCAGTACACGAGGTTCGACAACCGCTTCAATCCCGATCCGCTCAAGGGCGGCCGGGGGCCGATCATCGACCAGGCGCTGCGGTCCGGGAAGTCCGTCGCGGACGCCCGCAGGCTCCAGGGGATCTACAACCAGAACAATCGCGGCGGCTACTTCGGCCGGGGGCCCGGCGGCATCGACTTCTCCACCATGGAGATCAACTACGTCGGTACGCCCGTCAAGGGCAAGGGCCTCGACTACTCGATGAAGGCCGACTACGTGAAGGACCCGGACGCCGATCCGGGGTACGGCGGTGACGCCAAGCTCCAGCTGGCCTCGGACGCCTTCTTCACCTGGCTGGCGCTGGGCCCGGAGAAGTTCTGGGTCAACCTCAACCCGGTCAGGCCCGACCTGATCATGGACAAGGACTTCGCGAAGACCGACGCGGGGCGGGTCCTGCTGGAGGCCGACCTGATCCTCAAGCACGACTACGCGGACGCGATGAACCCCGACAAGTACGAGCGCGGGGAGCGGTTCTGGAAGGCGGCGCCGCGTACGCCGGAGGGCATGCCCTGCCTGCCGATCATCCGGCAGTGGATCACCCCGAAGCCGGCGAAGGTCCGTGAGCAGGACGGCGGGATCTACATCCTGGACGCCCCGCTGAAGGTCAACATGGAGGTCCCGACCGGCCCCGACGTGCCCAAGGGCAGCTGCGAGCTGACCAAGGCGCAGACCGACCGGGCCGAGCAGCTGATCCTCTCGACGATCCAGCCGGAGCTGGAGCGCCGGGTCAACGACGACCCCTCGTACGCGGACCTGCGCCGGGTCTACTCCTCGCGCGTCGCGGCCGAGTACATCCGCCGCAAGGACGCGGTGGAGGCGACCGACTTCCGAAAGATCATCAACAGCAACGACGTGTCGCGGTGGCCGCTGCGGGGCGAGAACGAGAACTGGGACAAGAAGACCGTCTACGACAAGTACGTCGACTCGTTCAGGAACGGCGACTACAAGTTCGAGCGCGTCTACGACGGCAAGGTGTGGATCCTGTCGATGGGCGGGGTCGACTTCTCGAAGGCGCCCAAGAAGAACATCAGCAGCACCGAGTTCAAGACGCGGCACAAGGGCCTGGACAGGACGACGAAGACGTCCGTACAGGCCGAGGTGACCTACCAGGACGGCGACACCGCGTACCTGGGCGGGAGTACGGGGGATCAGCCGACGACCCCCGAGGACCCGAAGCCGACGCCCTCGCCGACCGGTTCGTCGGACCCGAAGCCGACGGACGGTCCGTCGACCCCGGCTCCCGGCTCGTCGTCCACCCCGGGCGGCGGTCACTCGACCCCGCCGGCCACGGACCCGGACGGCGACCTCGCGCACACCGGCAATGACGTGCCGGTCGGGCTGTTCGCCGGGGTCGCCGCGGCGCTCGCAGTCGTCGGCGGCGCGCTGGTGTGGTGGATGCGGCGGAGGAGGGCCCCGGGGCACTGACGCCCGCCCGACCGCCTGACCATCTGACCGCCTGAACTGTCCCCCGCACCCGCTCGCCGTATGGGTGCGGGGGACAGCCGTGTCCGCCTCCCGCTTGCGTCTTGTTGCGCAAAAAACGAACGCAAGCGCGCACCTGAAGGCCACTGTCGTGAAATCTCCTCGCAGGAGTCTTGTGGGCGGTGAGGTGCGCGCCCTACTGTCGCCTCGTTCATGACGGCGGCGACTCCCCACGCGCGCACGGCCGTTGAGCCTTGTCGACCCCGCGTCGACCCCTCAGAGAAACGGGCCTGCGATGTCACGGAAGACCGCCGCTGCTGCGGCTCCGGTGCGAAGACCGCGCCGGACAGGGCTGTACGCGACCGCCGTCGCCTCGGTGACCGCCGCGGCGGTCGGCCTCGGGGTACTGGCCGGCGCTCCCGCGCTCGCCGCTCCCCGCCCCGCCGCCCCGGTCGTCACCCGCGCCGCCCTCGACCCAGCCCTGGTCCAGGGACGCGGCGCGAAGGTGGCCTTCGCCGAGCAGGAGGCCGAGAACGCGGTCACCGACGGCACGGTCATCGGCCCGGACCGGGAGGCGTACACGCTGCCGTCCGAGGCGTCGGGCCGCAAGGCGGTCAAGCTGGCGCCCGGTCAGCACGTGGAGTTCACGCTGCCCGCCGCGGCCAACGCGATCACCGTGCGCTACAGCATCCCGGACGCGCCGGGCGGCGGCGGGATCACGGCCCCGCTGGACGTCTCGGTGAACGGCACCAAGCGGTCCACGATGACGCTGACCTCGCAGTACTCCTGGCTCTACAACCAGTACCCGTTCTCCAACGACCCGGGCGCCGGGCTGCTCCACCCGGACTGGTGGATCACGGAGTGCTCGTGCGTACCCTCCGCGACCACGCCCGCCCCGGTCGTCGACAAGCCGTTCCGGCCGAGCCACTTCTACGACGAGCAGCGCCTCCTGCTCGGTCGTACGTTCCGCGCGGGCGACACCGTACGGCTGACCGTGCCCGCCGGGAGCCGGGCCGCGTGGACGGCGATCGATCTGCTGGACTCGGAGCGCGTCGGGCTGCCGCACGTCGAGCTGCTGGCCGCCAACGTCCTCGCGTTCGGGGCCGATCCGACCGGACGGTGGGACGCGGCCGGCGCGATCGAGAAGGCCATCGCGTTCGCCCGGCGCACGCACCTGAAGGTGTACCTGCCGCCGGGGACGTACCGCGTGGACCGGCACATCGTCGTCGACGACGTCACGATCACCGGCGCGGGGAACTGGTACACGAAGATCAAGGGCCGCGAGGTCGCGCTCGACGAGCCGGCCGCCGACGGTTCCACGCACGCCGGCGTCGGCTTCTACGGGAAGTCCGCGGCCGAGGGCGGCAGCCGCAACGTGCACCTGTCCGGCTTCGCCATCGAGGGCGATGTGCGCGAACGCATCGACACCGACCAGGTCAACGCGATCGGCGGCGCGATGAGCGATTCGACGATCACCGGCCTGCACATCAGCCACACCAAGGTCGGCATGTGGTTCGACGGCCCGATGAAGAACCTGCGGGTCGCGGACACGATGATCACCGACCAGATCGCGGACGCCGTCAACTTCCACACGGGCGTGACCGGTTCACGCGTCACGAACACCTTCGTACGCAACTCGGGCGACGACGGCCTCGCGATGTGGGCCGAGAAGACGACCAACGCCCGCAACACCTTCGACCACAACACCGTCCAGACGCCGGTCCTCGCCAACGGCATCGCGATCTACGGCGGCACGGACATCACCGTCGCGGACAACCTGGTCGCGGACCCGGTCCGCGAGGGCAGTGCCCTGCACCTCGGCGCCCGCTTCGGCGCGGAACCGTTCGCGGGGAAGGTGGAGCTGGCCCGTAACACCACGGTCCGCGCGGGCACGTACGAACTCAACTGGAAGATCGGCCTCGGCGCGCTGTGGGTCTTCGCCCTGGACCGCAGTATCGACGGCGCCGACATCCGGGTCACCGGCAACGACTTCCTGGACAGCACCTACAACGCGCTGATGCTGGTCTCGGACTGGGCGGTGAAGGACCAGTACGTGATCCGGAACATCCACTTCAAGGACCTCCGCGTCGACGGCACCGGCACCTCGGTCCTGAGCGCCCGCGCGGCGGGCGGCGCGACCTTCGAGAACGTGGACGCGCGCAACGTGGGCGCGGTGGGCGTCAACAACTGCGGCTCGTTCAACTTCCCTTCGACCGGCTCGGAGTTCACCCTGACCGACCTGGGCGGCAACGACGGCGGCTGGCTCGCGCCGTGGCTCCTGCCCAACACGATCACCTGCGACGACCGGCCGCAGGTCGTGCCGCCGCCGGCGCCGGGGGCGTGGTGACGGTTTCCTGACGGCCGGACGGCCATGGGGACGGCTGGTTGCATACGCTCGACCCAGCGCGCGGGTGCGCAACGGGCCCCGCGCGCACGGCAACCAGCCGTCCACTCGACGTACGGGAGAGACCACCGGTATGGCCGTCATCCATCACACCACGCTGTCGCCGACCAAGCTCGAACTGCTCGCCGCCTGGCTTCCGACCCGGCCCTGGTACGTGGGCTCCGGACACCCGGACCTGGCCAGGTCGGGCGGGTTCCGGCTGGACGATCCGCAGGGCGAGGTGGGCATCGAGCTGATGGTGGCCACCGACACCTCGGGCGCCGAGCCGGTGGCGTACTTCGTGCCGCTGACCTACCGGGGCGCGCCGCTCGCGGGCGCCGAGGACGCGCTCGTCGGCACGACCGAGCACGGGGTGCTCGGGAAGCGCTGGGTGTACGACGGAGCCCACGACCCGGTCCTGGCGGAGCGGTTGTTCGCCCTGCTCGACGGCCGCGCGGAGCCCCAGGCCCAGAGCGAGACCGACACCCCGGACCCGACGGTCACCCACTCCAGCACCGGCGGCCCCTTCGGCACCGTCGTCGCCGAGGCCACCGACACGGCGGAGGGCACGGACCTGTCCGTCACGGGCGCGACCCTGCACCTGAACCGCGTCCTGCGCCCCGGCGGGGACGGCGGTCCGCTGCCGGAGGGCGCGACGGGCCATGTGTCGGGGCGGTGGCGCACGCCGGAGGACGCGGAGGTGCGAGGGGTGTTCGCGGTGCTGCGTACGGCGTAGGAGCCTTCGGCCCGGGGTGTTCGCGGTGTTGCGTACGGCGTAGGCGCCGTCAGGTCCGCCGTTCCCCTCGGGCCAGTGCGACGACGACCAGGGCGAGCACCGCGCAGACGGCCGCCATCGCCCACAGCAGCGCGTGGAACGCGGAGTCGTAGGCGGTGGCGGGGGCCGTCCCCGAGGCCTCCCGCCCGGCGACGAGTCCGGCGACCGCCGAGCCGAAGACCGCCACCGCGACCGCCTCGCTGCCCAGGCGCAGGGTGTTGAGGAAGCCGGCCGCCATGCCCGCCTTCGCGGGTTCGACGAGGGCGAGGGCCTGGGCGTCCACCAGCCCGGCCGACAGCCCCATGCCCGCACCGGTGAGCAGCATGGGCGCGGCCATGACGGGCGTGGGGGTGTCCGGGCCGAGCAGCAGGAGGGCCAGGTCGCCGGCCACCAGGAAGCCCAGCGACGCCAGGACCACGCCGCGTGCGGGGGCGCCGCGTTCCACGAGCTTCGCGCCGACGAGCGGGAGCACGAGCACGGGCAGCGTCAGCAGCAGCATGGTCGCCCCCGCCGAGGACGGGCTGTGTCCGGCGACGGTCGTCAGGTACGTCGGCAGGTACGTGAGCTGCGTGACGAACCCGAACGAGGCCGCCACGGGCACCAGGCAGTACGCGAGGAACGCCTTGTCGCGCAGCACGGACAGGTCGAGCAGCGGGGCCTCGGTCCGCTTCGAGCGCGCGGTGAAGAGGGCGAGCAGGGCGAGGGCCGCCACGAGCAGGCCGAGTGTGCCGGGGGCGGTCCAGCCCCACTGCGAGCCCTGCACGATGGCGTAGGTGAGCGCGAGCATCGCGAGGATGAAGACGGCGGCGCCGCGCACGTCGAGCCGGGGTGCGCGGGCGGTGGGTGCCGCGCCGGCCGTACGGGCCACGGCGGGCAGGCACACGAGGACGAGCGCCAGGGCCAGGGCGTGCAGCCCGAAGATCCAGCGCCAGCCGAGCAGGTCCACGGCCGGTCCGGAAACGGTGGGACCGAGCGCGACGCCCACACCGGCGACGGTGCCGAACAGCGCGAACGCCTTGGCGCGGGCGGCGCCGTCGAAGGCCGTGGAGATGATCGCGCTCCCGCAGGCGAAGATCGCCGCCCCGCCGATGCCGGAGACCGCGCGGGCCGCGTCGAGCACGTACACGTCGGGCGTGACGGCGCAGACCAGGGAGGCGGCCGTGAAGATCGCGGCGCCCGTGGTGAACGCGCGGACGCGGCCGATGGTGTCGGCGAGCGACCCCCAGACGAGGGTGCAGCAGGCGAACGCCACGTTGAAGGCGTTCACCACCCATTGCAGGGCCGCCGGGCCCGCGTGGAGATCGGCGCCGATGGCGGGCAGCGCGACGGCGGTGCCGGAGATCGTGGTCGGGACGACGAAGACGGCGAGCAGGACGACGGCGAGCGTCAACCCCCGCCGCTCGGGGCCGGGTTGCCGTGTGGGGGCGGGCGCGGTCTGGGACACGGGTGGGCTCCGTGGGTGAGGGGGCAGGGAGGACCGCAGGTACGAATTTGCTCGTACCTGATGACCGGCGGCCAGACTGGCACGACGCTCAGGTACGACGCAAGTAGTACCTTGGTGGGGAGAGGCAGCCGTGACCGAGGTGGAGGAGGGGTGCCATGCCGGACGCCGAAGGGCATCCGAGCCCGGAGGAGATGGAGCTCCAGGCCGTCATGAAGGCCCTGTCCGACCCCCTGCGCTACCTGGTCGTCGCCACCCTGGCCGCCCAGCCCGAGGGCACCGAACGCTCCTGCACGTCCTTCGGTCTGCCCGTCTCCAAGTCGACCCGGACGCACCACTTCCGCGTCCTCCGCGAGGCCGGCCTCGTCCGCCAGGTGGACCGGGGCAACAGCCGCATGGCCCGGCTCCGCCGCGAGGACATCGAGTCCCGCTTCCCGGGGCTGCTGAGGCTGATCGCGGACAGCGCGGGGCCGGTGGCGTAGGGGCTCGGAGGCCCCCGCTCAGCGGTCGGCGCTGCCCGGCGGGACGACCCACTCGGCGGGCTGGCCGGTGAGCGAGGCGATCATGTCGAAGTCGCCGTCGTAGTGCAGGACGGTCAGCCGGTTCAGCTCGGCGGTCGCGGCGATCAGCAGGTCCGGGAGCGACAGGGCCCGGGGGAAACCGGCGCGCAGGGCGTGGCGCTGGACCTCCAGGGCGCGGGCGAAGGTGTCCTCCGTGACGTGGAGGTAGTCGAAGGCGTGCAGCCAGGTGCTGATCCTGGTGGCCTCGGAGCTGTCCCGGGCCGAGTGGACCATCTCGTACTCGGTGGGTTGGCACACCGCGAGCAGATACCGCTCGTGCAGCGGCTTCAGCACCTGCTTGACGGCAGGCTTCGTCCAGCGCGCGAGCGCGGACTTGTCGATCAGATAGCGGTCCTGCATCAGGCGGCCCGGCCGCCGCCGCGCTTGAGGCTGCCGTCGGCGTTGCGGGGCCCGGTGCTCTCGACGATCTCGCTGAAGTCGAGCTCCCCGGCGTCCATGGCGTCGAAGCCCTCCTGTCGGAGGTGGCGCTTGACGGCGTCCTCCATGGCCAGGCGCACCGCCTGGGCCTTGGTCTTGGTGCCGAATATGCGCATGGCCTCGGCGACCATGGCCTCGTCGAGGTCGATGACTGTCCTGGCCATGTGCGTGCTCCCCACTCGGACCGCCGGAGGTAAAACGATATCACTTCGATGTGCTTCGCGATATCGTTTCGGGTCCGTCGCGCGGGCGGACGCCACCCCGAGGAGGAACCCGTGTCCCACCCGCAACCCCTCACCCCCGAGCAGGCACTCGCCGGCGCGAAGAAGCGTCTGGAGCTCCCGCGCATCGTCGTGATCTGCGGTTCCACCCGATTCATGGCCGAGATGGCCGAGGCCGATCTGCGGGAGACCGCAGCCGGAAGGATCGTCGTCAAGCCCGGTTGCGACATGAAGTCGCCGCACGCGCTCTGGTCCGATCCGGCCGGGGCCGAGGCGCTGAAGGCCCGGCTGGACGAGCTGCACCGGGCGAAGATCCGGCTCGCCGACGAGGCGCTGGTGGTCGGCGACTACATCGGGGACAGCACCCGGGCCGAGATCGCCTACGCCCGTGAGCTGGGCAAGCCGGTGCGGTTCACGCACCCGGTGGTCGACCCCGGGGTTGCGGGTGATCGGCGACACGGTGATGGCCCCGTTACGACGCGCGCCGGCCGCTGACGGCGACCGGGACCAATCTCCTCGGGCCGGTCAAGCACGTGGCCACCGTCGAGGCCCGGTACTTCGGCGAGGTCTTCGGCCGCCCGTCCCCGGAACCGCTGTCCCGGTGGCAGGACGCCGACGGCAGCGATCTGTCGGCCACCGAGGACGAGACCCGCGAGCAGGTCGTCGGGTTCTACCGCCTCGACGGCCGGGCCGGGCGTAGCCGCCGGGCCGTAGGGCACCCCCCGGCCCCTTCAGCGCTTGGGCCGGTCCGTCTTCGGGAGCAGCCCCGCGCGTACTGCTCGGGCCTGGGCGCGGACCTTCTGGGGTGGGAGGCCCGGGGTTCGGCGGGCCGGGTTTCCCCGGCAGGTACGGCACTTGCCGCCTGCCAGGGCGTCGGCCGTGCCCGGGACGCGGCACTCGCTGCATTCCAGGGTGCGCAGGACCGTACGTGGTTCGCGCGACGGGGGCAGCTTGGTGCGGAGGCGGGTGGCGACGAGGGCGGCCGGGTGGTGGATGCGGTCCGGGAGGCCGGTGGTGAGGGCCTGGAGGATCTCGGGTTCCGTGGCGCCCCGCCGCAGCCATTCCGTCATCTGCGGTTCCAGCGCCACGCAGTCCCGGTGCGACAGCGACAGGGCGGGCGCCGTGCGGCCCAGCGCGGCCAGCAGGATGAACGCGCGGGAACGCGTGGCCCGTTGGGTGTCCTTCGGCACGTCGCCCCGGCCGTACGCCGCCCACCACGCCTCGTCCCGCGCCGTGCGTGAGAAGAACGTACGCGTCACCCACAGCAGGTTCTCGCCGTTGACCACGCACTCGCTGCCCCGGCGCAGGTGGCCCGCCTCCTGGAGCCGGTTCAGCGTGGTGCGGATCGCGCACTGGCCGTACGGGAGTGCCTTCGCGAGCGTTTTCACGGAGATGTCGGCCCCGTCGCACAGCCCGTCGATGTACGCGGCGATCGCGGCGTCGCGGGGGGTGAGGTGCGTGAAGTCCGCGCCCGTACGGGGGCGTTGGTCCGGGGCGGAACGCTTGCCGTAACCGGGATTGGCCATCGGGTGGTCTTGCGCGGGCGCGCCACTAAACTGGCTGGCAGCCATCTGATCGGTCCTCAGCTTCGATCGAGGTGGTCAGGCCCCTGGCGGTGTTTGCGGACCGGCGGGGGCCGTCTTCGTCTCTGTCCTCGCCGAAGCTAGAGCGCGACTACCCCGCGTCGCAACTTGATCGCGAAAAGTGAACCCTTGCGGGTCACGAGGGGTGGGTGGGCGGGTTCGGGCCCACCCACCATTCCGCTGAAAGAGCGCTCGGACCTCGCGACTTGAGCCCCGGGGCAGGACCCCGCGCGTCCTGGCGTGACGGCTCGGGGGTGCGTGCCCGTGGGGCCGTCGTGGCCGAATCTCGTCCGGGCCGGCAAGAGAATCACCACTCTGGGTATGCATCGTCATTACGCAGCGTGGAAGGAATGGATCATGACTACTACGGAACGGCGCAGGGCGGCAGTGGAGAGAATCCGGGAGGCCGAGGAGGTGGTGGCGCAGTTGAGGGACGGCTTCGCGCGGGCCGGGGTGAAGCTGCCGTCGCTGCGGATCGACGCGGCCTCGTGCGCGGGTGACGATCCGGTGGTGCTCGTCGACCTGGGGCGTTGCAACCTCGACGCGGCGGTGCGGCTGAGCCGGGTGCTGGACGAGAGGGCGGCGGGGGCATGACGGCCGAGGGCGGCCAACCGGAGCCGTGCGCGCCGGAGCCGGGGTCGTTCGCCGTGGACGCGCGGGACGGGCGGGTGGGCCGGGTGCTGGGGCGCGTCGGGCCGTACGTGCGGTTGCGGCCGCCGGGTGGCGGGGCGGTGTGGGACTGCCCGCCCGACTCCGTCCGGCCTGCGCCGCCGGGGGTCGTCCTGCGGGCACGGGTGACGGAGCTGAACCGCGAGGGGAAGCTGCCGCGATGAGCGACGTTCGGCGGCGGGGCTCGCGGGGCGGCGGTTAGCCTGCCGGGATGGGGATCATGAGCATGGAGAGCGATGCCGAACTGGCCGTCAGGGCCGCGCGTGCGGGTGCGACCGTCGTGCGGGAGATGTACGGGGCTTCGCTGACGCGGTACGAGAAGGGCGGGGGCGACTTCGCGACGGCCGCCGACATCGCGGCGGAGGAGGCCGTGCTCGGTGTGCTGCGCGCGGCCCGGCCCGATGACGCGGTGACCGGGGAGGAGAGCGGGGAGTCCGGGGCCGCCGGGGCGGGGCGCCGGTGGCTGGTCGATCCGCTGTGCGGCACCTTGAACTACGCGGTGGGCAACATGCTCGTCGCGGTGAACGTCGCGCTGCGGGACGGCTCCGGCATCGCGGCGGCGGCCTCCGCCGATCCGTTCAGCGGCGAGGTGTTCTGGACCGACGGGGCGGACGCCCGGGTGCGTGGGGAGGACGGGCGGGACGAGCGGCTCATACCCTCGGCGGGCTCACGGCTCGTCGACCTCAACCTGGACCCGCCGTTCCCGCACGCGCCGGGCTTCCGGGCGGTGGAGCTCATGGCCGCGCCGGAGTTCGTCGCCGGGTTCCGGCCGCGCGTCGTCTCCAGCACGGTGGCCGTCGCCTGGGTCGCCGCCGGGCGCCGGGCCGCGTACGTCACGGATGGCGGGCCCGGCCTGCGCCTGGACAGCGTCCACTTCGCGGCGGGCATCGCGCTGTGCGAGGCCGCCGGATGCGTGGTGACCGGCATCGACGGGCTGCCGGTGGACCGGGGCGAGGGCGGCCTCATCGTGGCGGCGGACGCCGAGACGCACGCGGCGCTGCTGGAGCTGGCGCGGGGCGGGGCGCGGGCCGGGGAGTGAAGGTGAGCGGCGCTCGGTGCGCCGCGGCGCCCTCCCGCGCATTTGCGGGGAGGGCGCCGCGGCGCAGTGATCAGTACAGGCCGTTGTAGATGTTGAAGCCGTAGCCGATCTGTACGCGCTTGCTGATCGTGCCGGTCCCGGTGGACGTGTAGCGGTACAGGTCGCCGTAGCCGTTGACGCCGATCAGGTCGGCCCTGCCGTCCCCGTTGATGTCGCCGGGCGCGGCGAACTTGTTGTAGATGTCGAAGCCGGAGCCGATCTTCACGCGCGCCGCCAGCGGTGCGGACGCCTGGCCCGTGCCCGCGTACAGGTAGAGCGTGCCGTCCTTGGCGACGGCCACCACATCGGTCCTGCCGTCGTCGGTGAGGTCGCCGGCGCCGACGATGTGGCGGTACGTGCCGTAGCCGTAGCCGACCTTGATCTTGGCGCCGAACTCGGTGAGGCCGTTGCCCGGATACAGGTACAGGTCGCCCTTGGTGTCGCGGGCCAGCAGGTCGCCCTTGCCGTCACCGCTCAGGTCGCCCGGCCCGATGAGATCGTCGTAGACGCCCCAGCCGCTGCCGAAGGAGTGGTTCCCGATGGTCAGCCGGCCGTCCTGGACCTGGAGCAGTTCGGCCCGGCCGTCGACATCGAGGGAGGAGACGAGCCTCGTCAGCCCGGACTGGGCGGTGTAGTAGAACGTGCGGGGGTAGAACTGTCCGTTGTTCCTGGAGTCGTACCACCACGAACTGCCGTTGTCGGTGGTGCCCACGGCCTCATGCTTGCCGAAGTCGGGGTTGCCGCCCTGGCCGACGAACAGGGCGGCCTTCTGCCAGCCGAAGGCATCGGCGGTACGCGCGCGGAAGCCGCCCTGCCCGGTGGACCGGTAGATGTACGTGTCGCCGTTCGGCTTGCGGCCCATGAGGTCGCCGTGGCCGTCTCCGTTGAGGTCGTCGACACCCACGAGCTGGTTGTAGATGCCGAAGCCGTAGCCAATTCTCTTGGTGGGCGTCTTGAAGGGCTTCGCCGCGTCGCCGGTGCCCGCGAAGAAGTACAGGTCCCCGCCCGTGGTGCGGGTGACGACATCGCCGAACCCGTCACCGTTGCTGTCGTTGAGGCCGACGATCTGGTCGTACGTCCCCCAGCCGGAGGCCACCTTGACCGCGGGCGCGAAGGGCTCGCCCTTGATGGCGCCGGTGGAGGCGTGGAGGTAGACGTCGCCGGAGGGCGTGCGCGCGAGCAGGTCGTTGCGGCCGTCACCGGTCAGGTCGCCGGGGGAGAGGATCTTGTTGTACTTCTGCCAGCCGTCACCGGACCATGTGGCGGGGGAGGTCCTTTCCTCGCCCGCGCTCGGGTACAGCGTGAGCGTGCCGGTCGCGGACAGCGTGACGATCTCGGGCGGGCCGTCGGCGTTGAGGTCGCCCAGCGCGATGATGTCCTTGTGCATCTCCCGCTGGTCGGTGGCGGGGATCCGGAACGGGTAGTCCGGGGTGTTCGGGCCCGCCTTGACGTACAGGCCGCCGTCCACGCCTCGGTAGAGGAGGTCGTTGTCGCCGTTGCCGTTCAGGTCCAAGCGGGGTTTCGTAGTGGCCGGCGTTTCGGGGCCGCCGGAGCCCCTTGAGGCGTCGTCGGCCGAGGCCGGAGCCGCCAGCAGCATGCCGGCGGAGAGAACGAGTGCGGTGCAGGCCGCGATCCGTCTCGCGCGCTTCGCGCGCGCGAGACCGAAACGGCCGGATGTAGCGGAAGGCAAAGTCCCCCCAGGGATTTTCCGCGCGTGGGTGTCACCAGCGGGACGGGAGTGATTCAGGCTTGAATCAGCTGGTGTTCACATCGACCCGCGCCGACCCTCATTGGAGGGGGCGATTTTCAGCCATCCCTGGTGCATGTTTTCGGCCATCCCCCTCGGTACCGGCAAGAACTGAGCCGTGACGACGAAGCGGCGGCACCCCTCGGTGAAGGGTGCCGCCGCTCCGTTTCGCGTGTGTCTCAGACCGACGCGGGTGCCTTCGCCGTCGTGGTGGCGGGGGACGGGTCGGGGGTCGCCGTCGGGGCCGCCTCCTCCTGGCTCACGTTGAACTCCGCCAGGAGTTCCTTGCTGAAGCCGAAGAAGTACGTGGCGACGAAGCCCGCGAGGTAGCCGACGACCAGGCCGCCCGCGTAGATCGCGACCGTCGCGCCCAGGCCGTGGTTGCCGTCGAGCAGCGGGAACAGGGCCCAGCCGGACGGGCCGATCGCGGTGGAGCCGACCGCGTCGCCCAGCTGGTTGAAGAAGCCGACGAACGCGCCGCCGAACGCACCGCCCACGCACGCCGTGATGAACGGGCGGCCCAGCGGCAGCGAGACACCGTAGATCAGGGGCTCGCCGACGCCCAGGAAGCCGGCGGGGAGGGCGGACTTGATGGTCTTGCGGATCGACTCGTTGCGCGGCAGGCGGAAGTACGTCGCGATGGCGGCGCCGACCTGGCCGGCCCCGGCCATGGCGAGGATCGGGAGCAGGACCGTGTAGCCCTGCTGCTCGATCAGCGTCGTGTGGATCGGGATCAGCGCCTGGTGCAGGCCCAGCATGACCAGCGGGAGGAAGAAGCCGCCCAGGATCAGGCCCGCGCCCGCGCCGCCGTTGGACAGCAGCCAGTTCGCGAAGTCGCCGATGGCGGTGGAGACCTCGCCCGCCACGTACATCAGGCCGAAGATCGTGACCAGGCCGGAGATCAGGACCGTCAGCGTCGGCGTGACCAGCACGTCCAGCGCCTCCGGCACCCAGCGGCGGCACCACTTCTCCACGTACACCGCGAGGACGGCGGCACCCAGCGCGCCGAGCACACCGCCCTGGCCGGGGGAGAGCTTCTGGCCGAACGCCTCGATGTTCGCGACGCCCGGGAAGACGATGATGGCCGCGACCGCACCGCCCAGGATCGGCGTGCCGCCGAACTCCTTCGCCGTGTTGTAGCCGACGAAGACCGCGATCAGCGCCATGAAGCCGGACGCCATCGCCGCGAGCGCCGGGGTGACCGAGGTCAGCCAGCCGAGGTTGACCAGCAGGCCGTTGAGCCCGGCGATGATGCCGCAGCCGATCAGGGCCGGGATCAGCGGCACGAAGATGTTCGCGATACGGCGCAGGAACAGCTTGAACGGCGTCGCGTTCTTCGCCTTGCGGGCCGCCCTCATCTCGGCGCCCTGCGCGGCCAGCTCCTGTGCCGAGAGCGGGGCGGCGGCGGCCGGGGAGGGTGCCGAGGCCCGGCCCTCCTCCACCAGCTTCTCGAACTCCGGGGTGACGCGGGCGACCGTACCGGGGCCGAGCACGATCTGGTACGTGTCGTCCTCGACCACGCCCATGACGGCGGGGACGGCCTTCAGCGCGTCGTCCTGGACGAGCGAACGGTCGTGCAGCCCGAGCCGGAGCCGGGTCATGCAGTGGGCGATGGAGCTGACGTTCGCGGCGCCACCGACGAGCGGAAGGATCGCGGCGGCAGTGGCGCGGTTCTTGTCTTCTGTAGCCATGGTGCGTGGTGCCTTGCTGTGCGGGGGAGGTGGTGCGGTGGGGTCAGGTGGTGCGGGGGGCGGCGGCGAGGGCGGCGCGCAGATGGCCGTCCGACTCGGACAGGAGGGTGGCGGCCGTGGGGCCGTCGACCTGGCCGAGGATCGTCAGGATGGCGTTCTTCACCTCGCCGTCCGTGGCGGCGAGCGCCGTCTCGATCTCCTCGTCGGACGCGCCGGTGGCCAGCGCGACGATGCGCCGGGAGCGGGCCCGCAGCTTCTCGTTGGAGGCGCGCACGTCGACCATGAGGTTCCCGTACGTCTTGCCGAGCCGGATCATCGTGATGGTCGAGATCATGTTGAGCACGAGCTTCTGCGCCGTGCCCGCCTTGAGCCGGGTGGAGCCGGTCAGCAGCTCGGGGCCGACGACCACTTCGAGGGGGTGCTCGGCGGCGGCGCCCAGCGCGGAGTCCGCGTTGCACGACAGGCCGAGGGTCAGGGCGCCCTTGGCGCGGGCGTGCTCCACGGCCCCGATCGCGTACGGCGTGCGGCCGGAGGCGGAGATGCCGACCACCGTGTCGTCGGCGGTGAGCTTCAGCGCCTCCAGGTCGGCGGCGGCCAGCTCCTTGCTGTCCTCCGCCCCCTCGACGGCGGTGACCATCGCGGACGGGCCGCCCGCGATGAGGCCGATGACGTCGGCCGGGTCGGTGTTGAAGGTGGGCGGGCACTCGCTGGCGTCCAGCACGCCGAGGCGGCCCGCGGTGCCCGCGCCCGCGTAGATGAGCCGGCCGCCCCGGGCCATGCGCTCGGCCGTGCCGTCGATCGCGGCGGCGATCTCGGGCAGCCGCTCGGCGACGGCGGCCGGGACCGTCTGGTCCTCGCCGTTCATGATCCGGGCTATCTCCGCGGTGGCCAGCCGGTCGATATCGGCGAGCTCCGGGCGGAACGCCTCGGTGGTGAGGGTCGCGAGCTGGGCGCGCAGCTCGCCGTAGCCGTCGGGGGTGGCGTCGGTGAGGGAGGTCATGGAGGGCGGCTCTGCTTTCTCGTACGGCGTGCGGGTGCGGGGTGCGGATGCTGCCGGAGGAGTCCGGGTGACGGTCAGCGGGTGCGCGGGGTGTGCCGGTGGGCCAGCGCCTCGTAGGAGGCGGCGAGGGCCGGGGCGGCTGTCTCGTACGTACGCTGGGCGACGCCTATGAACAGGCAGTCGACGACCAGGAGCTGGCTGGTGCGGCTCGACATCGCGGCCGGGCGCAGCTCGCTCTCGCGGGCCGTGGACGTGGTCAGCACATGGTCCGCGTACTGCGTGACCGGGCCGTCGGGGCGGCCGGTGATCGCGACCGTCGTCGCGCCCCGGTCGAAGGCGACGCGCAGCGGCTCTATGACGTCACCCGTCGAGCCGGAGTGCGTGATCGCGATGGCCATGTCACCGGAGCGCAGCTGCACGGCGTTGGTCACCGCCAGGTGCGGGTCGGTGTGCGCGTGGGCGATCAGGCCGATCCGGGACAGCTTCTGGGCCAGGTCCTGGCCGACGAGGGAGGACGCGCCGACCCCGTAGATGTCGATCCGGCGGGCCGTGGCGGCGGCGGCGACGGCGGCGCCGAGCTGCACCGTGTCGAGCCCGGCGGCCGTGTCGGCGAGGGTCTGCTGCTCGTCGTAGGCCAGCTTGGCGACCACGTCGGCGATCGGGTCGTCCACCGCTATGTCCGCGGTGACGGCGGGGGCGCGGCCGGATTCCTGGTGGGCGGCGAGACCGGCGAGCGCGAGGCGCAGGTCGCGGTAGCCGGGGTAACCGAGGAGGCGGGCGGTGCGGACCACCGTCGCCTCGCTGGTGCCCGTCAGTTCGGCGAGACCGGTGACCGTCAGGGCGGCGCAGCCGGCCGGGTCACCGGCGACGGCCTCGGCGACGCGCTGCATGGAGCGGGTCATCGACGGCGACAGCGTCCGCACCTTGGCGGCCAGCGCGGCCGGGGCGGGCGGCGAGTCCGTACTGAAACTTTCCTTCAGGTCATTGGTCACCTTTGAAAGATATTTTCAAGCCGGGGGCCCGTCAACCCCCTTTGGTGTGACCTCTGAAAGAAACGGTTGACGCCTGGCGGGCGGGTGGACAATGGGTGCATGGAGCAGAACCCACCGGAGCCGCACCGCCTGGAGCAGGCGCTGCACACCGCGCGCGCCCTCGTCATGGCCGACCTCGCCGCCGGAGACGTCGCCGAGGCGCAGATCGTGTCGATGGTCGAGGACGCCGTGACGCACCGCCGCTGGTGGGTGGAGCAGTGGCCGGAGGGCGCCGAGTTCGTCGTGGGCCTGGTCGCCCAGGACGTGCAGGACGCGCTCCTGGAGAAGTACGGCCGCTGGCCGCTGTGCCCGGTCTGCGACGCGGGCGACCCGCACGCCCTGGACGTCGAGCCGGAGCTCGGCCCGCACCCGCACTGGGTCTGCACCAAGGCCGCCGTGGCGGTCGCCCCGGTCGGCGCGCTCGGCGGGATACTCCGGCCGTGACGCTCTACATCGACCCGCCGACCTGGCCCGGCCACGGGCGGCTCTGGTCGCACCTGGTCAGCGATGTCTCATTCGAGGAGCTGCACGCCTTCGCCGCGTCCATCGGCGCCCCGGAGCGCGCCTTCGAGCGCGACCACTACGACATTCCGGCCACCCGGTACGAGGACGCGGTGCGGGCGGGGGCGCGGGAGATCGGCTCGAAGGAGCTGGTGCGGCGGCTCACGGAAGCGGGGCTGCGCCGGCCCAAGGGGCGCCCGGCCCCCTGACCGCCGGCCCCTGACCGCCGCCCCCGGCCCGGTCCGTCCGGCTCAGCCCGTCGCGCCGGCTCAGCCCGTCGCGCACTCCGTCGACTCCACCGGTGCCCCCTTGGGCGCACCCCGCGCCACCAGCCGGGAGGACGCCGAGGCGTGCGAGCGCTGGAGCCGCAGCGAGAACACCACGGCCACCACGGCCGCCACCGTCATTGCCGCGCCCGCCCAGGCCGTCGCCTCGAAGCCGAAGTCCGCGTCGATCACCGTGCCGCCCAGCCAGGGCCCGCCG
The DNA here is from genome assembly GCA_036226585.1 of Streptomyces sp. NBC_00708. GTDB lineage: Bacteria > Actinomycetota > Actinomycetes > Streptomycetales > Streptomycetaceae > Streptomyces. Next base: position 3,989,247 of record CP108997.1, read on the forward strand.
GTGTTGCCCAGGTTGAACGCGGCGGTCGTCGTCGCGCCCGCCAGCGTCGGGGCGGCGCCCGCCACGTTGAACATGCGGGCGTTGAGCGCCGGGGCGGTGTAGAACGCGGACAGGCCCAGCAGGAACGACAGCGTGATCACGGCCGCCTGGTGGGAGGCGAACAGCGCCAGCGCCGCCAGGAACACCGTGGACGCCGCGATCCCGCTCAGCAGCACCCCGAAGAGGTGCGCGTCGGCGACCCGGCCGCCGATCGTCGTACCGACCAGCGCGCCCGCCCCGAACAGCGCCAGCACGGTCGGCACCCAGCCCGAGTCGAGCCCTGCCACGTCCGTCAGCAGCGGCGCGAGGTAGCTGAACGCGCAGAAGACACCGCCCGCCGCGAGCGCGGTGATCACGATGGACAGCCACACCTGGCGGTCGCGGTAGATCCTCATCTCACGCTTGAGCTGCGGCTTCTCGTCCGGGAGCGGGATACGCGGAATCAGCGTCACCACGCCCACCAGGGCCACCGCCGAGGCCGCGCCGACCGCCCAGAACGCGGACCGCCAGCCCAGGTTCTCGCCGAGGAACGCCCCGAGCGGGACGCCCAGCACATTGGCGATGGACAGCCCGCCGATCATCACGGCCATGGCCCGCGCCCGCGCGTTCACCGGCACCATCGCGATGGCGACGGCCGCCCCGACGGCCCAGAACCCGGCGCACGCGAACGCGCTGACCACACGGGACGCGAACAGCACCTCGTACGTCGGCGCCAGCGCGCCCGCGACCTGGCCGAGGCCGAAGACCGAGATCAGCGCGATGAGCGTGGTCCGGCGCGGCAGCCGCAGCGTCGCCACGGCGAGCAGCGGGGCGCCGACCACCATGCCGATCGCGAACGCGGATATGAGGAGTCCGGCGCGCGGAATCGACACGTCCATGTCGTCGGCGATCGGCGGCAGCAGCCCGGAGAGCATGAACTCGCTCGTGCCCAGGGCGAAGACCGAGAGGCCGAGGATATAGACGGCCAGGGGCATACGGGAACGGCCGCGCGCGGCTGAGTCAGGCATAACAGGAGCCAACGCGGACCGGGACCGGGGCATTCCCCCGGTCGGTCGCGCACCGGCCCTCGTGCAGGCGGCCCGGCCCGGGGCTTCCCCCGCCGCGCCGACGCCTCAGCCGGTGAGCAGCTCCAGTTCCGTCAGCAGGTTCTGCCGCGCCCTCGGCTCCCACTCGGCCGTCCCGTACGGCGTACGGAACAGCCTCGGCAGCCCGAGGAGCTGCCGCAGCACCGCCGCCCGGCCCTCCCGGAACGCCTCCTCCGGTACGAAGCCGTACTCCTCGCGGACCTGTGCCGCGTACTGGGCGTACTCCTTCGGCGGCGCCGCCAGGATCGCCAGGTCCGCGTCGCACAGCACCTCGCCGTTGGTGTCGCCGGCGGCCGGGTCGTGCGTGACGGTGAGCCGGACCAGCCGGGCGACCTCCTCGGTGACCGCCTCGGGCACACCCGCCTCCGGCAGCGCCCGCTCGGCGAGGACGGCGCTGCGCTCCTCGTTCTCCGACCGGTCGGGCCGGTAGACCGCGTCGTGGAACCAGGCCGCGAGGCGTACGGCGTCCGCGTCGGCGGCGTGCCCGGCGAGCGTGTCGATGCGGTCGAGCACCGCCGCGAGGTGCGCGGTCGTGTGGTACTTGCGCTGCGGCTCGGCCCAGCGGGCGAGGAGGTTGTCGGCGTACGGAAGCGGGTCGGGACCCTCCGCCCCGGCGCGGGCCGCGACGAGGGCGTCCTGCCAGCGGGTGCGGAGCGTTCCCTCGTACTGCGTGCGGTCGTCCGTCATGCGCACGAGGGTAGGCCGAAGCGGTCGGCGATGAGCCGCAGGGTCACGGCGCCGTCCGCGTTGAACCCGGGCTCGGTCTCGTAGCGCGGGGTCTCCCGGCCGACGATTCCGGCGGCCAGCAGCTCGCGTACGAGGAGGTCGCCGGAGCGGCGCGACTCACGGCGCCGGCCCATGTTGAAGTACGTCGTCGAGAAGCCGCGCCGGCTGTGGATGAAGTGGAACGGGTGCGCCTCGCAGTGCGGAACCATGTAGTTCTGCCCGTGCGGGCACTCGCAGGCCGGGGTGGAGGCCAGGAACACCGTCTCCACCGGGTTGGGGCTCCCGAACCGCTCCTCGTAGCGGAACCCGGTGACGTAACCCGCCTGGTCCGCCACCGCCCCGCCGCTGCTGGTGGCCGCGTCGTGCGTCACCCAGACCCAGCCGTCCGCCGCGCCCTCCGTACGGGCGGGGAGGCCCACGTCGGCGCAGATCCCGCTGAACGTGGGCAGGTCGATGCCCCTGGCGTACGTGACGAACGTGTCCGGGGGCAGGAGGAGCGTGCTCACGCCGCGACCACCTCCGGGGCGAGCGGCGGCGACGGCAGCGCGAAGCACGTGGCTATCGCCCGCACGATCCGCTCCTCGCGGTCGAAGTCGTGCTCCCAGCAGTCGTGGGCCGGATCGGTCTCCTCCGCGAGGCATTCCGCGTCCGGGCCTATGAGGTTCGCGGCGAGCAGTTCGGCGGACATGTAGTCGGGGTTGTCGCCGACGCGCTGCTCCAGGCCCTCGAAGCTGAAGTGCAGCGTCCACTTGCCGTCGCGCAGATAGGTGAAGTCCGGCGCGTGCGCCTTGGCACTGCACGGCTCGGTCACGAGCACGGCGACCTCGGCGCCCGGCGGGCAGACGCGCGTGTAGTCGACGTTCTCGTAGTCCTCCAGCTCATCGTTGACCATGTCGTGCACCACCCACGCCCAGCCGCCCGCCTCACCCTCGGCGAGCGGTTCGCGGTTCAGCTCGCGCAGCCCGGCGGTGAGCGCGGCCAGGGACGTGCCCCGGGCGAAGACGAGATTGACCTCGTGGCCCGGCAAGCCGTAGGCGTCGTGGATCCAAGTCATACGGCGAGCGTAGGCGGGGGGACTGACAACGGCGGGGCGGGGCCCGCGCATGCGGCTCGGGCCTGCGGACATATTCGCGCGACACGCGTGCGGCGGCTCTGGAAATCTACGCACGGGCGCGCGGTCGCGGGCCCGGTGACTGGATGGGGGAGCGATGGCTTTCGTGCTGGCGGGACCGGTTCTGGAGGGTTCGCGGGTGCGGCTCGAACCACTTGAACACCGGCATGCGGAAGGGCTGTTGCGGGCCGGGCAGGAGAACCGGGCCTCGTACGGGTTCACCTGGGTGCCGGGGCCCGGGGAGGTCGAGGGGTACATCGACGCCCAGTTGGGGCGGGCGGCCGACGGGAAGCTCGCGCCGTATGTGCAGGTGGACCGGGCCTCCGGACAGGTCGTCGGGGCCACGGCGTACTGGGAGCCGCGCTCCTGGCTGGACGAGGACAGCCTCACCGCGATCGAGGTCGGCTTCACCTGGCTCGCCGCGTCCGCGCAGGGCACCGGCGTGAACACCGAGTCCAAGTACCTGCTCTTCCGGCACGCGTTCGAGGTGTGGGGCGTGGCGCGGGTGGACCTCAAGACCGATGCCCGCAACCGGCGTTCGCGGGCCGCGATCGAGTCGGTGGGCGGGCGCTTCGAGGGCGTCCTGCGCAACTGGTCCCGGTCCTGGGCGCCCGGCGAGGAAGGCCGGCTGCGGGACTCGGCGATCTTCTCGATCACGGCGGAGGAGTGGCCGGACGTACGGGGGCGCCTGGAGGCGCGGATGGGGGCGGCGGCCGCGTAGGCACGACGCCCGGGGTGCCCCGAACCCGGCGGCAATCCCGGCCCGTCCGGCGATCGAGGACGGAACCGGTGCCCTGGTGGGCGGTGTGCCTGGGCTTCGGGGCCACCCCGTGAACGCTTCCGTCCTCAAACGCCGGACGGGCCGGGTGTGGCCCGGAAGCCCCGCAGCCGCAGCGAGTTGCCGACCACGAAGACCGACGAGAAGGCCATCGCCGCGCCCGCGATCATCGGGTTCAGCAGCCCCGCCGCGGCCAGCGGCAGCGCGGCCACGTTGTACGCGAACGCCCAGAACAGGTTCGTCCGGATCGTGCCCAGCGTCCGGCGGGCCAGGCGGATCGCGTCCGGGGCCGCGCGGAGGTCGCCGCGGACCAGGGTCAGGTCGCCCGCCTCGATCGCCGCGTCCGTGCCGGTGCCCATCGCCAGGCCCAGGTCGGCCTGGGCGAGGGCGGCGGCGTCGTTCACGCCGTCGCCGACCATCGCCACCGAACGGCCCTCCGACTGGAGGCGCTTGACGACGTCCACCTTGTCCTGCGGCAGGACCTCCGCGTACACCTCGTCGATCCCGACCTCGGCCGCGACCGACTCCGCGACCGCGCGGTTGTCGCCGGTCAGCAGGATCGGGGTGAGGCCGAGCCGGCGCAGCCGGACGATGGCCTCGGCGCTGGTGTCCTTGACCGCGTCGGCCACCTCCAGGACCGCGCGCGCCTCGCTGTCCCAGGCGACCGCGATCGCCGTCCGGCCGGCGGCCTCCGCCTCGGCCTTGCGGGCGGCCAGGTCCGCCGGGAGGCGGATCTCCCACTCGGCGAGCAGCTGTTCGCGGCCCACGAGGACGGCGTGCCCGTCGACGACGCCCTGGACGCCGAGGCCGGGCACGTTGGCGAAGTCCTCCGGGGTGGGGAGGGCGCCGGTCCGGTCGGCCGCCGCGGTCGCCACCGCCTGGGCGATGGGGTGTTCCGAGGCGTGTTCCAGGGCTCCGGCGAGCCGGAGGGCGTCGGACTCGGTGGTTCCGGCGGCCGTGTGGACGGCCTGGAGCGTCATGCGGCCCGTCGTCACCGTGCCCGTCTTGTCCAGGACGATCGTGTCGACCCGGCGGGTGGACTCCAGGACCTCGGGCCCCTTGATCAGGATGCCGAGCTGCGCGCCGCGCCCGGTGCCGACCATGAGCGCGGTCGGGGTGGCGAGGCCCAGCGCGCAGGGGCAGGCGATGATCAGCACGGCCACCGCCGCCGTGAACGCCGCCGTGAGACCCGCCCCGCTCGCCAGCCAGAAGCCCAGCGTGCCCAGCGCGAGCACGATGACCACGGGGACGAACACCGCCGAGATCCGGTCCGCCAGCCGCTGCGCCGCCGCCTTGCCGTTCTGCGCGTCCTCGACGAGCTTCGCCATCCGGGCCAGCTGGGTGTCCGCGCCGACGCGGGTCGCCTCGACGACGAGCCGGCCGCCGGCGTTCAGCGTCGCACCGGTCACCGCGTCGCCCGTGGAGACCTCCACCGGGACGGACTCGCCGGTCAGCATGGACGCGTCCACGGCGGACGAGCCCTCGACGACCACGCCGTCCGTGGCGATCTTCTCGCCCGGCCGGACCAGGAAGCGGTCGCCGGCCCGGAGGTCCGCCGTGTGCACGGTCACCTCGCGACCGTCGCGCAGGACCGTGACCTCCTTGGCGCCCAGTTCGAGCAGCGCCCGCAGCGCGGCGCCCGCCTTCCGCTTGGAGCGTGCCTCGAACCAGCGCCCGGCGAGGATGAACGCGGTGACGCCCGCCGCCGCTTCGAGGTAGATGTTCCCGGAACCGTCGCTGCGGCCGATCGTCAGCTCGAAGGGGTGCGTCATGCCGGTCATCCCGGCGGTGCCGAAGAACAGCGCCCACACCGACCACAGGAACGCGGCCGACGTACCGACCGAGATCAGCGTGTCCATCGTGGCCGCGCCGTGCCGCGCGTTGGTCCACGCGGCGCGGTGGAAGGGCCAGCCGGCGTACGTGACGACGGGCGCCGCCAGGGTCAGGGAGAGCCACTGCCAGTTGTCGAACTGGAGCGCCGGGATCATCGACATCAGGATCACCGGCACGGCGAGGAGGACCGCCGTGATCAGCCGCTGCCGCAAGGTGTCCGTCTCCTGGGCGGGTGGTGCGGCCGTTTCCTCGGGCGTACGCGCCGGGGGTGCGGGCTCCCGCGCGGTGTACCCGGTCCTCTCGACCGTGGCGATCAGGTCCTGTACGGAGACCCCGGCGCCGTCGTCGTAGCGGACGCGGGCCTTCTCCGTGGCGTAGTTGACCGTCGCGGTGACGCCGTCCATCCGGTTGAGCTTCTTCTCGATACGGGCCGCGCAGGAGGCACACGTCATGCCTCCGATGGCCAGCTCGACCTCGGCGGTGGCTGCGGTGGCTGGGGTGTGCGTGGACACGGGCCCTCCTCGATCGGCTTCTGTATACCCCCTGGGGGTATCTTCCTCTGCCTCATGTATACCCCCACCCCCTATGTCGGGGCAAGGGTGATCCGCCGCGGACGCGTGGGCCGCCCCGTGCGCGGTCGTCCGTCACGCGTTTGACCTCGCGTATCTTCACGTTCACGGTGGGGCTGCGCCCCCGGCCTACCGCCCCGTAGGCTGGGCCATTGGACTAGACCTGTAGCTGCTTCCTGGAGGATTGGGTTCCCATGAGCAACCGTGCAGTCCTGGAGGTGATCGCTCTCGACGCGGAGGACGCGGTCGCTGCCCAGGCGGGTGGTGCGGACCGGCTTGAGCTGGTCACCGACATGGCGGCGGACGGCATCACCCCGTCCTGTGCGACCTTCGCGGCGATCCGTGCCGCGGTGGACATTCCGCTGCGCGTGATGCTCAGAGTCGCCGACGGCTTCGCGGCCGGCGACGTCGACGTGCTCGTACGCAAGGCGCGTGAGCTGCGGGCCGAGGGTGCGGACGAGTTCGTGCTCGGCTTCCTGGACGCGGACGGCAATCCGGACCTGGTGGCGGTCGAGCGGCTGGTCGCCGAGCTGGACGGGTGCCGCTGGACGTTCCACCGTGCGATCGACCGGGCGGCGGACCGGGATGCCCTGCGGAAGGCCCTGGCGGATCTGCCGGGGCTGGACACGTATCTGACGGCCGGGTCGGCCGCCGGGGTGGACGCGGGCATTCCGACGCTGGTGGCCGAGGCGGGGCGCGCGGGCGAGCCGGGGTACGAGCCGCGGATTCTTGTGGGGGGCGGGCTTCGGCTGGAGCATCTGCCGGAGTTGCTGGCCGCGGGGATCGACGCGGTGCACATCGGTGGTGCCGCCAGGCCGCAGGGCTGGTCCGGGCCGGTCGACGCGGCGGCGGTACGGGAGTGGCGGGACGTGCTGGACGCGTAGCCGCGGGGGCGGGTTGCGGGGGCGGGTGCGGTGGTGTGCGGCCCGCCCCGCCCGGTGCGGGCTGTCTGCGCGGGGGCGCTGCCCCCGGACCCCCGCTCCTCAAGCGCCGGAGGGGCTGGTTTTGCGCGTTGCCCGGGCGGGGTCCCGCCCGGGTCCCCGCTCCCGGGAAACCTCGTCCTGTCATGACCCTGGCGCAACGGCCGCCCCCCGCCCCACAATGACTGCGCAGCGATGGGACCGCTCCCATGGCGCGCCTCCCCGGCATGCCCATCTGTTGTGGGAGCGCTCCCATCATTGCCTCCGGCCCCCACGTCGAAAGGCTCCCGGTGAACGCCTTCTCGCCCCCGTCCCCCGTCCGGCGCAGACGTCGTGTGTTCGGCGTGCTGGCTGTCGCCGCCCTCTGCGGTGGCCTCCTCGCCGCGCCCGGGGCCGCCGCTGCCGCCGACGACGAGCCCGCGCCGGAGCAGATCACCAACGGCGACTTCTCCGCCGGGACCGCACCCTGGTGGTCCACGGCCAACGCGCCCGTCGCCGTGGTCGACGGGCGGCTCTGCGCCGAAGTGCCGGCGGGGACCGCCAACCCGTGGGACGCGATCATCGGGCAGAACGACATCCCGCTCGTCGCGGGGGAGACGTACACGCTGACGTACACGGCGAGTTCGAGCGCGCCGCTCTCCATTCACACCAACGTGCAGATGGCGACCGACCCGTACACCGCCGACCTCTCCGCGACCGATCACATCGACGCGGAGGCGACTCCGTTCACCCACGTCTTCACCGCGAGTGCGGACCAGGAGGGGGCGCAGGTCGCGTTCCAGGTCGGCGGAGGCTCGGCGGCGGCCACCTTCTGTGTGGACGACGTGTCGCTGCGCGGGGGCGCCGAGCCGCCCGTGTACGAGCCCGACACCGGCTCGCCCGTACGCGTCAATCAGGTCGGCTACCTGCCCAAGGGCCCCAAGACCGGCACCCTGGTCACCGACGCGGCCGGCCCGCTGCCGTGGAAGCTGAAGGCGGCCGACGGGGCGACCGTCGCGAGCGGGACGACCGTGCCGGGCGGTGAGGACCCGACCTCGCGGCAGAACGTGCACACCTTCGACTTCAGCGACGCCACCGCGACCGGTGACGGCTTCACGGTCGAGGCGGACGGGCAGGTCAGCGAGCCGTTCTCGATCCGCGCGGACCTCTACGACAGCCTCCGGTCCGACTCGCTCGCGTACTTCTACCAGAACCGCAGCGGCATCGCGATCGACGCGGACCTCGTCGGTGCGCAGTACGCGCGCCCGGCCGGGCACCTCGGTGTGGCGCCGAACAAGGGCGACACGGACGTGCCGTGCCAGGCGGGCGTCTGCGACTACCGGCTCGATGTGCGCGGCGGCTGGTACGACGCCGGGGACCACGGCAAGTACGTCGTCAACGGTGGCATCGCGGTCGCCGAGCTGATGGACACCTACGAGCGGACGCTGACCGCCGACGGCGCGGAGTCCGCCGAGCTGGGCGACGGCGCGCTGCGGGTGCCCGAGCACGGCAACGACGTGCCGGACATCCTCGACGAGGCGCGCTGGGAGCTGGACTTCCTGCTGCGCATGCAGGTCCCGGCCGGGCAGCCGCTGGCCGGCATGGTGCACCACAAGGTGCACGACGCCAACTGGACCGGCATCCCGATGCGGCCCGAACTCGACCCGGAGCAGCGCGAACTGCACCCGCCGACGACCGCCGCCACCCTGAACCTCGCCGCGACCGCCGCCCAGTGCGCCCGGCTGTACGCCCCGTACGACGCGGACTTCGCGGCGAAGTGCCGTACCGCCGCCGAGACGGCGTGGGCCGCCGCGAAGGCGCACCCGGCGGTGTACGCAAGCCCGGCCGACGGGGTCGGGGGCGGGACGTACGAGGACAACGACGTGAGCGACGAGTTCTACTGGGCCGCCGCCGAGCTGTTCACGACCACCGGGAAGGACACCTACCGGCAGGCGCTGCTCGACTCGCCCCTGCACGGTGACGTGGACGCGGCCTTCCCCGCCGACGGCGGCATGTGGTGGGGCGGCACCGCCGGGCTCGGCGTGCTGACCCTGGCCACGGTCCCGAACGACCTGACGTCCGCGCAGCTCACCGACGTACGCGCGGTGGTCACCACGGCCGCCGACCGGTACGCGGCGCAGACCGAGGACCAGCTGTACGGAGTGCCGTACGCGCCGAAGGACCAGAACTACGTCTGGGGCTCCAACAGCCAGGTCCTCAACAACATGATCGTGCTGGCCACCGCCGCCGACCTCACCGGCGAGGCCGGGTACCGGGACGCCGTCCTGCGCGGCGCGGACTACCTGTTCGGGCGCAACCCGCTCAACCAGTCGTACGTCACCGGCTACGGCGAGCGGTTCTCGCAGAACCAGCACCACCGGTTCTGGGCGCACGAGTCCGACCCGTCCCTGCCGCACCCGCCGGCCGGTTCCCTCGCGGGCGGGCCGAACCTGACCGCCCCGACCTCGGGCGACCCGGAGGCCGCCGCCAAGCTCAAGGGCTGCGCCGCCGCGATGTGCTACCTCGACGACAACGGCTCGTACGCCACCAACGAGGTCGCCATCAACTGGAACGCGCCGCTGGCCTTCGTCGCCTCCTACCTGGACGACGCGGGCGACGGCGCCGGACCGGAGCGCGCCTGCACGGTGACGTACTCCTCGCACCCGTGGAACACCGGCTCGACCACCACGGTCACGGTGAAGAACACCGGCAGCGAGGCCGTCACCCCGTGGTCCCTGACCTGGCTGCTGCCGGGCGACCAGAAGCTCAGCCACACCTGGAGCGCCGAAATCGGCCAGTACGGGCGGACGGTGACGGCCGCGCCGCTGTCCTGGAACCGGACGCTCGCGCCCGGGGCCTCGATCGACTTCGGGTTCAACAGCAGCCGTACGGGTCCGGCGGCCGACCCGGGCACGGTGAAGCTCAACGGGCGGGCCTGCACCGCCGGTTGATGACCGGCGGGGGCGGGGGTGGACGAGGGTCCCCCTGCCCCCGCTCCTTTTCTACGCCAACTCCTCCGGCAGCGGCGCCGCGTGAAGCACCGTCAGTCCGGAGACCGCACGGGTCAGCGCCACGTACAGCCGGCGCAGGCCCGTGCGCTCGTCCGGTTCGCCGTCGACCACGGCGGCCGGTTCGTCCAGCACCACGTAGTCGTACTCCAGGCCCTTCGCCAGCGAGGCCGGGACCAGTGTGAGCCGGGACTCGGCGGTCGTCTCCTGGCCGGGGGAGAGGTACGTGTGACCGGCCGCCGTGAGCGCGTCGGCCAGGGCCGGGATGCGGGCGTCGGCGGCGATCAGGCCGATCGAGCCCTCGTGCGCCAGGGATTCCTCGCAGGCCGCGATCACCGCCGCGTCCAGGACATCGGAGGCCACCTCCCGCACGGAGAGCGAACCGGGCGACTCACGCACCGACTCCACCGGCGTCAGCCCCGGCGAGATCACCGGGAGCAGCCGGGAGGCGTACGCGATCACATCGCGCGGCACGCGGAAACCGGCCGTCAGCTCCTCCACCAGCGCGTCCGCCTTGCCCAGGTGGTGCAGCGCCTGCTCCCAGCTCTGCGTCGACCAGGGCGTCGTGCCCTGCGCGAGGTCGCCGAGGACGGTGGCCGAACCGGTCGAGCAGCGGCGGCCGACCGCGCGGTACTGCATGGGGGAGAGGTCCTGGGCCTCGTCGATCACGACATGGCCGAGCGAGTGCGTACGGGCCACCAGGTCGGCCGCCTCGTCGATCAGGACCGCGTCCGCCGCCGACCACTTCGCGGATTTCACGCTGCGCGCCGGCCTGGCCCAGAGGATCGCCTTCCGCTCGTCCTCGGTCAGCAGTCCCTCCGCGTGCTCCGCCAGGAACTCCGCGTCGGACAGCAGCCGCAGGACCAGCTTCGCCGGGTCGACCGCCGGCCAGATCGCCTTGACGGCCGCCTTCACGGCGGGGGTGCGGGCCACCGCGTTCTGCACCCGGTCGTCGGGCGCCTCGCCCGCCTCCTCCATCCGCACCAGCACGGCGTGCGCGATGCGCTGCGGCAGCGCCTCGTGCGCGGCGCCGTACCGCATGTCGCGGGCCAGCAGCTCCTGGACCATCTCCTCGATCTCGTACGCCGGAACGCGCCAGCGCCGCGAGCCGCGCACCACCATGACCGGCTCGGTCGGCAGCGTCACGTGCGAGCGGAGCGCCCGGCGCAGCACCTCCGCCATCCGCGCGTCGCCCTTCACGACGGCGGCCGTCGCCTCGTCCGTGCCCCGCACCTCGATCTGCGCGGTCACCAGGTCCTCGACGGTCGCCTGCTTGACCTCCAGCTCGCCGAGGGCGGGGAGCACCTGCTCGATGTAGTGCAGGAAGGAGCGGTTCGGGCCGACGACCAGGGTGCCGGTACGGGCCAGGCGCTCGCGGTGCGCGTACAGCAGATACGCGACCCGGTGCAGGCCGACGGCCGTCTTCCCGGTGCCGGGGCCTCCCTGGACGCAGACCGTGCCGCCCAGCTCGCTGCGGACGATCTCGTCCTGCTCCGGCTGGATCGTCGCGACGATGTCCCGCATCGGCCCGACGCGCGGGCGCTCGATCTCCGCCTGGAGCAGCTTGCTCGTCTGCTCCGCCTCCGCCGGGTCGGTCAGGTGCTCGTCCTCGTACGCGGTGAGGTCGCCGCCCGTGTAACCGAAGCGGCGCCTGCGGCCGACGTCCAGCGGGTCCTTGCGGGAGGCCCGGTAGAACGGCTGCGAGACCGGGGCGCGCCAGTCGATCACCATCGGGTCGCCGACCGCGTCGTGCACATGGCGGCGCCCGATGTAGAACTGCTCGCCCTCGGCGCCCTCCGCCTCCTCGGCGCCGACCACGTGCAGGTAGTCCAGGCGTCCGAAGAACAGCGGGGTGTGCGCGAGGTCGGCGAGCGACTTGATCCGCTCGTCGATCTGGGCCTGGAGCACCGCCGCGTTCACCCAGTTCGCGGTGACATCGCGGATGTCGAGGTTCTGGGCGTCCTCCCGCATGGCGCGCAACGCGGCGCGGGACGCGGCGAGATGGGCGCGCTCATGGGCGAGGGGGTCGGTGGTGGTGTCGCTCTCGAATTCGTGCGCGGGCACGGTGTTGCCTCCGGCATTCAACGCAGGACGGCGGACCGCGTCTCACCCTTGGGGGGTGTGCGGTCCGCTCGGGGATCGATCGTGCGTACGGTTGTCGGCCGGTTTCCGTCCGGTCGGCGGCGCTCCCCCGGCTGCCGGCACGACCCCTCGGGGGCCGCCGGTACCACGGTGCGGGAGGCGGGCAGAGCGGAGAGTGTACCGGGGGGCGGTGCGGGGTGCGAACGGTTTACGGGGCGGGGTGGGGGCGGTCCCGTACGTCCCGTAGGGGATGCCGTGCGACCGGAGGTGTACGCGGGCCGCGCCCCGCTTCCGCCTCCGGGCCGACGCCCCGGCGCACCCGTGCGGAGCACCATGGATACATGAGTACCGTCACTCTTGACCCGCGAAGGACCGGCGCCACCGCGGCCCCCGGTCACCCCCACAACCGTGCCTGGGAGGCCCTGCACGCCGTGAAGGTGTTCGCGCAGGCGGCGTTCGGCGTCGTCGTGCTCGGCGAGTACGCGGAGGAGGCGGGGGTGCGGCGGCGCTGACCGCGCCGCCGCCCCTGCCTCAGCTCTCCGACAGCAGCTCGTCCGCGTCGACGATGCGGTACGCGTAGCCCTGCTCGGCCAGGAAGCGCTGGCGGTGCGCCGCGAAGTCCTGGTCGATCGTGTCGCGCGCGACGACCGAGTAGAACCGCGCCTCGTGCCCGTCGGCCTTCGGCCGCAGCACCCGGCCCAGGCGCTGCGCCTCCTCCTGGCGCGAACCGAACGTCCCGGACACCTGGATGGCGACCGTCGCCTCGGGCAGGTCGATGGAGAAGTTCGCCACCTTCGAGACCACCAGCACGTTCAGCTCGCCCTGGCGGAACGCCTCGAACAGCTTCTCGCGCTGGGCGTTGCTCGTCTCGCCCTTGATCACCGGGGCGTCCAGATGCTCGCCCAGCTCGTCGAGCTGGTCGATGTACTGCCCGATGACCAGGGTCTGCTCGCCCTGGTGCTTGCGCACCAGCGCCTCGGTCACCTTCCGCTTCGTCGCGGTCGTCGCGCAGAACCGGTACTTCTCCTCGGCCTCGGCGGTCGCGTACGCGAGGCGCTCCGAGTCCGTGAGGTTGACCCGGACCTCGACGCAGTCCGCCGGGGCGATGTAGCCCTGCGCCTCGATCTCCTTCCACGGCGCGTCGAACCGCTTGGGCCCGATGAGCGAGAAGACGTCCGACTCGCGGCCGTCCTCGCGGACCAGCGTCGCGGTGAGGCCGAGACGGCGGCGGGCCTGGAGGTCGGCGGTGAACTTGAAGACCGGCGCGGGCAGCAGGTGCACCTCGTCGTAGATCACGAGGCCCCAGTCGCGGGAGTCGAACAGCTCCAGGTGCGGGTAGACGCCCTTCCTGCGGGTCGTCAGCACCTGGTAGGTGGCGATCGTGACCGGCCGGATCTCCTTCCGCGTCCCGCTGTACTCGCCGATCTCCTCCTCGGTCAGCGAGGTCCGCTTCACCAGCTCGTGCTTCCACTGCCGGGCGGAGACGGTGTTCGTGACGAGGATCAGGGTGGTCGCCTTGGCCTGCGCCATCGCGCCCGCCCCGACGAGGGTCTTGCCCGCGCCGCAGGGCAGCACGACGACGCCGGACCCGCCGTGCCAGAAGCCGTCCACGGCCTGCTGCTGGTACGGGCGCAGCGCCCAGCCGTTCTCGTCCAGCTCGATCGGGTGCGCCTCGCCGTCCACGTACCCCGCGAGGTCCTCGGCGGGCCAGCCGAGCTTGAGCAGCGTCTGCTTGACCTGGCCGCGCTCGGAGGGGTGCACGGCGACGGTGTCCGGGTCGATCCTGGCCCCGACCAGGGGCTGGACCTTCTTCGAGCGGAGGATCTCCTCCAGCACCGGCCGGTCCGTCGTCGTCAGCACCAGCCCGTGCACGGGGTGCTTGGACAGGGTGAGGCGGCCGTAGCGGTCCATCGTCTCGGCGATGTCGACGAGCAGCGCGTGCGGGACGGGGTAGCGCGAGTGCGTCACGAGCGCGTCCACGACCTGCTCGGCGTCGTGCCCGGCCGCTCGGGCGTTCCACAGCCCGAGCGGGGTCAGCCGGTACGTGTGGATGTGCTCGGGCGCCCGTTCCAGCTCGGCGAACGGCGCGATGGCCCGGCGGCAGGCGTCGGCCTGCTCGTGGTCGACTTCGAGGAGGAGCGTTTTGTCGCTCTGGACGATGAGGGGTCCGCTCACGCGCGTTGGCCCTTCCGGCTCGGGGGAAACCTCCAGTGTGCCGCATCGGGGGGCGGCGTGTCGTTGGCCCCCGTACGGGTAACCCCAGCCCGTCCGGCGTTTGAGGACGGAACCGGTGCGCCCGGACCGGGCAAATCAAGCCCGTCCGGCGATTGAGGACAAAGCAGTGCCCCCGGACCGGGGCCGAAGGTTCCGTCCTCAAACGCCGGACGGGCTTGGTAGGCGCAGGCGGTCCGCAGGGCAGCGCTCACGGCGTCGGCGGCCGGTGGCCGCGGCCGCGGGGGAGGCGGCCCTGGTGGACCGCCGCGTGCGCCGTGCGCGCCAGCTCCGGCGCGTCCGCCGTGAAGGAGTCGACCCGGATGGCCCGGCCCTCGCGGAGGCGGATCACGCACGTGAAGCCCATGCCCCGCGCCTCGGCCAGCGGCCGGCCGTCGTCGCCGTGCGCCCCCACCGACGCGATGTCCTCCCAGGGGATCAGCGTCGCGGTCCCCGCGACCCGGTGGGTCAGCCCCCGCTCGTGGACGTCGAAGCTCTGCTCACGCGTACGGAAGCCCTGGACGAACCGCCAGACCGCCAGGCCCAGCCCCACGAGCCCGACGCCGAGGAGCAGGCCGGCCAGCTCGGGGGCCCCGTCCGTGGTGCCGATGGAGGCGAGCACGACCGGTATCCCGAAGGCCAGTCCGGCCGCCCCGACGGCCGACAGCACGCCGGCCTGCACCAGCCGTCTGCCGCCGTCCGTACGGTGCTCGCGGACGAAGCCGCCCAGCTGCCGGGCAGCGTCGGTGCGTCGCATGTGGTTCCCCCTGTGATCGCGGACGTAGTCGCGGACACGCCAAAGTGTGCCCGTGCCCGGCCCAGGGGCAAACAGCCGCGACCGGCCTACTCCGCCAGTTCCGCCACGCCCGTGATCCGGTGCAGCGGGTACGTGCGGACCTCGTCCGCCGTGTGGTCGTACGCCGTCACGAAGCCGCCCTCTACGCGGACCGGGGCGATCACGCGCTGGCTCGCGGTGCCCTCCGCGTTGACGTAGCCGATCCACACCGCAGAGCCCGTCATCGCGGCGGCCTGGACGGTGACCAGGGTCTCCGCCGGGGTCGTACGCGGCAGCGCGCCGGGCGGCGTGGCGGGGCCGGTGTCCTTCTGGGCGTGGACGACCGTGGCGGCGGTGTCCCCGGCCCGGATCGCCCGGACCGCCGCGCCGAGCAGGGTGGTATCCGGCACCGGCGGGCCCTCGGGGACGGGCGTGGGCGCCGAACGGGGCGGGGTGCGGTGGGCGCCGGCCCGGGTGATCAGGACGTCGCCGTCGGCGGACTCCGCGGCGGGCGCGTACCCCATCTCGCGGAGCCCTTCGAGGAGCGAGGCCGGATCGGCGCGGGCCGCCAGCACCGTCGGCGCGATCCGGCGCAGCCGCAGCGCGGCGGACCGCTTGTCGGCGAGGATCTCGTTGAGCACGGCCTCGTCGTCGCAGCGCACGTACGAGGAGGCGGCGCCGATCCGGAGGTGGCCGTGGCGCCGGGCCACGTCGTCGATGAGGTAGCTCAGCGGCTGCGGCACCGGCGTACGGCTGTGCGCGGCGAGGAAGGCGTGCAGGTCGGCGGCGGTCTGTCCGGCGTCCAGGGCCCGGCGGACCGACCCGGGCGTGAACCGGTACACCGTCGCCCCGCCCTTGGACTCGATGTCCGCGAGCGCGCCGAGCAGATCGGCGAGGGGGCGTTCCAGCGGCCCCGGCGCGACGGCGGTCAGGTCGGCCTGGAGCAGGACGTGGTCCAGCGGCTCGGGCAGCAACGGGGCGAGCAGCCCGGCCGCCTCGGCGGGCCCGCCGGTGAGCAGGGCGCGGGTGTGGGCGGCGAGCGCGCCGCGCCCGGTGATGCCGAGGAGCTCCGACTCGTTCAGCGTCCACAGGGCGATCCGGGAGCGCAGATCCGTGGTCTCCCCGGTGGCGGCGGTCCCGCGCAGGGGCCGTTCCCAGCGGAGCCGGGCGAGCACGGTCTCGGGGTCGGGCGCGGTGCCGGCCGGCAGGGCGTCGAGCAGGGCGAGGACCCGGTGGCGCACCTCGGGCGCGGCGGAGCGGTCCAGGTCGGCGCCGAGCGCGGACAGGGCCCGCCCCTTGGCGTCCTGGCCGCCGACCAGACCGGAGGTACGGGTGGCGGTGAGCCAGGCCGTGGCGAGGGAGACCCAGCGCTCCTGGGCGGGCAGCTCCAGCCACTCGTCGTACGCGGGCGTCGGCGCGTACCGCTCGTCCGCCTCGCCGTCGGAGGCCAGCAGCCCGGCGGCGTACGCCAGCTCGACCCAGAACGCGGCGGCGGGCTCCGGGACGTCCAGCGCGGTGGCCGTCTTCCGCAGCTCCCGGACGCTGAGCCCGCCGGCGCGCAGGACGACGGGGCCGCCGCCGTTCCAGAGCTTCAGCAGCTCCTCGACGGTGGACACGGCCTGGAACGCCTGGCCGGCCGCCGCACTGTCCACAGCCTGTGGATCGCGTTCGGCGACGGCGGCCACGACCGGCGGCCGGGGCTCGGGCACCCGGTGCGCGCGTCCGGCCCGCAGATGCAGCGCGGCCTCACGGGGCAGCACGACGGTCCGGGTCGAGACGGGCAGCAGGAGGCCCCGGTCGCGCAGCCACTTCACGGGCGGCGTCGGATTCGGCGTCACCTCCCCGTACGGCGGCCCCCACACGAGCCGGTCCAGGACCGCCAGCGCCTCCATGGGGGCGGTGTCGAGCAGCCTGCCCATCCGGGCGCGGTCGGTGAACAGCGCGGTCAGGGCCGTCACCGCGGACACCGGGTCGTGCGTGGCGGGCAGTCCGGCGGCGGCCAGGATCTCCTGGAGCCGGCCCGGCGACATCCCGGCGGTGGCCTCGGCGACGGTCGGCCCGAGCCCGGTGGGGGAGGGGTGCTGCGGGGACGGCGACAGCAGCTCCCGCGCCGTACGCACCAGCCGCAGCCGGTCGTCCTCGCCCCACACGAGCGCCTGCTCGCGCAGGGTGCCGAGCGCGCCGGGCAGCGCCTCGGTGATCGCGGCGCCCGCGTCGTCGCGCTGCTCGCCGTCGTCCTGCCCGTCACCGGTCAGCAGGCCGAGCAGCGTCCCGTACGGCGCCGGGTCGGGCGCCACCGCCAGCGCCTCGGCGGTCTGCAGGGCGAACCGGTCGAGGTGTTCCAGGGCCCGGACGACGGACGCACGGGTGCCCGCGCGCGTGGCGAGCTGGGTGATGTCGCCCGGTACGGGGGAGAGGAGATCGGGCCGCGCCCGCAGCAGCCCGGCCAGTGACTCGTCGTCCCGGGCGCGCAGAGCCTCGGCGAGCGTCCGCGGTGGTGTGGTCGTCCCCATCCGCCCCACGGTAGTCGTTCCGGACAGCCGTGAGGGCGCTACCGTCGGTGCAGGCCGGTAGCGGGGAACCGAGGGGAAGCATCGCGTGGGGATCGAGAGCGACCAGCTGGTCTACGACTATCTGAGCCGGGTCGGCGACCTCGCCCAGCAGCAACAGCTGTCGTCGGCCGCCCGGATGCGGCTCGTGTCGGAGCTCCGGGCCGAGATCGAACGGCAGCGCACGGCCCAGGCGGCCCACACGCCGGGCCAGGTGCGCCGCATCATCGGCACGCTCGGCACCCCGGACGAACTGGTCGCGGAGGCGGGCCGGAGGGCGCCGGAGGCGCCGGAAATTCCCGGACCGCGCCGCGCGCGTCACCACAAGCCCGCACCGCCGGAAGCACCGGACGAGGCGGAGGCGGGCGCCGTCCCGCACGCGGCCGACTTCGGCGCCGCCGGCCCGCACCGGGCGGGTACGGACGAGCTGGGTGACGGTGAGGCGGACTGGTGGCGGGACGAACCCGGCCCGTTCGGCGAGTCCGGACCGGGCGCGTTCGGCGAGTTCGGCCCCGGTACGGAGGTGCCGGGCTTCCGGGGCGGTGTGGAGATCGAGGCGCTGCTGCGCCCGCCGGAGCCGGAGGAGGAGCCGGACGAGGAGGGCTCGGAAGAGGAGGCCCCGGACGAGGAGGCCCCGGACACCGCGCCCCCGGAGAAGCGCCGCCGCCGGCTGCCGAAGCTCCGCCGTGGGCGCACCCCCGCGCCGGAGGCCGCCGCCCCGCGCCGGGGCTTCGGCCACCCGGTGCTGCTGCTGGCCGCCGCCCTGCTGGTGACGGGCGCGGTGATGGGCTCGCTGCTGGCCCTGGCGGGCGGCTGGCTGCTCGCGTACAGCTCCCGCAAACTGACGCGCGCGGAGGCGAAGTGGGCGGCGATGGGTCTGCCCGGGGCGGTCGCGGCGGCGGCCCTGGTCTGGCTGTGGGGCCGCATGGACGGCCGCTGGGGTGCCCCGATCGCGGAGGACGGCATGAAGGACGCCCTGGGCGACGTCTGGCCGGTCACGATACGAGCGGCGGCGGTGGCCTCGGCGCTGTTCCTGCTGTGGCGGGCGAGGCGGAGGTAGGCGGCGGGGACGACCGGGCGCGGCGGCCGTTCGTCCGGCGTCCACAATGGGGGACATGACCCCCACACCCCTGACGGTCGGCTTCGACCTGGACATGACGCTCATCGACTCCCGCCCCGGCATCAAGGCCGTCTACGAGGCCCTCGTCGCCGAGACGGGCGCCGCGATCGACACCGACCTGGTCGTGAGCCGCCTGGGCCCGCCGCTGGAGGAGGAGCTGGCGAACTGGCTGCCGGCCGCCGAGGTGCCCGCCGTCGCGGACCGGTACCGGGAGATCTACCCCTCGTACGCGATCACCCCGACGCTCGCCCTGCCGGGCGCGCGGGAGGCGGTCGAGGCGATACGGGCGCGCGGCGGCCGGACGCTCGTGGTCACCGCCAAGTACGAGCCGAACGCCAAGCTGCACCTGGCGCACCTCGGCATCGAACCGGACGTCATCGTGGGCAACCTCTGGGCCGAGCGGAAGGCGGTGGCCCTGAAGGAGCACGGCGCCACGGTCTACGTCGGCGACCACATCGGCGACGTACGCGGCGCCCAGGCGGCGAACGCCGTCTCCGTGGCCGTCACGACGGGCCCGTGCGGCGCGGCGGAGCTGCGCGACGCGGGCGCGGACGTGGTCCTCACGTCCCTCACCGAACTGCCGGCCTGGCTGGACACGTACCGACCCTAGCTACCGCTCGTGGGACCCCGCCCGTACCGGACCGAGCGGATGACGCCCGCCGCCGCGATCAGGAAACCGACGCCCATCAGCATGCACAGGGACCAGAAGACGGACGGCAGCGGGCGGGTGCCCAGGAACAGGGGCGCCATGGTGGCGAGGGTGGAGAGGGCGCCGAGGAAGAAGACGATCGCGCCGATCCGGACCAGCCGGTCGCCTGCGCCGGAAGATGAGGTACTCACCCCGTCAGGGTAGTTCCCGGGCACGGGGAACCGTGTCCGGGTGAAGCAGGTGCCGTTTCCGGACACAGTCCGGATGACCAGGCTTGACGAGGGGTACGTCACCTGTGGAGGCTTCAGGCCCGGCAGGGGAGCACGACCACAGGACGGCCTGACCTGCTGAGGGCTTTCGTTCCGGCATACGGGTTGAGATGGGGTGCGTGCTTTGCCGACTGGCAAGGTCAAGTGGTTCAACAGCGAGAAGGGCTTCGGCTTCCTCTCCCGCGACGACGGCAGCGACGTCTTCGTGCACTCGTCCGTGCTCCCGGCCGGGGTCGACGCTCTCAAGCCCGGCCAGCGCGTCGAGTTCGGCGTGGTCGCCGGGCAGCGCGGTGACCAGGCGCTCTCCGTGACCGTCCTCGACCCGACCCCGTCCGTCGCGGCGGCCCAGCGCCGCAAGCCGGACGAGCTGGCCTCGATCGTCCAGGACCTGACGACCGTCCTGGAGAACATCACCCCGATGCTGGAACGCGGCCGTTACCCCGACAAGGCGTCGGGCGCCAAGATCGCCGGCCTGCTGAGGGCGGTCGCGGACCAGCTCGACGTGTAGGGCCTCCGCCATGAGCGCCGGCTACTCCCCGCCGCGTCAGTCCGCGACCTACCGCGCCATCGCCGGCTGCGGCGGGACCCTCGCGGCTGTCGTCGTCATCGGCGTCTTCTGGGCGATGGCGAGCGTTCCCCGCCCGCCACCGCCCGGCACCACGGACGAGCGGCAGGCGGGCTATCGCATGGAGCGTGACGCCGGGGACTACGCCAGGGCGCTCTTCGACGCCTCCCGGGACGCCCCGCTCACCGAGGCGCGGCTCGCCGCCGTTCCGGTGCCGCACGAGGGGGGCATCGGGGTCGCCGGGCTCTCCCGGGAGGGTGACACCACAGTCGTCACCTTCTCCACGCACGCCCGCTACGGCCGCCCCGACGACCTCGAGGAGACGATGGCCTGCTACCGGGTCGAACTGGTCGGGAAGCTCGGCCACCCCCGGTTGAGGAGGATGGCCGACGAGGCGTGCCCCCGTACGCGGGAGACGCCCGGCTCTCAGCCGAACGACAGCGCGTCCGGGGCGAGCGCCGGGACCAGGCCCTCGGCCGCCGCGCGGGTCAGCAGGCCGCGGATCGCGGCGTAGCCGTCCTCGCCCAGGTCCGCGGTGAACTCGTTGACGTACAGGCCGATGTGCTGGTCCGCGACGGACGGGTCCATCTCCTGGGCGTGCGCGAGAACGTACGGGCGGGACGCCTCCGGGTCGTCCCAGGCCATGCGGACCGAGGTGCGGACGGACTCGGCGAGCAGCTTCAGCGTGTCCGCGCCCAGCGAGCGCTTCGCGATGATCGCGCCGAGCGGGATCGGCAGGCCGGTGGTGTCCTCCCAGTGCCGGCCCATGTCGGCCAGGCTGTGCAGGCCGTAGTTCCGGTACGTGAAGCGCGCCTCGTGGATGACCAGGCCGGCGTCCACCTTGCCGTCCCGGACCGCCGGCATGATCTGGTCGAACGGCATGACGACGATCTCGCCGACCCCGCCCGGCACCACCTCGGCCGCCCAGAGGCGGAACAGCAGGTAGGCGGTGGAGCGCTCGCTCGGTACGGCGACGGTCTTCCCGGTCAGGTCGGTGCCCGCCTCGCGGGTGAGGACGAGCGGCCCGCAGCCCCGGCCCAGCGCGCCGCCGCACGGCAGCAGCGCGTACTCCTCCAGGACCCAGGGCAGCACCGCGTACGACACCTTGAGCACGTCCAGTTCGCCGCGCTCGGCCATGCCGTTGGTCAGGTCGATGTCCGCGAAGGTGATGTCCAGCGCCGGCGCGCCGGGGACCCTGCCGTGCGCCCAGGCGTCGAAGACGAACGTGTCGTTCGGGCAGGGCGAGAAGGCGATGCGCAGCGCGTCAGCCTGCGGTGTCGTCTCGGTCATGGCGGGTCCAGCCTTCCAGTACGGGTATGAGCCTGCGGAACGCGCCGGTCAGCGCGGTCAGCGCGTCGCCGATGCGCCAGGCGTCGCGGTCGCGCGGGCCGACGGTGTTCGACACGGCCCTGATCTCCAGGACCGGTACGCCGGCGAGGGCCGCCGCCTCCGCGACCCCGAAGCCCTCCATGGCCTCGGCGACGGCGGCGGGGTGGGCGGTGAGGAGGGCGGCGGTGCGTTCCGCCGTGCCGGTCACCGTGGAGACGGTGAGGATGCCGCCGGTGCGCGCGCCCGTCGCGGCGGCCGTCTCCCGGACCAGCGCGGGCGGCGGCGCGAACCGGTCGCGGCCGAAACCGAGCGCCGTCACCGGCAGGAAGCCGTCCGGGGTGTCCGCGCCCAGGTCGGCGGCCACGATCGCGTCGGCCACGACGAGCGAGCCGACCGGGGCGGCCGGGGCGAAGCCGCCGCCGATGCCCGCCGAGACCACCAGGTCGTAGCGGTCCGCGGCGAGGGCGAAGGCCGCCGACGCCGCCGCGGCGGCCGGGCCCGCGCCGCCCGCGAGCACGTCCAGCGGGCCGGTGCGGTGGATCTCCGCGCCGCGCACCGCCCGGACCCCGGGCCCGTCCCCGTACGCACGCGTGACCGCGTCCCGTTCCACCGGGACCGCGGTCACGACAAGCACGCGCACGAAGAGGAGCCCTTCGAGGTCGGGAGAGGGTCAGTCCGTCTTCTTCAGCTCGAAGTGCCAGACGCCGAGGACGCTCGCGCCCTTCGTCTCCACCACGCTGATCTGCGTCTTGTCCGCGGTCTCGCCGGTCTGGCTGGAGAAGAAGGCGCTGCCCGAGATCGACCGGTAGGTCTTCTTGAACGGCTCCTGCTCGGCCTGCTGGCCGTTGATGAAGAGCGTCCAGCCGTGGTCCGCGATCTCCGGGTCGACCCCGAAGTGGACCGTGTCGGACATCGAGACCTTGACGGTCTTCTCCGCCTCCTTGTTGAGGCAGGACTTGACCTCGGATTCCTTGAGGGCCTTGCCGTCGTTGTAGCAGGCGGCCTCGGTGCTCACCGAGTTGTCGCCGACCGTCACGGTGGCGAGCGGCGTCGGCTTGTCGCAGGCGGAGAGGACAAGAAGTCCCGCGGACACGGCACCAAGAGCGACGCCGATTCGACGGCCCTTACCGGAGAAGAACGCAACGGTCATGGGCCGAAGGCTATCGGTCGCTCCCGCTCACGCCACGCGGGGGTGCGGCGAGCCGCGCCGCGCGGCGCCCAGCAGCCCCCGTACGGAGGCGGAAGCACCGAGCGCGAGCAGCCCGGCGGCGACGGACATGCCCAGTACGCCGTTGAGGGGGAGGGCGATCCCGATCGCGCCGCCCACCACCCAGGCCATCTGGAGCGCCGTCTCGGAGCGGGCGAACGCGGACGTCCGCACCTCCTCCGGCACGTCGCGCTGGATCATCGCGTCCAGCGACAGCTTCGACAGGGCCTGCGTGAGGCCCGCCGTCGCGGCGAGCGCGGCGACCATGACCGTGGAGAAGAAGATGGCCGCGAGGACGGCGACGCCGAGCGCCAGGCCCAGGACCGAGGCGACGATGATCTCGGGGCCGCGCGCCCTCAGCCAGGAGCCGACCGCCGTGCCCAGCGCGTTGCCCACACCCGCCGCCACGCCGACGATCCCCAGCGAGATCGCGGCGCTCTGCCCGGCGAGCGGGTGCTCGCGCAGCAGGAACGCGAGGAAGAAGATCAGGAAGCCGGAGAGCGCGCGGTGTGCGGCGTTGGCCTGGAGGCCGTGCAGGACGGACGGGCCGACGGACCGCAGCCCCGGCCGCCGCTCACCGTTCTCCCGCCGCTTGCGCCACCGGCGGCCCTTGGCCCCGGCCTGCGTGGAGGCGGACCGCAGCGGTTCCGGGCGGGGCGTGCCCTCGCCGTGCGGCGGTACGAGCTGCGCCCTGCGTTCGCCCTTCGCGGAGTCCACCTTGGGCGGCAGCGTGAACGCCAGGATCGCGCCGCCGACGAACACCGCGCAGGCGCCGTACAGCGGCCACGGCGGGCCGATCATCTGGAGCCCCGCCCCGATCGGCGCGGCGGCCCCGGTGGCCAGCAGACCCGCCAGGGTCACCCGGGAGTTGGCCTTCACCAGCGAGAACTTCGGTGGCAGCAGGCGCGGTACGACGGCGCTGCGCACCACTCCGTACGCCTTCGAGCAGACCAGGACGCCGAGCGCCGCCGGGTAGAGCTCCAGGCCGCCGGTGGCGACCGCGCCCGACATGGTGAGCGCCAGCAGCGCCCGCGCCAGCATGGAACCGGCCATCGCGACGCGGCGGCCGTGCGGCAGGCGGTCCAGGAGCGGGCCGATGACCGGGGCGAGCAGGATGAACGGCGCCATCGTGACGGCGAGGTACAGCGCGACCCGGCCGCGTGCCTGGTCCGTGGGTACGGAGAAGAACACGGTGGACGCGAGGGCGACGGTGATCATCACGTCGCCCGCGCCGTTCACCGCGTGCAGCTCGATCAGCTTGCCGAGGCCGCTCTCGCCGGCGCCGTGCGCGTGCGTGGCCTTCCGGATGCCCCGGGCGGTGCCGGTGAACGGGACTCTCAGGGCATGACCGATCGACCGGCCCGTCCTGCGGAAGGGGCCGGGTCCGTCGTGCGACCTGGCAGAAGCCACTTGGTCATAGTGCCCCAGGACCGGGCGATGCGAACCGGCATCACTGCGGGGCGCGGGCCGGACCGCCCCGTCGGGTCAGTGATCGGCCAGGTGGCGGGGGGTGCGGGGCGCCCCCCGGGGGCGGCCGGACGGTGGGCGGCGCGCGGCGCGGATACGGCGCCGTTTGGGACGGCAGGTGGGCGGGGGGCGGCGGAGAGGGTACCGTGCGTAGCGCGCCACCGGCGGTTGTTCTCGGCCGCGCGCTTCTCGGCGATCCCGCAGAATGGATTGCGGAAGGCGTGCCCGAGGTTGGCTCAACGGGTGTGGACGTCGACGCGGCCCCCAGGTCCGCTCCGTCCGCGACCGTATGGCCGAAATCGATGGTCGATGTGCTGGCGCGCTCGTGAGACTGGCGTAGGAGAGAAGCGAGACCTGTGAGTGCTGCGACGACGCGAGGCCGTACGGCCCGTACCGCCCGTACCCCTGTGCCCGACCGTTTGTGCGCCGAGGCGGTGGACCTCGCCCGCACGGCCGCCGAGGAGGCTGCCGCGCCGGGGATCGTGGGTGAGCATGTGGCGGTGGTCTCCGAGGGGGACCGGGTCGTCACGCACTACTTCGAGTGCAAGGACCCGGGGTACCGGGGCTGGCGCTGGGCGGTGACGGTCGCGCGGGCCTCCCGCGCGAAGAACGTCACGCTGGACGAGACCGTGCTGCTGCCGGGCAGCGACGCGCTCCTCGCGCCGGAGTGGGTGCCGTGGAGCGAGCGGCTGCGGCCGGGCGACATGGGCCCGGGCGACCTGCTGCCCACCGAGGCGGACGACCTGCGGCTGGAGCCCGGGTACACGGGGGCGGACGAGCCGCTGCCGAACGCGCCGGCCACCGACGAGCTGGCCGACCTCGTCGACGTGGAGGACGCGGAGCTGACGACGCGCCCGGATCCGGCCGTGCGCGGTTCGATCGCCGCGGTGGCGGACGAGCTGGGCATGCGGCGGGCGCGGGTGCTGTCCCGCTACGGGCTGCACTCGGCGGCGGACCGCTGGGACGAGGAGTTCGGCCCGAAGACGCCGATGGCGCAGGCCGCGCCGGCCTCGTGCGTGTCCTGCGCCTTCCTGGTGCCGCTGTCGGGCTCGCTGCGGCAGGCGTTCGGGGTGTGCGCGAACGAGTTCGGTCCGGCGGACGGGCATGTGGTGTCGCTGTCGTACGGGTGCGGGGGGCACTCGGAGGCGGCGGTGATGCCGAAGCCGCCTGCGGCGGTGCCGCATCGCTTGGACACGGTGCGGGTGGACGAGTATCCGCTGCACGAGGCGTCGTCCTCCTCCTCGGAGGACCTGGGCCACGCGTAGCCCCTCCGGGGCGGGGGCCCCGGTGACCTCGGGTGCTCCGGCGAGCCGGTTCCGTCCTCAAACGCCGGACGGGCTCGATGTGGTTCGCCTGATCCGTTGAATGCGGCCCGCGGTTGCTTCCGGCCTGCACCGGCCAACCCAGCCCGTCCGGCGTTTGAGGACGGAACCCGGGGGGTGGTGGGCCCGTGCCCTGCGGAAACCCAGCCCGTCCGGCGATTGAGGACGGAAGCCCGCGCCCCGGGGGCCGGTGCGTTCGGGGGGCGCGCCCGTACCCGGTAGCTTCGCGGGGTACGCGTTACCGGAAACCGGCAGAGGGAGTACGCCCATGGGCATCAACGCGACCGAGGGCGCCGACCCATTCGGCACCGCGCGGCTGCGGCGCGGCGTGCTCGACGCCTGGGGCGCGGGGCCCGCCCGGTTCCGGGAGGACGCCAACGCCGAGGAGGACCTCGCGCTCGGCGGCTACCGCGACCGCCTCGTCGTCGAGCTGGCCCAGAACGCCGCCGACGCCGCGGCCCGCGCCGGGACCCCCGGCCGCCTCCGGCTCACGCTGCACCCGGCAGCGGACGGCGCCCCCGCCGTCCTCGCCGCCGCGAACACCGGCGCCCCCCTGGACGCCACCGGCGTCGAGTCGCTGTCCACGCTGCGCGCCTCCGCCAAGCGTGAGGGCCACGAGGGCGCCGTGGGCCGGTTCGGCGTCGGGTTCGCCGCCGTCCTCGCGGTCAGCGACGAGCCGGCGGTCGTCGGCCGGCACGGCGGCGTGCGCTGGTCCCTCGCCGAGGCCCGCGAACTCGCCCGGGAGGCCGCCGTCGGCAGCCCCGGCCTGGGCGACGAGCTGCGCCGCCGCGACGGCCACGTACCGCTGCTGCGCCTCCCGCTGCCCGCCGAGGGCACCGCACCCGAGGGCTACGACACCGTCGTGGTGCTGCCGCTGCGCGACGGCGTCGCCGAGGACCTGGTGGGCCGGCTGCTCGCCGCCGTGGACGACGCGCTGCTCCTCACGCTGACCGGGCTCGACGAGGTCGTCGTCGAGACCCCGGAGGGCGTACGCACCCTGCGCCGCTCCCAGCACGGCCCGTACACGCACATCGAGGACTCCGCGCACGGCACGCACCGCTGGCGCACCGCCGTCCACCACGGCCCGATCGAGCCCGCCCTGCTCGCCGACCGGCCGCTGGAGGAACGGCTGCGCCCGCACTGGTCGGTGACCTGGGCCGTCCCGGTGGACACCGAGGGCGCCCCGGTCCACCCCCGTACCGCATCCGTCGTCCACGCGCCGACGCCCACCGACGAACCGCTCGGCCTGCCCGCGCTGCTCATCGCCTCGCTGCCGCTGGACACCACCCGCAGGCACCCCGCCCCCGGACCGCTCACCGACTTCCTGGTGGAGCGTGCGGCCGACGCGTACGCGGAACTGCTCGCCGACTGGGAGCCGGTCTCCGTCGCGACGATCTCCCTGGTCCCGGGCCCCCTCGGGCAGGGCGGGCTGGACGGCGCGCTGCGCGGCGCGATCCTGGAGCGGCTGCCGCGCGTGGCGTTCCTGGAGCCGGCCGCCCCGCGCGACCCGGCCGCCGAGCCGGAGCGCTGGGACGGCTGGGACGGGGACGCGGGCGTCCGCAAGGACACCGTCGCCCTGCGGCCGGTCGAGGCCGAGGTGGTGGAGGGCGTCGGCGCGCAGACCGTCGCCGTGCTGGCCGAGGTGCTGCCGTGCCTGCTGCCCGCCGGTCTTGAGCGCCGCGTCGAGCTGCGCACGCTGGGCGTCGCCCGCGTCCCGCTGACCGAGGCGATCGACCGCCTGGCCGGCCTGGAGCGCGAACCCGCCTGGTGGCGGCGGCTCTACGACAGCCTGACCGGTGTCGACCCGGACCGCCTGTCGGGCCTCCCGGTGCCGCTGGCCGGTACGGGGTCGGCGGGCGGTGACGCCGAGGCGGCCCCGCCTCCCCGCACCACCATCGGCCCCCGCCAGGTCCTCCTCCCGCTCCCCGACGCCCTCTCCGGCCCGGTTCTCGACCGCCTCGGCCGGCTCGGGCTCAAGGTCGCGCACCCGGACGCCGCGCATCCGCTCCTGGAGAAGCTGGGCGCCCTGCCCGCCACCCCGCGCGCCGTGCTGACGACCCCGCAGGTGCGGGCCGCCGTCGCCGGGTCGCTGGACGCGGGGGAGATCTGGGACGAGGACGCGCTCGACGGGGACGAGCTGGTGGAGACCGTGCTCACCCTGGTCCGGGACGCGGCCCTGGAGCCGGGCGACGAGCCCTGGCTCGGGGCGCTCGCGCTGACCGACGAGGACGGCGAACTCGCCCCGGCCGGGGAACTCGTGCTGCCCGGCAGCGCGTTCGCCGACGTCATGCGCGAGGGCGAACTCGCCCTGTGCGACGCGGAGCTGGCCGACCGCTGGGGCGAACAGCCGCTCACCGCCTGCGGGGTGCTCGCCACCTTCGCCCTCGTCCGGGCCACCGATGTCGTGCTGGACCCGGACGAACTGGAGCCGCGCGACAGCGACTTCGCGGAGCCGGACGACGCCGGGCTGCTCGACGCCGTCGACGTGTGGTGCGAGGACATCCTCGACCAGTTCCCGGACAGCCCGGTGCCGCCCGTCGCCACCGAACTCGTCGCCGTACGCGACCTGGACCTCGTCGACGACGACGCCTGGCCGCAGGCGCTCGCGCTCCTGGCCCGGCCGCCGCTGCGCGACGCGCTCACCCAGCCGGTCCGGGTGCTGCTCCCGGACGGCACCACGCAGTCCGTCCGCCCGTACACCGCGTGGTGGCTGCGCGGGCACCCGGTGCTGGACGGCCGCCGCCCGGCCGGACTGCGCGCCCACGGGAGCGACGCCCGGCTCGCGGGCCTGTACGACTCCGCCGACGCGACCGGCTTCGACGACGCCGAGGTGCTGCGCGCCCTGGGCGTACGGACCTCGGTCGACGCACTCCTCGACGAGCCGGGCGGGGCCGCCGAACTCCTCGGCCGGCTCGCGGACGGGGAGCGCCCGGTCACCGGCGTACAACTGCACGCGCTGTACACGGCGTTGTCCGCGCTCGACCCGGAACAGGTGACGCTGCCGGACGAGCTGCGTGCGGTGGTGGACGGCGAGGTGCGGGTGGCCGACGCGGCGGACGCGGTGATCGCGGACGCGCCGGACCTGCTGCCGCTGAGCGAGGGGCTGCCCCTGCTGCCCGTCGCCCCGGCGCACGCGGCGGAGCTGGCCGAGCTGCTCCAGGTGCGGCGGCTCGGCGAGAGCGTCGAGGCCGGGGTCACGAGCGACGGCGAGGAGCACGAGGTGCCCGAGTCCGTCCGCGTCCTGCTGGGGCCCGCCACCCCGGCCACGTACGTCGAACACGGCGAACTGCGCGCGGGCGGCGTCGAACTGGACTGGCGCCGGACCCCGGACGGCGTGGTGCACGCCTCGACGCTGGAGGGCGTCGCGGCGGGCCTCGCCTGGGCGTCCGGCCAGTGGCCCCGCCGCTTCGAGGTCGCGGCCCTGCTGGAGGACCCCTCCCGCACGGCGGAACTGGCCCGGGACCGCTGGTTCGACTGAGCGGTCCGGAAGGGCGCCTTCACAAAAAAGTCTCAGGAAGCGCACAACCGTTCACAGGTGGGGACCGTCTCGTCTGTCGGGCCATCAGGCTCTACAGACAACCTCGGGCCCGCGCGACGACCGTCGTGCCGGGGCCCCCTTCTCCACCTTGGGGAACGAACATGCGCATACGTGCCACCGTGGCCGCTGTCAGCGGCGCCCTGGCCCTTTCCGCTCTCGTCCTTCCGTCGGCCGCCCAGGCCGACGGCGCGCACGGTTCGACCGGCAGCATCGCCGAGCTGGCGCGCGCCGCGCACGCCGCCGCCACGCCCTCCGGCGCGAAGACCGCAGCCCGCTCCGCCGCGCCCGCGGACGAGCCGGCTCCGCTCGCCCTCACCTTCTCGAAGTTCACGATCAACGGCGGCAAGCCGCTGGTGGTGGGCACCACGTACACCAAGCGGGTCCCGACCACCTTCACCGTGACGCACGCCGCGGACGTGGACATCTTCGCCGACGACTTCATGCTGGAGGTCGGGCTCTACCGCGGTTCGTTCGACCAGCCGACCAACGAGTTCTACGGCGACGACTTCCCCGTCTGCAAGGCGGTGTCCGCCACGGTCGCCACCTGCAAGGCGAACATCGCGGTCTACCCCGACTTCGACCTGCTCGGCAACGCCGACGCCACGAAGTGGAAGGCCGCGGGCTACGCGGTCGCGCTCAACGGCCACGACCCGGACGACGTCGACCCGGGCGACATCGGCTTCGCCGTCCAGGACAACCTGGGCACGACCCTCGTGCAGCGCGCGTCGAAGCAGACCGTCAACGCCTCCCCCGAGCCGGTCAAGAAGGGCAAGACGATCACCGTCACCGGCTGGCTCTCGCGGGCCAACTGGGACGACTTCAAGTACCACGGCTACACCAGCCAGTCCGTGAAGCTGCAGTTCCGCAAGAAGGGCAGCAGCACCTACACCACGGTGAAGACCGTGAAGACGAACAACAAGGGCGACGCGAAGACGACCGTGAAGGCCACGGTCGACGGTTACTGGCGCTACACCTTCGCCGGTACGTCCACCACCCCGGCGGCCACCGCCACGGGTGACTACGTCGACGTGAAGTAGACCGGCCCGCACGGGCCGAGGGCCGCCGCTTCCCCACGTACGGGGACTACACCGGGAAGCGGCGGCTCACCAGCCGCCAGGCGTACTCCAGCGCGACCGACGCCACCACCGCGATGCCCACCGCCAGCCACGGCATCTGCGTGCCCACCAGCTTCAGCGCGAAGAAGTCCTGGAGCCACGGCACCGCCAGCACCACCAGGAACGCGAGACCCATCGCGGCCACCAGGCAGATCCGCCACCAGGTGTACGGGCGGGCGATGATCGCCAGCACCCACATCGAGACCAGGAACAGCGTGAGCGTCGCCGCGCTCGTCTCCGCGTCCAGCGCCCCCGTACCGGAGTAGTGGTGCCGCGCGATCAGATACGTCACGAAGGTCGCGGCGGCGGCGATGACCCCCGAGGGCACCGCGTACCGCATCACGCGCCGTACGAAGTGCGGATGGGCGCGCTCCTTGTTCGGGGCCAGCGCCAGGAAGAACGCCGGGATGCCGATCGTCAGCGTGGACAGCAGCGTCAGATGGCGGGGCAGGAACGGATACTCGACCTGGAAGCAGACCACCAGGACGGCGAGCAGCACCGAGTACACGGTCTTCGTCAGGAACAGGGTCGCGACCCGGGTGATGTTGCCGATCACGCGGCGGCCCTCGGCGACCACGGACGGCAGGGTCGCGAAGCTGTTGTTCAGCAGCACGATCTGGGCGACCGCGCGCGTGGCCTCGGAGCCGGAGCCCATCGAGACGCCGATGTCGGCGTCCTTCAGCGCGAGGACGTCGTTGACGCCGTCGCCCGTCATCGCGACGGTGTGGCCGCGTGACTGGAGCGCGGCGACCATCTCCCGCTTCTGCTGCGGGGTGACGCGGCCGAACACCGCGTTCTCCTCCATCACCGTCGCCATCGCGTCGGTGTCCTCCGGGAGCCTGCGCGCGTCCTGGGGGTGTTCCGCGCCCCGCATCCCGAGCTTCGCGGCGACCGCGCCGACGGAGACCGCGTTGTCGCCGGAGATCACCTTCGTCGCGACTCGCTGCTCGCCGAAGTAGGCGAGGGTCTGCCCGGCGTCGGGCCGCAGGCGCTGTTCCAGGACGACCAGGGCGGCCGGTTCGGCGCCCTCGGCCGCCTCCGGGGCGTCCAGCTCGCCCCGTGCCCGGCCCAGCAGCAGCACCCGCAGCCCCTGCTCGTTGAGCTGCTCCACCTCCGCGAGGGCCGGGTCGTCCTCGGCCAGCAGCACGTCGGGCGCGCCGAGCAGCCAGGCGGAGGAGGCCCCGCCGTCCTCGTCGAACGCGGCGCCGCTGTACTTGCGGGCGGAGGAGAACGGCAGCGTGCCGGTGGTCCGCCAGCCGCTGTCCTCGGGGGCCGGGTAGGCGTCGATGATCGCCTGGAGGCTGGCGTTGGGCCGGGGCTCGGAGGCGCCGAAGGCGGCCAGGACGCGGCGCAGATACGGTTCGTCGGTGCCGTTCAGCGCGCGGACCTCGGTGACGTCCATGCCGCCCTCGGTGAGCGTGCCGGTCTTGTCCAGGCAGACGACGTCGACCCGGGCCAGGCCCTCGATCGCGGGCAGCTCCTGCACGAGGCACTGCTTGCGCCCCAGGCGTACGACCCCGATCGCGAAGGCGACCGAGGTCAGCAGCACCAGGCCCTCCGGGATCATCGGGACGATCCCGCCGACCGTGCGGGCGATGGAGTCCTTGAAGTTGTGCTCCTTGACCACCAGCTGGCTGATCACCAGGGCGGTCGCCGTCGGCACCATCATCCAGGTGATGTACTTCAGGATCGTCGAGATGCCGCTGCGCAGCTCGGACCGTACGAGCGTGAAGCGGGACGCCTCCTCCGCGAGCTGGGCCGCGTACGCCTCGCGCCCCACCTTCGTCGCGGTGAACGCGCCGCCGCCGGCGACGACGAAGCTGCCGGACATCACCGTGTCGCCGGTCTTCTTGATGACCGGGTCGGCCTCGCCGGTGAGCAGGGACTCGTCGATCTCCAGGCCGTCCGCCTCGGCGACCGTGCCGTCGACGACGACCTTGTCCCCGGGCCCCAGCTCGACCAGGTCGCCGAGGACGATCTCGGAGGTGTGGATCTCGGCGGCCGTCCCGTCGCGCCGGACCACGGGTTTCGCCTCGCCGATGACCGCGAGGCTGTCCAGGGTCTTCTTGGCCCGCCACTCCTGCACGATGCCGATGCCGGTGTTGGCGACGATCACGAAGCCGAAGAGGCTGTCCTGGATCGGCGCGACGAACAGCATGATCACCCAGAGGACGCCGATGATCAGGTTGAACCGGGTGAAGACGTTGGCCCGGACGATCTCGGTGAGCGATCGCGAGGACCGTACCGGTACGTCGTTGACCTCGCCCCGCGCGATCCGTTCCGCCACCTCGGCCGAGGTGAGTCCGCGCCCGGCGGGCGGTTCGGGCAGCTCGACCGGGTGGACCGGGTCGAGCTCGGCCCCGGCGTCGATCGTGGCCTCCCGGCCGGAGGGACCGCTTCGCTGCTCCCCGGAGGGGTCGGATGCCCGCTGAGTCATGGTTCCGACGGTACGGGCGGAACGTCCGGGGCACCCGCCGGGAAGTACGAAGATCAGACCGGGGAAGGAGGGGAATGGTCCCGTGGTCGTACGGGGCCCGGCCTCAGTCGGTCTGCGGGTCCACCGCCGCCGCGGCCGCCGCGCGCTTGAGGGCCGCGTCGCGTCCCCGTACGTACCAGATGCCGATCAGGCCGAGGCCGGCACCGGCCAGGCAGGTCCACACCCACCACAGGTGGCCGTGGTCGTCGAACCAGCCGTAGAACGGGATCTGGACGAGGAAGAGGACGAACCAGAGGATCGTGCCGCCGGTGATGGTCGCGACGACCGGGCCCTCCAGGGGCTCCGGCGCCTCGTGCTTCGGTGTCCACTTCGCCATGCGGTCAGTGTATGCGGCGGGTATGTAAGTGCGTCCGGGCCAGTCGGCCCAAGGGTCTACGCGCGGAGATAGCGATCTTCGCCTTATGTATTCATACTGAATCTGCTTATGGCTGGCTCGAATTATTCGTGTGAAAGTCCAAAGCTGACCGCTTTTGATCCCCTCTGAGTACGTACTGAGGTCATACATGTCCCCCTCGGCCACCGCTCCGGTCGACGCCCCGACTCCGCAGCCCACCAACGGGCTGGACCGCTTCTTCAAGATCTCCGAGCGGAAGTCGTCGGTCGCCCGCGAGATCCGCGGCGGATTCGCGACCTTCTTCGCGATGGCCTACATCATCGTGCTGAACCCGATCATCCTCGGCAGCGCGAAGGACGTGAACCAGCACTTCCTCGACCACGGCCAGCTGGTCACCGCGACCGTCATCACCGCCGCGTTCTCCACCCTGCTCATGGGTGTCATCGGCAATGTGCCGATCGCGCTGGCCGCGGGCCTCGGCGTCAACACCGTCGTCGCCCTCCAGCTCGCCCCCCGGATGACCTGGCCCGACGCCATGGGCATGGTGGTCCTCGCGGGCATCGTGGTCATGCTGCTGGTCGCGACCGGGCTGCGGGAACGCGTGATGAACGCCGTACCGGGCTCGCTGCGCAAGGGCATCGCGATCGGTATCGGCCTGTTCATCCTGCTGATCGGCCTCGTCGACTCCGGCTTCGTCTCGCGCATCCCCGACAAGGCGATGACCACCGTCCCGCTCCAGCTCGGCGGCGACGGCCACCTCACCGGCTGGCCGGTCCTGATCTTCGTCCTCGGTGCGCTGCTCACGCTGGTCCTGATCGTCCGCAAGGTGCCGGGCGCGATCCTGATCTCCATCGTGACGATGACCGTCGTCGCGCTGATCATCAACGCCGTCGCGGACCTGCCGGGCGAGGCCTGGGGGCTGACCGTCCCGGAGTGGCCGGGCAATCCGGTGGCGTCGCCCGACTTCGGGCTGCTGGGTCACTTCAGCCTGTTCGGCGGCTTCCACAAGGTGGGCGTCCTCACCGGCATCCTGTTCGTCTTCACCGTGCTGCTGTCCTGCTT
This sequence comes from Streptomyces sp. NBC_00708, assembly GCA_036226585.1. Taxonomy (GTDB): domain Bacteria; phylum Actinomycetota; class Actinomycetes; order Streptomycetales; family Streptomycetaceae; genus Streptomyces. The sequence goes on from CP108997.1 coordinate 4,023,386, forward strand.
CTTCGACGCGATGGGCACCATCCTCGGTGTCGGCGACGAGGCGAAGCTGACGGACTCGAAGGGCAACTTCCCGGGCATCAACCGGGTGCTGTTCGTCGACGGTGTCGCGGTCGCCGCGGGCGGCGCCAGCTCCTCCTCCGCCTCGACCTGCTTCGTGGAGTCCACGGCGGGTGTCGGCGAGGGTGCCCGTACGGGTCTGGCCAGCATCGTCACGGGGCTGCTGTTCACGGTGGCGCTGTTCCTCACGCCGCTGGCGACCATGGTCCCCTCGCAGGCGGCCACTCCGGCCCTGCTGGCGGTGGGCTTCCTGATCATCGCGGGCTCGGTGCGGGACATCGACTGGAGCGACTTCACGCTCGCGATCCCGGCGTTCCTCGCCATGGTCATGATGCCGTTCACGTACTCGATCACCAACGGCATCGGCATCGGCTTCATCACGTTCAGCGTGCTGCGTCTGGCCTCCGGGCGGGGCCGCGAGGTGCCGGTGGCCATGTACGTGGTGTCGGCGGTCTTCGTCTTCTACTACATGATGCCGGCGCTCGGCCTCACGTAAGGGCGGGGAGCGGGCCGGCTCCGGGCGTCAGGTGACCTCCTCGGCCGGCACGCCGTCGGCGGGGCAGAGCTTCTCCGGCCCGTAGAACTTCTCCGTCTCGTCGACGGCCGCCTGGAAGCGCTCGTCGAAGTCGTCGCGAATGAGCGTCCGGACCACATAGTCCTGGACGCTCATTCCGCGTTTTGCGGCGTGCTGCTTGAGCCGGTCGAGCAGCTCACCGTCTATGCGTAGGCTGAGCACTGTCGATCCCATGGCAAGCAGGGTTACGTCCCCCGGGCCCGCCGTGCGTGATTTTCCGCCATCGACTCACTCGTTTGGGTGATCGATTGGTGATCCGGCCCTCCCGCGCGAGGTGATCCCGCTTACGCGCGTGTAACACGAGTGGTCTTTAGAGTAGGTAATGAGTTACGCTAACAAACATGCCTGACCTGATCCACGACAGCGACAGTGCCGCCGCCGTGAGCTCCCTCCGTTCCGCCGTCATGCTGCTCGGCCGGCGCCTGAAGCATCAGCGCGTCGACGAGTCGCTCAGCCCGACCGAGATGTCGGTGCTCGGGACGCTCGCCCGTTGTGGTTCGGCCACCCCGGGTGAGCTGGCCCGCCGGGAGCATGTGCAGCCGCCGTCGATGACCCGCATCGTCGCGTTGCTGGAATCGAAGGGTCTGGTCAGGCTGGAACCGCACCCCGATGACCGTCGTCAGAAGATGGTCAGCCAGACCGAGCAGGCCGAGGCCATGCTCGCCGAGAGCCGCGACAAGCGGAACGCCTGGCTGACCACCCTCGCCGAAGGCCTGGACGAGGACGAGTGGGAGACGCTGCGCAACGCGGCGCCCGTGCTGGAGAAGCTCGCCCACCTGTAGGAGACACGTCTCCGTCCCCGTCGACCAGCACGATGCCCACGCCGAGGAGGCGAACCCTTTTGAGTACGGGATCCGGAGCAGACTCCGCCCCCGCACCGACTTCCACCCACGAGAGCAAGCCCGGCGGGACCTTCTCGTCGCTGAAGATCCGCAACTACCGCCTGTTCGCCACGGGCGCCGTGATCTCCAACACCGGTACCTGGATGTCCCGCATCACGCAGGACTGGCTCGTCCTGAGCCTCACCGGGTCCGCCGCCGCCGTCGGTATCACCACGGCACTCCAGTTCCTTCCCATGCTGCTGTTCGGCCTGTACGGCGGTGTCATCGCCGACCGGCTGCCCAAGCGCAAGCTCCTGCTCGTCAGCCAGGCCGCCCTGGGCGCCTGCGGTGTCGTGCTGGCCGTGCTCACGCTCTCCGGCGTGGTCCAGGTCTGGCACGTCTATCTGATCGCGTTCCTGCTCGGCATGGTCACCGTCGTGGACAACCCGGCCCGCCAGGCCTTCGTGTCCGAGATGGTCGGCCCCGCCCAGCTGCGCAACGCGGTCAGCCTGAACTCGGCGAACTTCCAGTCCGCCCGGCTCATCGGTCCCGCCGTCGCGGGTGTGCTGATCACCACGGTCGGCAGCGGCTGGGCCTTCATGTTCAACGGGCTGTCGTTCCTGGCGCCGCTGGTCGGCCTGATGATGATGCGGACGAGCGAGCTCCACAAGTCCGTCGTCGTGCCGCGCGCCAAGGGGCAGCTCCGTGAGGGCCTGCGCTACGTCTCGGGCCGCCCCGAGCTGATCTGGCCGATCGTCCTGGTCGGCTTCGTCGGCACGTTCGGCTTCAACTTCCCGATCTGGCTGACGGCCTTCGCGGACGAGATCTTCCACGGCGGCGCCGGGATGTACTCGTTCTTCAACATCCTCATGGCGGCCGGCTCGCTGGCCGGTGCGCTGCTCGCCGCCCGCCGCCGCTCCTCGCGGCTGCGGATGCTGGTCGCCGCCGGTACGGCGTTCGGCCTGCTGGAGATCGTCGCGGCGCTCGCGCCGAACGTCTGGATCTTCGCGGTCCTGCTCGTGCCGATCGGCATGATCGGCCTGACGACCAACATCAGCGCCAACACCAGCGTCCAGATGGCGTCCGACCCGGCCATGCGCGGCCGGGTGATGAGCCTGTACATGATGGTCTTCGCCGGTGGTACGCCGGTGGGCGCCCCGATCGTCGGCTGGATCAGCGACGCGTACGGCGCCCGCACCGGCATGGTGGTCGGCGGTGCGCTGTCCCTGGCGGCGGCGGTCGGCATCGGCGTGATCCTGGCCCGCCTCGGCGGCCTGCGGCTGAAGGTCGACCTGCGGCCGGGCCGTCCGCACGTACGGTTCGTGCCGCGCGAGCAGCTGGCGACGGCCGCGTAGGGGTCTCCCCGTACGTGACCGCGCGACTACGGCCCCGCCCCGGTTCTCCGGGACGGGGCCGCGGCGCGTTCACGAACGCCGGTCCGGTTACGCTCGTCGGGTGGACCCGAAGACCAGAAACCGCATTATGGCGGCCGTGCTCGTACTGATGTTCGCCGTTGTCGCCGTGGCGGCCGCCCTCGGCTGACGGGCGCTGCTACCAGGCGAAGTTCTCCGGCGACGGGCCCGGACCGGGGAAGATCTCCTCCAGCGCGTCCAGCACCTCCGCCGACAGCTCCAGCTCCACCGCGCGCAGCGCCGAGTCGAGCTGCTCCCGCGTGCGCGGGCCGGAGATCGGGCCGGTGATCCCGGGCCGCGTCAGCAGCCAGGCGAGGCCCACCTCGCCGGGCTCCAGGCCGTGCTTGTCGAGCAGGTCCTCGTACGCCTGGATCTGCGCCCGGACCTTCGGGTCGGCCAGCGCCTCGCCGGAGCGGCCGGAGGTGGACCGGGCGCCGCCGCCCTCGCGCTCCTTGCGGAGGGCGCCGCCGAGCAGGCCGCCGTGCAGCGGGGACCAGGGGATGACCCCGAGGCCGTACTCCTGGGAGGCCGGGATGACCTCCATCTCGGCGCCGCGCTCCATCAGGTTGTAGATGCACTGCTCGCTGACCAGGCCGTAGCTGCCCCGCTGCCGGGCGCGCTCGTTGGCCTGGGCGATCTTGTAGCTGGAGAAGTTCGAGGAACCGGCGTACAGGATCTTGCCCTGCTGGATCAGTACGTCGATGGCCTGCCAGATCTCGTCGATCGGGGTGTCCCGGTCGACGTGGTGGAACTGGTACAGATCGATGTGGTCCGTCTGGAGCCGCTTCAGGCTGGCGTCGACGGCCCGGCGGATGTTCACGGCGGACAGCTTGTCGTGGTTGGGCCACGCCTCGCCGTCGGCGGCCATGTTGCCGTAGACCTTGGTGGCGAGCACGACCTTGTCGCGGCGGTCGCCGCCCTGCGCGAACCAGGTGCCGAGGATCTCCTCGGTGCGGCCCTTGTTCTCGCCCCAGCCGTAGACGTTCGCGGTGTCGAAGAAGTTGACGCCGGCGTCCAGCGCGGCGTCCATGAGGGTGTGGCTGTCGCTCTCGTTGGTCTGGGGGCCGAAGTTCATCGTCCCCAGGACGAGGCGGCTTACCTTGAGTCCGGTGCGTCCGAGCTGCGTGTACTTCATGACGCCCAAGCCAACTCCTTCGAGCGCGCTCGAAGCAAGCGTGTGGCCGTCTATGCCTCCGCGAACCGGTCCAGCGCCGCGAGGACCGCCCGGCTCGTCGCCGCCCCGCCCAGGTGCCCCGCGTCCTCGATCACCGTCAGCTCCGCGTCCGGCCACGCCTTGGCCAGCTCCCACGCCGTGACCAGCGGCCCGCCCATGTCGCCGCGCCCGTGCACGAGCACCCCGGGAATCCCGGCCAGCCGCCCCGCGTCCCGGATCAGCTGCCCCTCCTCCAGCCAGGCGCCGTGCGAGAAGTAGTGCGCGCAGATCCGCACCAGCGCCGCCCGCGCCCGCCCCGGCCGCCCGCTGTACGGGGGCGGGCCCGTGTACGCCTCCTGCGAGAGCACCGCGTCCTCCCAGGCGCACCAGCCGGCCGTCGCCCGCGCCCGTACCTCCGGATCGGGGTCGACGGTCCGCCGGGCGTACGCCGCGAGCACATCCGGGGTCGCGTCGCTCGCCGCCTCCGGGACACCCGCCCGGAAGAGGTCCCACGCCTCGGGGAAGAAGCGGCCCGCGCCCCGGTACAGCCAGTCGATCTCGGAGCGCCGGGTCGTCGTCACCGCCGGGATCACGATCTCGCCGACCCGCTCCGGGTACCGCTCGGCATACGCCAGGATCAGCGTGGAGCCCCAGGAACCCCCGTACAGCAGCCAGCGGTCGATGGAGAGGTGTGCGCGCAGGCGTTCCATGTCGGCGATCAGGTGGTCCGTGGTGTTGTGCCGCAGGTCGACGGCCGGGTCGCCGGCGTGCGGGGTGGAGCGGCCGCAGCCGCGCTGGTCGAAGAGGACGACGCGGTAGCGCTCCGGGTCGAAGTACTGCCGGGGCCGCTCGGTGCAGCCGGAACCGGGGCCGCCGTGCACGACGAGGGCGGGCTTCCCGGCGGGGTTGCCGCACACCTCCCAGTACACGAGGTTGCCGTCGCCGACGTCGAGCATGCCGTGGTCGTACGGCTCGATGGGCGGGTACTTCTCGTCGGGCAGGCGTTCCATGACCGCGTCTCCTCATCGGCGTACAGCAAAGGGCGCCAGCTTAGGGCCGGTCCGCGGGGGAGCCTCTTGCTCATGCCGTTCCGTGCTCATGCGGCCCGTGCTCATGCCGTTCCGTGCAGGGTGGCGGCTTCCTCCTCCGTCAGGCGCAGGGAGCCGGCGGCGATGTTCTCGGCGAGGTGGCCGAGGTCGCCGGTGCCGGGGATGGCCAGGACGTGCGGCCCCTGGTGCAGCGTCCACGCCAGCCTGATCTGGGCCGGGGTCACACCGTGGGCGCGGGCGACGGCGCGGACCTCGGGGCCGTGGCCGGTGGTCGCGCCGGCGGTGCGGCCGGTCCCGGCGATCGAGTAGAACGGCACGAACGCGATGCGCTGTTCGCCGCAGAGGTCCAGGAGCTCCCTCTGCTCGGGCGACGCGTCGATGCCGTACATGTTCTGGACGCACACCACCGGTGCGATGTGCTGGGCCTCGGCCAGGTGGTGGGGGCGGATGTTCGACAGGCCCAGGTGGCGGATGAGCCCGGCCTCGCGCAGTTCGGCCAGGGCGCCGAAGCGTTCGGCGATCGAGCCGGTCCCGACGATGCGCAGGTTCACCACGTCGAGGTGGTCGCGGCCGAGCTGGCGCAGGTTCTCCTCGACCTGGCCGCGCAGCTGCCCGGGGGTGGCGTGTGCCTGCCACTCGCCGGAGGCATCACGGCCGGGCCCGACCTTGGTGGTGATGACGAGGTCGTCCGGGTACGGGCCCAGCGCCCGGTTGATCAGCTCGTTGGCCGAGCGCAGCGGGGAGAAGTAGAACGCGGCGGTGTCGATGTGGTTCACGCCGAGCTCCACGGCGCGGCGGAGCACGCGGACCGCCTGGTCGCGGTCGCGCGGCAGGGCGTCGGCGACCAGCGCCTCGCCGTACTGCGGAAGGCGCATCGCGCCGAAGCCGATCCGGTGGACCGTCAGGTCACCGAGCTCCCAGGTGCCCGATGCCGCCGCGGTGATCGTCTGTGAGGTCATGGCGGGATGATGTCCGCGCGTTAGGCTGGTCCGCCATTGATTCGGGCATGGGTGAATCCATCGAGGAGTGGGTGTTCTGGCCGGGCTGGCGTTCTCGACGAGCGATCTGGCGCAGGTGCGGTTCTCGGTCTCGCCGATGTGGGAGGTCGCGCCCAGCTTCCGGCTGCTGAGATCGGACTCCACGCATCCGGTCCACCGCACCTGGGTCGATCAGGTACGCCCGCGCTGGGCGGCCGGCGGACTGGACCGGGGCTGGCTCGGCGAGTTGATCCCGCTCACCGGCGGCTACATCCCCGACTTCCTCAACCCGGCCCCCCTGGGCCCTGCTCCCGCCCCGGCGGCGGAGTGGGAGGCGATCCGGGCCACGCCCGGGGACCGTGTGCGCCGGGACCTGGACCATCTGGCCCGCCATCAGGGGTCCCTCGGCCCTCGGTTGCGCGCCCTGCGCGACGACCCGTACGGGCCGCTCCTCGCCGAGCTCACCAAGGAGCTCGAAACCTACTGGGAACGGGCCCTCGCCCCCTACTGGGCCCGCATCAGGGCGGTCCTGGACGCCGACATCCTGTACCGGGCACGCCTGGCCGCCGAGCGCGGCACCGGCCACCTCCTCGACGACCTGCACACGTCCTTGAGCTGGGACGACGGCGCGTTGCTGATGGCCCACCGCAAGCGGCCGCTGACCCGCACGACGGCGGGCACGGGGCTGCTGCTGATCCCCTCGGCCTTCGCCGGGCCCGGCCTGCGCACCCGGACGACGCCGCCGGACCCGCCCCAACTCGCCTATCGGGCGCGCGGTGTCGGCCTGCTCTGGGAGCCCCGGCCCGTCACGGGAACCGCCACCCTGTCCGCCGTGCTGGGCCGCTCCCGCACCCTGCTGCTGGCCGAGCTGGAGATCCCGGCCTCCACCACGCAACTGGCACAGCGCACCGGGCTCTCCCCGGCGGCGGTGTCCCAGAACCTCACCGCACTGCGCGACGCGGGTCTGGTGAGCGCCCACCGGAGCGGCCGTTCCGTCCTCTACGCCCGCACCGCCGCGGCCGAAACCCTGCTCCGGGCGGCCTCTGCCTGACCCGGGGCCGTCCTCCGCCGCGCGGGCTCACCCCGGCCGCACCCGGTCGTAGCCTGGTCGTCGTGAACGCGACTCCCGAGGTACTCGCCGTACTGGACGACCTGCTCGCCGCCGCGGGCCCCGACGACCGGGGCGCCCTGTGGCAGCTCGACCGGCGGGGGAGGGAGCTGGACGCGAACCTGGTGCGGCTGCCCCCGGGCGCGGAGGTCGGGGAGCACCAGGAGGACGTGCTCGACGTGCTCCTGGTGGTCCTCGCGGGCAGCGGCCGTCTGACCCCGGGCGACGGCGCGGCGCCCCTGACCCTGACCCCGACGACGGCGACCTGGCTGCCCCGCACCTCCCGCCGCTCCCTGACGGCGGGCCCGGACGGCCTCGCCTATCTGACGGTCCACCGCCGCCGCCCCGGCCTCGCGCTCAAGCCGACGGTGTACGCGCAGGAGGGCGGCGAGGCTCCGTGCGCACTGGACCGGGTGTGCCCGGAGTGCGGCCGGATGTCCCCGGAGTCGGCACCGGTGTTCTGCAGTGCTTGCGGGGAGCGGTTTCCCGGGCGCTGAGGGAGGGGGCGGCGGCGCCCGTGAGCGAGACCGGCGCACCGGGCCCCGATCCGGCCGGGGGAACCGGCCGCGCCGGGGCCCCGATCCGGCCGGGGGAACCGGCCGCGCCGGGGCCCCGATCCGGCCGGGGGAGGAACCGGGCGCATCCGTACCCCCGTCCTGGTGGGTGATGACAGGGACGAGGGTGAGAAGAGTGGCCGCGGTGGCGCGGGCCGCCGTCTCGTGGCGGGCGTGGGACCGCGCCGGGCGGCGGGGACGGGTCACGGCCGCGCTCGCGGTCCTCACCGCGCTTCTCCTGGCCGGCCATCGCGCCGTCCCCAACACCCCCGGCCACCTCGGCAGCCTCCTGGAGGCGTTCCTGCCGTGGCTCGGACTGGCCGTCGTCCCGCTGCTGACCCTGGCCGTACTGCGGCGGTCGGTGCTCGCACTGGTGGCGGTGGTGCTGCCGGTGGCGGCGTGGGCGTACGCGTTCGGCGGGCTGTTCCTTCCGGCGCCGGACCCGGGCCCGCGCGACCTGGTCGTCGTCCAGCACAACGTCAGCGATGTGAACGCCGACCCGGCGGGTACGGCCCGTGCGCTGGCCGCCCAGGGCGCCGACCTGATCGCCCTGGAGGAATTGGTGCCCGGTGCGCTGCCGGCGTACGAGAAGACCCTCGCGGCGGCGTACCCCTTCCACGAGGTCCGGGGCACGGTGGGGCTCTGGTCCCGGCACCCCCTCTCCGGCACCCGGACCGTGGACATCAAGCCGGTGGACATCACGGAGGGCTGGAGCCGGGGCCTGCGTACGGTGGCCCGCACCCCGCACGGCGAGGTCGCGGTGTACGTGGCGCACCTGCCGTCGTTCCGGCTCGGCGCGGGCGGACTGGGGACCGCCCGGCGCGACGAGAGCGCCCGGCTGCTGGGCCGGGCGCTGGACGCCGAGGCGACGGGCCCGGTGATCGTGCTGGGCGACCTGAACGGCACGGTGGACGACCGGGGCCTGGCGCCCCTGACCTCGCGGTTGAACGTCTCGAAGCGCGGCTTCGCGTTCAGCTTCCCGGCGTCGTTCCCGCTGGCCCGAATCGATCAGGTGATGGCCCGCGAGGCGACGGTGGGCCGTGTCCGGACGCTTCCCGCGACGGGCAGCGACCACCTTCCGGTCACGGCGCGGGTGACGCTGGACTGAGGGCGCGCGAAATCGGGATGCGTCCCCTGTGTGCCGTACCTAGGATGCGCGGGCGCGCCCCGTCAACGATTCGGAGACGTACGGAACATGACGCCCCACCTCGCAGCGATCGGCTTCCACGCGACCGACCCGGCGGACCTGGCCCGCTTCTGGGCCGGCCTCCTGAACTGGGAACGGACCGACGCCGTCACGGTCCTGCCCCCGGACGGCAAAGGCTTCGGCCTCCGCTTCACCGAGAGCCAGGAGCCCAAGTTCCGGCAGAACCAGGCCCACTTCGACCTGACCAGCGCCACGCCGGAGGCCCAGCGGGAGACCGTCGCCCGGGCGCTGGCCCTCGGCGCCCGGCACATCGACATCGGCCAGACGCCGGAGGACGGCCACATCGTCCTCGCGGACCCGGACGGCAACGAGTTCTGCGTGATCGAGGCGGGCAACAAGTTCCTCGCCGACACCGGGGTCATCGGCGCGGTCGCGTGCGACGGCACCCAGGCCGTCGGCTACTTCTGGAGCAAGGCGCTGGGCTGGCCGCTCGTGTGGGACCAGGACGAGGAGACCGCGATCCAGTCCCCGCAGGGCGGCACGAAGCTCACCTGGGGCGGCCCCCCGGTCGCACCGAAGCCGGACGTGAACCGCCTGTACTTCGAACTGACGCTCCCGGCGGACGCGGACGAGACGGCGGAGACCGCCCGCCTGACGGCCCTGGGCGCGCGACCCGGCCCGGACGGCGTGCTGCTGGACCCGGACGGCAACGAGTTCACGCTGCGGCGGGCGGCGGCTTAGGACCTGTCCGGCGGGCCCGCGAAGATCCGCCGGACAGGCCCTACTCCCCGGCCGGGTCCTGCGTTTCCGCCTGCGCCCTCGCGTAGGCCTCGCGGAACATCGCGGGTATACGCCCCCGGTCGTTCACGAGATAACCGTTGGCGCGTGCCCAGCGCCGTATGAGGTCGTCGCCCTGCGGCTGCTGGTCCTGTACGTCCGGCGGTTGCTGCTGTTCGTCCATGGGGCCACCGTAAACGAGCCCACTGACAGGGGCAGGGCCGGAGTTCAACCGGCCGTGAGCCGAGGCCCGTTCCTCCGGTATTCCGACCTCGCGGGCTCATCGCTCTTCCCTGTGTTTCGCATTTTCCGGAGATCGGGAAATGCGGGCGAGATCCGGCAGCACGTGCTGCCGGATCTCGCGAAAAGGATGGTCGGGGGACGGTTACCAGCGGTACCAGCGGCCCCGCTTGCCGCCGTGACCTGCGGGGCGGACGAAGAATCCGATGAGCCAGATCGCGAGAACGATGACGGCGATCCACCAGAGCGCCTTGAGGGCGAAACCGGCGCCGAAGAGGATCAGGGCGAGGAGGAGAACCAGAATGATAGGAAGCATGTTCGGCCTGTTGCCCCCGGTTGGCGCCTTAATCCATCCGCGGTGAGGAAATTTTTATGGCGGGCAGATTCCGCGACTTCCGCGTTTGGAACCGGAAAGTTCGGTCAGGCGGACGACATCCCGACACCGAGCACAGCAAGGGTGAGTGACATGGCTGCTGACGAGAAGACCCAGGCCAAGACCGAGCAGGCCAAGGGAAAGATCAAGGAAGTCGCCGGCCGGACCGTCGGCAACGAGCGGCTCACCGCCGAGGGCCGGGCCGAGCAGGCCAAGGGCGACGCCCGCCAGGCCAAGGAGAAGGCCAAGGACGCCCTCACCGACTGACGCGCTCCTCCCGCACGCAGGGCCCCGCGGACGACCCGACCGGTCCGCGGGGCCCTGCGCGTGCCGTCGCCACGGCGAAGAAGGGCCCCTAGGGGAGGTCCCCCGAGACCGGGAGCCGGTACACGGAGACGTGGGAACCCGACTCGGCGGTGAACTCGGCGCCGGTCCAGTCCGCGTGCCTGCTCTCCAGCTCGAAGCCGGCCAGCCGGGCCATGAGGTCGAGTTCGGCCGGCCAGATGTAGCGGTGCGGGCTGCGGAACAGCCGCGCCTCTTCGGTCTCGTCGAAGCGGAAGTGGTGCGACACGACGTGCTGGTGGAGCACGTCGTACGTGTCCAGCCCGATGTAGTCGGCTTCGGACTGCCAGACCGTGGCCGTCCGCCCCGGCGGCAGCGCGCGCAGCTCGGGTACCCAGAGTTCGATCACGAACCGGCCGCCGGGTGAGAGGTGGCGGGCCGCGTTGCGGAAGCACCGCACCTGTTCGTCCTGCGTGAGCAGGTTGGAGATCGTGTTGTACACGAGGTAGACGAGGGAGTACTCCCCAGGGGCGACCGCGGTCGCCATGTCGCCGATGATCACGGGGATCGCCGCCTCGTCGGCCTTCGTACGCAGTTGCTCGACCATCGGGCGCGACAGCTCGATGCCGGTGACGGGCACCCCGCGCCCCGCGAGCGGAACGGCTACGCGGCCCGTCCCGATGGCGAACTCCAGCGCTCCTCCGTCACCCGCGAGCTGGGCGAGGCGGTCCACGGCCGGCTCCAGGACCTCGGGCGCGAACATCCCGGAACCGGGGGTGTCGTAGCGTCGGGCGGTGTCGGCGCCCCAGATCTTCTGCTGCTGCATTCGGTCAACGGTCGTCGCCGGCCGCCGCGTTGTCCACCGAGTATGTGGTCCCGCTCCACGCGACCGGGCCGATCGTCCCCAGCGGGTGCGGCACCGCCCGGCTCTCCCGCTGGAACGCGCGGTAGAAGCCGCCCATCGCCGCCGCCACCGGTCCGTGCCGGAGCAGGAGCGCCGCGATCGACGCCGGAATCCCCTCCGGGGGCCTCCCCTGCGCGCAGGCGTCCACGAAGGCCCTGCGGTCCGCCGGGGAGTGGCCGTACAGCGCGACGGCCAGCCAGTTGACCAGGTGGTTCACGGCGTAGCACTCGTCGTACGCCCCGTGCTCCCCGACGAAGGCGGCCTCGTCCGGGGACAGGCCGAAGCGGGAGGAGATCGCGAGGCCGTAGTCCGCGAAGTAGAGGCGGTGGCCGTCCGTGAGGATGTTCTGGAAGTGGGCGTCGAAGTGCAGGAGCCCGTGGGCGTTCATGAACGCGATGCCGGCCCGCAGCTCGTCCTCCACCCTCGCGCAGGCCCGCTCCGCCGCGTCCCCGCCCGCCCCGATCCGCACGTCCAGCCAGTCGTGCAGGTTGTCCGGGATGTACTCCAGGAAGAGGACGAGGCTCGCCGTGGAGTCCCGCAGCCCCTCGATCCGTCCGCGTACGGCCGACCCGCCGCCCCAGTACGCGACGGCCCGGTCGACATCCGCGAGTTCCTCGGGAAGCGGGGCGCCGGAGTCCGTGAGCACGCGCCAGTGGTACATCAGCGGGAAGCCCCCGTACGCGCCGGTGACCACCCAGTCCGTCGTCATGGTGTGCGCGGCGAGCTCCCGCCAGGCGCCGAACCCCGGGCTGCCGATGGTGCCGACGCCGTAGTGGCAGTACGCGGGGAGTCCGAAGAGGTTCGCGGTGGAGTGCAGGTGTTCCGGCCGCCGCTCCAGGTCGGTGAGCCGCACCTGCTTGACGAAGACCGGGGTGCCCTCGACATCCAGCAGCACGGTCCGGCCGCCGATGCCCGAGCCCAGTGGCGTGCCGGTGGCCAGCAGCTCCCGCAGACCGCGGTCACTGCGCAGGGCCAGCGCCGTGGACGCGGCACCGTGTGCGGCGAGCCGAGCACTGCGGGACATGTCCCGGGGTATGTCGGGGCCCTTCACGCGCGCCTCCAGCGGCTCCGTACGGACGACCACCCTCCCACGCGGGGCACGCGGCGGCCGATGAGTTCTCCGTTCACGGACGGTCCACCCCATGACGCGACCGTTCTCGACAGGAGTGAGCCATGTCCACCATCCAGCCAGTGATCCTCACCGCCGACCTGGACACCCTGCGCCGGTTCTACACGGACCTCTTCGGCGCCGAGGAGATCTTCCGGGTGCCGGAGGAGGGCCCGGTCTTCTACGTCGGCCTGCGCATCGGCGACACCGACCTCGGGCTGGTGACCAAGAAGGTCCCGGCGGACGGGGCCGCGCCGCGGATCCTGCTCAGCATCGAGGTCGACGACGTCGACGAGACGCGCGCCCGGGTCGAGGCGCTGGGCGGCTCGGCCGGCGGCGACCCCAAGGACATGCCGTGGGGCCAGCGGGTCGCGCACGTGACGGACCCGGACGGCAACGCGGTGAACCTCACGCAGCCGGTCTCGGCGGGGTGAGACCGCGCACGACACGTTCGGGGGTGCCACCGCGGCCTCGCCCGACCCGGGCCCCGGCTGGGCCGCAGACCGCGTGCGCGCTCAGGCGAGCGACCTCAAGGCGGCTGCGAAGGAAACAAGGCGGTTCCTGTCGAGTCGCTCGATCACGTCGGCGACCGTGCCGGGCGGATTCTTCCAACTGTCGGCGACGCGCTGGATCTCTCCGTACACGATCTCCGGCGCCAGGTCGATCTGCGCTTCGAGGAACGCGTCCGGGTGGACGGCTTCGACGTCCCAGGGCGCCAGGGCTTCCGCAGGGAAGTCTTTGAGGTTGAACGTGACGATCACCTGGGCTTTGGCGCGGATCGCCGCGGCCAGGATGTGTCGGTCGTCCTTGTCCGGGAGCTCCAGCATCTCGATGAGCGGTTCGTACCCCTTGACCAGGCAGTCCCGTACGGCGGTCTTCATCAGCCGCCGTGTCCGGTCGAGGGCTTCGGGGGCCAGGTCCGGGCGGTCCGCCTTCAGGCTGCGGAACGTCTCGTCGAGGATGCTCTCCGTCCACTTCGCCTGCACGAGGCCCGCCCCCGCGACGCGGATGAGGACGTCACGGAGGATGTTCGGGTAGAGCACGTTCGCGTCGTAAATGGCGACAAAGGCCATCGACTACATCATTCCCATCTCCTGGCCGAGCTGAGTGAGCTCGTCCGCTGCCTCACGACGGCGCCGGTCGTCTGCCTGCTTGTACTCCATGAGTGACGACGCCGTGATCCTTCGGTGCGTCCCGACTCGACGGCACTCGATCTCACCGGCGTCCAAGAGGCCGATGAGGAAAGGCCGGGACACGTTGAGGATGTCAGCAGCCTGTTGGGTGGTGAGCTCTGCGGTGCTGGGGACGATGGACACGCCTCGGCCGGCCCCGAGGTGGGCGAGGAGTCCGGCGAGGAGCTCGACGGCTTCACGGGGCAGGGTGAGGGGTTCGAGCTCGTCGTCGTCAAGGGGCTTGACGGCAATCTGGCCGAGGTCGGGGTGCTCTGTGAGGTAGCCCCGGACACGCGTGAGGGCGCGGTTCGCCGCAGCGGTCTTCTCGGGTGGGAGCGATACGGGCCTGATGTCTGTCTTCGTCACGGTGCGCCCCTAGATTTCGTGGCGGGTGGGCGTCCTCGCCTGGCGGTGGCTCCAGTATCCGCAACATCTGCAATATCCGCAACATCTGCAATGAATGGAGCACGGCTGAGTTGGGCGCAGGGGACGTGTGTTCGCCGGGTGATCCCGCGCCCCCGCCGTGACAGCGCTCCTCACCGCCCCGGCAACCCCAGCTCCCCCGCCCGCAACCCCGCCTGGAAGCGGGACGCGGCCTGCAAGGTCACCAGGAGGTCGGCCACGCGGCGGCGGTAGGTGCGCAGGGAGACGCCCAGCTGTCTGGCCGCCGTGGCGTCCGTCAGGCCCGTGCTCAGGGCTTGCAGGATCGTGCGGGACTCCGCGGTGAGGTGGGGAGTGTCCGTGGTGAGGTACGCGTCGTAGTCCGTCGACTGGTGCCACATCGCGTCGAAGAGGGAGTGGACGCCGTCGATCATGTTCTTCGACGTGGTCACGGAGTACTCGCGGCCGGACGGCGAGTCGCGGCCCGCGAGGATCATGACGCGGCGGTCGATGATGATCGTCTCGTGCGGGAGCGCCGCGTCGGTGATGCGGACCTGGGCGCCGTGGCCCAGGACCAGTCGTACGTGGGCCCGGGACGCCTCCTCCGTGAGGGCCACCGGGCTGAGCAGCTTGCGGGTGACGAACTCCGGCGACTGGCCGGAGTGCATGCGCTGCGCGACCGCCGCACGGGCCTCCGGCTGCGCCCAGGTCGCCAGGTCGCGAGCGGCGCACAGGAACTCCGTGCGGGCGGATTCGAAGAGGTGCCCCGCGCGGGCCAGCAGCTCCGCGTCCCCGTGGACCGAGAAGATCTGTTCGTTCCGCATGCCGCCAGTCTCGCAGCAACCCGCGTCCCGCCCGTCCGGCAGCACCCGCGTCCCCCACCCCCCCACCCCTGGCAGCAAGCTGCCACCCCCTGGGCCGCCCCCCGGCCCCCGGAGAGCATGAAGTCATGACCACCACCACCTTCGCCCTCGGCGGCGACCTCCCCGTCGACCGCCTCGGATTCGGCGCCATGCGGCTGCCGATGAGTACGTTCGACGGCCCCGCCCGGACCCCCGAGAACGGCATCGCCGTGCTCCGGCGGGCCGTCGAGCTGGGCGTGAACCACATCGACACCGCCGCCTTCTACGCCCGGGGCGGTGTACGGGCCAACGAGCTGATCCGGGAAGCGCTCGCCCCCTACCCCGACGACCTGGTCATCGCGACCAAGGTCGGCCCCCTCCCCGGGCCCGACGGCTTCCCCAGCGGCCAGGCCACCCCCGACCAGCTGCGCGGCCTCGTCGAGGCGGACCTGAGAGCCCTCGGCGTCGACCGGCTCGACGTCGTCAACCTCCGCGTCGGCGGCATGGGCGGCCCCGGCGGCGAGTCCGTCGCCGAGCGGTTCGCCGTGCTCGCCGGGCTCCGGGAGGAGGGCCTGATCCGGCACCTGGGCGTCAGCAACGTCGACGCCGCGCAGCTCGCCGAGGCGCGGTCCGTCGCGCCCGTCGTATGCGTGCAGAACCCGTACGCCGACGATCTGGCGCTGCTCGCCGAGTGCGAGGCGGCCGGGATCGCCTACGTGCCGTTCTTCCTGCTCGGCGGCGGTCGCGAGCCGCTGGACACCCGGCGCCTGGAGAAGGTCGCGGCCCGCCTGGACGCGACCGTCGCACAGGTGCAGCTCGCCCTGCTGCTCGCCTCGTCCCCGGTCATGCTCGCCATCCCCGGCACGGGAAATCTCGCCCACCTGGAAGAGAACATGGCCGCCCGCGACCTCACCCTCACGGACGAGGACCTGGCCGAGCTGCGCGGCTGACGAAGGCCGTCGTCGCCCCCGGGAACGATGCCGTGATCGACGACTGGCGCCTGTCGGGAGCCGGCACCGGGATTCTCCTCACGGTGGCGGGCGTCGGGTGGCTGTGGCACACCGGGCAGGACCGCGTGCGGGTCCGGTCTGAGGGCTGCCCCGGTCCGCCCGGGGCCCGCTCACCTCGCCGGCTTCTCCCCGAGCCATGCCGGGTCCGCCACCAGTTCCTCCAGCTCGTTCACCAGGCGCGCCGTGTGGAAGCCGTCCGCCGCCGCGTGGTGCGTCTGTACGGCGAGCGGGAGCAGGAGGCGGCCGTCGCGCTCCACGTACCGGCCCAGTGTGAAGATCGGGGCCAAGTGGTCGTAGCCGTCACGGATGTTGAGGTTGAACCCCGTGAACGACCGCCACGGCAGGCTCGACACGTCGAACGCGTTCGGCGGGGGCGGGCCCTGCGGGAAGAACTCCGCCGCGTGCGCGTGCTCCGCCAGCAGCGGGGCCGCCGTCTCGTGGAACGCCCCGAAGTCCGCCTCGTACGGCGTCCATACGCAGGCGAACGTCTCCCGCTCCGCGTTGAACACCGTGAACGCCGGGTGCACCACCGGCCACACCGCCGGATCGCCCGACTCCGTCAGGCACATCCGGAACTCCTCGTGCCGGTTCACCACCGTCGCCAGCGCCCACACCTGCGCCACGTACGACTTGCGCGGCGAGCGGCGCAGCGCCGCCGTGAACTCCGTGACGTCGACCTCCACCGTCATCGAGTACGTGCACGGAACGCGCCGCCGGTAGTGTGCGAAGTGCTCCCGGCGCGGCCAGGTGTCCAGGTCGACGGGGGTGGGTACGGGGGCGTCCATCCGGGCATCATGGCAGCCACCCGGGCGCCCTCTCGAACGGTTTTCGCGGACCTCGCTTGCGTTGGAGCGCACTCCAACTCCTACCGTCCTCACCATGAACACGGAACAGCGGAACGACCGGTACGAGCGTGGTTACGCGGCCCTCAGCGAGGTCGCCAACGGCGCCCAGGACGCCGTCATCGACGGACTCGCCGACATCGCCCCCGACATGGGGCGCTACATCGTCGAATTCGGCTTCGGCGACCTCTGGACCCGGCCCGGCCCCACCCGCCGCGAGCGCCAGTTGAGCACCGTCGGCGCCCTCGCCGCGATGGGCAACGCCGCCCCGCAGCTCCGCTTCCACATCGGCGGCGCGCTCAACGTCGGCTGCACCCGCGAGGAGATCGTCGAGGTCCTCATTCACGTCTGCGTCTACGCCGGGTTCCCCGCCACCCTCAACGCCCTCACCGTCGCCCGCGAGGTCTTCGAGTCCCGCCCCGACGAACCCGCGCTCGTCCCCGCCGACACCTCCGACGACCAGGGCGGCGACCGGTTCGTACGCGGTCAGCAGGCCCTCGCCGATATCGACGGCCACGCCGGTCAGCAGGTCATCGACTCCCTCAAGGACATCGCCCCCGACCTCGCCCGCTACCTGCTGGAGTTCGCCTTCGGCGACGTGTACTCCCGTACGGGACTCGACCTGAAGACCCGCGAACTGGTCACCGTCGCCCTGTGCACCGCCCTCGGCACGGTCGGCCCGCAGCTCCGCGTACACCTCCACGGCCTGCTCAACGTCGGCGGAACGCGGGAGGAGGCCGTCGAGATCATCATGCAGATGGCCGGTTACGCCGGTTTCCCGGCCGCGCTGAACGGCCTCACGGCCGCGCGTGAGGTGTTCGCTCAGCGCGGGGAATGACGTCTCAGACGGAGGCGTGCTGGACGAATGCGGACCAGGCGTCGGGGGAGAGGGCCAGGGCGGGGACGGTGATGTCCTTGGAGTCGCGCACGTGGACGGTGTGCGGGCAGGTGGCGACCTCGACGCAGTTGCCGCCGCCTTCGCCGCTGTAGCTGGACTTGGACCAAGAGAGGGCGACCTCAATGCAGTTGCCGCCTTCTTGGCCGCTGTAACTGCTCTTGAACCACTTGAGGTCAGCGCTCATAGTCCTTCACCATCTGCTCGATCAGCTCTCGCGACTCTTCCAGCCCGTAAGCCTGGGTGCGCAGCATCCCATACTTGGCGAACAGGTCTCCGAGATGGGGTTGTTCGGTCACTAGGAAGTTCCGTGTCTGGACTTCCAGGTAGGCAAGTCGGCGCCGATCGTCGGTCTCCAGCAGGACGAAGGGCCCACTCAGACCCACATGGGACTTGCGGTGGGGTGACATCACCTGGATGTTCACATGGCGTAGCTGGCTCAACTCCAGAAGGTGCTGGAGCTGTGCGCGGTGAGTATCCCGACCTCCGATGGGGCGAGTGAGCGCGGCCATTTCCAGTACGAAGCTGATGTCCGGCATCGGTTTGCGGGTCAGCAGTGCCTGTCGTGCGAGCCGCCCTGCGACCAGCCTCTCGATCTCGTCGTCGTCGATGGGCGGGCAGGCTCCCCGGTACAGAGCGTGTGCGTGCGCCTCGGTCTGTAACAGGCCGGGCATGACGTTGGACTCGTACTCGTATCGTGCGACGCACTTCGCCTCTTCCTCGGCGAACGGCTCGAACCACGAAGCCAAGTGGCTGAACGACAGCTTCATCACCGCAGCAGACAGTGCCCCATTCGCACCGAGTACCGCATCCGCCTGCCGGACGAAGTTCCCCTTCGGTGGGCGCTGCCCTCTCTCCACCATCGCCACCTGCGACTTGGAGAAGCCGATCTTGGTGCCCAACCCCTCCTGCGACAGCCCGGCCGCTTCCCGGAAGTGCCGCAACAGCGCACCGAACATCTCGGCCGTACCGCCCCCGGTACTACTGGAGTGCACAACCCCACCTCCAAGTACACAACAGTGCACAGACGCCCTGTGTCCCTGGTCACAGTACGTGCGGGCGTCGACGCTTTCCGTATGGAACCGAAAAATTCACCGGACCCGATGCCCTCCTGGATTCCCGCGAACGGGCACGCCCTCCGGCATGCGGGCATCCACTTCGACGCCGTCCGGATCACCGGCTTGCTCGGCGAGCAAGTCGCGTACGAGCTGATGCAGTTCACGGACTTTCAGGCCGGGCCGATCGTCCGCTCGTCGATCGGGATGCGGAGCATGTACTTCCTCGTACCGCCCGGCACCGCCCGTGCGTACCGCTGGCCGGCGGGGGTGGACGCGCTGACCCGTAAGGGATCGGACTTCGTCGGGGTGCCCGCGCTGCACGGGATGACGTACCCGCTGGACTGGCGCTCGGCGCCCACCGTGCAGGAACCGTTCGTCGAAACGGCACTGCTGTTCGAGCTGTTGACGAAGGTGGTGTCGGACGAAATTCCTGCTGTACGGTGACGGCGTCATTACGCTCCGTGCGCCTCGGCGCATGGGGCGGCCCCCGGGGGTGCTCGCAACACCTGGTCCGAGGGCCTTCACCCTGCGATGGATACAAGAGGTCCACCGAAGATGCTTCGGCATGCTATCCCGCCGTCCTACGGCTATGTGAAAGCGGCGCACGACATCGTGCGGCATTCTCAACTCAGCAGTGACGCGAAGCTCTTGATCCTCTACGTGCAAGGGCTGCCCGAGCGGCGTACGGGCGAGGCGTTGAGCGATCACGCGAAGAAGCTCGGTATCAAGGGGCGCGCGTACCAGAAGGCCAAGGGGCAGCTGAAGGAAGCCGGGTACGTCCACGAGTGGCGGCGCCAGGGCGAGCGCGGGCTGTGGGTGACCGATCAGCTCTTCTCCAACGTGCCGCTCACGGACGAGGAGGCGCGGCGGTGCAGGGAGGCGGAGACCCGGGCCGTTCCGGGTGAGCGGCTTCCGGCGGTCGGTGATCCGGGGCCTCGACCGGTCGGTGGTTACCCACCTGCGGTGGAAGATTGTGGGGAGAACTATCCCCACCCACCCTCCGAAGCGCCCGCGAGCACGCCCGCGCGGCCGGAACCCGAGGAGCCTGCGGACGAACTCGCGCCGCCGGACGCCGAAGTGGCGGTGGCGGAAAGCGTGTTGCTGTCGCTGCGGCACGCGAGCCCGCAACTGCACCTGGGGGTGCGGGAGGCGCGCAGCCTCTCCGGGGCGGCGGCCGACTGGCTGCGGCGCGGGGTGAAGGCGGCCGAGCTGCGGCTCGCGCTGGTGAGTGAACTCCCGGCCGACGGCGTGCGGTCGGCGTACGGCTTCGTGCGGCACCGGCTCGTGCAGAAGCTGCCGGAGGTGCCCGTGCCGGACGTACCGGTGGTGGCGCCCAGGCAGCCGGTGCCGTGCGAGGGGGACGGTCCGGAGCATGTGTTCCGCCCCCGGGCGGACGAGACGGTGTGCGGACCGTGCGCGCGGCGTACGGCCGAGGAGGTGCACTTCGCCAAGTGGCCGCCGCGAGGGCCTGCCGAGGACCCCGGGGCTCCCGGGCGGGTGCCCTGGCGGGAACGGGTCGAGGCGATCCGGGCGCAGGGCGCCGAAGCGCGGTGAAGCGGACGTCCGTTCGCGGTGTGGCGGTCTTTGCCGTACATGCGGCGGGGCGTGGACAGTGGGACCCGGGGGCCGGGACGGACTGAGGAGGACCCGTGGTGGATGCCGTGGTGGAACTTTGGGACGGGGTGAGGGCGGTGCGCGACCCCGCGCGATGCCGGGCGCAGCTCATGGCGGCCGGGCGGACACTGTTCGCGGTGTATGGCTACGCCCGTACGTCGGTCGAGGACCTGTGCGCGGCGGCCCAGGTGGAAGTCCGGGACTTCCACCGCGAGTTCGAGTCGCGCGAGGCGCTGCTGACCGACCTGTACGACGAGGTCGCGATGGCGGGCATGCAGGCGGCGCAGGCCGAGCTGGCGACGAAGGGCATGGAGACCTGCCCGACCGAGGAGCGGGTGCGCAGGCTGTTCGAGGCGTATGTCCGGGCGGTCACGCGGGACCCGCAGGCGGCGCGGGTGGCGTTCGTCGAGGTGCTGGGGGTGAGCCCGGCGATGGACGCGCATCTCACGATGTGGCGCTCGGTGTGGGTGGAGTTCCTGACGGCCGAGTCCGAGCGGGCGCGGCTGCGCGGGCACGGGGTCGACGGCGACCTGGCGGTGGTGGTGAAGGTGCTGACGCGGTCGGTGGACGAGCTGCTGGCCCACCACGGACGGCGCCCGCGCCAGGTGCCGCCGGCGTGGCTGACGAGCGAGTTCACCCGGCTGTCGATGGCGATGATCGGCCCGGCGGGCGAGGGCTCGCCGGGGGCGTCCGGGGGCGCGACGGGCTGACGGACGGGGCGGCGGGGCGTCGGGGGCTGCGGTGGCCGGGTCGGCGGGGCGTCGGGTGGCTGCCGTGGCCGGGGTGGCGGCTCGCTCCGGTTGACAAGCGGTGTTGCCGGGTCGGCAAATGGAGGCATGGCAGCGAAGGAACGCGGTGACGGCCCCCTGGCGGACGACGACCTGGCGGCCGTCCTGACCGGCGTCGGCCCCCGCCTGCGCGCGCTGCGCACCGAGCGCGGGACGACGCTGACGCAGCTGAGCGAGACGACCGGCATCTCGCTCAGCACGCTCTCCCGCCTGGAGTCGGGCGGCCGCAAACCGACGCTGGAGCTGCTGCTGCCCCTGGCGAAGGCGTACGGGGTCCAGCTGGACGAGCTGGTCGGCGCGCCGGACACGGGGGATCCCCGGGTCACGTTCCGCCCCTTCAAACGCCACGGGATGACCTTCGTCCCGCTGACCCGGCACCTCGGCGGCGTGAACGCGTACAAGCAGGTCATGCCCGGCGCGACGGGCCCGTCCGGCCCGGTCGAGCAACGCGTCCACGAGGGCTACGAATGGCTCTACGTCCTCTCCGGCCGCCTCCGCCTGGTCCTGGGCGACCACGACCTGGTCCTGACGGCGGGCGAGGCGGCGGAGTTCGACACCCACACCCCGCACTGGTGGGGGGCGGCGGGCCCGGACCCGGTGGAGTTCCTGAGCCTCTTCGGCCCACAGGGCGAACGGATGCACGTACGGGCAAAGCCCGCGGGGTGAGGGGGGCGGGGGTGCCCCCGCCGCTCCTGCGGGGCCCTACGGATGTGCACGCGTGCGAGCCGGCACGCATGCCAGAGTTGCGCCACCGCTCCTGTCGAGGTCCGCGTCGCGTGACCCCGGCCGTGTCGGTGCCTCGTCCGTGGCGACGGCGTAGGCGCCTTTTGCCGGGCGGGCGGAGGTCCTCGTACGCGAAGCCGGACTTCTCCGGGCGACTGATGGAAGACGGTTCCGGTCCGACCGGCTCGGGCAAGAACCCAGCCATGAGTGGATCGATGGTGGGCTGGGCCATGCAGGTGGCGGAGGCGGAGCTCAGTGCCGCGCTCCCCCGGCGGTGGGCTCACACACAAGGGGTCGCACGCCGCGCCGCAGGTCTTGGGGGCATGCTCGGCGAGGACGCCGAGCTGCTGGTGGCTGCCGCAACGCTGCACGACGTGGGCTATGCGCCCCGCCTAGCGGCGACCGGATTCCATCCGCTCGACGGCGCTCGCTTCCTCCGTGACGACCACGGTGCCGATGAACGGCTGGCACGGCTGGTGGCGAACCACTCGTTCGCCTGGATGGAGGCCGAGGAGCGGGGATTGCGGGAGGAGTTGGAAGCGGAGTTCCCCTTGCTGGATGAGCCTCTGCTGGTGGATGCGCTGGTCTATTGCGACATGACGACAACGCCTGACGGCGAATCGACGACTGCCCAGGAGCGGGTGGCGGAGATCACGGACCGGTATGGAGCCGACAGCCTCGTAGGGCGGTTCATCCGTCGGGCGTCGCCAGAGATCTTTGCCGCTGTGGGCCGGGTCGACGCGGCGTCGGCAGTTCAGCCGAGGTAGGGATACGTACCGGCGAGATAGTCGCCGATCTGCTGGAGCATGCTCGGGTGGATGTCGTACCGGTCGAGGTCGTCCGGCTGTACGAAGCGGACGTCGTCGGCCTCGTCGTTGACTGTCGGCTCGCCACCGATCGGACGGCCGATGTAGGTGTTCTCGTACTGCTGGCGGATTTCGCCGTCGGTGTAGGCGACGATGTGGTTGGGGTTGGTGTAGACACCGAGGAATCCTGTGACCCGGGCGACGATGCCGGTCTCCTCCAGACACTCCCGCACCGCGCACTGTGCCGCGGTTTCCCCGATGTCCTGCGCACCGCCCGGCAGGGCCCACTGGCCTGTGTCCCGGCGTCGCTGGAGCAGGATCGCGCCGTCGTGGTCGACGACCAGCAGATTGCTGGCGGGGATGAGGGTGTTCGCCTTCGGGGCCGTGGGGTCGTCGTAGTACTCGGTTCTACCCATGTGGTGTGGCGCCCTACTGGTCGGGAGTCCAGGGCCGCGCGCCGGCCCAGACCGTTTCGAAACTCTGAGCGTAGTTGTCGAACCACCCGGTGGCATCGGCCCTCTTGAGGTGGAACACCGGATTGGCGCTTGCCGGCCGTCCCCAGACGTGAGGGTTGACCAGCAAGTTGTCGTCGTAGCGGAACAAGGAGGCGTAGAGAGTGGTGTCGTGCAGCCGCACGTCGCACCCTGCCTCGGGCAGCAGGGGACGGTAGTAGGTCAGGGAGGCACGGATCTTCGCTGCGAGGGTGTCGCCAATTCCCTCCTCGCGGCCCCGGACCGCGACTGCGCGCCCTCCTGGATCACCGAAGCACAGCCGTGCCCTGACACCGGCGGCTGCGCGCTCGGTGAACATCTTGGCGACGTGGGGGTTGGACTGGGCGAAGAAGGTCCCGGAGTAGACGAGTACACAGATCTGCTCCCGGGCCTCCGCCAGCAGTTGGAGCCACACCTCACGAGGAACACTGGCCCGGTTCTGATAGGTGCCGACCAGTTCGGTCCCCAGTCCTGCGTCAGGGCGGCTGCCATGTGGTGGCGGGAGAGGCCACAGAAACGTCTCCTCCACGCGCAGGTGCTGTGCCACACGGAAGCGGTGGCGTGGGTGAGGCACGCGGCCGCCGAGCCAGCGGCCGACGGTCTTCGGGTCCACCTCGCAGACGGCGGCCAGTGACTCGGGCGAGACACCGCGCCGGGCGAGTACGGAGTGAAGTCGCTCGTTCACGCATGCCATGCAAGTCGGGGCGGCTGTGTTCCCGCAAGGACGCTTCGGGACGTTTCCCGGAGGGGAGGTTTTGGCCGGTCCTTACCCTGACGGCATGGAGCTCATCATCCTGTGGGACATCGACCACACGCTCATCGAGAACGGCGGGGTGAGCAAGGAGATCTATGCCGCAGCGTTTTCGACGCTGGCAGGAGAGCCGCCATCGGGGCCGGCGCGGACCGAGGGGCGGACTGACCGCCTGATCATGCGGGAGCTGTTCCTGCGCCACGGCCTGTCGGAGCCGGATTGGACCACCGTCGAGGCCGCCCTGGGCGCGGCCGGTGAGGAACGCCTGGAGGAGCTCGGGGAGCGAGGGGCCGTTCTCCCCGGAGTGCGCGAGCTCCTCAAGGCAGCTTCGGTCCAGGGCGGCTGGGTGTCGTCGGTTCTGACGGGCAATGTCGCAGCCAACGCGCGTGTGAAGCTATCGGCTTTTCACCTTGCCCCTTTGCTGGACTTGTCCGTTGGGGCGTACGGGGCCGATGCGGAGCAGCGTCCCGACCTCGTGGGGATCGCACGGGGAAGGGCTCAGCGGCTCTGCGGAGTACGGGACGACGTACCTGTGGTTCTGGTGGGAGACACGCCCCGGGATGTCGAGGCCGCGGTTGCCACGGGCTCCCGGATCATCGCGGTCGCCTCTGGGATTCACAGCCCTGAAGAGCTGGCTGTCGCTGGGGCGGAGGTGGTCGTGCCGGATCTTACGGACACGGCGGAGCTGTTGCGGATTCTGACGATCTTCGCGGCGCGTGAAAACGTCCCAGGACGTCTTCCAGGGCGTCCGCATACGGGGTGACACGGTCCCCCACGCTCGGCGACCATCGGATCTCCGACGGGTGACCGGCCATGGACAAAGCCGTCACCCCAGCTCTTCGTCAGGAGCGCCTCTGCACGCCACACGTCCCACCGAAGCCGGTGGGAAACCGCTAGAGGAAGGAGCATGAAGTGGGAGACGAGAAACCCTCCGTCGAGGAGGGCCTCCTGGTCGCCGTGGAAGTCCTCGCGAGTGTCCATGATCGGCATGACAGCAGCGCCTCCGACCCGGGTCCGGGGTCCTCGGGCGACGGCCCGTGGCCCGGCGGGGACGGGTTGAACCACGCGGCGTAGCCGTCAGTTCTCCGGCGGAGGGGCAGCACATGCGATCCCTCCGCCTCCTCGTCCCGTCCGAAGCAAGGAAGGAGAACGGCTCATGGAGCATCAGTTGATCCGCGCCGTCGAGGAGGCACTGGGGTGGGATGGCCCAGCCCAGCTCGGAAGGGGTTTCGCCCGGGGAAGCATCACCAAACCCCACCTCGCGGCAGAGCTGCTTACCCCTCAACGACTGCTCGACATCATCATGCGACGGAGCCTTGCCAACCCGCAGTTCCGGCTCTTCAAAGGCGGTGAGGAACTGCACCCCGACGCCTATCTGAACCGGCAGGTGACCCCCCGGGGGCAGGCAATCCCGATGGCGGACATGCGCCGGGTGGGCACCTTGCTGCGAGAGGGGGCCACACTGGTCCTGGACCAGTCGAATGTCTTCGACCCCACCATGGAAGTGTTGTGCCGAGCGTGGCAGTGGTGGTCCCGGGAACACGTCCAAGCGAACGTCTACCTCACCACGAATGACGCGTCCGGATTCGACCTGCACTGGGACGATCACGACGTCCTCATCGTGCAGTTGGCCGGCGAGAAGCAGTGGGAAGTACGAGGCGCATCCCGCCCCGCGCCCATGTTCCGGGATGCAGAGCGGAACAACACGCCGAGCGAAGAGATCATCTGGACCGGAACCATGGCGGCCGGGGACGTGATGCACATCCCCCGCGGCTACTGGCATGCGGCCACGCGCGTGGGCAGGGGCGGCGGTCACAGCACGCATGTGACCTTCGGCTTCGCCAAACGTACCGCTGTGAGCTGGCTGGCGTGGCTCGCCGACTGGTCCCGCCAGGAAGAGGTGTTCCGCCACGACCTCGACCGCTGGGGCGCCCCCGGCGAGCAAGGTGCCCAGCGGCAACGGCTGGCCACCGCCGCTTCCCGGCTCATCGATGCCCGCGACCCGGCAGCGTTCCTCCGGCTCCGAGAACAGGAAGCTCCTCCCGGCCGCCACGTCCCGTTCCTGGACGTTTTTGGCCCGCTCAAGGCCGTTGCGTGCGTCAGCGAGTTCCGGCCTCTGATCGAGGAGGAGGGCGAGACCGTCGTCGTGATGGCCGGGGGCAAGAAGCTCACCTTCGCAGCCAAGGCCCTCCCCGGGCTCCGCATGCTCCTGAGTGGCCACGAGGTGCAACTAGACGAAGGTGCTGGTCCGGTGGGGGCCGAGGTGGTGGCACTGGCCAAAATTCTGGTGGAGGAGGAACTGTGCGCGAGCGTGACCCCCGAATTGTCCTCGGGCTACATCGGTCTCGCCACGAGCGCCGGCTCCTGACCAGCGCGCTGGAACTCGGAATCAACGCAGTCGACACCAGCTTCAACTACCACGGCTTCTCGTCCCATACCGTCCTGCGGGCCATCGGACGTGATCTCCTTCCTCACTTCGAGCTCTCCACCAAGGTCGGCTTCTTCCCCACCGCGAACCGGGCTGAGCACTCCCTTGATCCCGGTCGTCTTCGTGGAGCCATTGAGCGGTCGAACCGCGACTTGGGCCGCGCGCCGGATCTGGTGTTCCTGCACAACCCGGAGCGGTCCCTCACCGGTGTCGGCTCCTCGGCAGCCGACCAGGACAAGCTCGGCACGGCGTGTGCTGCCCTGGCCGAAGCAGCGGCCGGGGGACTGTGCGGAGGTTGGGGCATCTCCTCCTGGGACCCCCGCCCGCTGCCCAGTCTTGTCGACGGCACAGTGCCCAAGCCCGATGTGGTCATGGTCCGGGCCGGCCTCACAGCTGGAATCGATGTCCTGGAAGCCTCCGAACTCCTGGCCGTCTGCTGGTCTCTCGGTATCGCCGAGCTCTGGGGCATGAGTCCCTTCGGCGGGAGTGCGAAGGATCCGCTGTGGGACAAACTCGACCCAGGCGTATTCATCCAGGATCGTGACGAGGGCCTCTCGACTGTGCAGGCAGCATTCCGCACCGCTTATCGACTACCCCGGGTGGGAAGGATCGCCGTCGGCACGGACGACCCCTCTCATCTGCGAGAACTAGTCGCTACGCTGCGGTACGAGGTCAATGCCGACACGCTCCTCATGTATCGCCGGCTCCTGCGCGAGCGGGCAGCCCCTCAGCCCCTCTGAAGGGCCTCCGAGATCTGTGCGGTCATCCGGTGTGCGGGTTCGAGGCGGGGGTCGTCGGGGTGGGCGTCCGGGGTCAGGATCTTGGCGCAGATGAACAGCGTCATCAGCTTGCCGTCCCGGCTCTCCAGGTCGTGGTGCCGTTCCTGACGGACGCGCGCGGCCAGAGCGGGGACGGCGAGGGAGTTGCCCCACAGGGACGCGGCGTCCAAGCCACGGGGGGCCATTCCCCAGTCCTCCCAGTCGAACAGGCAGAACTCCGGGCCGGTCGTGTTCGCCCAGTTCAGGTCGGCGTGTGCCGGGCGCCATTCGGTCAGCGTCGTATCGATGCCGTCGGAGAGGAACCGGCCGATCGCCTCGGTGACGCCGTGCTGGGTGATCATGACGGTGTCCGGTGTGGCCACGCGCGTGGTGCGCTGAGTTCCGAGGGCGTCCAGCGAAGCGTTCAGGTCCTGCCACCACTCGTGCGGCAGGTCGGGATCGGCGGTCAGGACGCTGGTGCCGATCGGTTCGCCGGGCAGGAGATCGGTCTCGTCGACGCGCCACATCACAGCGGTGTCCGGCTGACGCCAGACCGCTGCCCGGTGCCACCGGGGCCGTGCGACGCCGTCCAGCGCCGCCGCGCACTCGGTCCCGTTCCAGCCCTGGGTTCCGATCTTCTCCAACCGGCGCCGCTCGATCCGCGCCCATGTGCCGCGGCTCGTACGGGCGCCGATGGAGCGGCGCTTGCGTACGAGCGTGGCTCGGTCCAGCCGCGTCGCGAGCGCATGCTCCACTTCGCTGAGCACGTCATCGATCGGCTCGACTCGCAGGTCGAAGGGGACATCAGCGGGCACGGAAGACGGCACCGAACCTCCTTGGCGAATGACTGACGCTAGCAAGGATCCGGTGCTTGCCGCCCTCGTGGTGCGGGCGACGACGCGCCGGTTCCTCCAGTGTCCGTCGGGCACGGGAGGGCGTGCGCCCGTTCTCTCCGGTCGACACACTTCGTGGTCGAGTCCTGGGCCCGGCAAGTCAGTTCGCCGGAGCGCCTGGAGTGCGGGGTGTCAGCCCCGGGCCGTGCGCATTGCCTGGATCGTGGTGCCCAGGTCCGGGGTGGCGCTCAGGGTGTTGAGGGTTGAGGAGAGGGCTTCGGCGTACGTGGCGCGGGCGGACTCGTAGCGGCGGCGGCCCTCGTCCGTGATGACCGCGTAGACGCCTCGCTTGTCGGACGGGCAGGTGTCCTTGTACGCGAAGCCGGACTTCTCCAGGCGGCCGACCAGGCGGCTGATGGAGGACGGCTCCAGGCCGACCCGCTCGGCGAGGTCCTGCATGCGCAGTTCGCCGTCGTCGGAGTGGTGCAGGTGCTCCAGGGAGCGGAACTCCGACAGGCCGAGGCCGTTGGCGCGTTGCAGGGCGAGGGCCAGTTCGCGTTCCACCTGGGCGTGGAGCAGGAGCATGCGGTTCCAGACGGCGTGGTCGGACGTGTGCGGGGGTGCGGTGGTCATGAACGCGTCCTCCCTGAGTGGCTGTTGACAGCAGAGTACATGCTCATGCAAGCTTCTGGCGTCCCCGAGTCCAGTGACGGGGCGCGTACAGGGTGTTTTTAGTTGCATGAGCAAGCAAAGACTTGCCTTGCTCGATGAAGGGATCTCCCATGCAGTGGGTCTACCTCGCCGTCGCCGTCGTCTTCGAGATCGGCGTCGCCCTCGCGGCCGGCAAGGCCGAGGGCTTCACCCATCGGAAGTGGACGACGGTGACCCTCGTCAGCGGGGCGCTGGGCACGTACTTCCTCAGCCGGGCGCTGCTGACCTTCGACGTCGGCGTCGGCTACGCGCTGTGGACGTCCGTCTCCGGGGTCGGCATCACGCTGCTCGGCGCCCTGCTCTTCGGGCAGCGCCTCGGCTGGCGCAAGGCGCTCGGGATCGTCGCCATCATCGCGGGGGTGGTCGGGCTGCAGCTCAGCGGCGCCGCGTGAGCGGTGCGGATTCCTCCACCCACGAGAACTCTCTGATCCGTTCCTTCCGAAAGGACCGTCCCGCCATGTCTTCGAACCGCCCCTCCACCGCCAACTCCTGGTTCATGCTCCTGCTCGCCGGCGTCTTCGAGATCGGCTACGCCCTCGCCGTCGGCGGCAGCCACGGCTTCACCCGGCTCACGTGGTCCCTGGTCGCCGTCGTCTTCTTCCTGCTGACGCTGTGGGCGCTGAGCGTGGGCCTGCGCACGATCGACGTGGGCACCGGCTATGCCGTCTGGGCGGGCATCGGCGCGGCCGGCGCGGCGGCCCTCGGCCCGGTCTTCTTCGACGAGAGCCTCACCCTCGCCCAGTCGGGCTGGCTCGGCCTGATCATCGCGGGAGTGGTGTGGCTGAAACTGGCGGACCGGATGCGGGGGGCGGGCGAGCGGGCCGCCGCGTGAAGGGGGCGCCCGTGCGGTACGGCGGCACCGGAGGCGATCCGGGGGCCGCCGTTCCGGCGTCCGCCCTTCCGGGAGGTCTCAGCGGGTTCCGGAGGCCGTTGCCATCGGGCGTTCCGGCGTACCCGTGTATGGCCCGCCCACGCCCCACGCCTGGTGCATCGCGTTGGCGAAGGCCGCGGCCAGGTGGTGTTCGCCTGTGGGGCCCGGGTGGGTGCCGTCGTACGTGTCGGTGTGGATGTCGTACGCCGGGGGGTGCGAGGCCAGGAGGAGGGGGGAGCCCGGGGTGTCGAGGTCGGCCACCGCCTTGGCCAGGAGTTCGTTGAAGCGGGCGCATTCCGTGGCGAAGGGGGCGTCCGTCTCCGCGCGTACGTTCGGGATGACCGGGAGGAGGACGGCGCGGATGTGCGGGTTCGCCTCGCGGGCCGCCGTCAGGAAGGTGCGGACGTTCTCCGTCGTCTGGCCGCTGTCCGTGTAGAAGCCGAGGTCTATCAGGCCGAGCGAGACGAGCAGGATGTCCGGGCGGTGCGCGGTCACCGTCTCCGCGATCACCGGGGCCATGTGCAGCCAGCCCTCGCCCCAGCCCGCCAGGTGGCGGCGCGCGGCGGGCGGGAAGTCGGCGGCGTACGCGGACGAGGAGGCGGTGCCCGTTTCCGCGTCGTACAGCTCCGTGCGCGGGCCGACCAGGGTGTGCGGGCCGTCGGGCACCGCCTCCAGGTGCTGCCACAGGCGGTAGCGCCACGTGAAGTCGCCGGCGCGCCCGATGGTCATGGAATCGCCGACACACATGAAACGCATGGCGTCATCATGGCCGATCTTGGCTACGGGCCGGTAGGTGACGATGGACACTTGTGCCATGCGTTCGTACCGACTGGCCGCCCTCGGCGCCGCCGCACTCCTCGCCCTCGCCGCAGCCCCCGCGCTCGCCGACGACGGGGCCGACCGGAGTTTCACGATCGAGGATCCCCGGATCACCGAGTCCAGCGGCCTCGCCGCCAGCCGTGCCCACCCCGGCATCTACTGGACGCACAACGACAGCGACGACGGCCCCTACGTGTTCGCCGTCGATTCCCGTACGGGGAAGACCGTCGCGACGATCACCATGAAGGGCGTCGGGCAGCCGCGCGACGTGGAGGCCATCTCGATCGGCCCGGACGGCAACGTGTACGTCGGCGACATCGGCGACAACCTCAACGGCAGCTGGGACCACGTCTGGATCTACCGCTTCCCCGAGCCGAAGGTGCTCAAGGACGCGACGGTCCGGGCCACCCAGTTCGACGTGAAGTACGCCGACGGGGCGCGCAACGCGGAGGCGCTGATGGTCCACCCCAAGACCGGGCGCGTCTACATCGCCTCGAAGAACGAGGACGGCGGCGGCCTGTACGAGGGCCCCGCGAAGCTCACCACCGGCGGCGACAACATCTTCCGGCGGGTCGGGGAAGTCCCCTGGGTGACCGACGGCGCCTTCTCGCCGGACGGCAAGGAACTGGTCCTGCGCTCGTACTTCAGCGCCCGCGGCTACGCCTTCGCGAACGGCCGCCTCGGCAAGGACTACGACGTCGAATCGCCGCTGCTCCCGCAGTCCGAGTCCGTGACGTACACGGCGGACGGCTCCGCCCTGATGTACGGCTCCGAGGGCGAGCGGAGCAGTGTCGTACGGGTGGACCTGGAGAAGAGCGGGGACGGAGGCGGCGGCGGGGCCGCGCACCGGGCCGGCGGGACGAAGGACACGGCCGACGGGAACGGCGTACCGGTGAAGGGCACCACGCTGACCGGCGGCATCGTGCTCGCCGCACTCGCCGTGGTGCTCTTCCTCGGCCGGCGCCGCCGCAAGGGCTGAGGCGGCCCGATCCCCTGACGCGGGGCCGCCCGGTGCGTCATCCTGGGGCGGCGGGGTTCGGGCACGTACACGGCACGGGGGTGCGGCACCACGATGGTCCCGGGAACGGTGCAGCAGCTGACCATCCTGCTGATCCTCGTGCTGCCCGGCGTCTTCTACCAGGCCGCACGGGAACGGCTGCGCGGCCCGCTCGCCACCGAACAGGAGCCGCAGAACCGCCTGGTGCGCGCCATAGCCGCGGGCGCCCTGCTCGACACCCTGTACATGGTGGCCGCCGGGCCGTGGCTGCTCGGGCTGCTGCTGGGGGACGGGGACGGGCCCCTCGCCGGGGTGTCCCGGCAGCCCCGGCAGGCGGGTCTCGCCGCGCTGCTGCTGATCGTCGCCGTGCCGTCCGCGCTCGCCTGGGCGGAGGCCGTCCTGCAGCGGCGCCACGCACGGGCGCGGTACGAGCCGACGCCGACCGCCTGGGACGCGCTCTTCCGCGGGCGGGGCTCCTGCTTCGTGCGCGTACGGCTCAAGAGCGGGCTGTGGGTGGGCGGTTGGCTGGGCTCCCGGTCCGCCGTCTCGGCGTACCCGCAGAGCGGGGACCTCTATCTGGAGGCCCAGTACCGGATGGGGACGGACGGCCGCTTCCTGGGGCGGGTGCCCGGGACCGGGGGCGTGTACGTACGGGCGGCCGACATCGACGTACTGGAGGTGCTGCTGCCGCCCGCGCGGCAGCGGCCGGTGGTGAGAGGAGCGGACGAGGGTGAGCGATCAGGAACCGGGCCGTCCGGGCAGCCCGGACAGTGATGACGAACTCGCGGCCCTGGTCGACGAGTTCTCCTTCCGCAGGACCTACCACCCCACCGACGGCCTGGCCGAGCCCGACGAACTGCCGCAGGGCCCCTCGGGGTCGGTCATGGGCGAGCCGGGGGAGCCGCTGCCGCCGGGGGAGCCGGACGCGCCCTGAGCGGCCCGCTCACGGCCCGGAGTGGATGTGCGCCGCCCACAGGTGCGGGGCGCGCGCGTAGCGGTCGCGCAGGGCCCTGACCGGGCGGTGCAGGGCGGCGGCCGGGTCGAGGGGGCGGCCCAGGGCCACGTCCTCGGCGAGCGCGGTGTACAGCTCCTCGGTGAGGTGCGTCGCCAGCTTGTCCGAGATCGGCCACAGGGTCCCGATCACATGCGGGTACCCGGCCAGCTGGAACGACGCGGCCAGCTGCACCGCCTCGTCGGACAGCTCGATGCCGCCCTGCGAAGCGGAACAGGCGGACAGCACGGCCAGTTCCGGGTTCCCCGGGCGCCGGGTGGCGACATCGGACACGGTGAGGCGGCCGTCGTACAGGACGAGCCCGCTCCGTGACGGGGTGAGCGGCTCGCTGACCCCGTGGCAGCTGAAGTGAACCCAGGGATGCGCTTCGAGGGCCCCGCCGACCGCCGCCACCGTGGCGTCGGGCCCGGACATCAGCCGCCCGCCCGGGAACAGCTCCGCCAGCACCTCCGCCTCCCGGACGACACCGGGCAGCGGTGAGGCCCCCGGCGTCTCGGCGAGCGCCACGACGAGCGGCCGGGGCCGCGCACGGACCCGGGCACCGGCACCGGCGGTGAGCCCGGCGCGGGCCCGGACCAGGGCGCGCAGGGTCGGGGTGTACGAGGACACGGCACGGTCCATGACCCAGGTGCCGGAGTCCCGGCCGCCGCGCCCGGCCGCGTGCAGCGGCAGGAAGGACAGCCAGCCGGTCGGACACCACCACAGCCGGGGCCAGGGCGCACCGGCGGCCGGTTCGGCGTCGAGCCCGAGGTGGGCCAGGACGGGCGCCGCGATCACGTCCCAGAGCCAGCCGAGCGTGCCGGACAGGGTGCCCATCATGGCGACGGCCTCGTCCACGCCGTTGGTGCCGTAGGCGGTCTCGATGCCGTCGACGAACTCGGCCACCCGCCCGATGACCGCCTCCAGGGCGAGTCCGGGCAGCGGGACCACGTCGATCCCGGCGCCCGCGGTCACGATCAGGGCATCGCAGCGGTGGACGCTGACGTTGACCACCACCACGGGTCCGCCGTCGGCGGCGGCGACCAGCTCCGGTACGGCGGGCGGGCGCAGGAAGCCGTCCAGGCCGGGCAGTTCGCGTACCTCCGCGAGGAGCCGGCTCCAGCGGGCGGCCAGGGCGTGCCGGGCCTCGGCGATCTCACCCGCCCGGTGCGCGTCCTGGGTGGGGGAGAGCGGCGGCGGCGCGCTCAGCTCGTCGCGGACGCGCTCGAACTCCGCCGCGCGGACGGGGTCCAGCTCGCGCAGCCGCGACACGTCGGCCCGGTCCTCCAGGCCCTGGCCCAGCAGCACGCCCCGCCCCTGTTCCAGCAGGGCGAGGGCGTAGTCCGGCCGGCCCGCGTCGATCGCCAGCGCGGCGGCGTCGCTCGCCACGCCCTCACCGCTGGTGAGCCTGGCCTCCTGGTCGATGCGGGCGAGGCCGCGCGGGGCGATGCCGGGCAGCAGGCCCACGGCGTACGCGTATCCCTCCAGCGCCTCCGCGCGGTCGCCCGCCCGTACGGCGGCCAGCCCCCAGCCGTGGGCGGCCTGGACCCGGGTCACACCGTGGGCGGCCGGATTGCGGGCGCCGTCGCGGGCGACGCGGACCACCTCCGCCAGGTCGACCGGTTCGCCCGCGGCATGGCGGTTCAGCTGGGTCATGGCCAGCAGGGTCTGGGACAGGGCGTGGTTGGGGTCGCCCCCTGCCATGCGGACCAGGGACTCCCGGGCGGCCGAGGCCGCCCGCTCCCACGCCTGAAGGGCCGCCGGTGCGGACGGGTCGCCGCAGAGGTGGGCGAAGACCTGACAGGCCACGGTGAGCTTCTGCAGAGCGAAGAAACGTGAGGGGTGGCGCTCGCCGAGCCGGGCCACCACGTCCTCCAGGAGCCGGCGGGCCTCCGCCGCGGTGGGCAGGTCGTTGGTGGCCTGCGCCTGGTTGATCAGCATGTCCGCCAGGTTGATCGAGGCCCCCTCACCGCCTTCGAGGTCGCCGTGCTCCACGGCGATGGCCGCGCGCAGCAGGGCCATCGCCTCGCCGGTGGCCGCGGTGTCACCGGTGAGCGCGTCCCACTGGCGCAGCGCCTCGGCCAGGTTGTTCAGGTGCAGGGAGCGGTCCATGGCCGAGGGCAGGCACTCGCTCAGCGCCCTCCGCAGCACCGTCACCGCCTCGGCCAGCCAGGTGCGGTCGCCGGTGCGCCTGCTGCGGTCCATGAGCGCGCTGCCCAGGTTGGTGAGCGTCATGCTGATCCGGGCCCGGGGCGTGCAGGACACGGCCTCGCGCAAGGTGTCGACGGCGGCGTCCATGAGGACTTCGTCGCCGGTGTGCCGGGCCCGGCTCCACTGGATGTAGCCCAGGCTGGTGAGGATGGAGCCCCGCAGCTCGGCGGTCTCGGGGCTCAGCGCGGCCAGGGCGGCGCGGAACTGGAAGACAGCCTCGTCGCTGTGGCGGACGTCGCGCGTGTGGCGGTGGAGGGCTCCCAGGCTGTTCGCGAGGCCGAGCAGGGCCACGGGCTCCGGCGGTCCCGACGCCATCACCAGCGCCTCCCGGTGCCAGCGGACGGCCTCCTCCAGCGGGGCGGGGTCGGCGGAGAGCCGGGCGAGGTTGCGCAGGGCGTCCCCGAGCGCGGTGCGGCAGGCGGCCCCGCCGTAGGTCTCCTCGTCGGAGACGGCCACGGCCCCGCGCAGCACCTCGATGCCCTCCCGCAGTGCTTCGGTGTCCGAGCAGAACTCGGCGCGGGCCAGCAGGGCCTCCCCGAAGCAGGTGCGCTGGTGCGCCTGGAGGAAGTCGTCGGCCGAGGACAGGGCGATGGCCTCGCGGTGGGTGGCCACGGCTTCGGTGAGGAGTTCGGGCCGGCCGGCGCGCAGGGCGACCTTCACCAGGCAGACGCCGAGGTTGGACCGGCGCACGGACTCCCTGGACCGGGAGAGGGGAGCACGCTCCAGCTCCTCGCGTACGTGGCGCACCGCCTCCTCGTACAGGTCGGTACCCGTCGTCACATCGCCCCGGGTGATGAGGGCCGTCACGTAGTCGGTATGGCACTCCCAGTACGCCGGGTCGCCGGCCGGGAACAGGCCGAGCGCCCGGCGCATCTCCTCGGCGCCCTGCCGCCACGCGCCGTCGTCCGCACCCGCGCGCCGGGCCAGCGCCGTGCCGAGCACGAAGCGCGTGGTGGCCCGGAAGCCGTCGTCGGGGGCGGGCAGGGCGAGGCACTTGTGGAAGCAGTCGATGGCCTCGTCGAGGCCGGCCGGGTCGCCCGACGCCCGCAGGCAGCGCCCGAGCGCCCGCAGGGCACGCGCCCGCAGGGCCGAGCGGGCCGGGAGGTCCGAGACCAGGGCACGGACGAGCGCGAGGCAGTCGGGCAGGGCCGCCGGGACGCCCGCACCGGCGGTTCTGCGGGCCCGGCCGGACAGCAGATCGGCCAGTCCTTCGGCGTGTGTCACCCGTCGGCCGAAGTCGTCCGCGGGCACGCCCTCCAGCCCGAGGCGGGCGTGGTCGACGGCCTGCTCCAGGTCGTCCGGCCGGCCCGACACGGTGTGCCGCGCGCCGAGCAGGCGGGCGAGGGACGAGTGTCCCTGGGCGCGGAACGGATGCCCGTCCGGTGTGCCGTCCAGGGTCTCCCGGGCGATCTCGCACGCCTCCTCCAGTACGCGGCGGTCGCCGATGTGGGAGGAGTAACTTCCCATGATCAGGACGAGGTTGCCGCGGTACACCGTGCGCTCGTACGGGCTGGGGGCCGTCGCTGCCGCCTCGCGGCAGAGGGCGATGCCCTCTTCGTACTCCTCGGTGCGGTCCCCGTTCTCCGGGGCGCCCTGGACCAGGGCGACGCCCAGGTCGGAGAGGAACGAGGCCCGGCTCGACAGCGCGGTGTCCGGCTCCGCCAGCGCCTCGCGCAGCCGGGTGACGCCCTCGCGGCGGAGCCCGGGATCGGCCAGGAGCTTCGCCGCGGAGCACAGGGCCGAGCCGAGGGTGGCGCCGAACTGGGGGCGGGCCGGGTTGTTCCAGGTGGTCAGCTCCACCGCCTTCCGCAGCTCGGCGACCGCTTCCCGCATGGCGTCGTGGTCGCCGTTCGCCGCGGCCCAGTGGCGCAGGGTATGGCCCAGGTTGCCGTGCCTGCGGGCCTGCTCGTCCTCGGTGCCCGGGGCGCAGACGACGGCGGCGCGGCCGGCCCGGACGGCGGCGGTGAGTGCCTGCTGCGCGGCGCCGGTCTGGGCGCCGTAGAAGAGGACGAGCCCCAAGTCGGAGAGGCAGGTGCCCTGTTCGAGGCTGCCGTCGCCGAAGGCCGCGGCAGCGTGTCGTAACAGGATCTCGGAATACGGGAGGGCGCCCTGGGCGCGGCCCTGCTGGAACAGCAGGGTCATCCCGATGGCCGCTTCGTACGCGTGGCCGGGCTCGGTCGCCGCACCGCCCGGTGCGCCCCTCAGCAGGGCGTACAGCGGTCGTAGGTCCTGCGGCAGCTGCTCCGGGTCCTGCCCGTCCACGGCCAGGAACCACAGCACCGCGGCCCCGAGCGACGCCGGATCGGCCTCCCGCGCCGCGAGGAAGCGGCACCACTCGGTGTGGCCGAGGGCGAGGGCTCCGGGGGGCCAGGCGGCGCCGTCGGGCAGGACGACGGCGGCCCGCACCTCGTCGGCCGCCGCCCGTGCCTCGGGGCCGAGGAACCATTCCAGGGCGCGGGCGTCGGTCTCCGCGCGGGCGGACCGGTCGAGCAGCAGGCGCGCGGCGGTCCCGGCGCTCACCGTACGTTCCCTGTCATCACTTCCCCGTCGGCCGGCAGCACTTTCAACCTACCTACCATGAACGGGACTTGGGGTCAGGGCTCGACCGGCCGGATCTCGTAGTGCAGGGTCCGGTCCCGCTTGAGCCGGTGCGTCAGCGGGACGAGGACCCCCTGGGTGGCCGGGTACTTCCGGGACAGCATCCGGGACGCGTGCGTGTTCTCCTTCGAACCGGCCGGGAGGAGGCGCGCGTGGGCCTCGATCTGCGGCCCCGTGGACCGGCCGCGTACGGTGCACGGGCCGATCCGCACCATCGGGTGGTTGCGCATCCGCTCGACCTTCCACGCCGAGGAGAACGTCCGGATGTAGGCGTGGTCGCCCTCGACCGCGATGTGCACCGGGGTGTCGGCGTGCGTCCCGTCCTGCCGCCGCGTGCTCAGCAGGACCGTGTACTGCCTCACATAGGGCTTGAGCTGCGGGATCGTATCCATGCCTCCATGGTCCACCGGTGCGGGCCCGTGCTCATCCGGGCAGCGGACGCCCGGCCGCCGATTCGCGTAGGGTCCCCGGATCATGACGACCGACCGCCGCGGCCCCGCGCCCTTCGCCACGCCCCGCCTCGACGCCCTGCCCCTGCGGGTGGAGTACGCGGACGAGATGGCCGCCGTCCTGGCCGACCCCGCCCTGCACACCTTCACCGGGGGCGCTCCGGAGACGTCGGATGCCCTGCGCGCCCGGTACGTACGCCAGACCGCCGGGTCGCCGGACCCGGACGAGCTGTGGTGCAACTGGGTACTGCGGGCCGGTGACGGCCTGGTGGGGTACGTGCAGGCCACGGTGCGTGGCGACCGCGCCGAGATCGCCTGGGTGGTGGGCGTCCCCTGGCAGGGGCGCGGCTACGCCCGGGAGGCGGCCCGGGGCCTGGTCGCGCACCTCCGGGAGACCGGCGTACGGACCGTGATCGCCCACATCCACCCCGGACACACGGCCTCCGCCGCCGTGGCCGCCGGCGCGGGCCTGACGCGGACGGGGGAGTGGGAGGACGACGAGGAGCGGTGGGCGCTGGGCTAGGGTCTCAGGCGTCCGGCGTGCGGGGCTTGGCCCGGCCCGCGTCGATCAGCTCGGCGACATCGAGGCTCACCTCGGCGCCGATCGAGGCGGGCAGCGGCGCCTGCTGGCCGGGGGCGTACACCTCGTGGCGGTCGTACGAGCTGCCCAGCGGTTCCGTGAGGACGTGGACGCGGCCGTGCTTCCGGTCGAGGATCACGTACACAGGGATCTTCGCCTCGGCGTACGCGGCGACCTTGTGCCGCAGGTCACTGGCGTAGTTGCTGGAGGTGACCTCCAGGACCAGGCGGAAGACGGCGGGGTCGTAGCAGTTGTACTCGATCAGGTGCTCGTCGAAGTCCGCGTCGACCAGGGAGAGGTCGGGGATCGCGTAGTCGTCGGGGCCGCCCGGGAGCCAGAGGCCGATGCCCTGGAGGACTTCCGTCTCCTCGCCGCCGAGCCCGGCTTCGAAGAGCGCGATCATGACCGTGGTCAGGGCGTTTGCGTGCGGGCCGTCCCGGAGCGGGGCCACAGTGACCACTCCCCCGATGATCTCGAAACGGTAGCCGGGATGCAGCTCCGAGAGTCTGTCCGCTGTGGCGAGCAGCTCCCGCCCGTCGTCGGTGAGGGGCCCGACTCCTGCTGTGGACATGGCGGGCCTCCCGGGGCGGCTGGTGTCGAGACCATCATCGTAGGGTCGAGTGAAGCAGAAACGGCCCCGCACATCTCGCGATGCGCGGGGCCGTTCCGGGGCGTACGGGCTACAGCTTCTCGATCACGTAGTCGATGCAGGCCGTCAGGGCCTGGACGTCCGACGGGTCGATGGCGGGGAACATCGCCACGCGGAGCTGGTTGCGGCCGAGCTTGCGGTACGGGTCGGTGTCGACGATGCCGTTGGCGCGCAGCACCTTGGCGATCGCGGAGGCGTCGATCTCGTCGGCGAAGTCGATCGTGCCGATGACCTGCGAGCGCTTGGCCGGGTCGGTGACGAACGGGGTCGCGTACTTGGACTCCTCGGCCCAGCCGTAGAGGTGGCCCGAGGAAGCGGCCGTGCGGCCGGTCGTGAAGTCCAGGCCGCCCTGGGTGTTCATCCACGTCAGCTGCTCGTTCAGCAGGAAGAGCGTGGCGAGCGCCGGGGTGTTGTACGTCTGGTTCTTCAGGGAGTTGTCGATCGCCGTGGGCAGCGAGAAGAACTCCGGGATGTGCCGGCCGGAGGCGTGGATCCGGGCCGCGCGCTCCAGGGCGGCCGGCGAGAAGACGCCGATCCACAGGCCGCCGTCGGAGGCGAAGGACTTCTGCGGGGCGAAGTAGTAGACGTCCGTCTCGGCGATGTCGACGGGCAGGCCGCCCGCGCCGGAGGTGGCGTCCACCAGGACGAGGGAGCCCTCGTCCGCGCCCGCGACCCGCTTGACGGGGGCCGCGACACCGGTCGAGGTCTCGTTGTGCGTGAACGCGTAGACATCGACGCCCGCCTCGGCCTTCGGGTCCGGGTGGGTGCCCGGGTCGGAGGCGATGACGGTCGGGTCGGCCAGCCACGGGGCGAGCTTGGCGGCCTTCGCGAACTTCGACGAGAACTCGCCGAAGTTGAGGTGCTGGGACTTCGACTCGATCAGACCGTGCGTCGCGATGTCCCAGAAGGCGGTGGAGCCGCCGTTGCCGAGAATCACCTCGTAGCCCTCGGGGAGGGAGAAGAGGTCGCGCACGCCCTCGCGCACCGCGCCGACCAGGTTCTTCAC
Organism: Streptomyces sp. NBC_00708; assembly: GCA_036226585.1. Lineage (GTDB taxonomy): Bacteria > Actinomycetota > Actinomycetes > Streptomycetales > Streptomycetaceae > Streptomyces. The sequence goes on from CP108997.1 coordinate 4,063,196, forward strand.
CGGGGCCTGGCGGTGGGACGTACCGAGCAGAGAGGTTCCGGTGGCGGCCAGCGCGTCGAGCGCCTCCGTCCGCACCTTGGAGGGACCGGCGCCGAAGCGCCCGTCGGCGGGCTTGATGTCAGCGGGAATCTGGATGTCGGCCACGAGTCGGAGCGTAGCCGCTCGCCGCTGCGACTACGCACCCTGTCCGTCCGATGAGACAGGGGTTCCGACTCGTGGTCGTCGGAGGAACATCCGTACGTACGGTGTCAGCGCAGCGTGACCGGGAGTTCGTACAGGTCGTTCTGCGTGACGATCGGCTTGTTGCGCAGCTCCTCCACCGGCACGGCCAGCGACAGGTCCGGGAAGCGGGCGTACAGCGCGGGCAGCGCGACCGCCGCCTCCAGGCGGGACAGCGCGGCGCCGGGGCAGACGTGCGGGCCGTGACCGAAGGAGAGGTGACGGTTCGGCGAGCGGGTGACGTCGAACTCCGTCGCCGTCTCCCCCCACTGGTCCTCGTCGTGCGCGATGGCCGCGAACGAGGTCATGACGCCCTCGCCCTTCGGCAGCACCCGGTCGCCGACCGCGATGTCCTCCGTCGCGAACCGGATCAGGATGTGCGAGGTCGGTGCCGACCAGCGCAGCGTCTCCTCGATCACCGCGTCCCAGCCCACCTCGCCGGCCAGCACCGCGCGCCGCTGCTCCGGGTGGCTCTCCAGAGCGACGACGGCGTTGACGATGAGGCTGATCGTCGTCTCGTGACCGGCCGCGATGATCAGCTTGAGGGTGTTGAGGATCTCGTCGTCGGTGAGGTGGTCCCCGTCCTCGGAGGCCACGAGCAGCGCCCCGGTCAGGTCGTCGGCCGGGGACGCCTTCTTCTCGTCCAGGATGCGCGAGAACAGCGCGTGGATGTCCGCCATCATCCGCGGCACCTCGGCGCGGGGCGTCATGTTGGAGAAGAACGTGTCGAAGAGTTCCTTCATCCGGGGCAGGTCCGCCGAGTCGATGCCCATCAGCTCGCTGATGACGTTCATCGGCAGCGGGTACGCGAACTCCGCCTTCAGGTCGACGGTTTCGCCCGCCGCGTGCTGCTCCAGGCGGTCCAGCAGCTCCTTCGTCCGCGCCTCGATGCCCTCGCGCAGCCTCTCCACCCGCCGCACGGTGAGGGCCTGCGCGACCAGGCCGCGCAGTCTGCGGTGCTCGGCGCCGTCGGCGGTGAGCATGGTGCGGCCCGGGTTGACCAGGCCGATCAGCGGCCAGTCGAGCGGGATCTCGCCGCGCTGCCAGGCGCCCCACACGTTGATGTCCTTGACCAGGCGGCTGTCGGTGAGCAGCGCCTTCGCCTCGGCGTAGTGGGTGACCGTGTAGACGGGCACCCCGCCCGGCAGCTCGACCCGGGCCAGCGGGCCCGCCGCGTACAGCCGTGCGCTCTCGCCCGCGAGGTCGGAGACGAAGGGGTCGAGGACGATGCGGTCGGTGTCCTGCTCGGGGGTGGTGGCGGTCATCGGGGGCCTCCAAGTGCGGGGGTGGGCGTGAAGCTCACGGGCAGGTCGGTCAGGCCGCGCAGCCAGGGGGAGGGGCGCCGGGTCAGCTGCTCGGCGGGGACGGCGAGGTCGACGTCGGGCAGCCGGTCGAGGATGACCTCGATGGCCGTACGGGCGATGACCTCGGCGGTCTCCTGCGCCGGGAACGGACAGCGGTGGTCGCCGTGGCTGAAGGAGAAGAACGCGTTGTTGCCGCCGGTGAGCGTGGAGCCGTCGGTCCGCACCTGGGGGTCGGCGTTCGCCCCGGCGAGGGAGAGCACGAGCAGGTCGCCGGCCTTGATGTGACGGCCGCCCAAGTGGGTGTCGCGGGCCGCCCAGCGCCCGGCGATGTTCTGGCTGGGGGTGTCCTCCCACAGCACCTCGTTCATGGCCTCGCCGACGCTGTGCCGGCCGCCGGAGAGCGAGGCGGCGAAGCGGTCGTCGGTGAGCATCAGGCGCAGCGAGTTGCCGATCCAGTCGGCGGTCGGCTGGTGCCCGGCGGCCATCATCACCATGAGGTCCCGGGCCACGTCCTCGTCCGTGAACCCGGCGGTGTTGGAGAGCATCCGGGACGCGACGTCGTCGCCGGGCTCCGCGCGCCGCTCGGCCAGCAGCGCGTACACGGAGGTGGCGATGTGCCGCTGGCCGGCCAGCGCGGTGGGCCCGCCGTTGATCATGTCGTTCATCGCGACGACGAGGGCGGGGCCCTTGTCGTCGGAGAACCCGTAGAGCTTCGCCAGGACCCGTACGGGCAGCAGCATCGCGTAATCGGCGATCAGGTCGGTCGAACCGGCCGCGCAGAACGCGTCGATCAGCTCGTCCGCGAACTCCTCGGTGCTCTTGCGGAGTTCGAAGGGGTTCGTGGCCTCCAGGGCCTCGCAGATCACGGCGGCGCGGCGGCTGTGGCGTTCGCCGACCGTGTAGAGGATCGACGGCTGGGTCCGGCTGATCATCGGCATCAGCGGCCAGTCCTCGGGGATCGCGTCCCACTGGTTCCACAGCTGCGAGTCGCGGCTGAAGAGGGCCGCGTCGCCGGTGACCTGGTGCAGCTCGCGGTAGCCCAGGACGAGCCAGGCGGGGATGTCGCCGGGCAGCGTGATCGGGGCGACCGGCCCGTGGTCGCGCCGGATCTCCCGGTACAGCTGCGCCGGTTCGGCCTGGAAGCGGGGGCCGGACAGCGGTACGGATCCGGCGGCCGACGCGTGGGGGCACTGGGTCACGGGGTGGGCTCCGGGGTCAGGGCGGGGGCGCCCTCGGCGGGCGCGGGGGTGTTCCCCGTACGGGCCGCCGAGAGGCGGTGCAGGTGCTCGACCAGCGTGATCAGCACGTACTTGCTGGAGGACCGGTCGCGCGCGTCGCACTCCACGAGCGGGACGTCCGCGGAGATGTCGAGCGCCTCCCGGATCTGCTGCTCGGTGTGGAGCGGGCCGCCGAAGTCGTTGCACGCGACGATGAACGGCGTGCCGTGGTGCTCCAGCCGGTCGATGGCGTACCAGGAGTCGGCGAGGCGCCGGGTGTCGACGAGGACGACGGCGCCCAGGGTGCCGGAGAACAGCCGGTCCCACAGGAACCAGAAGCGCTCCTGGCCGGGCGCGCCGAACAGGTACAGCACCGAGCGTTCGTCGAGGCTGATCCGGCCGAAGTCGAAGGCGACCGTGGTGGACGTCTTGGACCGCACGCCGTCGAGGTGGTCGACCGCCTCGCCCGCGCGGGTCATCGTCTCCTCCGTGTTGAGCGGACGGATCTCGCTCACGGATCGGACCATGGTGGTCTTGCCGACCCCGAAGCCGCCGACCACGACTATCTTCAGTCCGTTGTCGGCCGTCGCCTGCAGGGCGGCACGGTCAGAGGTTGCGGAGTCCAACGAGCACCTGTTCCAGGATGTCGGGGGCCGGAAGCCGGTCCGATACGCGTGCGGTACGCGGGTGGCGGGCGCTGATCCGGCCGGTGTCGAGCAGATCGCACAGCAGGATGCGCACGATGCTGACGGGCAGGTCGAGGGTGGCGGCGATCTCGACGACGGCGGTGGGCCGTTCGCACATCCGCAGGATCGCCACGTGCTCCGACTGCATGCCGGGGGCCGGCTCGCACTCGGAGACCACCAGCGTGACCAGGTCGAAGGCGGCGGAGTCGGACCGGGTGCGGCCACCGGTGAGGGTGTAGAGCCGGTCGGGGTCCTCGTCCCTGCCGGGTCGCGGGCGCGGCGTCATACGGCCGTGCCCCGGCCGGCGACGGCCTCGGCGGGTTCGCGGGGCGGGGCGACCAGGTGCTCGCCGAGCTGTTCGACGAGCTCGCTCATGTTGTGGCCGACCAGGCCCACGTCCGCGCTCTCGGCGGCGACGACCGCGAGATGGGCGCCCGCGCCCGCCTCCACGATGAACAGGATGCCGCCGTAGAACTCGGCCATGGCGGAGCGGACGCCGCCGCTGCCGTTGCCGAACTCCACGGACGCGCCGTGGGACAGGCTCTGGATGCCGGCGGAGATCGCGGCCAGCTGGTCCGCCTGGTCGACGGAGAGCTCGGGGGTGCGGCACAGCTTGAGGCCGTCCCTGGACAGCACGAGGGCATGACGGGCGCCGGGGGTCCGTTCGAGGAGCCCCTCCAGCAGCCAGTTGAGCTTCTCGTCGGTGGTCGCGCTCATCGGGAGTTGCCTTCCGGGTGTGGGGAGTCGGGCCGTACGGCGTTGCGGAAGCTGCTGAAGCGGGCCGCCCGCGCCTTGGGATCGGTTGCCGGGGTGCCGGGCGCGGAGCCGTCGGCCGCCGCGTCGGCGCCGCCCGTGTCGTCGGCGGGGGACACGGCCCGTGCCCTGGCCTCGGCGGCGGCCAGGGTGCGCCCGCGCGAACGCCGGGGCAGCCCGCTCTCGCCGAAGCGGGGGAGGCTGCCGGTGGTCTCCGACGCCGAGTCGGAGCGCATGGGCTCCTGGGCGGGAGCCGCGAGGCGGTCGGCCGGGGCGGGCTGTGCGGTGGCGGCCGGGGTGGTGCGGTGGCCGGGCTGTGCGGCCGGGCCGGGTCGGCCGTCCGGGTCGGCCCCCGAGGTGTGGACGGGCTCGGGCTCGTCGGACGCGGCGGCCGGGACCGTGCGGGCCGGGGTGCGGGTGATGATCTCCTGCGGGAGCATCATCAGGGCGCCCGTGCCGCCGCGCGCGGAGGGCCGGAACGAGACGGTCAGGCCGTGCTTGCGGGCCAGCCGGCCGACGACGGCGAGCCCGAGCCGGGTGCCGGTCAGGCCGGTGAGGCCGTTGTCGTCGGTGGCGACCGCGCGCTCGGCCCGGCGCAGCTGCACATCGCTCATGACCAGGCCGCTGTCCTCGACGGTGACGACGATCCCGGCCGGGACCTCCTCCACGTACACATGGACCTCGGCGGTGGGCGGCGAGAAGTTCGCGGCGTTGTCGAGGAGTTCGGCCAGGGCGTGCATGACGCCCTCGGCCGCGTGGCCGGCGACGGCGACGTCGCTGGTGGAGTGGAGCCGGACGCGCTGGTAGCCGCTGATCCGGCCCATCGCGCCGCGCAGCACGGACTCCATGACGATGGGCTTGGCCCAGCGCCGGCCGGAGCGGGCCCCGGTGAGCACGGCGATGGAGTCGGCGAGGCGGCCGGCCTGGGCGGTGCGGTGGTCCAGGTGCAGCAGGTCGCCCAGGACGTCCTCGGAGGTGTGCCGGTGCTCCATCTCGCGCAGGTCGGCGAGCATGCTCGTGGACAGGGCCTGCATCCGGCCGGCCGCGTTGGCGCAGGCGGTGAGGGCGGCGGAGCGCTCGGTCTCGGCGCGCGAGGCGCGGGCCCGCAGCCGGGCGTTCTCGGTGGTGAGGCGGGCGGTGCCGGCCTCGGCCTCCTCCTTGGCCCTCGCGGCCTCGGCGGTCGCGGCGGCCTTCACGCGGGCGCTCTCGGCGGTGAACCGCTGCGCCTCGGCGGCGGAGGCGGACACCATCCGGGAGACCTCCGCGGTGAACCGTCCGCTCTCGGCGGCGTTCGCCTCCCGGAGCCGGCGGACCGCGGCGCGGGCGTGGACGGCGGTGGCGACGGCGCCGGCGAGCAGCACGGCGGCTCCACCGGAGCCCCAGGCCACCGCGGTCCTGGCCGATTCGGGTGCGGCGAGGGTCGCCCACACGCACAGGGGTGCGGTGAGGGCCACCGTGACCAGAAGGGCCAGTGCGGTCGGCCGGGTCGATGGGCGCAAAGCGGAGTCCTCGGGGGCGGACGGTGGCGGACGGGACGGTTCGGACGAGCGTGGCACCAGGGACAAGCGAGACAACTGGAACAGCTGATTCCCAGATAAGTCCCCGTCACTATATGAGAATTGACTAACTGTTTGGGAAGAACTTGTGGTGACCTCTGTTCTGTTTGTGTTTTCAACCTGTCAAATTCCGACTGAATAATGTCGTGTTGCCCCGCGTCCGGCGATCTTCGACGGCATCCTGGACGGATGGCATCCGGCCCCGCCCCGCACCCCGGCACCCGCCCGCCCGCCGCCCCCGCTTCCCTGGTCCGCGAGTTGCGGGCCGCCGTGCGCGGCGAGGTCGCCTTCGACACCGCCGCGCGGGTGCTGACGACGATGGACGCGTCCAACTACCGGCGGGTGCCGCTCGGTGTCGTCGCCCCGCGCGACGCCGCCGACATCACCGCCGCCCTCGCCGTGTGCCGTGCGCACGGGGTGCCCGTCGTGCCGCGCGGCGGCGGTACGTCCATCGCCGGGCAGGCCACCGGCACCGGCGTCGTCCTCGACCTCACCCGCCATCTTCGGTCCGTCGTCGAGCTGGACCCCGCCTCCCGTACGGCGGTGGTGCAGCCCGGGACCGTGCTGGACGACCTGCGGGCCGCCGCCGCCCCGTACGGCCTGACCTTCGGCCCCGACCCCTCCACGCACAGCCGCTGCACCCTCGGCGGCATGATCGGCAACAACTCCTGCGGCTCCCACTCGGTCGCCTGGGGCACCACCGCCGACAACGTCCACGCCCTGACCGTCGCCCGCTACGGCGGCGACACCCTGCGCCTGGAGCGCGGTGCGCCCGGCCCGCCCGGCGTCCGCGAGCTGGTCGCCGCGCACCTCGCCCTCCTGCGCACCGGCTTCCCCGCCCTCCCGCGCCGCATCTCCGGCTACGCGCTGGACGCACTGCTGCCCGAGAACGGCCCCGACCCCGCCCGCGCGTTCTGCGGCAGCGAGGGCACCCTCGGCGTCGTCACGGAGGCGACCGTGCGGCTGGTCGAGGCACCTGCCGCCCGCGCCCTGGCCGTCCTCGGATACGCCGACGAGTCCGCCGCCGCCGAGGCCGCCCCCGGCCTTCTCCCGTACCACCCGCTGACCGTGGAGGGCATGGCCGCCGACCTCGTACGCGAACCGGCCGGGCTGCCGCGCGGCGGGGCCTGGCTGTTCGCCGAGACGGGCGGGGCCACCCCGGCCGAGGCCCGCGCGCACGCCGAACGCCTCGTCCGGGCCGTCTCCGGCGACGCCGTGGACACCGCCGTCGTCACCGGCCCGGCCGGGCAGCGGGCCCTGTGGCGCATCCGCGAGGACGCGGCCGGCACCGCGACCCGGATGCCGGACAGCAGTGAGGCGTGGCCCGGCTGGGAGGACTGCGCGGTGCCGCCCGCCCGGCTCGGCGGCTACCTCCGCGACTTCCGCGCCCTGCTCGCCGAGCACGGGCTGCGCGGCACCCCGTACGGGCACTTCGGCGACGGCTGCATCCACGTCCGCATCGACTTCGACCTGCTGACCGGCGAGGGCGTCGCCCGCTTCCGCCGCTTCTCCGAGGACCTGGCCGCGCTCGTCGTCGCGCACGGCGGATCGCTCTCCGGCGAGCACGGCGACGGCCAGGCCCGCGCCGAACTGCTCCCGCGGATGTACGGGGACGAACTCGTCGCCCTCTTCACCCGCTACAAGGACCTGTGGGACCCCGAGGGCGGCATGAACCCCGGCATCCTCGCCCGCCCCGCCCGCCTGGACGACAACCTTCGCTTCGCCGTCCTGCCCCGCGAACCCGTCGACGTGGCCTTCGGTTACCCACACGACGGCGGCGACTTCTCCGCCGCCGTCCGCCGCTGCGTCGGCGTCGCCAAGTGCCGTACGGAGAAGGCCGCCGGCCCGTCCGTGATGTGCCCCTCCTTCCGGGCGACCGGCGAGGAGGCCCACTCCACGCGCGGCCGGGCCCGGCTGCTGCACGAGATGCTGGCCGGGGACGCGGGCGGCCTGATCACGGACGGCTGGCGCTCCACGGAGGTACGGGACGCGCTCGACCTCTGCCTGTCCTGCAAGGGCTGCCGCAGCGACTGCCCGGTGGGCGTCGACATGGCCACGTACAAGGCGGAGTTCCTGCACCACCACTACCGCCGGCGACCGCGCCCCGCCTCCCACTACGCGCTGGGCCGGCTGCCGCTGTGGCTCCGCCTCGCCGCGCCCCTCGCGGGTCCGCTGAACGCCCTCGCCCGGGTCCGCCCGCTCGCCGCCCTCGCCAAACGGCTGGCGGGCATCGCACCGGAACGCGGGATTCCGCCGCTGGCGCGGGAGACGTTCACCCGGTGGCTCGACCGGCACCGGGGCGCCCGGCACCGCTCCAACGACCGGCCGGCCCTGCTGTGGCCCGACACCTTCACCGAGTACCTGACGCCCGAGGTGGGGCGGGCCGCGGTGACGGTCCTGGAGGCGGCGGGCCGCGAGGTGCTGCCCGCCGGGCGGGGGCTGTGCTGCGGCCTCACCTACGTCTCCACGGGGCAGCTCGACCTGGCGCGCCGGGTGATGCGCCGCACGCTGGACCGACTGGGCGGCACCCCGGGTGATCCGGTGATCGTCCTGGAACCCAGCTGCGCGGCGACCCTCCGCACCGACCTGCCCGAACTCCTCCCGGACGACCCGCGCGCCGCCCGCCTCGCCGCCTCCGTCCACACCCTGGCGCAGTATCTGGAGGCGTACGCCCCCGACTGGCAGCCCCCGCGCCTGGACCGCCCGGTCACCGGCCAGACCCACTGCCACCAGCACGCGGTCCTCGGCGACGCGGCGGAGCGCCGGCTGCGCGAGCGGGCGGGCCTGACCGGCGAGCTCGCGGGCGGCTGCTGCGGGCTGGCCGGAAACTTCGGCTACGAGCGGGGCCACTGGGACGTCTCGGTGGCCTGCGCGGAGGACCAGCTGCTCCCGGCGGTCCGGGGCGCGGCCCCCGGCACGGCGATCCTGGCCGACGGCTTCTCCTGCCGCACCCAGCTGTACCAGCTGGGCGGCGTACGGGGACGGCACCTGGCGGAGCTGCTGGCGGAGGGCCTGGAGGGGGGCCGGGTCTGAGGGCGGTCTCCCGGCGTAGCAAACCGTTTGCGCGAGTCCTTACCGTGGAGGGGCGGACCGCATCGGAGAAGTGCAGTACCGTGTATCGGGTAGTGCAGCATGATGCACTGTCGTTGTTCATGGATGATCAGGAGAGACAGGCCCCGGGTGAACGACCAGACCACCGCCGCAGAACCGGCAGCCGCCGCAGCCGCCGTCACCGTGCCGGAAGCGGTCGCCACCCCGGCCCTCGGTGAACCGGGCGCCCGGTCCGGCGGGCGGCGGGCCGCGCTCGCCCCGGTCGCGCTGGTCGTCGCGGGCGCGCTGTCCGTGCAGTTCGGCGCCGCGATCGCGGTGCTGCTGATGCCCCGGACCGGGGCGCTCGGCGTCGTCACGCTGCGGCTGGCCGCCGCCGCGCTGGTCCTGCTCGTCGTCTGCCGGCCCAGGCTGCGCGGCCACTCGCGCGCCGACTGGGGCACCGTGGTCGCCTTCGGCATCGCCATGGGCGGCATGAACACGCTGTTCTACCAGGCCGCCGACCGCATCCCGCTCGGCGCCGCCGTCACCCTGGAGGTGCTCGGCCCACTCGCCCTGTCCGTGATCGCCTCGCGCCGTCTGGTCAACGTCGTCTGGGCCGCTCTCGCGCTCGGCGGGGTCGTCCTGCTCAGCGGCGGAGGCTTCGACCGGCTCGACCCGGTGGGCGCCGCCTACGCCCTCGGGGCCGGAGCGATGTGGGCGGCGTACATCGTCTTCAGCGCCCGCACCGGCCGCCGTTTCCCGCAGGCCGACGGCCTCGCCCTGGCCATGGTGGTCGCCGCCCTCCTCTCGCTGCCGCTCGGCATCATGGACGCGGGCTCCAAGCTCCTCGTCCCGACGACGCTCGGGCTCGGCGCGGCCGTCGCGCTGCTCAGCTCCGTCCTCCCGTACACCCTCGAACTCATCGCCCTGCGCCGCCTGCCCGCGCCCACCTTCGCGATCCTGATGAGCCTGGAACCGGCGATCGCCGCCATGGCCGGCTTCCTCGTCCTCGACCAGGCCCTCTCCACGACGGACGCCCTCGCCATCGCACTGGTCATCGGCGCGAGCATGGGCGCGGTGCGGAGTCAGGTGCGGGGCGTGTCGAAGCGGTAGCCGGTGGCCTCGACGCCCGCCCCCGGCGCCCCGCATCATGGGCGCATGGACACCACCCCGCCCGCCGAGTGGATCACCGTCGCCGCCTACGAGAACCTGCCGGGCCGCCCTTCGCCGATGGCGGCCGTGCGCGGTTGACTGCGGGAACGGGGCATCGACTGGATGCCCTTCGCCCCCGACGAGATCCGGTTCGACCTCGCCTGCGGTGTCGGCCCGGACGGGCACTGGCACGGCTGGTTCGACGTCCACGTGCACCCCGAAGCGCTGCGGCGGCTCGGGCTGCATCCTGATCAGCCGGCCTCCCGGGTGACCGGCGCGTCCCCGCCCCGCTGGTGGCACGCCGCCGCCGAGCGCCACGCCCACTGACCGGAGGACGGACCGCCGGCCCCGGGGTAAAAATCATGCAAGCATGCTTGATTGTTTTACGTTCCGCTGGCAGGCTCCCGGGCACACCGCCACGCCCCGAGGGGAGCGCACCGTGTCCGATGCCTCAGCCGTGCTCGACGATCTGCGCAGCGAGAGTCTGGAGCTCGATCTGCTCGTCGCCGGGGCGACCGCGAGACAGTGGGCGGGGGCGACCCCCGCCGAGGGGTGGAGCCTCGCCCACCAGATCGCCCACCTGAGCTGGACCGACGACGTCGCGCTGATCTCCGTCACCGACCCGGACCGCTTCGGCGACGAGGTGGCGAGGGCGATGAAGGACCCGGAGGGCTTCGTCGACCGGGCCGCCGAGGAGATCGTCGCCGCGTACGCCCCCGACGCGCTGCTCGTCCGCTGGCGCGAAGGCCGCGAGCGTTTGCAGGAGGCCCTGCGCGCGGCCCCCGCCGGGACGAAGTTCCCCTGGTACGGGCCGCCGATGAGCGTGGCGTCCATGGCGACCGGGCGGCTCATGGAGACCTGGGCCCACGGCCAGGACGTGGCCGACGCCCTGGGGGTCACCCGCACCCCCACCGCCCGTCTGCGGCACGTCGCCCGCATCGGCGTCCGGGCCCGCGACTACGCCTTCCTCGTCCGGGGGAAGCAGGCGCCCGCCGAGGAGTTCCGGGTGGAACTGGAGGCGCCGGGCGGCGAGTTGATCGCGTACGGCCCCGAGGGCGCGGGGCAGCGGGTGGCCGGGCCGCTGCACGACTTCTGCCTGCTGGTCACCCAGCGCGCCCACCGCGACGACCTGGCGGTGCGGGCGGAGGGCCCGGACGCGGATGCCTGGCTCGACATCGCCCAGGCGTTCGCCGGCCCGGCGGGGGCGGGGCGCGCGCCGAAGGCGGAGCGGTGACGGGGCACGAGGCGCCCGGGGCGGGGGCGCCCGGGTCTGCCGGGGCACCCGCGCCCGGGTCCGCCGGGGCACCCGTGCCCGGGGCCGCCCCCAGTGAGCCGGGCGCCCCCGCGCCCCTCCGCATCGGCAACGCGTCCGGCTTCTACGGCGACCGTTTCGACGCCCTGCGCGAGATGCTCACCGGCGGCCCCCTCGACATCCTCACCGGGGACTACCTCGCCGAGCTGACCATGCTCATCCTCGGCCGCAGCCGCCTCAAGGACCCGGCGCGCGGGTACGCCTCCACGTTCCTGCGGCAGCTGGAGGAAGGGCTCGGGCTCGCCCACGAGCGCGGGGTGAGGATCGTCGCCAACGCGGGCGGCCTCAACCCCGCCGGACTCGCCGACGCGATACGGGAACTGGCCGAGAAGGCCGGGGTCCCCGTACGGGTCGCCCATGTGGAGGGCGACAGCATCCCCGTACCGGAGGGGTTCCTCACCGCCAACGCCTACCTCGGGGGCGCGGGCATCGCGGCGTGCCTGGAGGCCGGTGCCGAGGTCGTCGTCACCGGCCGGGTGACCGACGCCGCCCTCGTCACCGGCCCCGCCGCCGCCCACTTCGGCTGGGGCCCGGACGACCACGACGCGCTCGCCGGGGCCGTCGTCGCCGGGCACGTCCTGGAGTGCGGGACGCAGGCCACCGGCGGCAACTACTCCTTCTTCCGCGCCCACGACATCCGCCGCCCCGGCTTCCCGGTCGCCGAGATCCACGCCGACGGCAGCTCCGTCATCACCAAGCACGACGGCACCGGCGGCGTCGTCGACCTCGGCACCGTCACCGCCCAGCTCCTGTACGAGACGGGCGGCGCCCGGTACGCGGGGCCGGACGTCACCGCCCGGCTCGACACCGTACGGCTGACGCAGGACGGCCCCGACCGGGTCAGGATCTCCGGCGTACGCGGCGAGGCCCCGCCGCCCACCCTCAAGGCCGGGCTCACCCGGCTCGGCGGCTGGCGCAACGAGGTCGTCTTCGTCCTCACCGGGCTCGACATCGAGGCCAAGGCGGCGCTCGTCCAGGACCAGTTCGCGGACGCCTTCGCACGCGCCGGACGGCAGCCGGAGGAGGTCCGCTGGGAGCTGGCCCGTACGGACCAACCCGATGCCGGCACCGAGGAGACCGCCAGCGCCCTGCTCCGGCTGGTCGTCCGGGACCGCGAACAGGACCCCGTGGGGCGGGCGTTGTCCGGAGCCGCGATCGAGCTGGCTCTCGGCAGCTACCCCGGGTTCCATGTCACCGCCCCGCCCGGAAAGGGTGCCCCCTACGGGGTTTTCGAGGCGCGGTACGTACCGGCGGGGGACGTGGAGCACGTAGCCGTACTCCCCGACGGAACGCGCCGGACCCTCGCCCCTCCCGTACGGACGCAAGAGCTGCACGACGTCGGACAGCCGCCCCCGCCGACGCCGCCGGACCCCGCGCCCACCCGCCTCGCCCCCCTCGGCCTTGTCGCCGGGGCCCGGAGCGGGGACAAGGGAGGGGACGCCAACGTCGGGGTGTGGGTCCGGGACGAGAACGCGTGGCGGTGGCTGGCGCACGAGCTGACCGTCGAGCGGTTCCGGGCGCTCCTCCCGGAGACCGCCGACCTCACCGTCGTACGCCATGTCCTGCCCAACCTGCGGGCGTTGAACTTCACCGTGCACGGGCTGCTCGGCGAGGGCGTCGCCGCGCAGCACCGCTTCGATCCGCAGGCCAAGGCGCTGGGGGAGTGGCTGCGCGCCCGCCACCTGGAGATACCCGTCACCCTTCTGGAGGTGCCCGCATGACCGTCCTGCCCACCGGGCTCGACACCGCGAGCCCCGACTACGCGGCCCACCGGGCCGCCATGCTGGACAAGCTCGCCGAGCTGGAGGCCGCGCACGCCAAGGCGCTTGAGGGCGGCGGCGAGAAGTACACCGAGCGGCACCGGGGGCGCGGCAAGCTGCTGGCCCGCGAGCGCATCGAGCTGCTGATCGACCCGGACACGCCGTTCCTGGAGCTGTCGCCGCTGGCCGCCTGGGGCAGCGAGTACGCGGTGGGGGCCTCGCTGGTCACCGGGATCGGGGTGGTGGAGGGCGTCGAGTGCCTGATCACCGCCAACGACCCGACCGTACGCGGCGGCGCCTCCAACCCGTGGACGCTGAAGAAGGCGCTGCGCGCCAACGAGATCGCCTTCGCCAACCGGCTGCCGTGCATCAGCCTGGTGGAATCCGGGGGCGCCGACCTGCCGTCCCAGAAGGAGATCTTCATCCCCGGCGGGGCGCTCTTCCGCGACATCACCCGGCTCTCCGCCGCCGGCATCCCGACCGTGGCGGTGGTCTTCGGCAACTCGACCGCCGGAGGCGCGTACGTCCCCGGCATGTCCGACCACACGGTCATGATCCAGGAGCGCTCCAAGGTCTTCCTCGGCGGACCGCCCCTGGTGAAGATGGCCACCGGCGAGGAGAGCGACGACGAATCGCTCGGCGGCGCCGCGATGCATGCCCGTACGTCCGGCCTCGCCGACCACTTCGCCGTCGACGAGCACGACGCCCTGCGCCAGGCCCGCCGCATCGTCGCCCGCCTCAACTGGCGCAAGGCGCACGCCGATCCGGGCCCCGCCGAGCCGCCGAAGTACGACCAGGACGAGCTGATCGGCATCGTGCCCGGCGATCTGAAAGTGCCGTTCGACCCGCGCGAGGTGATCGCCCGGCTGGTCGACGGCTCGGACTTCGACGCGTTCAAACCGCTGTACGGGACGAGCCTGGTCACCGGCTGGGCGCGGCTGCACGGCTATCCGGTCGGCATCCTCGCCAACGCGCAGGGCGTGCTGTTCAGCGAGGAGTCGCAGAAGGCCGCACAGTTCATCCAGCTCGCCAACCAGCGCGACATCCCGCTGCTCTTCCTGCACAACACCACCGGCTACATGGTCGGCAAGGAGTACGAGCAGGGCGGCATCATCAAGCACGGCGCGATGATGATCAACGCGGTGTCGAACTCCAGGGTCCCGCACCTCTCGGTCCTGATGGGCGCCTCGTACGGCGCCGGGCACTACGGCATGTGCGGCAGGGCGTACGACCCGCGCTTCCTGTTCGCCTGGCCCGGCAGCAAGTCCGCCGTCATGGGCCCGCAGCAGCTCGCCGGGGTGCTCTCCATCGTCGCCCGCGCCTCGGCCGCCGCGAAGGGCCGTCCGTACGACGACGAGGCGGACGCCGCCCTGCGCGCCATGGTCGAGCAGCAGATCGAGTCCGAGTCCCTGCCGATGTTCCTGTCCGGGCGGCTGTACGACGACGGGGTCATCGACCCGCGCGACACCCGGACCGTCCTCGGCCTGTGCCTGTCCGCCATCCACACCGCACCGGTCGAGGGCGCCCGCGGCGGCTTCGGCATCTTCCGGATGTGAGTTGAGATGATCAAGAGTCTGCTTGTCGCCAACCGTGGCGAGATCGCCTGCCGGATCTTCCGCACCTGCCGGGCGCTCGGCATCGCCACCGTCGCCGTGTACTCCGACGCGGACGCCGGCGCGCTGCACGTCCGGGAGGCCGACACCGCCGTACGGCTGCCGGGCGCGGCCCCCGCCGATACGTATCTGCGCGGCGATCTCGTCGTGGCCGCCGCGCTGGCGGCCGGGGCGGACGCCGTGCACCCGGGATACGGCTTCCTCTCCGAGAACGCGGACTTCGCCGCCGCCGTGCAGGACGCCGGGCTGCGGTGGATCGGCCCGCCGGTCAAGGCCATCGAGCTGATGGCGTCCAAGACCCGCGCCAAGGAGCTGATGGCCGCCGCCGGGGTGCCGCTCCTCGCGCCCGTGGACCCGTCCGCCGCGACCGCCGGTGACCTGCCGCTGCTGCTGAAGGCGGCGGCCGGCGGCGGCGGGCGCGGGATGCGGATCGTACGGGAACTGGGCGACCTGCCGGGCGAGTTGACCGCCGCCGCGGCCGAGGCGCTGTCCGCGTTCGGGGACGGCGAGGTGTTCGCCGAGCCGTACGTGGAGCGCGGCCGGCACGTCGAGGTCCAGGTGATGGCCGACGAGCACGACGGGGTCTGGGCGCTCGGGACCCGCGACTGCTCGCTCCAGCGGCGGCACCAGAAGGTGATCGAGGAGGCGCCGGCGCCCGGCCTGCCGGACGCGCTGCGGGAGCGGCTGCACGAGGCGGCGGTGGCCGCCGCCCGTGCCGTGGGCTACCGGGGCGCGGGGACCGTCGAGTTCCTGGTCGCGGCCGACGGGCGGCCGTACTTCCTGGAGATGAACACCCGCCTCCAGGTCGAACACCCCGTCACCGAGGCGGTGTTCGGGCTCGATCTCGTCGCGCTCCAGCTCCGGACCGCGGAGGGCGAGCCGCTGCCGTCCGCCGAGCCCCCGCCCCCGGCCGGGCACGCCGTGGAAGCCCGGCTGTACGCGGAGGACCCGGCGCGTGACTGGCAGCCGCAGACCGGAGCACTGCTCTCGCTGGACGTGCCGGACGAGCCGGGCGTCCGCCTGGACACCGGGTACACCGGCGGGGACACGATCGGCGTCCACTACGACCCGATGCTCGCCAAGGTCGTCGCCCACGCCCCGACCCGGACCGAGGCCGTACGGCTGCTCGCCCGCGCCCTGGAGCGCGCCCGCATCCACGGCCCGGTCACCAACCGCGACCTCCTCGTCCGGTCGTTGCGCCACCCGGACTTCGTGGGCGCCCGGCTGGACACGGGGTTCTACGACCGGCACCTGCCGGAGCTGACCGGTGCTCCGGACGCGGCCCCGGCCCGGCTCGCGGCCACCGCCGCCGCCCTGGCCGAGTCGGCCCGTCGCGCGGCCACGGGCGGCGTCGCCCGCTTCGGCGCCTGGCGGAATCTGGCGTCGCAACCCCAGATCCGGCGCTACCGCAGCGAACCAGACGGCGGCGAGCACGAGATCACGTACCGCTCGGGCCGCGACGGGCTGTCCGTCCCCGACGACGGCGTCCACGTCGTGGCCGCCGCCCCCGGCCGCGTCACGCTGGAGACCGCCGGGGTGACGCGGACCTTCCAGGTGGCCGTCCACGACGGCAGGGCGTACGTGGACACCGCCTCCGGCGCGTACACCTTCACGCTCCTGCCCCGCTTCACCGACCCCGCCGACCGCACCGAACCCGGCTCGCTGCTCGCCCCCATGCCCGGCACGGTGGTCCGCCTCGCGGACGGCCTCGCGGAGGGGGCCGCCGTCGAGGCCGGGCAGCCGCTGATCTGGCTGGAGGCGATGAAGATGGAGCACCGCATCCTCTCCCCCGCCTCCGGCACCCTCACCGCCCTGCACGCCGCGCCCGGCCTCCAGGTGGAGGTCGGCGCCCTGCTCGCCGTAGTCACCGACCCCTCTGAGGAGCAGCCCGCATGAGCACCGTCCTCGAAACCGAAGAGCACCAGGCCCTGCGCGCCGCCGTCGCCGCCCTCGGGAAGCGCTACGGCCGGGAGTACATGCAGTCCCTCGTCAGCGAGGGCGCCCACCCCCGCGAGCTGTGGGCGGAGGCCGCGAAGGCGGGCTTCCTCGGCGTGAACCTCCCCGAGGAGTACGGCGGCGGGGGCGCCGGTATGGCGGAACTGTCCATCGTCCTGGAGGAGTTGGGCGCGTCCGGCTCCCCGCTCCTCATGATGATCGTCTCGCCCGCCATCTGCGGCACGGTGATCGCCCGCTTCGGCACCGAGGAGCAGAAGCGGCAGTGGCTCCCGGGCCTCGCCGACGGCTCCCTCACGATGGCGTTCGGCATCACCGAGCCGGACGCCGGCTCCAACTCGCACCGCATCACCACGACCGCCCGCCGGGATGGCGGGGACTGGCTGCTCACCGGCCGCAAGGTCTTCGTGTCGGGCGTCGACATCGCGGACGCCACGCTGATCGTCGGCCGCACCGAGGACGCGAGGACCGGCAAGCTCAAGGCCTGCCTGTTCATCGTCCCGCGCGAGACGCCCGGCTTCCAGCGGAACCGGATCGACATGGAGGTCCACGCCCCGGAGAAGCAGTTCGAACTTGTCCTGGATGACGTGCGGCTGCCGGCCGAGGCGCTGGTGGGCGATGAGGACGCGGGGCTGCTCCAGCTCTTCGCCGGCCTCAACCCGGAACGCATCATGACCGCCGCCTTCGGCATCGGCATGGGCCGTTACGCGCTGGGCCGGGCGGTCGACTACGCGAAGACGCGCCAGGTCTGGAAGGAGCCCATCGGCGCCCACCAGGCCATCGCCCACCCGCTGGCCCAGGCCCACATCGAACTCGAGCTCGCCCGCCTGATGATGCAGAAGGCCGCCCGCCTGTACGACGCGGGCGACGACTTCGGCGCGGGCGAGGCGGCGAACATGGCGAAGTACGCGGCGGGCGAGGCGTGCGTGAAGGCGGTGGACCAGGCGGTGCACACGCTGGGCGGCAACGGCCTGACGCGCGAGTACGGGCTCGCCTCCCTGATCACGGGCGCCCGCGTGGCCCGGATCGCGCCGGTCAGCCGGGAAATGATCCTGAACTACATATCCCACCAGACCCTGGGTCTCCCCAAGTCGTACTGAGCGGCCCACTGTTGTAAGGGCGGCGGCACTCCGCCGCCGCCCTCGGCTCCGTACCGCACCGAAGGGACCGACCCCGCCATGGCGCACGTGTTCCGCAGCGACTACCCCGACGTCCAGCCCCTCGACCTCGCCATCCACGACGCGGTGCTCGGGCACGCCACCGAGCGGTTCGGGGAGACCGTCGCCCTGATCGACGGCACCGACGACAGCAGCCGCCTCACCTACGCGCAGCTCGACGCCTTCCACCGCAGGATCGCCGCCGGCCTCGCCGCCGCCGGTGTGGCCAAGGGCGACGTGCTCGCCCTGCACAGCCCGAACACCATCGCGTACCCGGCCGTCTTCCACGCCGCGACCCGGGCCGGCGCCACGGTCACGACCGTGCACCCGCTGGCCACGGCCGAGGAGTTCGCCAAGCAGCTCAGCGACTCCTCCACGCGCTGGATCGTCACGGTGTCCCCGCTGCTCGCGGTCGCCCGCCGGGCCGCCGAACTCGTGGGCGGCATCGAGGAGATCTTCGTCTGCGACCACGCGGAGGGCCACGCGTCGATCCTGGACATGCTCACCACGACCGCCCCGGAACCGATGGTGACCGTCGACCCGGCACAGGACGTCGCGGCGCTCCCGTACTCCTCCGGCACCACCGGCGCCCCGAAGGGCGTCATGCTCACGCACCGCTCGATGGCGACGAACCTGGAGCAGCTGAGCCCGTTCGTGCCGCTGGGCGAGGGCCACCGCATCCTGGCGGTCCTCCCCTTCTTCCACATCTACGGCCTCACGGCCCTGATGAACGCCCCGCTGCGCACCGGGGCCACGGTCGTCGTCCTGCCGCGCTTCGACCTGGCGCAGTTCCTGGCGGCGATCGAGACGCACCGCATCAACGGCCTGTACGTGGCCCCGCCGATCGTCCTGGCCCTCGCCAAGCACCCGGTGGTCGACCGCTACGACCTGTCCTCGCTGGAGTACATCGTCAGCGCCGCCGCCCCGCTGGACGCGGACCTGGCCACGGCATGCTCCCGCCGCCTCGGCCTGCCCCCGGTCCGTCAGGCGTACGGGATGACGGAACTGTCCCCCGGCACCCACGTCGTCCCGCTCGCCGCCGAGAACCCGCCGCCGGGGGCGGTCGGCACGCTGCTCCCGAACACGGAGATGCGGATCGTGTCCCTGGACGACCCGTCCCGCGACGCCCCGGCGGACGAGCCCGGCGAGATCCTGATCCGGGGCCCCCAGGTCATGAAGGGCTACCTGGGCCGCCCCGACGCCACCGCCGCGATGATCGACCCCGACGGCTGGCTCCACACCGGCGACATCGGCCGCACCGACGAGGACGGCTGGCTCTTCGTCGTCGACCGCGTCAAGGAACTCATCAAGTACAAGGGCTACCAGGTGGCCCCCGCCGAGCTGGAAGCGCTGCTCCTCGCCCACGCCTCGATCGCGGACGCGGCGGTGATCGGCGCACACGACCCCGACGGCAACGAATTCCCGAAGGCCTACGTGGTCCGCACCCCGGACACGGCCCTGACGGCGGACGCCCTGATGACGTGGGTGGCGGAGCGGGTGGCCCCGTACAAGAAGATCCGGGAGGTCGAATTCATCGAAACGGTGCCCCGGGCGGCATCGGGCAAGATCCTCCGCCGGGAGCTGCGGGACCGGGAGGCGGGGCGGAAGTGAGGGCCCGGTCCACCCCCAGGGGCCCGGAACCCAGCGCCGTGATCGCGGTGACCGGGCACAGGGACCTCACCGGCGGGAGCGTGCCGCTGGTGCGGGAAGCGCTCGTTGCGCTGCTCGGCGTGTACGC
Organism: Streptomyces sp. NBC_00708; assembly: GCA_036226585.1. Classification (GTDB taxonomy): domain Bacteria; phylum Actinomycetota; class Actinomycetes; order Streptomycetales; family Streptomycetaceae; genus Streptomyces. Next base: position 4,082,646 of record CP108997.1, read on the forward strand.
CGGAGAGGGGCTGACCGGGGTCTCCTGCGTCGCGGAGGGGGCCGACGCGTTGTTCGCCGATGTCGTGCTGGACGTCGGTGGCCGGCTGGTCGTCGTCGTACCGGCGCGGGACTATCGGGAGGTCCAGGCCGAGGCGGGCCGCGAGGGGGAGTTCGACCGCCTTCGCCGGGCCGCCGCCGAGGTGGTCGTGATGCCGTACGCCGAGGCGGACGGGGAAGCGTACGCAGCCGCGAACCGTGAACTGTTCCGCCGGGCGGACCGGCTCGTCGCCGTCTGGGACGGGCGGCCGGGCAACGGCCGGGGCGGTACGGCCGACGCCGTGGCCGAGGCCGGGGAGCGGGGGCTGCCGGTCGAGGTCGTCTGGCCCGACGGGGCCGCTCGGCTGGGCTGAAACGCCGCCGGGCAGGCCCTAGAGCTCGTAGTCCCGGGCCAGGTCGTCCCAGCGCAGGTCGCGCAGCGCGGGGTCGGCGTCTTCGCCCGAGGGGACGTCCAGGGCGCTCTGGAACCAGACGACGGCGAGAGCCGAGCGGTGCAGGACCGGGTCCAGGGCGGGGTCGACCGCGGTCGAGCGGAAGAGGCCGACGCAGGCCACGGGAGGCAGCACCTCGACGGGGCCGAAGGCGCCGGCGGTCCCGTCCGGGTGGTCGAGGCGCGGCGGTACCAGATGGACCGGCGTCGAGGGGAACGCCTTCCCCGCCTGGTGTCGCAGCCCGCGCGTCTTCATGTCGTTGACGGGCTTGCACGGGTAGCCCTCCAGGAACCCGGCGTACGTCGAGGACATGCGTATCTCGGTGAGCTCGACCGAACGGCCCGACGAGAGAACGATGCGACTCAGCGACATGCGGACACTCTAGGCCGCCCCTTGCCGGGGGCGGGAAAAATCGGTGCCCGGCTGCCGGACCCCGTCAATACAGTGCACCCATGGACATGGGGATCACGTACGAACGCTTCGAGCCTGCCCACGCGGACGAGCTGGTCGCCTTTCTCTCCGGAGACACCTGGCCGTTCCACGGGCGCGACGTCGTGGAGCCGGACGAGGCCCGGCGGTGGATCGACGAGGGCCGGTTCGGGGGCGACGACAACCGGTCGTTCTGGGTCACGCGGGCCGGCGAACGCGTCGGCTTCGTACGCCTGATGGACCTGTGCGACAACGCGCCCCTCTTCGACCTGCGTATCCCCGCGGAGCGCCGGGGGCGCGGCCTCGGAGCGCAGACCCTGACCTGGCTCACGCGGTACGTGTTCGACGAGTTCCCCCAGGTCCGCCGGGTCGAGGGCAACACGCGGCAGGACAACACGGCGATGCGGCGTACGTTCCGGAGGTGCGGATACGTGCAGGAGGCGCATTACCGCGAGGCGTGGCCGGCCGCCGACGGCACGGTCCACGACGCCGTGGGGTACGCGATTCTGCGCCGCGACTGGGAAGCGGGCACCACGACGACGGTCCCGGTCTGGAACGACGAGCGCGTCGCGGGGCGTTGACGGACCCGCACACAGGGGTTCAAACCCGGTGCGACCGGCGGCCGTTACCGGCAAGACTGGACGTCATGGATGAGGTCGAGGTCGTCGTAGCCCATTCCGAGCGTACGACCCTGCGCGTCGGTGACATGTTCCTGAAGGTGGACGCCGATCAGGCGCGGATCGACGTCGAGGCGGAGGCGATGGCGCTGGCGCCGGTCCCGACCCCGGCGGTGCTGTGGCGCAAGCCGCATGTGCTCGCCATCGCCGCGCTCCCGGGCACGGCGCTCGGGCGCCTCGGGGAGCCGTCGCCCGCGTCACCGGCGGCGTGGGCACGGGCGGGGACCGTCATCCGGACACTGCACGAGTCGCCGTTGCCCGCGCGGACCGGGCGGAGCGTGGACGACTGGGCGGCGGAGCTGGAGCGCGAGTGCGGGCTTCTCCTGGCGCGCGGGATCCTCCCCGCGGACCTGGTCGCCCGCAACCGCCGGGTCGCCGAGGCCGCGCTCCGCCCGTGGGAGCCGGCGTTCATCCACGGCGACCTCCAGATCACGCACGTGTTCGTCGGCGGCGACGACGAGGTCACCGGCATCATCGACTGGTCCGAAGCGGCCTGCGGGGACGCCCTGTTCGACCTCGCCACCCTGACGCTCGGCCACGAGGAGCGCCTGGGTGACCTCCTCGCGGGCTACGGCACCGACGTCGACCCCGATCTCGTCCGGGGGTGGTGGTCGCTGCGCGCCCTGACCGCGTACCGCTGGCTCACCGAGCACGGCTTCGACCCGGCGGCGCCGGGGTGCGAGCTGGATGTGCTGAGGGCGGCGATGTGACGGGGCGGCGATGTGACGGGGCGCGGCGCGGCGGCTTCGCGCCTCGCTGAGGGCGCCGGGGCCCCCGGACCGGCCGCCGCCCCCCGTGGTCCGCGGTCCCGGGGAACCGCTCAGCCCGCCACCAGCACCGCCAGCAGCCGTGCCATCGCCGGGCGGGGGTCCGGGCCGCCCGGCCAGGTGGTCATCAGGAGGTGGTGGGCGGTGCCGACGACGGCGAGGGCCACCGTGGGCGGGTCCACGGTCTCCGCCACCCGGCCGCCCTCCTGCTCGGCCTCCAGGTAGTCCGTGACGGCCTCCTGGATCGCCGTGAAGCCCGGAGCGCCGGCCTCCAGGGCCTCGCGGAAGCGCAGTGCGGCGGCGGGGCGGGTCAGGGCGAGTCCCGAGATGGCGGGGCCGCCGGAGGCGAACAGGGCGAGGACGACCTCCTCCAGGTTTCCCGCCACCGTGCCCTGCCCGGCGAGCGCCGACAGGGCCCGCGCCTTCGTGGCCGTACGGGCGAACCGGTCGAGGCAGAGCTCGGCCACGAACTCGTCGAGCCCCGCGAAGTGCGTGTGCAGGAGCCCCTTGGCGCAGCCCGCCTCGGTCGTGACGGACCGGCTGGTGAGGGCGCCGGGCCCGTCCCTCTCCACGATGCGCTCGGCCGCCGCGAACAGCCGCTCGCGCACGTCCGGCGTCGCCACTCCGCGCGGTGACATGGGCCTTCCTTCGTTCCGCTTCCCCCGCCCTCATGGGCGCGACCGCTTCGGATGGTAGCCGGGATTGCCAGTTTGGGCGCTTGCCCATACTGTTTGGGCGTACGCCCATTCTCTGTCGTCCACCCCAGGGGGAACTCGTGCAGGACATCATCAACACCGAGCAGGCGCAGGCATGGAACGGCCCGGAGGGTGCCCACTGGGCCCGCAACCAGGACCGCTGGAACGCCGTGAACGAGGGCTTCGACACCCCGCTCCTCGATGCCGCCGGGATCACCGCGGACCACCGGACGCTCGACATCGGCTGCGGCGCCGGACAGAGCACGCGCCTCGCCGCGCTCCGGGCGCCCCGGGGGCACGCGACGGGCCTCGACCTGTCCGGCCCGATGCTGGCCGAGGCGCGGGTCCGGGCGGAGCGGGAGGGTGTCGGCAATGTGTCCTTCGTCCAGGGCGACGCCCAGACGCACCCCTTCGAGCCGGGCTCGTTCGACTCGGCGGTCAGCCGCTACGGGGTGATGTTCTTCGCCGACCCCGTGGTGGCCTTCGGCGCCATCGGCCGGTCGCTGCGCCCCGGCGGGCGGCTGGCCTTCGTCTGTCCGGCCGACGCCGCGCTCAACGAGTGGGTGACGGCGATGGCGTCCTTGCGGGACTTCCTCCCGGTGGGCGACTTCGGCCGGCCGGGGCAGCCCGGCATGTTCTCGCTGGCCGCCCCGGACCGCGTACGCGAGGTCCTGACGGCGGCCGGCTTCTCCGGTATCGCCGTCAACCAGGCCCAGGCCTACGGGGCATGGGGCGACGGGGCCGAGGACGCGGCGGACTTCCTGCTGGGCACGGGGCCCGGCCGGCATCTGATGGACCAGGCCGGCGCGGCATCCCGCACCCGTGCGCGCGAAGTCCTCACGGACCACCTGCGCGCCCATGAGGCGGCGGACGGCACGGTCCGGCTGCGCAGTACGTCGTGGCTGGTCACGGCGGACCGCCCGGCAGCACCGGCGGACCGCCCCTGACGGCCGCCGCCGCGGGAGGCGGCGCCCCGCCCCGCTTCCCGCGGCACGAGGCGGCGCACCGCCCCGCCTCCGCCGTGGGTAAAATCATGCAAGCGCGCTTGATTGTTCTTGCCTCCGGTGCCACCCTCGTCCCCACATGCCGGCCGAGAAGGAGAGCACGCGGATGAGTCAGCTCGCGCCCCCCACCCACACCCGCGGCATCACCACCCTCACGCTCGACTCGCCCGCCAACCGCAACGCCCTCAGCGCCGGGCTCGTCGCCGAGCTGGCCGACGCCCTGGAGGCATGCGCGGCCGACGACTCCGTGCGCGCCGTCGTCCTCACCCACGCCGGCACCACGTTCTGCGCGGGCGCCGATCTGCGCGCCCCGGCCGACCCGTACGCGTTCGTCGCCCTGATGCGGCGGATCGTCGCCCTGCCCAAGCCGGTCGTCGCCCGCGTCACCGGACACGTCCGGGCCGGCGGCCTCGGGCTGCTCGCGGCGTGCGACATCTCCGCGGCCGGGCCGGGGGCCACCTTCGCGCTCACCGAGTCCCGGCTCGGCCTCGCGCCCGCCGTGATCTCGATGCCGCTGCTCCCGCGCACCGACCCGCGCGCCGCCGCCCGGTACTACCTGACCGGTGAGCGGTTCGACGCGGACGAGGCCGCCCGCATCGGGCTGGTCACCCTGGCCGCCGACGACGTGGACGACGCGCTCGGGCCCGTACTGGACGGGCTGCGCCGGGCCTCGCCGCAGGGGCTGGCCACGTCCAAGGCGCTGGTCACGGCTACTGTGCTGCAGAGTTTCGACCAGCACGCCGAAGACCTCGTCGCCCGCTCCGCCCAGCTCTTCGCCTCCGCCGAGGCCCAGGAGGGGATGACGGCCTTCCTCGAACGACGGGACCCCGCATGGGCGTTGTGACACCGGGCGGCAGCAGCTCCGGCCCCAAACAGGACCGCAGCCGCGCCACCCGCCGCCGCCTCCTCGAAGCCGCGGTCGCCTGCCTCGCCGAGCACGGCTGGGCCGGGTCCACCGTCGCCGTCGTCGCGGAACGGGCCGGCGTCTCGCGCGGCGCGGCCCAGCACCACTTCCCCACCCGCGAGGACCTGTTCACCGCCGCCGTCGAATACGTCGCCGAGGAACGCTCCGCCGCCCTGCGCGCCGTCCCCGACCAGGACCGCGCCGCCGTCGTCGCCGCCCTCGTCGACCTCTACACCGGACCCCTCTTCCGCGCCGCCCTCCAGCTCTGGGTCGCCGCCTCCAACGAGGAGCAACTGCGGCCCCGTGTCACCGAACTGGAGGCGCGGGTCGGCCGCGAGACCCACCGCATCGCCGTCCACCTCCTGCGCGCCGACGAGACCAGGCCCGGCGTGCGCGAGACCGTACAGGGGCTGCTCGACATGGCCCGGGGCCTCGGCCTCGCCAACGTCCTCACCGACGACACCGCCCGCCGCCGCAAGGTCGTGGCCCAGTGGGCCGCGCTGCTCGACGCGGCGCTGGACTGACCGCCTCCGCCGGGGGCGTACGGCAAACGCCTTGGTGCCGGGGGAACGCACGGATAGGGTCCCCGCATGAGCACCAGCGCCACGCCCCCCTTCCCCGAGCACATCGAACTCACGGGCGAAGGGCTCGTGCTGCGCGACTGGACCGAGGACGACCTCGCCGCGATGCCCGACCTGTTCGACCACCCCGACATCGCGTACTGGACACCGATCGTCTCGCCCTTCGACGACACGGCGGCCCGCGCCCGGCTCGACAGGGCCCGGCAGCTGCGGGCCGACGGCACGGCCGTCCTGCTCGCCATCACCCTCGACGGCGGGGCACCCCTCGGCGAGGTCATGCTGCGCCGGGCCCCCGAGGGCACGGAGCTGGGCTACGCGGTCGGGCCCGCCCACCGGGGACAGGGGCTCGCCGGCCGGGCGGTACGGGTGATGGCCGCGTACGCCTTCGGGGAACTGGGCGCCGACCGGGTCATCCTGGAACTGGAGCCGGAGAACGCGGCCAGCGTCGCCGTCGCCTCCGCGACCGGCTTCCGGCTGCTCGGCGTCCCCCTCATCGAGGGCGAGGAGAAGGGGCGTCCGTACGCCCTCCAGACCTGGGCGCTCGACCGCGCCTGACGACACCCACCGGGAGACACGCACATGGGGGACTGGTTCCAGACCGTCGTCGATCTCGACGCGACCGAGGAGGACGCGCGGGCCCTGGGCGACCGCGTCCTCGCCGGGCTCGTCGCCGAGGGCATCGTCGAGGCCGCGCGCACCGACTGCGTGCTGGGCGGCGGCGGATACGGGTACCCGCCCGGCCCGCACTACGCGAAGGCCGTCGAGGACCCGGCGCCCGTCGACCTCTGGACGAACGGCCTCGACATCGCGACCGGCCGCACCGTCTTCGACAGCGGTCAGGGTGAGGTCGCGGCGGCGGTCTGCCCGCTGTGCGAGGGCGAGATCCGCCTCGTGGACGAGACCTGGCAGCCGATCGATGATGCCTGGGACCCGTTCACGGGCACGTTCGACGACTGGATCGAGGGCGGCGAAGGGCTGGTGACCTGCCCCGCCTGCACCCGGGCCTCCTCCATCGAGCGGTGGAGCTGGGAGGACGACTACTTCGCCTGCGGCCGGCTCGGGTTCACCTTCTGGAACTGGGCCGAGCTGACGCCCGCCTTCGTCCGGGAGATCGGGCAGCGGCTGGGCGGCCACCGCACGGTGCTGCTCCAGGGAAAGCTGTAGTCCCGGGGCGGGCTGCCGGGCACTCCGTCGGGGACGGGCTGCCCGGCGCGCGCACCGGTACGGGCGGTCAGCTGGTCCAGAGGACCGGGCTGTCGCTGTACGCGTCACCCTCCTCGAACGCGGCAGCCGCGATGGGGTCCGTCTTCGTGGCGGCGAGCGAGCAGGTCTCGTACGAGGCGCCCTTGGTGACGAACCCGCGGGGAGCCGTCTCGCTGGCGCACTTGCCCGGCAGATCGCCGATCAGGATGACGCCCGAGGGGCTGCCGTCCGCCAGCTTGCCGCGCAGCCGCAGCGACGAGTACGCGAGGTCGGTGCCGCCGACGTTCTCCACCTTCATCCGGATGTAGTAGGGCGTCATGCCCTTCGCCTTGTCACCGAACGGCGCCATGTCGGCCTCGGCACCCTTCTCGATCGCTGTGACCGTGATGGCGACGGTGCCCTTCTTGCTGGTCCCGTACGAGAACGGCACGACCGCCCGGTCCCCGACCTTGACCTTCGTGCCCGGCGCGGCGACCTCGCCGCCGGCCGGAGCGCCGCCGCCCTCGCTCGGGTCCGCGGACGGGCTCTCGCTGCCCGCGTCGGACGACGCCGGGTCCGGCGACGCCGGGGCGGAGGCCGAAGGCGATTCCTGTACCGCTGCCCCGTCCTCGCCGTCGTTGCAGGCCGTGAGCCCGAGGCCCAGGGCGGTGAGGGCAACTGCGGAGACGATGCGTCCCTTGTGTGTCATGTCGACCTAACTGGCAGTGAGGGCTGCCTGTGCGACAGCCGGAACGTGCAACAACTGGACCGAGCCCAGGCCGTGCGACCGGGCCGGCGGGCCGGAGCGGCCCGCCTGCGGTGGTACGCCACCGGGGCGCGCCGCGACGCCCATCCCAGACTGAGGCGGGAATGGCACAGGCTCGCCACAGGCACGGCACAGGTGAGCGACGGGTGCGACCCCCGCAAGGAGGCCGCACTCGTCGCTCTTCGGTCCAAAAGCGTCAGTTCCCGAGGTCCGCCAGCTCGTCGAACCCGTCGATCTCGCGGGGGCTGCGCGGACCCGGACCCACGTAGCGCGCCGACGGGCGCACCAGACGGCCCGTGCGCTTCTGCTCCAGGATGTGCGCCGACCAGCCCGCCGTACGGGCACACGTGAACATCGACGTGAACATGTGCGCCGGGACCTCGGCGAAGTCCAGCATGATCGCCGCCCAGAACTCCACGTTCGTCGCCAGCACCCGGTCCGGGCGGCGCGCGTGCAACTCCTCCAGCGCCGCCTTCTCCAGCGCCCGCGCCACCTCGTACCTGGGCGCGCCCAGCTCCTCGGCGGTGCGCCGCAGCACCCGGGCGCGCGGGTCCTCGGCGCGGTAGACGCGGTGGCCGAAGCCCATCAGCCGCTCGCCGCGGTCCAGCGTCTTCTTCACGTACGCCGTGGCGTCGCCGGTCCGCTCGATCTCCTCGATCATGCCGAGGACCCGGGACGGGGCGCCGCCGTGCAGCGGGCCCGACATGGCGCCCACCGCGCCGGACAGCGCCGCGGCCACGTCGGCGCCGGTGGAGGCGATGACCCGGGCGGTGAACGTGGAGGCGTTCATGCCGTGCTCGGCGGCCGAGGTCCAGTACGCGTCGACGGCCTTCACATGACGCGGGTCCGGCTCGCCGCGCCAGCGGATCATGAACCGCTCCACGACGGACTCCGCCTTGTCGATCTCGCGCTGCGGGACCATCGGCAGGCCCTGCCCGCGCGCCGACTGGGCCACGTACGACAGCGCCATCACGGCGGCCCGCGCCAGGTTCTCGCGGGCGGTCTCCGCATCGATGTCCAGCAGCGGTTTCAGCCCCCACACCGGAGCGAGCATGGCCAGCGCGGCCTGCACATCGACCCGGATGTCACCGGAGTGCACCGGGATCGGGAACGGCTCGGCCGGCGGCAGACCGGGCTTGAACGCCCCGTCCACCAGCAGCCCCCACACATGGCCGAAGGAGACGTGGCCGACGAGTTCCTCGATGTCGACGCCCCGGTACCGGAGCGAACCGCCTTCCTTGTCGGGTTCGGCGATTTCCGTCTCGAACGCGACGACTCCTTCGAGTCCGGGTACGAAGTCGGACATCAGGCGGCTCCCTCGGATCGACTGCTGCGGCGGGCCCGGAGACCCACCCCCGATACTGGCGGGTTCCACCGGGGCCGGGAAGGTGACGTCCCGCACAGCCACCCGTGCTCCCGCCAAGGGCGGGCGGACCTCCCGACGGTCCGGCCGCTGCGGCAGGATGGCTCCGTGCCCACCGCAGACTCCTCCTCCGATTCCACCACCGATCCGGCCGCGATGCGCGAGCAGTACCGTTCCGAGTCCTTCACCGAGGACTCGCTCGCGCCCGATCCGATGGACCAGTTCGCCCTGTGGTTCCGCCAGGTCGCCGCCGGCGGCATGCTCCACGAACCGAACGCCATGGTGGTGTCCACGGCGACCCCCGAGGGCCGCCCCTCCTCCCGTACGGTGCTGCTGAAGATGTACGACGCACGCGGTTTCGTCTTCTTCACGAACTACGGCTCCCGCAAGGGCCGCGAACTGACGGCGAACCCGTACGTCTCGCTGCTCTTCCCCTGGCACCCGCTGGCCCGCCAGGTCATCGTCACCGGCACCGCCTCCCGCGTCGCCCGCGAGGAGACCGTCGGCTACTTCCGCACCCGCCCGCACGGCTCCCAGCTCGGTGCCTGGGCGAGCGACCAGTCGACGGTGATCGGCAGCCGCGAGGAGCTGGTCCGGCGCTACGAGGAGCTGTCGGCCCGCTACCCGGAGGGCGAGAAGGTCCCGGCGCCCCCGCACTGGGGCGGCTTCCGCGTCGTCCCCGACACGATCGAGTTCTGGCAGGGCCACGAGAACCGGCTCCACGACCGGCTGCGCTATGTCCGCGAGGGCGACGAGAACCCCAAGTGGCACGTGGAGCGCCTGTGCCCGTGAAGCCTCACGGGGCCTGAGAAAAGCAGAACCCGCAGGCTCTGGTCCCTCCTTGCGGAGGAGCCGGCCGGATCTACCGGCGAGCCTGCGGGTCGGTGACTGCTTGGGTTTCGGCAGACAGTCCGCCGAGGTGCACGATGTGCGACGACGGGCTGTCAGCCCGCAGCCACCTCACGAATCCGATAAGACTGCACTTTTCGGATCACCTCCTTTCAACGTGTACGGACAGCTTAGGAACCCCCTGCGGGCCCGCACAACCGAATTAACGGGGGAACGATTTCCGGGAAGTCGCTGTGGGCTGGGTCACGTTCGAGTTCAATGGTCTGACGTGCGGCTATGGCGGACACGTCTCGCAGGGGGTCCGGGATGAGTGCTTCCACGAGCAGGGGGACGGCCGGTGCCATTCCCGGGGCGGAGCTGCTGGCGGCTCTTCTCGACGGGATGGACGCGGCGCTCTGCGCGTTCGACGCGGACGGCACCGTCACCCACTGGAACCGCGAGGCCGAGCGCGTTCTCGGCTGGTCCGCCCAGGAGGCCGTGGGGCGGCCCGGACTGGCCGGGTGGGCCGTGCGCCGGGCCGACGCGGACGAGGTGCAGGGGCGGCTGATGGCCGTCATGGGGGCGCCGGGGCGGCAGGTGCACGAGTTCGCGCTGCTGCGCAAGGACGGGGGCCGGGTCCTCGTCCGTACGCAGTCCGCCGGGGTCCGGGGCGCGGACGGCAGGCCCGCCGGGGTGTACTGCGCGTTCAGCGAGGTCCATGCGCAGATCGACCTGGAACGGGCCATCGCGCTCAGCGAGGCGCTGTTCGAGGACGCCTCCTGGGGGGTCGTCCTGGTGGATGTGGACCTGCGCCCGACCGTCGTCAACGCGCACGCGGCCCGTGCCCTGGGCGGCGGGCGTACGACCCTGCTCGGGCGGCCCCTCGGTGAGCTGATCGCCGAAGGGGTGGAGGAGCTGGAGGGCGCGCTCCAGCACGTCCTGGCCGAGGGGGCCCCGGACGCGCCCGCCGAGCTGTGGGTGACCCTGCGCGGGGGTGAGGGCGCGCGCCGGCGCTGCTGGCGCAGCGGGTTCCTGCGGCTGGCCTCGCCGCTCACCGAGGAGCCGGTGCCGCTGGGCGCGGGCTGGGTCTTCCAGGACGTCACGGCGGCGAAGCTCGCGGCCCAGGAGGCGGACCGGCTGCGGTTCCGGTCGAACCAGCTGCACCGCGCCGCGCGGTCGGCCGCCGAGTGCGAGGACCCGATGGAGGCGGCGACGTCGTCCCTGGACTTCGCGCTGGCCGGGTTCGCCGATCACGTGCTGGTCGACCTCGTCGCGGGGGAGCGGCTGGTCCGGGCCGCCGCGACGCCGGCCGAGGCGCCGGGGCCCTGCCTGCCGGTGGCCGGCGGCGGCATCCCGCTGCGGTACGCGCCGGGCCACCCGGCCCTCCGGGCGGTGGACCGCACGGGTTCGATGCGGACCTCGGCGGGGGCCGGGCGTACGGACGGCGAGTGGGCGCGGGAGCGGCAGTGGCCGGCCGACGCGGTGCACGCGCTGTGCACGGTGCTGCGGAGCCGGGGGCGGACCCTGGGCGTGGTGACGTTCCTGCGCTCCGCGCACCGGGCCGCGTTCGAACGCCCGGACGCGATGTACGCGGAGAGCGTGGCCGCCCGGGTGGCGGCGTCGGTGGACCTGCACCTGACGGGGGGCGCGGACACGCCCTAGTGCCGGTAGAAGATCCGGTCCGCGTACTGCGTCATCACGCGCCCGTTCCACTCGTGTCCGCCGTCCACGTTTCCCGACCGCAGCAGCGGCGGCTCGATGCCGCGCTCCAGCAGCCGTTCCGCGGCGGCGGCCATCATGCCCTGCATGATCGCGCTGGTGACGACGGTCGACGCGGGCGCGAACGGCGCCTCGATGCCGTCGGCCTCCAGCTCCGCGTCGCCGATCGCGATCTTGCTGTCGAGGACGATGTCGCAGTGGTCCCGCAGGAAGCCGCCCGAGCTGTGCCGGGACCGGGTGCCCTCCGCGTACGCGACAGAGGTGACGCCGATGACCTTCAGGCCCAGCGCGCGGGCGTTGAGCGCCATCTCGACGGGCAGGGCGTTGCGCCCGGAGAGCGAGATGATCACGAGCACGTCGCCGGCCTTGGCGGGGCTGGAGTCGAGGACCGCGCCCGCGAGGCCGTCCACGCGTTCGAGCGCGGAGCCGAGGGTGGCGGGCATGACGTCCACGCCGAGGGCGCCGGGGACGGCCATCAGGTTCATCAGGGCGAGTCCGCCCGCGCGGTAGACGACGTCCTGCGCGGCGAGCGAGGAGTGCCCGGCGCCGAAGGCGAAGAGCCGGCCGCCCGCCTCGACGGTGTCGGCGATCGCGGCGCCGGCGGCCGCGATGTTCCCGGCCTCCTCGTCGCGCACCCTCCCCAGCAGGCCGATCGCAGCGTCGAAGAACTGACCGGCCAGCTTGCTTTCGCTCATCGGGGAGGACCTTTCCGGCGGGGTGAGGTGACCATGGGGCGTCCGTACCGCCGATCACGTTGCGGTCTGGACCAGTGACATGTCAATACCGCAGGACCCCGGCGGACACCGCGCGGCACGGTTCCGCGCGCGATGCGTCAGAATTGGTGCAGGGCCAGCGCACGACTGCATCGAGGGGCACGAATGTCCGGACTGATCGACACAACGGAGATGTATCTCCGCACCATCCTCGAACTCGAAGAGGAAGGCGTGGTCCCCATGCGCGCCCGGATCGCGGAACGGCTGGACCAGAGCGGTCCGACCGTCAGCCAGACCGTGGCGCGGATGGAGCGCGACGGCCTGGTGCAGGTCGCGGGCGACCGGCACCTGGAGCTCACCGAGGAGGGCCGCCGGCTGGCGACCCGGGTCATGCGCAAGCACCGGCTGGCCGAGTGTCTGCTGGTCGACGTGATCGGCCTGGAGTGGGAGCAGGTGCACGCCGAGGCGTGCCGGTGGGAGCACGTGATGAGCGAGGCGGTCGAGCGCCGGGTGCTGGAGCTGCTGCGCCACCCGACGGAGTCGCCGTACGGGAACCCCATCCCGGGCCTGGAGGAGCTGGGTGAGAAGGCCGGGGCCGATCCGTTCCTCGACGAAGGCATGGTGAGCCTGTCCGACCTCGACCCGGGCAGCGACGGCAAGACGGTGGTGGTCCGCCGGATCGGTGAGCCGATCCAGACGGACGCCCAGCTGATGTACACGCTGCGGCGGGCGGGCGTGCAGCCCGGTTCGGTGGTCAGCGTGACGCAGTCGCCCGGCGGAGTGCTGGTCGGCAGCAGCGGTGAGGCGGCGGAGCTGGACTCCGAGGTCGCCTCGCACGTCTTCGTGGCCAAGCGGTAGGACTCGTTCCGGGAGGGCCCCGACCGGGGCGTCCCGAGGAGCGTTCGGGAGACCGGGCGCCGGCGCTCGCCGGTGCCCGGTTTCTCTTTTTCCGTACGGAACCGCAGCGCGTCGGCGCCGCGCGTGCCAGGCTGTGGCGGAGGGGTAGCTGAGCGTGTCGGCCACCGGCCCCGCGGCCGGGGAGGGGAGCGGCGATGCACCCGTCGTGCGGGTACGCCCCGTCGTACGCAGACATGCGGATGGCCCCGGCGCCGCAAGGCACCGGGGCCTGTCCTCCCCTGTGTCCGACCTGGAGCCCCGAGCTCTCGAGGTCGGTCCCGCGAGCCCTCATCCCCGAGTGGCCCGCCTCCCGGAGAAGATCTCCCCGCAGCCGCCGCCGTCAATCCTGGGAGCCCGTCACTCGAACGAGCGGTGTTGCCGGGCAGATCCGCGTTTTCGAATAGGAGTTCGATACTCTGGCCGACAGGACCACCCGGTGTCTCAGGGAGAGAAGGGGGTGCCAGAAGCTATGGCGCGGCGCATCGATGTGACCGGAACGGACGGCGTACGCCTCGCGGCCTGGGAGTTCGCCGAGCCGCCCGAAGGAGGCGCGGACGGCACCCGCGCCCCCGCCGTCTTACTGCTGCACGGCCTGATGGGCCGGGCCTCGCACTGGGCGTCCACCGCCGGCTGGCTCGCCGAACGGCACCGGCCGGTCGCCCTGGACCAGCGCGGCCACGGCGACAGCGAGAAGCCGCCCGACGGTCCCTACACGCGCGACGCCTATGTGGCGGACGCCGAGGCGGCGATCGAACAGCTGGGGCTCGCCCCCGTCACCCTCGTCGGCCACTCCATGGGCGCGCTCACCGCCTGGCAGCTCGCCGCCAAGCGCCCCGACCTGGTCCGGGCGCTGGTCATCTGCGACATGCGGGCCTCCGCCCTCGGCGCGGCCTCGCAGCGTGAGTGGGAGGACTGGTTCCGCTCCTGGCCGCTCCCGTTCGCCTCGGCCGACGACGTACGGCGGTGGTTCGGCGAGGACGACCCCTGGACGGAGCGCCCGAGCCCGTCGCGCGCCGCGTTCTACGCCGAGGTGATGGCGGAGCGGGCCGACGGCTGGCGGCCCGTGTTCTCCCGGCGGCAGATGCTCGCCTCCCGCGCCACCTGGGTGTTCGACGCGCACTGGGAGGAGCTGGCCCAGGTCAGATGCCCGACGCTGGTGCTGCGCGGTCTCGACGGGGAGCTGGGCCGGGCGGAGGCCCAGGAGATGGTCCGGGTCCTGCCGCGCGGGCAGTACGCGGAGGTGGCCGACGCCGGCCACCTCGTGCACTTCGACCAGCCCGACGGCTGGCGCGCCGCGGTCGAACCCTTCCTGGAGCAGCTGGCCGAGGACGCGCAGGACGACCGGGAGCCCGTCTCCCCGTAGGACCGGCCCTCAGCCCTTGCTGACCGCCGTCAGGATCTCCGGCAGCCGGGCGGCCATGCGCGGGGCCGCCAGCCGCAGCCCGCCCCAGCCGGTCAGTGCCCCGTACACGGCCCCCACCGGCAGCAGCAGCCAGAGCCGGTCCGTGCGGCCGGTGGCGTGCAGGGTGACCGTCAGGGCGATCACGGGGGCGCTCAGCACGGCCGCCGAGACCATGCCGCCGAGGATGGAGATCCAGGCGAGACCGGCCTGTCCCGGCGCCACGTTCTTGAACGCGCCCTCCTGCGGAATCGAGTACGGGAAGGCCACCGACGCCACCGCGCCCGTCGCCAGCATCGCGCCCAGCAGCGCGAACGACAGGCCGATCACCCCGGGCAGCGCCACCCAGTCCCCGAGCAGCGCCGCCGTCACCACGGCCACGACTACCGTGTACGGAAGGGTGATCAGCAGGATGGCCAGCGCCCGCGCGCGCAGTTCGAGGTACGCGTCCCGGGCCGAGGAGATCGTCTGGGCCACCATCCAGAACGCGGAGGTGTCCTGGCCGAACTGGTTGTACATCTGGATGCCGAGCATCCCGGAGGCGAAGCAGGCGAAGTACACCGTGCCTTGGCCCTGGAGGGCGTTGACCAGCGGGACGATCAGCCCGACCGCCAGCGCGGTCACCCAGGCGGCCTTGGTCTTGGGGTCGCGTGCCACGTACCGCAGGGCCCGCTGCATCACCGTGCCGGTGCGGCCCTCGGGGAGCAGGGCCCACAGGCCGCCGCCGGTCCGGCCGGACTTCTCGCGCCGGCCCGGTCCGGCGGCGGCGGTCGTCGAACCGTCCGGCGCGGTCATCAGCTTCGTCAGGCTGCGCTGCCACAGCCACAGCAGGGCGACCAGCGCGGCCGCCGCGAGCAGCAGCTGGACGACGGCCCGCCCGTACGCCCCCTCGGCGGCGGAGCCCACGGAGCCGACGGCCGAGGCGGGCGGCAGCCAGCGGACCACGTCCGCCGCCGGGTCGAGGGGGGCGAGCCCGCCGGACCGGCCGAGGCGCTGGGCGCCGAAGTTGACGACCTGGATGCCCACCGCGATCACGAGGCCGCTCAGCACCGCCAGGTCGCGGCCCTTGCGGGAGGTGAGCAGCCGGGTGTTGGCGGCGGCGACGGCGCGGGCCAGGGCCACGCAGACCAGCAGGGTCAGCGGCACGGCGAGCACGGCGAAGACCACCGAGCCCGCCCCGTGGACCAGGGCGGTCACCGAGCCGGCCGCCAGGCACAGCGTGAACAGCGGGCCCAGGCCGATCAGCGAGGACACCAGCAGCGCGACGATCAGCGGCCGGGGCCGCAGCGGCAGCATCACGAGCCGGGTCGGGTCCAGGGTCTCGTCCCCGGCGGAGAAGAACAGCGGCATCACCGCCCAGCCGAGGGCCAGGACGCCGGTGAGGAGGACCACCAGCGAGTCCGCGTGGGCGTGGCCGCGCAGCAGCACGAGCCCCAGCAGCAGACCGGCGGCGACCAGCAGGGCGCCGGCGACCGAGATCAGGTAGACGGCCCGGCGTCCGGCGGACTGCCGCAGCCCGTTGCGCAGGAGGGCCAGCTTGAGGCGGGCGAAGACGGGGATCAGGGCGCCGGCACGGCCGGCGGCGCCCGTCCGGGGACCGGTTCCGGCCGGGGCGTCGAGCACGCTCATCGGTCGCCGCCCAGCCAGTCCAGGGCCTCGCCGGTATCGCGGTCGCCCGCGCCGACCAGCTCCAGGAAGGCGTTCTGCAGGGAGGAGGCGTCGCCGCGCACGTCGGCCAGCGGGCCCTGGGCGCGGATGGTGCCGGCGGCCATGACGGCCACCCAGTCGCAGAGCGACTCGACCAGCTCCATCACATGGCTGGAGAAGACGACGGTCGCGCCGGACCGCGTGTAGCGCTCCAGGACCTTGCGGATGGTCTGCGCGGAGACCGGGTCGACGCCCTCGAACGGCTCGTCCAGGAACAGCACTTCGGGGTTGTGCAGCAGCGCGGCGGCGAGCCCGATCTTCTTCCGCATGCCGGTCGAGTAGTCGATGACCAGCTTGTGCTGGGAGCCCGCCAGGTCCAGCACGTCGAGCAGCTGGGTCGCGCGGCTGTCCACCTCCTGGCCCGGCAGCCCGCGCAACCTGCCCGTATAGGCGAGGAGTTCGCGTCCGGACAGGCGCTCGAAGAGGCGCAGGCCCTCGGGCAGGACGCCGATCCGGGACTTCACCTCGACCGGGTCGCGCCAGACGTCGCGCCCGCCGACCTCGATCCTGCCCAGGTCCGGGCGGAGCAGGCCGGTGACCATGGAGAGCGTGGTGGTCTTCCCCGCGCCGTTGGGGCCGACGAGCCCGATGAACTTGCCGGCCGGCAGCTCCAGGTCGATGCCGGCGACCGCGGTCTGCTCGCCGAACCGTTTCCACAGCCCCTCGACGCGTACCGCGGGCGCCGCCGCCCGCGGTACGCCGGGTCCGGTCGTGCGGTCTGTTCCGTCGCTCTCTGCCCGGTCCGGCATGTGCGTGCCTTTCGCAGTCCCCGTACGTACGTGGGGGCAACCCTACGAAAGGCTGTCGCGGGCGTCTGCCTTCGCGCGGCCACAGGCGTACGCGAGCGGGCCGATCAGCTCCTCCACCTCGGGCAGCCAGCGGTTGGCGGTGGTGGGGCAGCGGGCCCACTGCACCGCGCCCGCGCCGCCGACCCGGGTGGGCGGCGCGATGACATAGGCGCCCTCGCCCACACCGCGCAGGCCGATCGACGCGGCGTTCCACCCGGCCCGGCGCACCAGGTCCTCCGTCTTGGCGGCGGCGCCGGGCAGCACGAAGAACTGCATCCGGCGGTCGGGGGTGCGGGTGACGGGGCCGAGCGGCAGGCTCATCCGCTCCATCCGGGCGAGCGCCAGGAAGCCCGCCGACTCCGGTACGTCGACGGCGTCGAAGGTCCGGCCGGTCGGCAACAGGACCGCCGCGCCCGGCCGTTGGGTCCACATCCGGCGGGCCGCCGCACCGCTGCCGGTGGCCCCTTCCGCCCAGTCGACGCCGGTGGGGTGGGCGCCGGGCGCTCCGCACCGCTCCTCGCCGCACGAGCACCGCCGGCCGGTGCCGGACGGCTCCAGCCAGGTGCCGGGGCAGACGTCCCAGTGCCGCTCCTCCGTGTACCGCACGGCGGCGTCGAGCAGTTGCTCCGCGCGCTGCCGGGGGACCTGTGCGGCTTCCATGACTCCGATGGGCTCTTCCACGACCGGCTCAACTACGGGCTTCACGAAGAGTTACGGCCGCCGTCCCGGTGGTTCCGCATACGGGGCGCACGGATGCACGGGCGGGGGCGCGCGGGAGAGGCACGGGCCCCTGGTGGGTAACTGGTTACGGGACATCCGGGCGGTGCGGTCCGCGCGGCATTCTAGGGACACTGCCGTGACGAATGAGGTGAGTCGCGCAGAAAGTGACCAACACGATGAATCGGCGCATTTCTCAGGCATATGTCGGGCAGTGATCCGGTCCACCGATCACTGCGGCCCAGGGGGACACACATGGCAGCCAGGCCTCTCGTCGCACGCCAGCCCAACGAACGGCTCCAGGCACTCATCCAGGAGGCCGGATGCTCCAACGCGGGCCTGGCCCGCCGCGTCAACATGGTGGGGGCCGAGCGCGGCCTCGACCTCCGCTACGACAAGACCTCCGTGGCCCGCTGGCTGCGCGGGCAGCAGCCGCGCGGCCGGGCGCCGGGCACCATCGCCGAGGCGCTGGGCCGCAAGCTGGGCCGTACGGTCACGATCGACGAGATCGGGATGGCCAACGGCAAGAACCTCGCGTCCGGCGTGGGCCTGCAGTTCGCCCCGACGGTCGTCGGGGCGATCGAGCAGGTCTGCGAGCTGTGGCGCAGCGACGTCGGCCGCCGCGACTTCCTGTCCGGCTCGACGGTCGCCTCGTCCGCGCTGGTGGAGCCCAGCCGGGACTGGCTGATCACCGGCGCGGACCCGCAGGTGGCCCGCGCGGCCGGGTCCCGGGTCGGGATGCCGGACGTGGAGGCGGTGCGGGCGACGACGGCCGCGCTGGTCGACCTCGACCACCGCTTCGGCAGCGGCCATGTGCGCCCGGTGCTCGTGCACTACCTCAACAGCGTGGTGTCCGGGCTGCTTTCGGGGGCGTACCGCGAATCGACGGGCCGTCAGCTGTTCGCGGCGGTCGCCCGGCTCACCGAACTCGCCGGGTACATGGCGGTCGACACGGGTCAGCCCGGCCTCGCCCAGCGCTACTACATCCAGGCCCTGCGCCTCGCTCAGGCGGCGGGCGACCGCGCGTACGGCGGCTATGTGCTGGCCGCCTCGATGAGCCATCTCGCGGCCCAGCTCGGCAATCCGCGCGAGATCGCGCAGCTGGCGCGGGCGGCGCAGGAGGGGGCGCGCGGCCGGGTCACGCCGCGCGCGGAGGCGATGTTCTACGCGGCGGAGGCGCGCGGCCACGCGCTGCTCGGCGACGCGCGTGCCTGCCTGGAGGTGGTGGGGCGGGCCGAATCGGCGCTGGCGCAGGCCGAGCCGGACACCGGGGACGACCCGGACTGGATCGCCCACTTCGACCACGCCTACCTCGCGGACGAACTGGCGCACTGCCACCGCGACCTCGGGCAGGCGGAGGCCGCCGCGCGCCGGGCGAAGGAGTCCCTGGACGGCCATCCGGAGTCCCGGGCCCGCCGCCGCGGCATCGGGCTCGCGCTGCTGGCCACGGCCCAGGTGCAGATGCGGGAGGTGGAGCAGGCGTGCCACACGGGGACGCGGGCGATGGAGCTGCTGGGCACGGTGCGGTCCAGCCGGGGCGCGGAGTATCTGGAGGATCTGCAGCAGCGTCTGCTGCCGTACGGGGACGAGCCCGCGGTACGGGAGTTCGGCGCGCGCCTGGAGCTCCAGGCGGCCTGAAAAGCCGGGCGGAGCGCGGGTCGGCCCCTTAACTGCGTCTTAAGGGAGCGTGGTGTTACACCCTGTGTCATGGGTAGGCGGGGGACAACGGGCGCTTGGCGAACGGCGGCTGCCACCCGATAGCGTGAGCCGACGATTCCATAGTTGACACGTAGGAGTCCCGGTGACACAGAGCGGACAGGGCGACGAGCAGCAGCCCCCTGCTGTACGGCCCGCACACGAGGGTGTCGTGCTGCCCTCGGACGGCGGCGAGCCCTGGACGCCGGGGGGCGCCGCGGACCGGGCGGCCCCGGCCGGCGGGCAGCCCTGGGGACAGCCCTGGGGCCCGCAGGACGGCGGCGGCCAGGGCGGCGGGTACGGCTACCCCCAGCAGCAGCCGTACCAGGACGGCCCGCAGCAGCAGGGGCAGTACGGGCAGCAGTACGGCGGGCAGGACCCGTACGGCCAGGGGCAGCAGGGGCAGTACGGCCAGGACCAGGGCCGGCCGCTCCCGCCCGCCCAGCCGCCCGCCCGCCAGCCGCAGCCGTACGCGCAGCCGCTGCCGCCCGAGGCCGGCGCGGCCCCCGGCGGTGACGCCGACGCCACGCAGTACATCGCGCCGGTCCCGGCGGGCCCGGCGCCCGGCGGACTGCCGCCGGAGAACCCCGCGGAGTCCACCCGGTTCCTGGGCCACGCCCCGCAGCAGGGCTTCCCCCAGCCCGGCCCGCAGGCCCCGCAGGTCGGCGCGGACGCCGAGGCGACGCAGTACATCCCCCCGGTGCCCGGCGGCGCCCCGTACGGCATCCGGCCCGGGACCCCCGGTGAGCGGCAGCCGCCCGCCGAGTTCGACAACCTCTTCCGCAGCGACGAGCCCGAGGGCGCCACGCAGCAGATGCCCCGGTTCGACCCGGCGCGCCAGCCCCCGCACCAGGGTGGCCGGCAGCAGCCGCCTCCGTACCAGGCGGGTCCGCCGCCGCAGCAGGGCTTCCAGCAGCCGCCCCCGTACAGCGGCCCCCAGGACGGCCCGGGGCAGGACGACGGGGACGGCGGCGGGCGGCGCAAGCGGTCCGGTGCCGTGCCGCTGATCGCGGCGGTCGTCGTCGGCTGCGCGGTCATCGGGCTCGGCGCGGGCGCGCTGATGAGCGGCGGCGACGATGACGACAAGGACGGCAAGCAGCCGGTGGCGTCCGCGAGTTCACCGGCCGCCGGTGACCCGTCCAAGGGGAAGGGGCAGGCCCCGGCCGACCCGGCGAAGCCGCAGGCCGAGGAGCTGGACAAGCTTCTCGCGGACAGCAACAACAGCCGTGCGGCGGTGATCGGCGCGGTCGAGAAGACCAAGAACTGCATGGCCCTGGACCAGGCCGTCACCGACCTCAAGGGCGCCGCGAAGCAGCGCCGCGAGCTGGTCACCCGGCTCCAGGGCCTGACCCTCGACCAGCTGCCGGACAACCAGCAGCTGATCACCGCGCTCACCACGGCCTGGCAGGCGTCCGCGTCCGCCGACGACCACTACGCGGCCTGGGCGCAGCAGGCCAAGAGCAAGAAGGTCTGCAAGCACGGCCACGCCAGGACCACGTCGCACACCCAGCAGGCGACCGTGAAGAGCGGCGAGGCCAGCAAGGCGAAGCGGCAGGCGTCCGCCCTGTGGAACAAGATCGCGGAGAAGTACGGCCTGACGAAGCGCGAGGCGACCGCGCTCTGAGGACGGGTGCCCGCGCGCCGGTGTGGCGCGCGGGCAGCCGCCGCCCGGTCAGCGGGTGGCGCTGGCGTCGACGAGGGTCCGGGCGACGTCCACGAAGCCCTTCCGTTCGGCGACCAGCCGCCCGTCCCGCACCACCTGGAAGGTCACCTTGCTGTTGACGATGCGCGGGTACGCCTCCGAGCCGAGCATGTCCTCGTAGCGCCAGCGCAGCGCGGGGGTGAGGCCGCCGGTGTCCACGCGGACACCCCGGCCGAGCGCCCGGGTGACCTTCCCCGAGGTGATCCGGGACTCGTGCATCGACTCGACGAGCGACTTCAGCGCGGTGTACGCGATCCAGGTGGTCTGCACGCCCGTGTCGTCCGGGTCGATCCGGTCGTCGCGGAAGGCGTGCTCGCGGATCACCTTCCGCATCTCGTTCCACCGGGCGTCGCCCGGGGCCGGGTACCAGCCGGTGACGTACGCCCCCTCGAAGGGGCTGTTCCGGCCGCCGGTGCGGTCGATCAGCGGCTGTCCGACGCTGCCGAGCACGGAGGCCACGCGCACCCGCGTGCCCTCCGGTTCCAGCCGCCGGAACGAGTCGAAGAACGTCTCCGTGCGGTCGCCGAGCACGGAGGTCACGCAACCGCCGTCCGTGCCCGCCCCGGACAGCGCGCGTTCCGCTTCCGCGTTGTACGAGGTGGCTTCCTCGGCCGCCGGTATGTCGAGCGGCGCGGGCCGCCCGGCGCCCGTGAGCCCGGTGCGCAGGAGCCACGCCTGGCTGTCGCCGGCCAGCGTGTCCGGGCGGACCAGCGAGATCCGGTCGCAGCCGTGCGCGAGCTGACCGGCGGTGCCCGCGAGGAGCGCGGACTGCCCGCCGGTCAGCGGGTAGGACGTATAGCTGCGGTACTCCTCCTCGGAGGCGCCGTAGCCGCCGATGTACGGGATTCCGGCGGCCTCCAGCGGGGCCATGAACGCCCGCCCGTGCCGGCTGTAGGAGCCGAGGACCGCGACCGCCTTCTCCTTGACCGCCCGGCGGGCGCAGTTCCCCGCGCCGGTGGGGGTGTCCTGTTCGTCACAGGTGAGGACGCGCAGCTCGTGCCCGTCGATCCCGCCGGCGGCGTTGATCCAGCGCCCGTACGCCTGCGCCATCGCGGTCATCCCCGCCATGTTCACCGCGTCCGGGGCGGAGTCCCCGCTCGGCGCCCAGGTGACGACGGTGACGGGCTCCCTGGAGTCCCCCGATCCCCCAGGGAGCGCGCCGCAGCCGGTCAGCAGCAGGGCCCCCGCCGCCACCGCACCGGTGATCGTCCTGAAGGAGCGGGAGGAAGGGGGGCGTCGCCGTCCGGTCATGGACCCAGACCCTTCCCGGCCCCGGGTAACGCCGTGCTGTGCCTCCCTCAACGCTCGGTGACGTCCCGGTGAACGCCGGGGGCCGGGGGGCCGGTGAAGGGCATCGAAAAGGGAACGTACGATCGACAACCGTGCAGCAAGGTTCCGAGAACTCTTCCCGTCGCGGCCGTCGCTCCTCCACCATGGGCGGCATGCCGCTCAACGACCTTCCGTGGTGGCGCTGGCGCAGCAACGTGCGCTCGGCGCTGCACATGCTCTCCGACCCCGTCTTCCACCACGAGTGCTGGCTCGCCGGCCGGGAGGGGTACGGCGACGTCACCGACGCCGTGTACCGCCTGGTCGAGGACACCTGGCTCGACAACTGGTCCGCCGAGAAGTACGTCGGCACGATCTTCCGGGACACCGGTGAGGCCGCGCTCGTGGACGCCGCCGTGCTGCGGGTGCTGCGCATCATGCACCAGGTCGGCGCGGACGCCCCCGTCTCCGCCTACCTGGAGCACCACGGCTGGCCGGAGGCCGTCTCGGCGGCCCGCGAGGCCCATGTGCTGCTGTCCACCCATGACGGCGAGGACCCCGACGCCCCGCCCCGTTCGCTGGACGTGCTCCGCATCATGACCAGGGCCGCCTGAGAAGCCGCCCGTGTGGCACGCTACGGGGATGACCGCGCCGCAGCCTGCCGAGCCCGCACCCGATCAGTACGTCCTCACCCTGTCCTGCCCGGACAAACAGGGCATCGTGCACGCCGTGTCGAGCTATCTGTTCATGACCGGCTGCAACATCGAGGACAGCCAGCAGTTCGGGGACCACGACACGGGCCTGTTCTTCATGCGCGTCCACTTCTCGGCGGGCACCCCAGTGACCGTCGACAAGCTGCGGGCCAGCTTCGCCGCGATCGGCGACTCCTTCGCCATGGACTGGCAGATCCACCGGTCGTCGGAGCGGATGCGGATCGTGCTGATGGTCAGCAGGTTCGGCCACTGCCTCAACGACCTGCTGTTCCGGTCCCGGATCGGCGCGCTGCCCGTCGAGATCGCCGCCGTCGTCTCCAACCACCCGGACTTCGCCGAGCTGGCCGCCTCGTACGACGTGCCCTTCCGGCACATCCCCGTCACCCGCGACAACAAGGCGCAGGCCGAGGCGGAGCTGCTGGAGCTGGTCCGCGAGGAGAACGTGGAGCTGGTCGTCCTGGCCCGCTACATGCAGGTCCTCTCGGACGACCTGTGCAAGCAGCTCAGCGGCCGGATCATCAACATCCACCACTCGTTCCTGCCGAGCTTCAAGGGCGCCAAGCCCTACCACCAGGCGCACGCGCGCGGCGTGAAGCTCATCGGCGCCACCGCCCACTACGTGACGGCCGACCTCGACGAGGGCCCGATCATCGAGCAGGAGGTCGAGCGCGTCGGCCACGGCGTGACCCCGGACCAGCTGGTCGCCATCGGCCGCGACGTGGAGTGCCAGGCGCTCGCCCGCGCGGTGAAGTGGCACGCGGAACGCCGCATCCTGCTCAACGGCCGCCGCACGGTGGTCTTCGACTGAGCGGCGCCCCTACAGACGGCTGAGCGAGGCGGCCGCGCGGAGCACGTCGCGGATCGCCTCGGGGTCCCCGCTCTGCCCGGCCGCCGCCTCCACGGGCGGCACATGCCCCGCCACCAGCCGGCAGAACTCCACGCCGTCCAGCGCGACCTGCGCCACCGTGTGCGCGGCCGAGCCGAGGGCGGCGGGGGAGTCCAGCGCCACATACCAGTCGCCGCCGCCCGAGCCCTCGATCTCCAGGTGCAGCGAGCGCCCCGGCGAACCGGCCGTCACCAGCTGCCGGGCCGGGCCCGCGAGCCCCGACCGGCGCCGCACCGCCAGCGCGGCGGGCAGCATCCGGACCGCGAGGTCGATCATCCGGTGCAGATGCCCGGCGGACGGCGGCTCGTACGGGTAGTCCACCGCCTTCGCGATGTCCCCGGCGTGCACCCAGCACTCGAAGGCCCGGTCCAGCAGGGCGTCCTGCAACGGCAGCGCGAAGTCCCCGTACGACACGGACAGCTCCGAGACCCCGCGCCCGGCGAACGACACCGTCCGGATCAGTGTGTGGCTCTGCTCGCGCCACGGTTCGCGGACGGCGCGGGTCGGCGGGAGCCGGTTGGCGGACCAGTACGACTCGGTGCGCGCGGTGGGGGAGAGCGGGGCGCCGGCGAGCGGGTCGTCGAGCCCGAGGGCCGCGCCGACCAGGCTGTCCACGGCCGTCAGATGCCCGATCACCCCGGCGACGGTGGTCCGGCGGCCCGTCGCGCGCTCGCCCTCGAACCACTCCAGCCGCACCGGGGCGTGCCACTCGGCGCCCCCGATGTCCCGCAGCAGCGCGTCGAGCCGCGCCGTCTCGGCGTCGTACGGGGCGGCCCAGTCGGGCACCGGGATCTTCGCGGGCCGGCGGTTCAGGCAGTTCTCCAGCACCCGGGCCCGCAGCAGCGGGTCGAGATCCAGGCTCCGGTCGGTGTGCAGCAGCCCGACCGCGTCCCGCAGCCGCAGCGCCTCGTCCGCACAGGGCGCGCACTCGGTGAGGTGCGCCTCGACGGCAGCGGTCTCCCCGGCGGAACACGCGGCGAGCGCCCAGGCCCCGAGGAGGGCCTGAAGCACCCGGTGCGGCAGCACAAGGGCGGGCGGCGCGGCTTCCGCTTCGGCTTCCGCTTCCGCTTCGGCTTCCGCTTCGGGTTCCGGCGCGGCTTGCGCCGACGGTTCCGTTTCCGGCCGCGGCCGAGGCGCGGGATCCGGCGGCGGTACGCGGCTCAGGTCGCCGAAGTCGTCGGCGGCGGGCCGGGGGCCCGGTATGCGCCGGGCGCCCCGCACCTCCTCGTCGCGGCCGTCCTCGTCCCGGCCGTCCGTGGAGCCGCTCACAGCGACCTCCCGTATCCGGGCGGCGGGGCGCCCTCCAGCGGCCGGGTCCGGGCGGTGGAGAGCAGCTGCAGCCCGAGCCGCAGCCTGCGCCGGGCCTCGTCCTCGGTGACCCCGAGGTCCGCCGCGGTCTGCCGGTAGTCGCGCCGCTGGACGTAGGCCAGCTCCAGGGCGGCCCGCAGCGGGGCGGGCATGGAGGCGGCGATGTAGTCCGCGCGGGCCGCGGCGGTGGCCCGGCGCACCCGCTCCTCCAGCTCGTCCGGATCATCCGGATCATCCGGGTCGTCGGGATCGTCGTCGTCCGGGCCGCCGCGCAGCCGCCGTACGGACTCGCGGTGGGTGAGATGGGTCACCCAGGCCCGCATGGATCCCTGCTTGGGGTCGTAGGCGTCCGGGTTCTCCCAGACGTGCGCGAAGACTTCGCGGGTGACCAGGTCGGCCGCGTCCTCGTCGTCCAGCATCCGGTGGGCCTGGCTGTGGACGAGGGCGGCGAACCGGTCGTACATCTCGCCGAGGGCGGCGGCCTCGCCCCGCGACAGCCGCTGCTGCATCTTGCGGTCCCAGCGGGGTGGTGTGTTTCTGGCCATGTGCCCCAACCCTCCGCCGTCGGACCTGCGCCGTAGCCGTCCCCCTCGTCCTGTCCGAATGTAGTCGGCCGCCCCGCCGGAGCACGCCCCTTTGCGACAACTACGTCCCACGAACACGCCGACCTTGCGAGACGGGTGTTTCGTGAGGGGCGTACGGGGGCAGCCGCCCAAGGAGGAACCCAAACTTCCGGATTGCCGGGCTCCGGAATCCCCGGAACGAGAGGCCCAGTCGCGTGACCCTGAAAGTCTCCGAGACCGAGCGGGGCGGATGGACCGTGCTGCACATAGGCGGCGAACTGGACCTGCTGACCTCGGCCACCGTCCGCCAGTCCGTGCACGACGTGGTCGCCGTGGGCCGCCACGACGTGGTCCTCGACCTGTCCGGAGTGCGGTTCTGCGACTCCAGCGGGGTCGGCGTGCTCATCGCCCTGCGCCGCCTGATGCGGTCCTGCGGGGGCCGTCTGCGCCTGATCCTGCCCGCCCGGGGCGCGGAGGAGGGCTCCCACGTCAACCGCGTGCTCGCCGCCCTCGGCGTGCGCCGCTTGTTCGAGGTCTACCCGGACTGGGACGCGGCGGTCGACGAGGATGCCGAGCCCCTGACGGCCTGAAACCGTCGTCGCGGTCCGGTTGATGCGCGGCTGTCACAGGGCTGGTCCCGGTAAGTGACACGTGACGCCTGAAGGCGTCGTACGCTCCCCGCATGGACAGCGCAGAGTATGAGCGCAAGATCGCCTTCCGCTTCGCCGCCTTCGACCAGGACGGCAACGGATACATCGATCGCGCGGATTTCAACGCCGCCGCGGCCCGTCTGCTCACCGAGTTCGGTACGACGGCCCGCTGCGACAAGGGGCAGGCGCTCTACAACGGCGCCGAGGCGTTCTGGCAGGGCATGGCGGGCATCGCCGACGTGGACGGGGACCAGCGCGTCACCCGTGAGGAGTTCGTCGGCGGGGCGGTGAAGCGGCTTCGCGACAACCCGGAGCGGTTCGCGGAGATCGCCCGCCCGTTCCTGCGCGCGGCGCTCGCGGTGGCCGCGGGCCCGTCCGGCGACGGCAGGGCGCCGGTGCCGGCCGTGGAGCGCGCGCTGAGAGTCCTCGGCGCCAGCCCGGACGCGGCGGCGTTCGCCGCGCAGAGCCTGGACACGGACCGGGACGGCGGGGTCGTCGAGGAGGACGCGGTGGCCGCGCTGGCGGCGTACGTGACGGTGATCGAACCGGACTAGGAACCGGGCTCGTGCTCCGGGGGCGGGCACTCCGCCCCTGGGCGTGACGCAGCGCGACGGCCGGTCACCGATACCGGCTTGTGTCCTTTGCGTGATTCGTCACGGGGTGGAGTCGGCGCCCGCCTCGGGTACCCTCCGTGGGATGCGAGTGGTTCTGGAACCTGGCGGTCCGGGTGCGGCCTGTGCGGCGCCCCGGGTCCGCGTGAGGTGCGCTGCTCGCGGTCGGCACAGCGGGGCCGGGCCTGCCGGGAAGTCGATTCCCGGACGCGGACGGCGTCACTGTTCGACTCTCCGCAATGTGCGTCGCACAGTATGCACTACGCGTACTCCTTCGCGCTGGAATATGCCCGAAGCGCTTGTTGCGGTGACTGTACGTCAACCATGCTGTCGCGTAAGGGAATCACGTTCCGTGACCCTCAGGAGGCGCGAGGCGATGTGTCCGCCGGTTCGGATGGTGTGAGCGGTGCAGGTGCTTCAGGTTCAGTTGGAGGTCGGGCCCGACCCCGCGGAGGTCGGACGGGCCCGCAGATGGGCGCGCTCACGGCTCGCCGGGTCCGGTGTGCGGGACGACGAGCCGCTGGCCGAGACCCTCATCCTGCTCATCTCGGAGCTCGTCACCAACGCGGTCGTGCACACCGGCTGTCCGGCCGTGCTGCGCATGCTGTTCGGCTCGTCGGGCTCCCCGGGCGACACCGGGACCGTCCGGGTCGAGGTGGCCGACGCCAGCTGCCGCCCGCCGCAGCAGCGGCACGCGCGGGGCGAGGACACCGGCGGCCGGGGCCTGGAGCTGGTTGACGGCCTCGCCGACCGCTGGGGCTGGCAGCCGGAGGGCGCGGGCAAGCGCATCTGGTGCGAGGTCGACCGGAGCGTCCCACTGATCCAGGTCCAGTTGCAGCCCGGCGTCCACGGCGCCGAGCCGGCAGTCCCCTAGGGTTTTTCCGAAGGAAAGGCTCTAGGCCCGGTTCCCGGCCGTCGTGCGGAACGTGCGCCGGTAGACCGTCGGCGAGACGCCCAGCGCCGCCTGGAGGTGCTGGCGCAGGGACGTGGAGGTGCCGAAGCCGGCGTCCCGCGCCACCTGGTCGATGGACAGGTCCGTGGACTCCAGGAGCCGGCGCGCCAGCTCCACCCGCTGCTGGGTGAGCCACTGCACGGGGCTGACGCCGACCTCCTCGCGGAACCGCCGGGTGAACGTCCGTACGCTCATCGACTCCTGCTGGGCCATGTCCCGCAGCAGGATCGGCCGCTCCAGGCGGCCCAGCGCCCAGGACCGGGCCGTGGTCGTCGAGGCGAACTGGGCGTCGGGGACGGGCCGCTGGATGTACTGCGCCTGCCCGCCGTCGCGGTGCGGCGGCACGACGGTGCGCCGGGCGACGTCGTTGGCTATGGCGGTCCCGTGGTCGCGGCGCACCATGTGCAGGCAGAGGTCGATCCCGGCGGCGACCCCGGCGGAGGTCAGGACGTCGCCGTCGTCGATGAACAGGACGTCCGGGTCGACCCGTACGGCGGGGAACAGCCGCTGGAAGTGGTCGGCGGAGGCCCAGTGCGTGGTGGCGGGGCGGCCGTCGAGATAACCGGCGGCGGCCAGGACGTAGCTGCCGGTGCAGATGGACACCATCCGGGTGCCCGGCCGGACGTACGCGAACGCGGCGGCCAGTTCGTCGGT
The DNA here is from genome assembly GCA_036226585.1 of Streptomyces sp. NBC_00708. Classification (GTDB taxonomy): domain Bacteria; phylum Actinomycetota; class Actinomycetes; order Streptomycetales; family Streptomycetaceae; genus Streptomyces. Next base: position 4,111,251 of record CP108997.1, read on the forward strand.
CAGCCGGCCCTCGCTGTGGACGGGGCCCAGTTCGTAACTGGCCGGGACGACGACGGTGTCCGCCGTGGCGAGCGCCTCGGGTCCGTGGCCGACGGTGATCGTGAAGTCGGCGTCGGTGTGGACCGGGCCCGGCGGGCGTACCGAACAGGTCACGACGTCGTACAGCCTCCGGTCCCGGTCCTGCGGCTCCAGGGGGCGTGCGAGTCCGAAGATCCTCTGGGGGATGCCCAGTTCGAAGGGGAGCAGCCCATCGAGGGCGAGAACGACGACCCGGTGCGGCACAGCGGACTCCCTTCGGTCCGTTCCGGTCGGTGAAATTGTCTAGCTGGTATAGACCATAAGCTGATACATGTCATCGGCGTGAAGGAAAAGTCAGCAGACCCCGTGCGCATTCCCGCCACGGACCCAGAGGCCGCCCACGGCGGTCCGTCCCCTCTCCCGCCCCTGCCGCCGCTCTTCGAGGAGACCGGCCGGCAGCTCTGGAACCGTAACTTCAGGCTGTTCTTCGTGGCCCGGACGGCCGCCGTCTTCGGCGACGGCATGATCCCGGTCGCGCTCACCGCCGGGCTGCTCGGAGCCGGCCGCCCCGCCTCGTCCGTCGGCTACGCGCTGGCCTGCTGGATGGGCCCGCTCGCCGTGTTCGTGCTCTTCGGCGGCGTGCTCGCGGACCGGTTCACCCCGCGCCGCATGATGATCATCGCCGACGCGCTGCGGCTGGTCGGCGCCTCCCTGCTCGCCGTCTCCTTCGCCACCGGCAACCCGCCGCTGTGGGCGGTGTACGCGCTGAGCTCGGTGGCCGGTGTCGGGGCGGCGCTGTTCCAGCCGGGCGTGGCGTCCACCGTGCCGCGCGTGGCCTCGGACGTCCAGCGCGCCAACGCCACGCTGCGCGTCTCCGAGGCGCTGATGACCATGGCGGGCCCGGCCTTCGCGGGCGTCCTCGTCGGCCTGGCGAGCGCCGGAGCGGTGTACGCGGCCAACGCCTCCACCTTCCTGGTCTCCGGGGCGTGCCTCTTCCTGCTCCGCCTGGCCCCGGCCCCCTCGGACGAGGCGCCGCGCGGTTCGTTCGTGGCCGAACTCGTCGATGGCTGGCGGGAATTCACCGCGCGCAGCTGGCTCTGGGGCGTGATCGCGGTCTGGACGGTGTACGGCTTCGCCGTGCTCGGCCCGATGCTCCCGCTCACCGCGGTCCGGGTCACCGAGGCGCACGGCTCGGGGACGTACGGAGCGATGATGGCGGTGAACGGCGCGGGCAGCGTCGTCGGCGGCCTGCTCGCCCTGCGGCTGCGCCCGCGCCGCCCGCTCGCGGCGGGGGCCGTGGCGCTGACCGGGGTGTGCGGGAACCTGGTCGTGCTGGGCCTCGGGCTGCCCGTGGCGGCCCTGGGCGCGGGGCAGTTGGTGGCGGGCGCGGCCTCCGCGTTCTGGCTGGTGATGTGGTCGACGACGGTCCAGACCCACATACCGCCCGAATCCCTGAACCGGCTGCACGCCTACGACGTGGCCGGTTCGCTGCTGATGGTGGCGGCGGGGCGCGCGCTGGCGGGGCCGGTCGCGGACGAACTGGGCACGGGGGAGGTGCTGATCGCCGGGGCGGTGATCAACCTCGCCGTGGTGGGCGTGCTGCTCGCGGCCCGCCCGGTCCGCCGTCTGGAGCGGATCGGCTGAGCCCCGGGCCCTACTTGTTCCGCGCCCGCTCCTCGGACTGCTGCATCTCGATGACTCTCAGGACGTGTGCGCTGGTCTGCCGGCGCACACTTCCGGCGACGAGCAGCCCCGTACCGGCCACCGAGAGCGGCGCCGAAATCCCCAGCAGAGTCAGCTGCTTGGGCATCGTGGTGTCCATCTCGCAGAGGGACGAGGCGCGGAAGCAGTACAGCGTGTCCTCGGTGTCCCAGATCAGGAAGCCCAGCCAGGCCCACAGCGCGCAGGCGATGAGCAGCAGCAGGGCGCCCCACCCCTGCATCAGCGAGGACCCGTGGTTGAAGCGCTGACGTTCGGCCCACTGCATGAAGTCCCCCCGAGGACATGGACGGTGCGGCACGGATGCGGGCCGCCGGGCGTCGCAGATCGTACGCGCATACGAGCGGAAGCGGCATGGCCCGATCCTTGCGAACCGTGTCCCTCGGGCCACTCGTGGGGAGCGGGCCCGCGACCGGATGCTGGGCGGGTGAATCCGACAACCGAGAGCGCCGTCCCCGTCGCCCCGCTGCCGACCGCTTCCGACGCGCCGCGCCGCCGGCGAGTCCACCGTGCCTGGATCGTCGCCGCCGTCACCTTCGTGACGATCATCGGCGGCGCCGCCTTCAACTCCCTGCCCGGTCTGCTCTTCGACCCGCTCCAGGACGACTTCGGCTGGTCGCGCGGCCAGATCGGCCTCGCCGTCTCCCTCGACATGACGCTGTACGGGCTCACCGCGCCGTTCGCCGCCGCGCTGATGGACCGGTTCGGCATCCGCCGGGTGGTGGCCGTGGCGCTGAGCATGGTCGCGGCCGGGGCGCTGGCCTCCGTGTGGATGACGGCGGCCTGGCAGCTGATGCTCTACTGGGGCCTGCTCGTCGGCCTCGGCACGGGCTCGATGGCGCTGGCGTTCTCCGCGACGGTCACCAACCGCTGGTTCGTCGCCCGGCGCGGTCTGGTCACCGGTATCCTCACCGCCGCGGGGGCCTCGGGGCAGTTGGTCTTCCTGCCGCTCTGCGCGTGGATCGTGGACCGGCACGGCTGGCGCCCGGCCTCGGTGACCGTGGCCTTGGCGGCCCTGGTCGTCGTCCCGTTCGTCTGGCTGCTGATGCGCGACCACCCGGCCGACGTGGGGCTCGCCCCGTACGGCGGCGATTACGTCGGGAAGCCGGCGCCCACGCGGGGTGCGGCGCGCCGGACCGTACGGGTGCTGTTCGAGGCGGCCCGTACGGGACCGTTCTGGCTGCTGGCCGGGTCCTTCGCGATCTGCGGTGCCTCCACCAACGGCCTGATCGGTACGCACTTCGTGCCCTCGGCGCACGACCACCACATGCCGATCACCGCCGCCGCCTCGCTCCTCGCGGTCATCGGGATCTTCGACATCATCGGCACGGTCTTCTCCGGCTGGCTCACCGACCGCTTCGACGCGCGCCGCCTGCTGGCGGTGTACTACGCGCTGCGCGGTATCTCGCTGCTCTTCCTGCCGCTCCTGATGCAGGCCACGGTGGAGCCGCCGATGGTCTTCTTCATCGTCTTCTACGGCCTGGACTGGGTCGCCACGGTCCCGCCGACCCTGGCCCTGTGCCGCGAGCAGTACGGGGAGGACAGCCCGATCGTCTTCGGCTGGGTCCTGGCCTCGCACCAGGTGGGCGCGGCACTGGTCGCCTTCCTGGGCGGGGTGGCGCGGGACCACTTCGGTACGTACGACGTCGTCTGGTACGCGGCGGGGGCGCTGTGCGCGGTGGCGACGCTGATGGTGCTGGTGATCCGGCGCGTACGGGAGCCCGCCGGGGCGGCGCTGGTGGCGTAGCGCCACAATGCACGCGGGAGGGGGCTCTTATGTCGAGGGACACCGCGGAGCGGGTACGGGAACGGGCGCAGGCGCCGGACGGTCCGCCGCCCGTGTGGTCGGGGCGGGCGATCGTCGCGGGGGCGGGCGCGCTGTACGTGGGGGCGGCGCTCGCCACCGAGGTGTACGGCTTCGTGGAACTCACCGCCGAGGCGCCCGCCCAGGGGGACGGACCCGGCGGAGTGATGCTCGTCCTGCCGTTCCTCACCTGCTTCGGCGTCCCGTCCGCCCTGGTGGCGAGCCTGTGGCTGGCCCTGCCCACAGTGTCGGCGGCCCGCTGGGCGAGCGCGCGGCTGACCGGGCGCGACGCCTGGTGGTGGGTGCCGGTCCTGGCCCTGCTGCCGGTGAGCGCGGCCACTGCGGTCGTCGGGTTCACGAAGCACCCGGGGGCCGGTGCGCTGTCCTGGGCGTGGCTGACCGGCGCGGTGCTGCTCGCCGGGGCCGCGCTCGTCGCGCGGGACGCCGCGCTGCACGGGCGGCGGCTGCTGCGTGTCCTCGGCTACGGCGGGCTTGCCGCGGTGGCCGTGCTCGGCGTGGGCGCCGCGGCGTTCGGGACCGGGCTGGTCACCGAGTACAGCCCCCCGAAGACGGATGCCGCCGGGCTCGCGGGCACCTGGACCGACGGGCACGGCGGCACCCTGCGACTGTCACCCGACGGCACGGCCCACGCCGAGAACCTCGAAGTCCGCTGCACCGGCGCGGGCACCTGGTCGTACGCACCTGACGGGCCCACCCCCTGGGACCAGCTCGTGGTGACCGAGTTCGAGCCGTGCTCGTTCGACTGGCGGATCAGCGGTACACCCGGGCACCCGAAGCTGAACCGGGACTACGGCGAGGTGGACGACCCGCACTGGTACACCCTCACCCGCTGACGCTCAACGCCCCTTGCGGGCAACCCGCTTCGCGATCTTCTCCGCGTCGAGGGCCAGTTCGCGGAGCATGCCGCTGATGGGGTTGGTGAAGCCGGTGAAGTACAGGCCGGGCGCCTGCTTGGGGGTGCGGGCGCCGTGCACCACCGGGCGGCCCCGCTCGTCGAGCACCCCGAGGTGGCCGACCAGCGGTTCGAGGGCCCGGCGGTAGCCGGTCGCGGCGATCACGACGTCCGGGGTGATCCGGGTGCCGTCCGCCAGCACCACCGCGTCCTCGTCGAACGACTCGACGGCCGCCACCGGGACGACCCGGCCGCTCTTCACCGCGTCGATCAGGCCGACGTCCTGGACCGGGATGGCGCCCTCCTTGACCCGGGAGTACAGGCCCGTGTCGGGGCGGGGCAGCCCGTGTTCGGCCAGGTCGGGGACGGCCGCGCGGGCCATCAGACGGCCGGCCCGGTCCACCAGGGCCACCGGAAGGCGGCGGACCAGGATGCCGGTGGCCTGGGCGGGCCAGCCCGCCGTGGAGCGGCGCACGATGTGCGGGACGGTGCGCACCGCGAGCCGTACGTGCGACGCGCCGCCCTCCACGAGGTCGACGGCGATCTCCGCGCCTGTGTTGCCGACGCCGACGACCAGGACGTCCTTGCCCGCGTACGGGGCGGGGGAGCGGTACTCCGAGGCGTGCAGGAGTTCGCCGGTGAACGTCTCGCGGCCGGGCCAGTCCGGCAGGCGCGGGGTGTGGTTGAAGCCGGTGGCGACGACGACGGCCCGCCCGGTCAGTTCGCGGCCCCCGCTCGCGCTCAGCCGCCAGCCGGTGCCGTCCGCCGCCCGGTCGATCCGGGAGACCTCGACGCCGGTGATCACTTCCAGCTCGTGGTGCTCGGCGTACTTCTCCAGGTAGCGCACCACGTTGTCGCGGGCCACCCAGCGGCCGAACTTCCGGGGCATCGGCAGCCCCGGCAGTGCGGACCAGCGGCGGGTGGTGTGCAGGTGCAGCCGGTCGTAGTGGCCCCGCCAGGACGCGCCGACGCTCCCGGACTTCTCCAGCACGACGGCCCGGACGCCCCGCGCGCGCAGGGCGGCCGCGGCGGCCAGTCCGCCGGGGCCCCCGCCGATGACGTAGACGGGGCGGTCCTCGGTGAGGTCGGTGGGGGCCGGGGAGGTGCTACCGGCGGTAGGTGCGCTGTCGGACATGATTCGGAGCGTAATCGCGTGACTCCTTGATGGGTCTCGGTCAAGACCGGAATCGATTGCGAATTGATCACGCTCGCGGAGCGGCGGCCCGCGTCAGCCGCGGTAGTGGCCGGCGACGGCGGCGAACGCGGCCTTCGGCTCCCAGGGCAGTCCGGGGTACGTGGTGCCGTCCCGGTCCTCGTACACCTTGACGATGCCGAGGGAGGCGAGGTCCAGGTCGTCGCGGGGGTCGCCGTCCGGGCGGTGCGGGTGGCTGTGCAGGGCGAACAGGAACGGGAAGGCCGCGTCGACGCCCTCGCTGTCGAAGATGTCGAGGAGTTCACCGACGTACGCGGCCTGGCCGGCCTCGTCCCGCTCGTACACCCCGTCCAGCCGGACCGGCGCGCCCGTGACCGGGTCCGTCTCGACGATCTCCATGCTGCGCGGCGCCACCTCGCCCGAGCCGCGCCAGGTCGCGGTCCCGAAGCCGGTGACGGCGACCGGCTTGGCCCCGGCCGTCAGGGTGCGTACGCCCTCCCGGAACACACCGGCCACCTCGGCGGACCGGATGAGCTCGAACGTCATGAGGTCGAACAGGTCCCAGTCCACGCCCTCGAACTGGACGGCCGCGTAGGTGACTCTGCCGCCGAACCGGGCCCGGACCGCGGCCACCGCCTCGCGGAGGAAGGGGTTGAGGCGGGCGCCCACCGCCGCGAGCCGTTCCCGTCGCCCGGCGGGGTCGGCCAGCAGCAGTCCCACCCGCTCCTCGGCGCTGCCGCCCTCCAGGAAGCCGCGGTTCATGAGGCTCAGTTCGACGCCCGTGACGAACACGACCTCGGCGCCCCGGGCCCGCAGCCGCTCGGCCCGTTCCGCACAGTCCGCGAACAGAGCCAGGATCTCGTCGGCCGCCAGCTCCAGCGGGTACGGCGAGAACCACACTTCCAGGCCCAGGTCTGCCGCGTTGCGGGCGGCGAGTTCCAGGCGTTCGGGGTCGCCGCCGGTGAGATGCACGGCGGTGCAGTGGAGGTCGTCGCGGATGATCGCCAGCTCCCGCTGGACCACCTCGGGGTCGAAGTGCGCCCGGGAGTACACGCCGTGGCGCAGGAAACCGGTGTCGTAACAGATGCCCTTGGCTCGCATGGCGGGCCCGCCTTTCCGTAGGTGGCCCGCACGCTAGGACCTAAAGTTGCGTGCGCGCAAGTTTGCGTACGCGCAATAATCTCGGGATACTGGCCCGGTGACGACCGAACGGACCGGGCTGCGGGAGCAGAAGAAGCAGGCCACGCGGGTGGCCCTGCGCGAGGCGGCGCTGCGGCTGGCGCTGCGCGACGGCCCCGGGAACGTCCGGGTCGACGACATCGCGGAGGCGGCCGGAGTCTCGCCCCGGACCTACAACAACTACTTCTCCAGCCGCGAGCAGGCGATCGTCGCCGCCGTCACCGCCGAACGGGAGGCGCGGGTCGCCGCGGCCCTGGCCGCCGTGCCCGCATCGGTCCCCCTGTCCGAGGCCGTGACGCGGGCGATCCTGGAGCAGTACACGGCCCCCGGCGACACCGACGCGCTGCTGCTCGTCACCGCCGGCCCGGCGCTGCGGCAGGCGTTCCTCGACGCCTCCGCCACGGTCGAACCGCCGCTGGCCGCCGCGATCGGCAGCCGCCTCGGGGACGCGGGCGCGCCGGTGGCGCGGGTCCTCGCGGCGAGCGTGGCCGCGGCGGTCCGCGTCGCACTCGAGGACTGGCTGGCCCCGCCCGGGTCCACCGGCCTGGTCGTGCCGACGGGCTCGCTGCCCGCGCTGCTCCGGGACGCGCTCGCCGCGCTCGGCCCGGCGCTGGACGCTGCGGAGGAGCGGCGGCGCTGACGTGCGGGCCCCCGGTCGCCGGACTCCCGGGCCCCGGTGGCACGCTGGGGCTGCCCGATCCGTACGGCCGTGAGGGAAGCATCCGTTGAGCACCGGCAGCTACTACGAGCGCATCGACGCACACCACTACAAGCCGACCGCGCACGCGAGCGGCGCGTGGAGCACGGACGAGGTGCACTTCAGCCCGTTCGGCGGGCTCCTCGTGCATGCCGTCGAGCGCCATCTCGCCGAGCGGCCGGGCGAGCGGCTGCTGCTGTCCCGGATCAGCTTCGACATCCTCGGGCGGCTCGCCCTGGACGAGTGCGAGATCCGCGTCGAGACCGTCCGCCCCGGCCGCACCATCGAGCTGGTGGAGGCCGTCGCCCTCATCGCGGGCCGTCCCGTCGTACGGGCCAGGGCCTGGTCGCTGGCGCCCGTGGACACCACCGAGGTCGCCGACGGCGAGGACGACCGGCTCACCCCGCCGGAGGCGCTCGCGCCCTGGCCGATGGCCGACCTCTGGCCCGGCGGCTACATCGCCTCGCTGGACGTCCGCCCGCTCGCCCCGCCGCTGCCGGGGCGCACGACCGCCTGGATCTCGACGCCGTTCGACCTGGTCGCGGGCGAGACCGCGGGGCCGCTGGCCTCGTACGTGGCGCTTGTCGACACCGCCAACGGCATCGCCGTACGCGAGCAGCCCACCGAGTGGATGTTCCCCAACGTCGACCTGACGATCCATCTGCACCGGCAGCCCGAGGGCCGCTGGACCGGGCTCGACACCACGGTCGTCTTCGGGCCCACCGGGCAGGGCCTGACCAGCACGGTCCTGCACGACGTCAACGGACCCGTCGGCCGGGCCGAGCAGATCCTCACCGTACGGCCGCTGTAGCCGTTCCTGTCAGCGGCGCCGGGTGCGCTCCATCCAGGGGCCGAACTCGCTCTCCAGGACCAGGCGTCCGAGCTTGCGGTACTCCGCCAGGACCGCCGTGACCAGTTGCTCCGTGTCCAGCGCGCTGCCCGACTCGGCCGCCTGGTACGCGGCGGTGACCGCGCAGGCCCGGATCGATCCGCCCGTCAGCTCGAAGCGCTCCGCGCACGTCGCCAGGTCCAGGTCCGGGGCGCGGGGGATCTCCGTACCGAGGCAGCGTTCCCACAGGGCGAGGCGCTGTTCGGCGTCCGGTACGGGGAAGTCGGCGACCACGTCGAGCCTGCGGGTGAACGCCTCGTCCAGATTGGCCCGCAGGTTGGTGGTGAGCACCGCGATGCCGTCGAAGGACTCGATGCGCTGGAGGAGGTAGGCCGACTCCACGTTGGCGTGCCGGTCCTGCGCGTCCTTGACCTGCGAGCGCTTGCCGAAGACGGCGTCCGCCTCGTCGAACAGCAGCACCGCGTTGACCTCGGACGCCTCGGTGAAGATCCGCTCCAGGTTCTTCTCGGTCTCACCGACGTACTTGTCCACCACGGACGACAGGTCGACGACGTACAGCTCCATGCCCAGGTCCGCCGCGACCACCTCGGCCGACATGGTCTTGCCCGTCCCGGACTCCCCGGCGAACAGCGCGACGATGCCCCGGCCCCGGCCGCCGCCCGGCCGCATCCGCCACCGGCCCAGCACCTGGTCCCGGTGGCGGGCGCGCAGGGCCAGGTCGGACAGCTGGCGGCGGGTCGCCGGGGGCAGGACGAGGTCGTCCCAGCCGACCGTGGGTTCGATGCGGCGGGCGAGGCGGGCGAGCCCCGCGCCGTTCTGGGCCCGGACGGCGGTCCGCAGGTCCTCCGGCGCCACCGGACGGCCCTCCAGCGCGGCCAGCCGGGCGGCCACGTCGGCGGCCCGGCGGATCTGGCCGGAGTCCAGCCGGTACGCCCGGGTGGCGTCCGCGAGGAGGCCGTCGGCCATCCCGGCGCCGGCGTCCGGCCCGGCGGCGGCACCGGCGTCCGTGAGCGCGCCGCGCCACCGCCGTACCGCGTCCGCCGGGTCCGGCGGGCGCACCGGGACCGTCACCGGGCTCTCGCCGGCCCACAGCGGGTCCCAGTGCTTCTTCCCGTACAGGACCAGGGGCGAGCCGCCGCCGACCGCCGTGCACAGGGCGCCGAGCAGGGCGGCGCCCTTGGGCTGCTCGGGGGTGAGCGTCTCCAGCGGGCCGAGGACGAGTCCGCCGGCGCTCAGCCGGGCCTCGGTCGCCAGCATCCGTACGGCGCCCGCCGGTTCGGGGGCCGCCGCCAGCGCCGCCGTGTCCACGACGAGCGGACGCAGCCCGGCCGCGAGGAGCGCGCCCGTGGCGAGGCGGGCGGGGTCGCCGCCCCGGTCCAGCAGATGCACGAGCCCGCCGCCGGTGCCGGCCGCCGCCGCGATCCGCAGGGTGACCGGGCCGGTGTCCGGCTCCTCCCGCGGCTCCGCCACCCGGACCAGGCCGTGCAGCCGCGCGTCCACCTCGTCGTCGCCGAGCAGATGCGCGGTGATCCGGTCCGGGACGCGCAGGATGCGTGAGAGCAGGGGGCGTTCGGCGTCCAGGACCTCCACCAGGCCGGAGGCGACGAGCGGCGCCGACGAGGAGAACCGGAAGCGGCCGGGTCCCGCGGCGGGCAGGCCGCACAGTTCGAGGGCGAGGCCGATCGTCGCCCGGCGCCGGGTCAGGTCGTCGTTGAGATACCCGTACAGCCGCTCGAACCGGGCGTCGATGTCCGGCGCCATCGCGACGAGCAGGAGGTCGAGGTCCGGCGCGACCAGCCCGAACCGGTCCGCGAGTTCCGCGAGCCGGCCGCGCTCGGGCGGGGCGTCGGGGCCGAGGTCCGGTACGGGGCGGAACGCGTCGCGTGAGTCCAGGACGCGTTCGGCGGCGGCGGGGGTGAGGTACTGGCCCCGGAACGGGTCGTCGGGCTCCGGATCGGTCTCGCGCCGCAGCGCGGTGGCGATCCGTACGCGCCGCTCGATGTGCCCGAGCCGTTCCCAGAGGTCGGCGAGGGCGGTGTCGGGGGCGTCGAGCCCCGCGGGGACGCGCTGCGCGGTGGTCACCGGGGCGCACCTCCGCGCGCGGCGGCCGGGACGCGCCCGACCGTCGGCTGGGCCGGGTGTGCCGCCCTCACCGCAGCCCACCTCCACGCTTCCGCCGCCCCGGCGGCAGTTGCCGTTCCCGTTCCGCCGCGAAGCCGCGGCCCGCCGGGTCCGTCGCGCCGTCCTCGTAGCGCAGCCGGCGGCCCGGGTCCGTCGCGCCGCCGTCCACGGCGGGGGCGGTGCGGACGAGCAAGCCCTCCGTGACCGGCGGCCCGGCCGGTTCGATCTCGCCGGACAGCGGGGCCCATACGCGTACGTCGATCGCGGCCTTCAGCTCGCCGCCCAGCGCGGACCACACGTCCACCGTGGACGGGCGGTCGCCCGAACCGGCCGACGCGGCCTCCATCTCGACCGTGAGCCCGAGGTCGGCGAGGCTGCCCGTGAGCATGCGGCCGGGCAGGGCGCGCGTGCGGATCAGGCAGCGCAACACCTCGGAGAGCAGGCGGTGTTCGTCCTGGGGGCGGTTGGTCCAGGCGGTGACCAGGTAGGTCAGCTCGAACCAGCGCGGGGGCGTACGCCGTCCGGTGATCAGGCCCTCGGCGTCGTACTCCTCGGACGTGCCGCTGCGGCGGCGCGTCGCGTCCTCGCGGATGCCGTACAGGAAGACGCTCACCGTGGGCGCGTTGCGGCGGGCGGACCAGTCCTTCGTCGGGGCGTCGAAGACCAGCTCGACGCCGCTGTCCTCCAGGCCCGCGTCGACCAGCAACAGCCGCAGCCCCTCGTCGACTTCGTGGATCACCGGCGTCCCATCTCGTCCGGCGGCACCAGGTTGCCGGTCACGACCAGGAAGTCGGTCTTCACCGGGGAGAAGCCGGGCCCGGACGCCGTGATGGTGCGCGGTCCTGTCCGGTCCTTCACCATGATCAGCAGCTGGGCGATGAACGTGCCGTCACGGCCCGGCAGCGTGGGCGCGGCGGCGGCCGTGATCCCGGGGTTCCAGGCGAGCTTCACCGGCGCGCCGGGCGGGAAGTCCTTGCCGCGCACCGAGGTGACGAAGCCGGGCTTGCCGATCTCCGGCACCGAGATGATCCGGGGCTGGAGGATGCGCAGCGGGATGCGGGAGACGTTGTCGCCCTTGTCCGCGTCGGTGCCGGTGGTCGTCAGCGTGCCGGTGATCCGGGTCCGCAGGGCGTGGTCGGGGGCGAGCACGACCCGCAGGACCGAGGAGGCGCCCGGCGCCAGGTCGGGGACCTCGCAGACCTCGCCGGTGCAGCCGGGCGGGAGCGTGGCCACGGGGATGCGGGCGGGCAGCCCGAGCCGCAGCCGCAGGCCGGTGGCCAGCGCGTTCCTGCCGTTGCGCACGGTGTACGTCACCACGACCCGGCCGCCGACGTAGCCGGGGCTGGGCTGGGCGCGGACGACGACGCCGGGACCGGCCTGGGGCGCGGGCGGCAGGGCGGGCGGCTGGGCGGCCGGCGGCGGCAGCTTGGGCGGTGTGGCCGGTCCGGAGGGCGGCGGGCTGGGCACGTCGGGCGTGGTGCGGACCCGGATGTCCGTGCCGGTGGCGTTGTCCGAGGGGTTGGGGTCGACGACGGCCCCGGTGACCGACCAGCCGAGCTGCCAGGGGCCGTTGCTGACGCCGGTCAGCCGCACGGTGACCTCCACCTCGGCGCCCGGCTTCAGCACCCCCAGGCCGCAGCTGGGCGAACCCGGGGCGCACGGCCGCCCGGTGGTACTGGTCAGCTCCTCCAGGCGCACGCCCGGCGGGAGGTCGGCGGTGAACGTGGTGCCGGGCGAGAGGGCCGGGCCGTGGTTGGTGACGGTGACGGTGACGTCGACCGAGGAGCCGGTCTCCACGGTGGGAGCGGTGGGCGGCGCGGTGACGGTCAGGTCCACCTGCTGCTGGAAGGCGGGCTCCTTCTGGCGGCCCGGCAGCTCCGAGGTGAGCGGGGTCAGGGTGCCGGTGGCCAGGTCGAGTTGGGAGAGCTGCTCCGGCGAACTGGGGGCCCGGTCGCGGCGGTGGCTGAGCACCAGCCGGGAGGCGTCCGGCGACCAGGCCACGTCACGTGGCTGGTAGGGACCGGTCAGCTCGACGTCCGGGATGCGCGCGGCGCACGCGGTGGGGTCGTCGCGCCGGCCGGACGGCACCACGACACGGCAGTTCTCGCCCTTCGGCGAGGTGACGACGACGCTGGCGCGCTGGTTGATCTGGTCGGCGCGGTCCTTGCGGTTGAAGGCGATGGACGTGCCGTCGGGCGAGAAGGCGGGGCTGTCGTCGATGACCTTGCACTCGCCGGGGCAGCCGGTGACGCTGAGGTCCAGCTGCTGGGTGAGCGCGTTCGCCGGGGCGGTCCACACGTGCTTGATGCCGCCGAGGCCCCGGATGACCTTGTCCCTGGTGAAGGCGAGCGTGGAGCCGTCCGAGGACCAGGTGGGCTGGGCGTCGGCGCCCTGCACCTCGCCCGCGGGCGGGACGACCTTGCCGGTGATCTTCCCGGTGGCCACCTCGGCGACGAGGACCTGGCTGGACCAGGTGCCGTTCTCGCCGGGCGTGGAGCGGGTGAAGGCGAGGCGGGTGCCGTCCGGTGAGAAGGAGGGGTCGGTGTCGCGGTCCCGGGGGCCGCGCCCGTCCAGCTTCATCGCCTCCGGGTGCGTCCCGTCGGTGTCGGCGAGCCAGATCCGCTGCACCCGCTGCCCGTCGATCGTCTCGAAGCGGGTCACGGCGATGCGGCGGCCGTCGGGCGTGTACGTCTGCCGCTCGGTCCACGGGTCGTAGCCGTCGGCCGGGTGGAACAGCGGGTCGTCGGCGGGGTCGTCGCTGGTGTTGGTCTTCGCCCTGGGGTCCTCACGCAGGACGTCGAGACGGAGGTCGCGCGGGTCGGAGCCGTCCTGCCGCATGTCCTGGAGCGTGGCCAGGGCCGCGTCCTTCGTGGTCCTGCGGGTGACGACCGTGCTCCAGGAGTCCGGGGAGCCGAGCACCGCCGGGGCCTGCACCTCGCGGTCCTCGGTGAGCACCATGTGCGGGGCCGGGTCGCCGAGGGACACGATCCGGTAGACGTGGTCGTAGACGGAGCAGCCGCAGTCCGTGTTGGGGCTGAGGAAGAGCAGGCCCTCGCCGTCGGGGAGCCAGGCCGAGGAGCGGGTGCCCCAGTCGTTGCCGAGAGCGGTCAGCACGGGGCGGGCGGTGCCGGGCCCGTCGGTGACGCGCAGCCGGTGCCCGGTGTCGGTGTCGGACGCCGGCTCGACGTGCAGCGTGTACGAGACGCGGGAGCGGTGGACCGCGTCGCCCACCGGGTTCCACTCGGGCTCGTCCGCGTCGCCCTCGGCGCTGTTGCTCAGGCACGTCACCGGGCCGCCGTCCAGGGCGCGTTCGTAGATCTGGGTGCCCGGCTCCGGCCCGCCGTCGCTCGCGTACGCGATGTGCTTGCCGTCCGGGGAGAGCGTCGGGGACGTCTCCTCGGCGGCGGGCGTGTCCGTGAGCTGCCGCGGCGGGGCGCCGTCGAGGCCCACCGACCACAGGTCGCGGCGGCCGCCGTTCCCGGGAGAGTCGAAGACCACCGTCCGCCCGTCGGCGGAGAGTTCGGGGTGCGCCGCGTCCATGCCCTCGGTCAGCTTGCGTACGGTGCCGTCGGCGCCGCGCAGGTACACCTGCGGCCGTATCTCGTCGCGGAGGCTGGTGAAGACCAGTGCCCGGCCGCGCCCGAACGCGTCCTGGTCGTAGTGCGCGGGGCCGTCGCCGCCGAACAGGTCCTCGGTGGCGGTCTCCGAGGTGACCCGGCCCAGGCTGCGGTGCCCGGTCCCGGCGAACGCGATGCGCCCGGTGTCCGTGACCGCCGCGTCCGAGGCGTCCGCCACGGGCTGCGCCTGCGGGGCGGACACGGAACCCGCCACCAGCAACGGCGTCAGCAGCAGAACGGCACCGCCGAGCCGACGCCAACGGGCACCCCTAGCCGGGCCAGCAGGACCGCCCACGGGTCCACCTCACAGTCTGGTCGATGGTTCTCCACGTCGAGCATCCTGCGTAAGGGGGCCGGGGAACAGGGCCCGGAGTACCCGGGGCGGGGGTAAAGGCGGTGCCCTTTGCGGGCGGTCAGGGGTGGCGCCGCGCCAGGCGGGTCTGCTGCTCGGCCCGGACGTTGTCCCGGACGCCCTGGAGCATGGACCCGATGTGCCGGAGGTCCTCGATCAGCTGCTCGTAGCCGTCCTGCGCCTGGATGTCGCGGAATTCGACGCGACGGCTCCCCGCATCCGCGTCGGCCATGTGCTCCAGGTTGACCGCCTGGTAGTGCAGGCGGTCCTCCGGATGGTCGGCCACCTTGTCCCGCAGGTTCTGCGTGGCGTCCCGGTGGAGGGGCAGGTCCCGCATGTGCGCCTGGAGGCGCCGGATCGCGCCGGGCAGGTCCACGTCGCCGCGGTGCGCGTCGGCCAGGATCTCGTCGAGGACGGTCCGCACCCCGTTGAGATGGGTCTCGCCCTGGGGGAGGTCCCCGGTCCACGGCGCGTTCACCACGTCCTTCTCGCGCGGTGCGGCGCCGAACCGGGCGACCCAGTCCTCCCACTGCGTCTCCCACTCCCGCATGGACTGGACGAAGAGCTCGACGCTTCCGCCGAACGTCGTCGCACTGTCCAGCGAGAGGTGTCCGCCGCCCCCGGCGATGCTCTGGTCCACATGCAGACCGGTGGCCTCGGCGAGCGGGAAGATGTGGCTGCGCATGATGAAACGCACATGGGCGGCGTGCAGCCCGGCGACCGGGGTCGGGTCGGTCCGGGTCTCCAGACAGGCGTCGTCCATGGTGATCTCCCACCACCACTGGGTGGAGCCGTTGCTGTACGTGAACCTCTTCGCGTCCTGGCCCTTGACGGTCGTGTCGCTCACGGCGAGCGAGAACCCGGCCGGGAGGGCGGCGGCCCGGACCCGCGCGGTCCAGTCGTTCATCCTGCTCTTGGCGTACGTGATCGCGGCCCGCGCCCGTGCGTCCTCCTGCCCGGTCAGGCCGCCGATGTCCACACGCAGGGGGTTGCCGCCGGCCGTTCCGCTGAGGGTGCCGTCCGTGAAGGTGAACTCGGTGCCCACGACGGCTTCCGGCAGGGGGTTGGCGTAGTCCGCCTCCTCCCCGGTCTTGGCGGCCGTCGCGCACTCCTGCTCCATCAGGTTCAGGTTCTGCACGACCGTCGTCAGCGAGGCGTCGACGCCCTCCCCGGCCGAGGCGGGCCCGTTCTTCACGGCCTGGGTGACGGTCTGCCAGGCGGGGCCGATGCCCAGGTCCGCGAGCAGCTTGTCCAGCTGCTTCTTGTTGAGCTTCTTCCCCAGCCCCACCTGCGCGTACTCCGCCAGGATGCGCTGCGCGTCGGACTGGACGTACGCCAGGGCCGCCTGCCGCCACGCGCCCGCGTCCCCGCTCGCGCGCGGCTCCATGAACCGCTGGACCGGTACGTCCCCGGAGCGCTCCGCCCCGGTGTGCTCATGGCCGGTGTGCGCATGACCGGCCTGCGCGTGGCCGGACTGCCGCAGCAGGTGCAGGGCGGCCGTGTTGCCCAGGGTGCGCTGGACGTCGAGGAGCGCGGTCCGTTCCGCCGGGGCCGGGCCGCGCGCCGGGGCGGGCCGGGTCTCGGTGGTCCGGTCGGTGCGGTGCTCGCGCTGGGACGGGGACAACGGGGATGCCTTTCGACGAACGGTCACCGCCACCAGACCCGGCCGGACCCCCGGACGGCAAGGGGCGCCGGGGCAGAGACCGGGACACGCACCCCGTCCTGCCGCCGGCGCCGGTGAACCGCGGGGGCAACACGTGCTGCCCCCGCGGTGCCCGCCCGGCTCCTCAGATGAGCCCGTGCCGCATCGCGTAGCCCACCGCGTGGGCCCGGTTGCGCAGGTTGAGCCGGGTGGCGACCTCGTGCAGCACGTTCTTGACGGTGCGTTCGGAGTACGAGGTCTTCTGCGCGATCTCCGCGGTGCCGTAGCCCTCCGAGACCAGCCGGATCATCTCCGCCTCGCGCGTCGTGAGCGTGGACAGCGAGAGCCCCCTCGGGTCGAGGACCGAGCGGTGCAGGCTGCTGACGTGGTCGATGAGCTTGCCGAGGAGGTCCCCGGGAAGGACCCCCTCGCCCTTCGCTATGGCCGTGACGAGGTGCGTGAGCCGGTCCTGGTCGGCCTCCCCGCGCCGCAGCACGGCGGCGACGCCGTACTCGATGAGGGTCTGGAGGGCGCCCGCCTCGAAGTAGCCGACGACCAGGCCGGTCCGGGTGGCGGTGTTGCGCTGGAGGCGGTGCAGGAGCTGGACGGCGGCCTCGTTCACCACGTCCACCACCACCAGCGAGACCTGTGCGCGGTCCGCCTCCTCGTCCGGTATCAGCTCGATCTCCGGGCGCGCGCGCAGCTGTTGCACCACCCCGGTCCGCAGGATCAGGTCCTCCGCGTACACCGCCACCGAGACCCGTTCGAGCGCCCGGCCGGGCGTGCCGGGTGCGGGGTGTCCGGGCGGGTCGAGGGGGTGGACACCCGTCCCTGTCGTTGTCATGTCAGTTGTCATCGTGGTCATGTGCTCGTCCTTCTGGGCCGCTTCCGCCGATATCCGTTACGTCCGGTGCCGTACGCGTTCGTCGCGCGTGCGCAGGGCGACCTGGCCCGGGGATGCGGTACGGGTGGCCGGCGCGGGTGTGCCCCCGGGGCACCCGCGGTGCCCGCACATTGCCCTCGCGCCCCTGCTGCCGGGAGTACGGCGCGGCCTAACGTCGCATCGTGACCACATCTGCCGAACTCGACATGCCCACGGTGACGGTGTCGCCCGGCGCCGAAGCGACGACCACGCTGACCGTGCGCAACGACGGCGACATCGTCGAGGCGTACACCCTCGACGTGGTCGGCGACTGTGCGGCGTGGACCACGGTCGAGCCGGCGCGGGTCTCCCTGTACCCGGGCACCTCCGAGACCGTCACGGTGCGGTTCGCGCCGCCCCGGTCCCACGAGGTCCGCGCGGGCGAAAAGCCCCTGGGCATACGGGTCCTGCCCGCGGAGCACCCCGAGTCGGTGGCCGTCCCCGAGATGACGGTGGTGGTCGAGCCGTTCCGCGAGCTGCGGGCCACGCTGGAGCCGGGACGGCGCAGGGGCTGGCTGGGGGCCAGGTTCAAAACCGCGGTGCAGAACCGTGGGAACGCTCCCGTGGACGTCGCGCTCAGCGGCAGGCAGCCGGGAGAGGAACTGCGCCTCGCCTTCACGCCGGAGCGCCGGCGGCTGGAGCCGGGCGAGTCCGCGGAGGTGGGCCTGAAGGTCCGCGCCCGGAAGCTGATCTGGTTCGGCGCGCCGGCCGCCTGGCCGTTCGAGGTCGTGGCCGGCGAACCGGAGACCGAGGGCGCCGCCGTCGAGGACAGCCGGGCCGCCGGACGGCCCGAACCCCTCCCGGGCGAGTTCGCCCAACTCCCGCTGCTGCCGAAGTGGTTGCTGATCCTGCTGGCGGCGATCCTCGCGCTGCTGCTGGCCTGGTTCGCGCTGGTGCGCCCCGCCGTCCGCAGCACCGCCAAGGAGGCGGGTGCGAAGGCCGCGCAGGAGGAGAACCGGGAGCCCCGGCAGAACGGCGCGGCCTCCGGCGGCACCGATGGCGGCCAGGGGAAGCCCGAGGGCCAGGGCGGTACGGCCGGCGCGGACGGGTCCGGCGGCGGTTCGGGCGGTGCCGGCTCGACCGGCGGTACGGGCGGCAGCGGCGGCACCGGTGGCGCGAACGCCCAGCAGAGCTCCGAGACCATCGATGTCCAGACGGGCGCCGGAGCCCGGAAGACCGGCACGTATGTGGTCCCGGAAGGCAAGACATTCGGTGTCACGGACATCGTCGTGGCCAATTTCCAGGGCGACGAAGGACTGCTGACGATCTCCTTCGGCAAGCGGAAGATCACCACGATTGCCCTGGAGACGTTCAGGAACCAGGACTATCACTGGGTCACCCCCATTCAGATTCCGGAGAAGGCAGCGGTCACCGTTTCCGTGACCTGCTCCAAGCCTGGGACTCCGGCCACCGGTACGCAGGCTTCCGGATGTCACCAAGTGCTCAATGTGAGCGGCGTGCTGAGCGATGTAGCGCGAGAAGAACGATAGCGCCGGGTACCCGTCCTTCTGTTCCGGCTACGTGAACAGACGGGTTTCCCACCTGCGGGGATGCGCCACCGCGTGTTCATCCGGGTGTGTCCCTTCACACACCCGGACACACCCGCAAGGGCTGGACGCGTAAATGCGCGGAGTGCGGGCAGTGGGTGAATCGCGGTGGTTCCCGGGTGATTCCCGGTCATTTCCATGTGCGGTGAATGGACTGGACCACCGAGGGCCGTGCTCGGCGGAGCGGATCGGGCCTCATCCGGTTCCCCGGGGCGACCGGGTAAATCCAGCCGATCCAGCTGAGCGGCCCAGTAGTTTCTGGCTGAAATTAGTCCCTGGCGTCCTGTGGCGGGGCGCACAGGCCCGGAAAGGCAGCGGTCCTGCCCCCCGGCCAGGACTTTGAGACCTACTGCCGCGGCACATCTCCTGACAAGACTGGGCGGGCGAACGACTGACCAGCCGAAGGAGCGAGCATGCCGTCGTACCTCACCCCAGGTGTATACGTGGAGGAGGTGCAGTCCGGAGCGCGGCCCATCGAGGGTGTCGGCACCGCGGTCGCAGCCTTCGTCGGCTTCGCGGAGACCGGCCCCTTCCACCGGCCGACGCTGGTGACGAGCTGGGACCAGTACGTCTCGACGTTCGGCACCTTCACCCCGGACACCTATCTGACGCTCGCCGTCCACGGCTTCTTCAGCAACGGCGGCGGAGCCGCGTACATCGTGCGGATCGGCGGCCCCGCCGAGGGCGCGGCCCAGGACGCCGCGCCCGCGACGGCCCCGTCCGTGGCCATCGGCGGCTTCCTGGTCTCGGCCCGGCCGGGCGCCGGTGACGGCCTGTCCATCGAGGTCGCCGACGCCGAGGGCGAGAACCCGCCGGAGGACCGCTTCCGCCTGCTGGTCCGTCAGGGCGGCAAGGTGGCCGAGACCTTCGACACCTCCGTACGCAAGAACGTCAAGGGCTACCTGGTCACCCAGGCCCGTCAGTCCAAGCTCATCGAGGTCACCGAGCAGCCCGGCGCCGCCCAGACCCGCCCCGAGAAGCAGAGCCTGACGCTCGCGCCCGCCACCCCGGACGCCGGCGCCACCGGCCGGACCGGCCCGACCGAGTACGTGGGCGACGCCTCGGCCCGTACCGGCATCGCGGCGCTGGAGGCGATCGACGAGATCACCATGGTCGCCGTCCCCGACCTGATGAGCGCCCACAAGCGCGGCGACATCGACGACGAGGGCGTCCGGGCCGTACAGCTCGCGCTCATCGCGCACTGCGAGCAGATGGGCGACCGGGTCGCCGTCCTGGACACCCCGCCCGGCATGAACGCCCAGCGCGTGCGCACCTGGCGCAACGACGACGCCGGCTACGACTCGCGCTACGCGACCGTGTACTACCCCTGGCTCAAGGTCCTCGACCCGTCGACCGGCCAGCAGACCCTGATCCCGCCGAGCGGCCACGTCGCCGGTGTCTGGGCGCGCAGCGACGGCGAGCGCGGTGTGCACAAGGCTCCCGCGAACGAGGTCATCCGGGGCGCGCTCGACCTCGAACTCCGGCTGAGCCGGGGCGAGCAGGACCTGCTCAACCCGATCGGCGTCAACTGCGTGCGCGCCTTCCCGGGCCGGGGCATCCGGATCTGGGGCGCCCGCACCCTCTCCTCCGACCCGGCCTGGCGCTACCTCAACGTCCGCCGGCTCTTCAACTACCTGGAGGAGTCCATCCTCCTGGGCACCCAGTGGGTGGTCTTCGAGCCGAACGACGACCGCCTCTGGTCGAGCATCCGGCGCAACGTCACCGCGTTCCTCTCCGAGGAGTGGCGCCGGGGCGCGCTGTTCGGCCGGACGGCCGAAGAGGCCTTCTACGTCAAGTGCGACCGGGACAACAACCCGCAGGAGTCCATCGACCTCGGCCAGGTCATCTGCGAGATCGGCGTCGCCCCGGTGAAGCCGGCGGAGTTCGTCGTCTTCCGCCTCTCGCAGTTCTCGGACAGCACCAGCCTCGTGGACGAGTGACCGTCCCCGTCACGCGGTGACCCAGCAGGCAACAGACAGCGAACGGAACAGGTGACACAGAGTCATGGCAGAGGGCGACGCTCTTTCCACCCACGTCTTCGGCGTGCAGCTCGGCGGCTATCTCGTGGAGTCCATCCAGGAGATCAGCGGACTGACCGTCGAGGAGGAGGTGGTGGAGGTCCGGCAGGTGACCTCCACCGGCAAGCAGATCATCCGCAAGCAGCCCGGCGCGCGCCAGGCCGGCGAGGTGACGATCACCCGGGGACTCGACAAGAGCAGCGAGTTCACCAAGTGGATCAAGGAGACGCTGAACAACGGCGCCGTCGACACCGCGCGGCAGAACCTCACCATCGAGATCAAGGACTCCAAGGGTGAGACCGTCCGCCGCATCCAGCTGATGCAGGGCTGGGCCAGCCGCTGGGAGGGCCCCTCGCTGAAGGCCGGCGAGTCCAGCGCGGCCACCGAGACGGTCACCATCACCTTCGAGGAGATCGTGGTCGAATGAGGCGCAGGACCGTATCCGGCGGCGACCTCGACCAGGTCCTGGACAGCCTCGCCGCCGCCGCGCCCACGCAGCCGGAGGCGCCGGAGGCCCCGGCGCCGCCGGTCGCGCGCCAGCCCGAACGGGGCGGCATGCAGACCGAGTTCGAGTTCGAGCTGCCGCGCGGTTACGTGGACGACGAGGGCCGGGTGCACCGCACCGGGTCCATGCGGCTGGCGACCGCCCGGGACGAACTGCGCCCGCAGATCGATCTCCGGGTCAAGGAGAACCCCGCGTACCTGAGCGTGGTCCTGCTCAGCCAGGTGATCACCCGGCTCGGCTCGATCACCGATGTGCACGTGGGGGTCGTGGAGCGGATGTACGCCACCGACGTGGCGTTCCTCCAGGACTTCTACCGCCGCATCAACAGCGAGGGCCACACGCACGCCGCGGTGACCTGCCCGCTGTGCCAGGGCTCGTTCGAGGTGGACCTGTCGGGTGAACGCCTGGGGGAATAGTGACGTACGCGCCTGCCCGGCTGCGGGAGGAGCTCGCGTACATCGCCTACCACTTCCACTGGCAGCGCGAGGAGATCCTCGACCTCACCCATGGTGAGCGACAGGAGTGGGTGAGGGAGATAGCGCGGATCAACACCCGCGTCAACGAGAGCGGGTGAGGGCGTGGAGTTGAGGGGCTGGTTCCGTCGGGGCGACGCCCGGTCGGCGCGCGGCGCGGAGGGCGTCCCGGCGGACGGCCCGGCACCGGGGCCCGCGGGCCGGCCGGGGGCCGGGGACGCGTCGGCCGGTTCCTCGCCGCGCGGCGCGGACGGTGCCCCCGGGTCCGGTGCGGCCCCCGGGTCCGGTGCCGGACCCGAGGCGGTTTCCTCCGCGCGTCCCGGTGCGGACTGGGACGGTGGGTGGCGCCGGGTCGCGCCCCCGGCGGTCACCGTCGCCCGCTCCTCGATCGGCGTCAGCGACGGCCTGCGCTTCCGGTCCCGTCTGGCCTCGTGGCAGAACACGGCCTACACCGACGGCGACCTCGGCCACGCGGTGCTGCCGTCGGCCCCGGTGGGGCTGGTGCACGGGGTGGCCCGCACGCCGAGCACCCCGCGCAGTGCGCCCTCGGGGGCGCCGCTGGTGCTGCGCGCGGCGGGTGAGGAGACGCCGTCCGCCCCGGTGGAGAGCGGTACGGGCACGGGCCCGGCGCCCACGGGCACCGGCCCCCGGCGCGTGGTCCGGGCCGTCTCCGGGTCGGCGACCCGCGCACCCGGCGCCGCCCCATCGCCGCAGTCGCCCCCGGCGCCCGTACGCGCCCGGCGCACCGCGCCACCGCTGATCATCGCCCGCCGCCCGGCGAAGGCCACCCCGCGCACGGTGTCCGCCGTCCCGTCGTCGGGGGTGCCCGCGCCGGTCGCGGGGGCGACCGAGGTACGCCCGGGGCTGGGCGAGCCGCTGGGCGCGCTGCCGCCCTCCTCCGGCGGGGTCGCTCCCTCGGGGCCGGAGCTGCCGGTGGTGCAGCGGCAGACGGACGCTTCCGCGGTACGGCCTGCGCTCGGTGAACCCCTGGGTGACCTCCCCTCCGGGGCGGGCCCGTCGGCCCCGGCGCCCGGTGCCGGGGCGGCGCCGTCGGGGCCGGAGCTGCCGGTGGTGCAGCGGCAGACGGACGCTTCCGCCGAGCCTGCGGTACGGCCTGCGCTGGGCGACCCCCTGGGTGAACTGCCGCCCCGGACGCGCCCGTCGGGCGCGGATGCCGGGCCCGTTCCGCCGACCGTCCAGCGGCAGGCGGACGTGTCCGGTGCCCCTGTGGTGCGTCCCGCGCGAGGCGCGGGGTCGGGCGAGTCGCCCGCCGGTGCGGGGCCGTCCGGTTCGGACCTGCCGGTGATCCAGCGGCAGCAGGACGCGTCCGGCACCACCCGCGCGGGCGAGCAACGGTCGTCCGGGGCGGGCCCGTCGGGGTCCCACGCCGGTGCCGGGCCGGTGCCGTCCGGGCCCGGTCGCCCGGCTGCCCCGCGTCAGCCGGACGCCTCCGGGTCCGCCGCACCCGAGGTGCGCCCCGCGCCGGGCGCGCGCTCCGGCGAACGGCCCGGCGCGACAGCCCCGGCCGCCCGTCCGGGACCCGCCGAACCGCACCTGCCGACGGTCCAGCGGCAGGCGGACGCGCCCGCCGCTCCTGCGGTACGCCCCGCACTCGGCGCGCGCACGGGTGAACTGCCCTCCGGGGCCGACCATTCGGGCCCGGCTGCCGCTGCCGGGCCGGCGCCCTCCGGACCGGAGCTGCCGGTGGTCCAGCGGCAGGCGGAGGCCCCCGCGCCCTCCGGACCGGCCGCTCGCGAGGAGCGCCCGCGCACCGGACCGGCCGCCGGGCCCTCCGTACGTCCCACCCTGGGCGGGCAGCCTTCGGCGGCACCCGCCGCCGGGGCTCCCGCTCCCCCGGCGGCACCCGCCGCCGGGGGAGCGGGAGCCCCGGCCGGGCCCGCCCTCCCCGTCGTCCAGCGGCTCACGGACGCGCCCGCGCCCGGTGCCCCGGGGACCACCCCCGCCGCGCCCCCGGCACATACCGCGCCGGCCGCCGGGGACGGGCCCCTGCCCGTGGTCCAGCGGCAGACCGACGAGCCGGGCGGCCCGCCGCCCCCCGCTCCCGACCGGTCCGGGCACGCGCAGCGCCCGCCCGCCGCACGCCCCACCCTGGGCAAGCCCCTGCGCGAACTGCCCGCAGCAGCAGCCCCGTTCGCCCCGCCCATCCGCGACGCGGGCGGCCCCGCGCTGCCCGTCGTCCAGCGGCAGACGTCCGACGGCGGCGACCCCGCGCACCCGGCCCCGGGCACCCCGCCCACCGGCCCCGGCTCCCACGCCCGCACCCGGGGCGGCCTCGGCGCACCCCTGTCCGCCCTCCCGCCGACCGCCGGCACCGCGAGCGACGCCGCACGCCGGACACAGCCGGCCACCCCGCAGCCGGCCACCCCGCGCCCCGCGCAGCCCGGTCCCACCGCGCCCCCCGCGATGCCCCCGCGCACCGCGCCCCCCGTACAACGCACCCCCGACGCCCCCGTCCGGGTCCGCACCGTCCCCGGCCGCCACACCTCCCGGCCCGCCCCCGTCCAGCGCGCCCGCGCCCTCCTCGTAGCGCGCACCCTCACCGTGCGTACCGGCGCCGCCGAGGGCTTCACCGCGCGCGCGTCCGCCACCGCGTCCCGGCCCGTCGTACCGGCCACCTGGCGGCGCGACACCCCGCGCGCGGAGGCCACCAGGGAAGCGGAGCCCGCCCCCGCCACCCCCGTCGTCCAGCGCGTCGCCGCCGACCCCGTCGCCCCGCCCCGGCCCCACGCGCCGCTCCCGGCCCGTGCCGCCGCGCCGCAGGAACCCCCCGTCCCGGCGGCCGGGTTCGAAGCGGAACCCGCTCCCCGGGCCCCGGTCGTCCGCCCGCACCCGCCCGGCACCCCCCGCCCCGGCGGTCCCGCCGCCCCCGTGCAGCGCCTCACGATGCCGGTCGTGGCGGAGACCGGCGGCCCCGTCGCGGGGCCCGAGCCGGAAGGGGGCGCCCCCTCCGTACCGCAGCCCCTCGCCGTACGGCCGACGGCGCCCCGGGCCGACCGGTCGCCGGCGAAGCAGGCGAACGCACAGGCGGTCCAGCGGGCCGTCGCCGAAGCCGGGCTCGCCGGCGTCCCGGTCACGGTCGTGCAGCGGAAGCCGCAGGCGCCCGCGCCCGAACGGCCCGCCGAGCCCGCCGCCGACGTGGACGTGGAAGACCTCGCCCGACGGCTCATCGACCCCGTCGCCCGGTTGCTCCGGGCGGACCTGCGGCGGGGCAGGGAACGTTCCGGACGCCCGTACGACGGCCGGCGCTGAAGAGAGAAAGCAGCAGATGACGGACAACATCTTCGCGACGAGCGTGTTCTTCAAGCTCACCATCGGCGGCAGCGACCTCGGCGCGTTCCACACCTGCTCGGGCCTGGGCGCCGAGGTGGAGCTGGAGCAGTACGCCGAGGGCGGGAACAACGGGTTCACCTGGCAGCTGCCGGGGCGGATCACCTGGACCAACATCACGCTGACCCGCCCCGTCACCGCCGACACGCTGAAGATCGCGCGCTGGCTGAACGAGACGACCCAGCGCGTCGAGCGCAAGGACGGCGAGATCGTCGCCCTGCGCCCCGACCTCAGCCGGATCGTCAGCTGGCAGGTCCAGGGCATCGTCCCGGTCCGCTGGCAGGGGCCCTCCTTCGACCCGGCCAGCTCCCAGGCGGCCGTCGAGTCGCTGGAGATCGCGCACGAGGGCCTGGTGCCCTCCTGATGCACCGTCACGAACAGGACCAGGAAGGAGGGGACCCGTGCCCGCCGCAGCCCGCACGAGCCGTACTCGCGCACAGCTGACGATCATGGAGCCGCCGTCGGACGTCGGCTCCAAGCCCGGCGGGACCCTCGCCCGGCTCACGCTCCAGTTCAACCCGGCGACGCTCTCCCTGCGCAAGTCCACCGAGTGGCGCCGCACCCCGTCCCGGACGGCGGGGGAGTCCGCGCTGCCCGAGTTCGTGGGCAGCGGGCCGCGCTCGCTGTCGCTCGACGTGTTCCTGGACGCCACCGCCACGCACGACAACTCCGTGGAGAAGGCGGTCGAGCAGCTGATGACGGCCTGCGTGCCGACGCCGAGCAGCCTGGGCCGGAAGAAGCCGTCGAGCCCCTGGGTGCGGTTCGACTGGGGGACGTCCAGGACGACGTCGTTCGACGGGGTGCTCTCCAGCCTCTCGGTCTCGTACACGCTGTTCGACGTGGACGGGAAGCCGCTGCGCGCCACCTGCTCGCTGTCGATCGAGGAGGCGAGCGTCGACCCGGCCGGGCAGAACCCGACGTCCGGCTCGCGGGAGGCACGGCGTACGCACACGGTCGTCGCCGGGGACAGCCTGCCGCTGCTCGCCTGGCGGGAGTACGGCGATGCCACGGCCTGGCGCACGATCGCCGAGGCGAACGGCATCGACGACCCCATGCAGCTGCTCCCCGGCAGTGAACTCCTCGTGCCCGCGCTGGAGGACAGCGCGGCCGAGGACGGCGTACAGGAGGCCGCACGATGACCGGGCCCGCCCGTTCCTTCGCCGCCGACCCGATCGTGGAGGCCCCCGCCGAGCTGCCCCAGGCGTGGGCCGCCCAGCTGGTCAGCTGCGCGGTCGACGAGAACGTGGGGCTGCCGGACAGCGCCGTGCTCACGTACCGCGACCCGTACCACACGCTGCTCACCGCCACCGGGATCACCATCGGCACCGAGCTGAAGATCTCCGTGGTCACCGTCCAGGAGCAGGCGCGCGAGCGGCTGTTCACGGGCGAGGTGACCGCGCTGGAGCTCGACAGCGACACCACCGGTTCGTTCACCGTCGTCCGCGCCTTCTCCAAGGCGCACCGGCTGCGGCGCGGCCGCAAGGTGGTCGCGTTCCGCAACATGAAGGCCGCCGACATCGTCCGCAAGGTCGCCGCCGGGGCCGGGCTGCCGTGCGGGAAGGTCGAGGCGGCCCCGGTCATGTACAAGCAGCTGACCCAGCCGAACATCTCGGACTGGGACTTCCTCCAGTACCTCGCGGGGGAGTCCGGGGCGCACGTACGGGTGGACGAGAAGGGCCTGCTCCAGTTCGTGAAGCCGAAGCCCGCCTCCTCGGCGCCCGCGCCGTCCACCTCCGCGTCCAAGCACCCGATGGTGCTGGAGTACGGGCGCAACCTGCTGGCGCTGCGGGCCGTGCTGACCGGCGCGGACGGGGCGGACAGCGTGGAGGTGCGCGGCTGGGACGTGGAGAACAAGGTCCGGGTCGCCCACCGCGAGCAGGCGATCCGCTCCGACACCGTGACCCCGGGCGCCAACCCGTCCACGGCCGCCGCCCTGTTCGGGAAGAACGCCCGGATGACCGTCGCCGACACCCCGTACCGCACCCAGGCCGAGGTCCGCGCGGTCGCCGGTGCCGTCGCCGGGCGGGTCTCCTCCGGCTTCGGCGAGATCGAGGCGGTCGCCGAGGGCAACCCGAAGCTGCGGGCCGGCGAACCGGTCGCCCTCGGCAACGTCGGCCCCGCCTTCGCCGGCCGCTACACCGCCACCGCCGCCCACCACACCCTGGACCCGCAGGACGGCTACCGCACGACGGTCCTGGTCAGCACCGACCCGGACCGCTCGCTGACCGGCCTCACCGGCGGGCAGGGCGCACCCGTGCCGGGCCCCCGGATGCCGGGGCTCGCGATCGGCGTGGTCACCGACATCCGCGAGGGCCGGGGCAAGGAACGCGGCTCGGTGAAGCTGAAGTTCCCCTGGCTCGACGACACCTACGTCACCGACTGGGTCCGTACGGTCCAGTGGGGCGGCCAGGGCGGCGGCGGGGTGTTCAGCCCCGAGGTCAACGACGAGGTGCTGGTCGGCTTCGAACAGGGCCTGATCGACAGCCCGTACGTGCTCGGCGGGCTCTACAACGGCGTCGACAAGCCGTCCCCGCACGACGTCCCGCTCGTCGACCCGACCAGCGGCAAGGTCAACCGCCGCTCCCTGGTGTCCCGTTCGGGCAACCGGATCGAACTGCTCGACACCCCGCGCGGCCCGTCCGGGGTGCGGCTGGCCACCGGCGACGAGCAGCTGGAGGTCGTGCTCGACGAGCGGCGCGGCGAGATCGCGCTCAAGGTGTACGCCCGGGGCACCTCCCGGGTCCTCAGCTCCGTGTCGCTCGGCCGCTCCGGGATCACGCTCGACGCCGGCGTCGGCGACGTCCATGTGAAGGGGAAGCAGGTGACCATCAACGGCAAGACCGGCGTGACCGTCGACGGCGGCCTGCTCGCCGTCCTGAAGGCCGCACTCGTCCGCATCAACTGACGCCCCGCGCCCCAGCCGTACCGAGGAGAACAACAGTCATGCCCCAGGCAGCCCGTACGGGCGACCCCACCGTCCACGGGGGCGTCATCGGCACCCCGCCCCCGGGCGCGGTGGCCGTCGCCACCGTGCTGATCGGCGGCAAGCCCGCCGCCGTCACCGGAAGCCTGCACGTGTGCGTCGTGCCCCCGCACGCCCTGCTCGGCCCGGGGAACGTGATCATGCCGAACCCGGCGGCTGCGGCCGGGGGCGCGGTCCTCATCGGCGGCCTGCCCGCCGCGCGCATGGGCGACACCACGACCTGCGGAGCGAAGATCGTCATGGGCGCGCCCAACGTCCTGATCGGAGGCCCCGTATGAGCGAGGGATTCATCGGCCGGGGCTGGGGCTTCCCGCTGCGCGTGGGCGCCACCGGCGGCATCGGCATGGTCGAGCGCGAGCAGGAGATCGAGGAGGCCATCGGCCTGATCCTCGGCACCGCGCCCGGCGAACGGCCCATGCGCCCCGAGTTCGGCTGCGGCATCCACGAGTACGTCTTCGCCCCCGGCGACGGCGCCACCGCCGGACGCATCGCCCACGAGGTGCGCGGCTCCCTGGAGCGCTGGGAGCCGCGCATCGAGGTCCGGGACGTGGTCGTCGCGTTCGACACCGTCGAGGAGGGCACGCTCTACATCGACGTGCACTACACCGTGCGGTCCACCAACGACCTGCGCAACCTCGTCTTCCCCTTCTACACGATCCCCGAGGCGGGAGCCCGCTGATGTCCCTGCCCCCGCCCAATCTGGACGACCGCCGCTTCCAGCAACTCGTCGACGAGGCCAAGCGGTACGTCCAGCAGCGCACGCCCGAGTGGACCGACCACAACGTGTCGGACCCCGGGGTGACCCTGATCGAGACGTTCGCGTACATGGTCGACCAGCTGGTCTACCGGCTGAACCGGGTGCCCGACCGCAACTACTACGCCTTCCTGGACCTGCTCGGCGTGCAGTTGTTCCCGCCGACGGCCGCCCGCGCCGACGTCGACTTCTGGCTGTCCGCCCCGCAGCCGGACACCGTGCGCCTCCCCGCCGGTACGGAGGTGGCCACCGCGCGCGGTGAGAAGGAGGAGGCGGTCGTCTTCTCGACGGACGAGGACCTGGCGATCGTGCCGAGTTCGCTGGTCCGCCTGGTCACCGTCCCGGCGAACGGCGAGCAGACCGACCGCACCGGCCCGCTCGCCGACGGCCAGGACATCCCCTGCTTCCAGGCCCGCCCCCAGCCGGGCGACGCCCTGCTGTTCGGCCTGCCGACCGCCGTGCCCCGGTGCATCGTGGCCGTACGCCTGGACAGCCGGGTGGAGGGCGTCGGCGTCGACCCCCGGCAGCCCCCGCTCGTCTGGGAGGCGTGGGACGGTGCCCGCTGGGTGCCCTGCGCGACCGGCACCGACTCCACCGGCGGGCTCAACAAGCCCGGTGAGATCACGGTGTTCGTGCCCGCCGGACACACCGCGTCCGTCACCGCCGGCACCCGCGCCGGGTGGCTGCGCTGCCGGGTCACCGACGTGGTGCCCGGCCAGCCCTTCTACTCCGAGTCGCCGACGATCCGCGAGGCCGAGGTCTTCACCGTCGGCGGCACGGCCGCCGTCGAGCACGCGGAGACCGTCCTCGACGTCCCGCTCGGCACCTCCGAGGGGGTCGCCGGCCAGACGTTCGCCGTGCCCCGCACGCCCGTCCTGCTCGACGGGGAACCGCCGCTCGTCGAGGTGTCCTCGGACGGCGGCTGGCAGACCTGGACCCCGGTCGAGCACTTCGGCGCCTCCGGCCCCGGCGACCGGCACGTCCAGGTCGACCCCGTCGCGGGCCGGTTCGCCTTCCCGCCCGAGGTCCGCGAGGCCGACGGCACCATGCGGGCGTACGGGGAAGTGCCCCCGAAGGGCGCCCACATCCGCCTCACCCGCTACCGCACGGGCGGCGGCGCGGCGGGCAACGTGGCGCGCGGCGCGATCCGCGTCCTGCGCAGCTCCGTCCCGTACGTCGCCGGCGTCGCCAACCGCGAGGCAGCGCGCGGCGGCGTGGACGGCGAGACCGTCGAGAACGCGAAGCTGCGCGCGCCGCAGATCCTCCGCGTCCAGGAGCGGGCCGTCACCGCCGAGGACCACGAGGCCATCGCCCGCGAGGCCGCGCCCTCGCTGCGCCGCGTCCGCTGCCTGCCCGCCGCCCCCGGCGAGGGCGGCGCGGTCCGCGTCCTGGTCGTCCCGGACGCGGTCCCGGACGAGGGCGGCCGGCTCCGCTTCGAGCAGCTGATCCCGCCGGACTCCGTGCTCGCGGCGGTCGCCGGCCGGCTCGACGAACGGCGGCTCGTCGGCACCCGCCTGCTCGTCGAACCCCCCGCGTACCAGGGCGTCACCGTCGTCGCCGGCCTGATCGCGGACGAGGGCGACACGGACGCCGTACGGGCCGCCGCGCTCGACGCCCTCTTCCGCCACATCGACCCGCTGCGGGGCGGCGCGGACGGCACCGGCTGGCCGTTCGGCAGGCCCGTGCAGTACGGGGAGGTCTTCGCGGTCCTCCAGGCCGTGCCCGGCGTCCGTCTGGTCGAGGAGGTCCGGCTGTTCCCCGCCGACCCGCTCACCGGGCGGCGCGGCGGGGCGGTGGACCGGATCGACGTCGCTCCGAACGCCCTGGTCTTCTCGCACCAGCACCAGATCGCGGTCACCGCCACCGGGCCGGGTGAGCGCCCATGACCAGGGCCGCCGTCCCCGGACTCCCGAGCCGTTACCCGATCGGGGCGACGCTGCCCGCCCTGTACGCGGACGACGACTTCGCCCAGCGCTTCACGGCGGGCCTGGACACGGTCCTCGCCCCGGTCCTCTCCACCCTCGACAACCTCCCGGCCTACTTCGACCCGGCGCTGGCCCCCGCGGACTTCCTGCCCTGGCTGTCCTCCTGGGTCGGCGCGGGCATCGACCCGGCCTGGCCGGAGGACCGCCGCCGCGCCGCCGTCGCCCGCGCCGTCGAACTCCACCGCCGCCGGGGCACCCGCCGGGGCCTCACGGAACACCTGCGCCTCTGCTTCGGCGTGGAGGCGGAGATCGTGGACGGCGGCGGCGTCACCTGGTCCTCGGAAGCGGACTCCGCGCTGCCGCCCGCCCCGACGGGCGAACTGCTGGTACGGGTCCGGCCCCCCGCCGGACACACGGTGGACGAGACCCGCGTCCTGGCCGTGGTCCGCGCCTCCTGCCCGGCGCACCTGACCTGCCGGGTCGAGATCCTGCCGGGCGCCCCGGCCGACGAACCAGGGAGCCCCACATGACCCGCCCGTGCCCGGCCTGCGGCGCCGCGAACGCGGAGGACGAGGACTTCTGCGCGAGCTGCGGTACGTACCTGGGGTGGTCGTCCCGGCGGCCCGCCCCGGCCCCGGAACCGGCCGCGCCGGAGCCCGCTCCCGAACCGGCCCCCGCGCCGGAACCGGAATCCGCTCCGGCACCGGCCCCAGCGCCGGAACCGGAACCGGTACGGGACCGGCGTACGGCCCCGCGCCGGGCCGTGCCCGATCCCGCACCGACCCCAGCGCCGCCCCGCGCACCGGAGCCGACCCCGACCCGCGCACCGGAGCCGACCCCAACCCCGACCCCAGCCCCGACCTCGACCCCGACCCCGGAACCGGTTCCCGAGCCGGAGCCCCGACCGGCCCCCGCCCCACGGCCTCCCGCGCCCGCCCCCGTACAGCCGAGCCGGCCGAAGCCGCCGGAGCCGAAGCCGCCGGAACCGGAACCGGCGGAGGAGCCCGTAGGGGCCGTCCTGCCCGGCATGCCGATAGCCGCGCGCCCCACGGTCCGTACGGCGGCGGTGGACGACGAACCGGACGGCGAGCCCTGCCCCTCCTGCGGGACGAACAACCGTCCGGGCCGCACGTTCTGCCGCAACTGCGCCAAGCCCCTGAAGCCGCAGGCCCAGGCGGCGAAACTGCCCTGGTGGCGCACCCGCTGGCCGTTCAACCGCCGCGTCCGCGCGGGCTCGGGGCGGCTGCTGCGCGGCAGCCTGATCGCCCTGGTGATCGTGGGCCTCCTGGTCGCGGGCTTCCTGCTGATCCCGGCCGGGCGCTTCGTCGTGGAGGACGTACGCGACAAGCTCGGCGGCACGGGCGAGGTCTCCCCGCTCCACGTCACCGCGACCGCGTCCGCCCCCGGCCACCCGGCCAAGGCGGCGACGGACGGCGTGACGAACTCGTACTGGGGCGCCCCGAAGGTGGGCGACGCGCTGACCGCGAAGTTCGAGGACCCGTTCCGGCTGGTCGGCATCACGGTCCACACGGGCGTCTCGACCAAGCCGGAGGTCTTCCAGAAGGGCGCCAGGCCGACCCGGGCGGACCTGACCATCACGACGAAGGACGGCACGACCCACGAGAAGACGATGACCCTCGCCGACAAGCCGGGCGAGCAGACCCTGCGAACGGGCATCAGCGACGTTGTATCGGTCCGCTTCACGATCCGCGAGGCGGCGGGCGAGGGCAACGGGCACCCGATCGCCCTGGGCGAGATCGAGTACTTCAAGCGCACCTAGCGGTACGCGTGCCGGCACCCACCTATCTGACAGGTTCAAGCAGGTCGGCCGTGGTCAAACCGGTCTCGCCGTGGACGAGCTGGAGGGCGACTTCGGCACGGGCGGCCAGGTCGAGCGGGTCCAGTTCCTCGGTGTAGGAGGCATGGACGATGCGGTCGAGGCCGGCGCCGAGGAGCGGGGCAGCGGTACGAAGGGAGGCTTCGAGCGCGACACCGTGGGTGGCGCCGCCGTGGAGGATGATGTTGCGCGTCCGGTAGAGACGGCGCATAGCGACGCGGAACGCCTTGGCGACCTCATTCAGCTGGGACCGGGGACTGGCGAGGAGGCCGACCATCCGTTGGGCAGCGGCCTGATCGCTGTAGCCGGTCGCCCTGGTCAGAACGAGAGCCTCGGCCCCGGCGGCTACGAGAGCGTCAGCGACCAGGCGGGCGGCTTCCCTGTTCGTAGTGGAGGCGGCAACCGCTCGGTAGAGGTCGTCCGGCTCGCCGGGGTTGTGGCGGTGGGCCAACGTGGTGAGCTCTGCACGGGGCCAGGAGCAGGCAATGATGGCGGCCATTCGGTCGGCGGCGATTGCCTTTCCGGACCGCTCGCCGTCGCCCTTGGGATCGTCAGCGTGGACAAGGAGAGATTCCACGGCGGCCCAGCCTCCGGCGACTGCGGGCGCGAGCGCCCCGCGGTTGACGGCGGCGGCGAGTTCCAGGGCATCGTCGATGCGACCGCGTCGGCTGTCGACCTTGTACAGGTGCCCCTCATGGACAAGGGACAGGACGTCGGCGCCTCTGGCGGGAGGGGCCAGCGGGACCGGACGGGGATGACCGGCAACCCAGATATGGGGAACCGGGACCACACCGCCACGGTGGGCACGCAGGTACTGGGACCGGGCGACCATCCGGTCCAGCAGTTGCCGGGCCTGCTCGGCAGCCCCGTACGGGTCGAGTGCGTCGAGCCGGTAGACGAAGCCGCCGCCGGTGCGGATACCAGCGGGGTCGTGCCCGTTCTCCTTGAGCCAGGTGATGACCTCACCCTTCGAGCGCCAGTGATCGAGCGGTTCGGCGAGTTCATGGCGGCCCGGCACCTTCTCCAGCGCCACCAGGACCTCGTGGGGGCGAGGGCGGGTGCGGGCGAGCTCGGCGGCGGATTCCGCGATTTCCACAGCGCCGGCCTGCTCGCGGTTGAGCGTCTTCGCCCAGCCCTTCAGATAGCTGGCACTGAAGCCGAGGTCGAGCAGGTGGGCGGCCGTCGTCCGGGAGAAGCGCTCCGGTTTGACTCGCTTGTCGTCCTCCACCTTGAGCGCGCGTGCCCAGCGGTCCAGGTAGCCGAGGCGGACATGACCGATGATCTCCTTCAGCCGCCGTCGTTCAGGGCTGGGGTCCATGAGCGGGTGCTGAAGCAGCAGGTTGATTTCCTTGCGGAGCTCCCGGTCGCCCAGTCCTTGATCGGGGCCGATCAGCGCCCTCAGCTCGTTGCGCTGCCAGTCACACGCGGACGCCGAGAGCACGTTGTGGGCCTGCCAGTGCCCGGCCTCCCACAGTTCTTCCAGGGCCAGCACAGCCCCGATGTCCCATAGCCGGCGCGGCCACGGCGTCCCCTCGTCGGTGAAGAAGTCTGTCATCCGAGCGAGGACGCGGCGGGCGTAGGCGTCGGGCTCCGGAGCTGCGGCAATGGCCATCCATGCACCCTATCGACGCGCTGTGCGCGGGTAGCCGGCTCACGGTCGCCGTGCTAAATTGGCGGCAGACTTGAAGGGGTACTCGCTACGGCCACTACCCCTCTATTCTTTGGCTCGCACACCACAGGGTGTGCGAGCCATTTTTTTGACCTGGGCGGGAGTCCGTTCAGCGGCCGTGCCGCTGCTCGTAGCGCGTCGCCGCGTCCAGGAGCCAGGCGTCCGGCCACGCTGCGGATCACGTACGGGGGCTCCTCGCCCTCGACGCGGAATCCGCTGAGCGGCGCGCCGCAGACGTCCTTCTTCCGTGGGCCGGTCGCCGCAGGGGATCGGAAGCGTGCACGCTCATCCCGCCGAGCGTGAGCACGTCGTACGCGGTGACGCCGAAGTCGTCCGGGACCCTGCGGCACAGGCCAGGAGCTCGGCCCGGTCCTCCTCGGTGAGCCGGTCCGCGGAATGCCCGAGCAGGGCGGCGGTCAGGCCGGCATTGCCGGAGATCACGGTCCGTAGCAGCGGCGTGCTCCCGTCCGGTAGCGGCCGGAGCGGATAGGCGTCCGTCGTCTCCGGGTCGGCGCCCGCCCACGGTGCGTCCCGCACGAGGTGCGCACGCCCGGCCTGCAACTCAGCGACCAGCTGGTACCCCGACACGGCCTTGCCCCCTTGTGTTGCCCGATGGGCAGAGCAATCCGCAAGGGCGCCTACTCCTCGGACACGAGCTGCGCGGTGACCACGCCGTGCAGCAGTTCCGCGTCCACGAAGTCCCCGTCCTCCGGCGCCCCGCAACGCCAGCTCAGCGGGTACGTGTTGCCGTGGGCCGCCGGAATCCCCACGTACTGGTCCCGCACGGCGGGCCCGAAGCACTTGGCGCCCGGCGGCCAGTCGAAGTCCTGGCTGGCCCCGGGTTCCAGCAGGAAATACGTCCACCGCGCGCCCGCGATCTCCCGTACCACCGGCCCCGGATCACCGTCCGTGAGGGCCGACAGATGGTGCACCACTGCCTCGCCCCGGACGCCGCGCAGCCGGATGGCGTCGAAGTGGATGCCGGTCAGATGGAGTTGGAGCCCCGAGGACGGTACCCATTCGGGGAGTTTCTTCTGCGTCATGGCAGTAAGCATTCCGCCGCATGCGTAGCGTGACCAGGAGGACACGATCCACATCGGTGCGATGTGGGGAACGGCGGTGGGCTGTGGGGACGAGTAGTGAGGTGACGCACGGGCGGCGGCTTGTAGGGGAGTTGATGCGGATCCATCGCGTACGGGCGGGGTTCACGCAGAAGACGGCCGCCGAGAAGCTGCTGATCTCGGAGTCGCTGCTCGGCGCGGTGGAGCGGGCGGAACGGATTCCGTCGCTCGATCTGCTCGTCGCGGCGGAGGAGTTGTTCAGGGCGGACGGCGCGTTGAAGGCGTGCTGCGATCTGGTGGACGAGGAGAAGTACGCGCCCAAGTTCCTGGACTGGGCGAAGCTGGAGCGATCTGCCCGGGTGGTCAGCGCGTACGAGACGATGCTGATGCCGGGACTGCTTCAGACCCAGGCGTACGCGACTGCCCTGCACCGCGCCCGAGTTCCGGCGTATTCGGAAGCCGAGATCATCCAGCATGTCGAGGCGCGGTTGGAACGGCACGCGGTGCTGGACCGTACACCGCCGCCGCGCGTGGGATTCGTCATCGAGGAATCGGTGCTCGACCGCACATTGGGTGGTCCAGCGGTGCTCAAGGAGCAACTGCTGCACCTGCTGGACTGCATCGAGCGCTACAACCACCTGACCGTTCAGGTGATGCCGTCCGCGCAGCACACACACGCCGGATTGAACGGTCCGATGCAACTGATGACCACGGCAGAAGGCCGTGCTCTGCTGTTCGCGGAGGGGCAGGGCGGCGATAGGTTGATCTCGAAACCGGAGCAGGTGGGCGACATGTTCGACCTCTTCGGCATCCTGCGGGCCCAGGCGCACAACCCCTGGAAATCCGTAGAGGTCATCGAGACGAAGGTGAGACAACTGTGAGCGACGTATCCGGACTGGCCTGGTTCAAGTCCAGCTACAGCGGCAACGAGGGCGGGGCCTGCATCGAAGTCGCTTACAACTGGCACAAGTCCAGCTACAGCAACAACGAGGGCGGGGCTTGCGTAGAGGTGGCCACCTGCCCCCACTCCATCCACGTCCGCGACAGCAAGCTCAGCGACGGGCCGACGTTCGCCGTCGACCCCGCCGCCTGGACCGCGTTCCTGGGGCACGCCACCGCGTACTGATCACCGGGGGCGGGCCTCATGGGCCGTCGAGGCGAACAGGTCCATGCCGAGCGCCGCAGAGAGGAAGTGGGCGACGCGCTGGCCTCGGACGCTGTTGCCCGCCTCGTCCAGGCGGGGTGAGAACACGCCGAGGCCGCCCTTGCCGGGGGCGACGGTGATGATGCCGCCGGACACCCCGCTCTTGCCCGGCATGCCCACCTCGTACAGCCAGTCGCCGCTGCGCTCGTACAGGCCCGCCGTGGCCAGCGCGGAGAGGGTGTCGTGGCAGACTCCGGCGTCCACCACCTGCTCGCCCGTGAGGGGGCAGACGCCGCCGTTGGCGAGGGTCGCGCCCATGACCGCGAGGTCGCGGGCGGAGACGGTCAGGGAGCACTGGCGGGTGTAGAGGTCGGTGGTGGCGACGGGGTCCCGGGCGAGGGCCCCGTAGCTGTCCAGCAGGCGGGCGATCGACTCGTTGCGCTGGTTGGTGCCGGACTCGGAGGCGTACACCCGCTCGTCCACGTGCAGTTCGCGGCCCGCGAAGCGGGAGAGGCCCCGGTGAATGAACTCCCAGCGCTCCTCGGGTGATTCGCCCGGCACCAGGGCCGTGGTGGCCAGGGCGCCCGCGTTGACCATGGGGTTCATCGGGCTGCCGTGATTCAGCTCGACGGCCAGGATCGAGTTGAACGGCAGGCCCGTGCTGTTGACCCCGATCCGGGTGCGGACGGTGTCGCGCCCGAGCTCCTGGTTGACCAGGGCGAACAGGAACGGCTTCGAGACGGACTGGATCGAGAACGGGTGGTCCGCGTCACCGACCGCGTACACATGGCCGCTCACCTGGGCGACGGCGATGCCGAACAGCTCGGGATCGACCTCGGCGAGTTCCGGGATGTAGTCGGGGACCTGCCCGTCGCGGTCCTCCTGGAACCGCCGGCGCACGCCGTCCAGGGCCGCCCGTACGGCCTCGGCGGTCGGGAGCCGCCCGGTGGAGACGGCCGCCTG
Organism: Streptomyces sp. NBC_00708; assembly: GCA_036226585.1. Lineage (GTDB taxonomy): Bacteria > Actinomycetota > Actinomycetes > Streptomycetales > Streptomycetaceae > Streptomyces. Next base: position 4,148,465 of record CP108997.1, read on the forward strand.
CGCCGTCCGGGCGTCCGGGGTGTCCCCGGTGTTGTGGAGCACGCCGGCCATTTCGTACCTCCTGATGCCCGCCCCGGGCGTCCGCGACCGCTTCCGGCCCCCACCTGTACCGCACGCTCCGCCCGGGGCCGCCACGCAATACGGGCCCGGTCCCGACAGCCCCCGTATGGCCGATGCCGTCCCGAGTGGCTGGTTCGAGCGCCCCTGAGCCGACCCTCGACGCCATCCCCAGCCTTTGACGTGCGGCACTATCTGCTGCATCCTGTGATGCATGGCTGCTGTGATCCGTAAAAGCGTCCCTCTGGACACGCCGCTCGAAGACGCGATACAGCGTTTCCGGCTCCACGGCACTCCGGAGAACCAGGCCCTGTGGCAGGTGACGGGCATAAGAGTGGACGACGACACGTCCGAAGCCGAAGTGCTTCGTGCGTTGCTGCACGCCGGCTGTCACGCGGTGGAGGAGAAGGCCATGGAGAACGGCTACGCCGCTCTCGCGGCGGCCCACGACGAGGAGGACCGGGCGTACGAGGCAGCTGTGCGGGCTCGCGGGGCCCGTCGGCGGAGCCGAGTCGGGACCGGTGAATGAGCGAGATCGTTCCCATCCGTGGCCGCGTGTACCGCGCCGACCTCGGCGCAGGTCCCAAACCCTGGCTCGTGGTCTCGAACAACGCGCGCAACCGGGCGCTCAACGACGTCCTGGTCGTGCGCATCACTACGTCGGTGAAGCCTCCGTTGGCGAGCATCGTCGAGCTGGAGGCCGGTGAACCGCTCGTGGGGCGCGTGCTCTGCGACGACCTGGGCCCCATGTACAGGGACGAGATCATAGGAGACCTCGGCGCGCTCTCGAACCAGACGATGGTGAAGGTCGCCACGGCTCTACGGCACGTCCTCGCCCTCTGAGCCTCGACAGGTGCGGGCCGGCTCCGGCGGCTGCGCTCCCGGGCCAGTCAACTCTGCCCCGGGGGACCTGGATCCGGGGGCGTGTGCCGGGATATGCAGGAGGAGGTCATACCCCCGGCAGGAAGAGGTCCCCATGCGCGGCCAGGACGGCGCCGAGAAGACCGGCGCGGATCGAGGGGGGCTCGCGGCGGCCCGTAAGCCCGCTGCCGCCGCCGGTATGCCCGCCACCGAACTCCTCGCCCTCCAGGGCAGCCTGGGGAACGCGGCCGTCGTCCAGATGCTGCGGGCCGCCGGTCACGCGCCGGACCGGCACAGCCACGGCCCCGGGTGCGGCCACGAGGACGCGGTGCAGCGCTCGGCCGTCACGGACGTGCTGCGCTCGGGCGGCCGGCCGCTGGACAGCGCCGTCCGCAGCGAGATGGAGTCCCGGCTCGGGGCGGACTTCTCCGACGTACGCATCCACACCGACGCCGCCGCCAAGGCATCGGCCGCCGAGGTCGGGGCCCGCGCCTACACCTCCGGCCACCACGTCGTCATCGGGGACGGCGGGGCCGACAAGCACACGCTCGCCCACGAGCTGACCCACGTCATCCAGCAGCGCCAGGGCCCGGTCGCCGGTACGGACAACGGCTCGGGGCTGCGCGTATCGGACCCGTCCGACCGGTTCGAGCGGGCGGCGGAGGCCAACGCGACCCGGGTCATGCGCGGCCCCGCTCCCGTACAGCGCGCGGCCCTCGCGGACCAGGGCGCCACGGTCCAGCGCGCACACCTCGGGGTCGTACAGCGTGCCCCGCTGGCGGGCTACAACCCGCGCGTCGACTACCCGCAGGGCGTCCATGCCGTGAAGGTCAACAACACGGTGGGCGGCGTGGGGATCGAAATGATGGGCGAACTCTTCCCCGGCCAGCTCGGGACGGGCGAGGCCCCCAAGGTGCAGCCCGCGTGGTGGCCGCCGGGCGGGACCGCGATCGGGGACTGGTTCAGGAGCTACATGGTGCAGGGGCACCTCCTGAACCACAATCTGGGCGGCTCGGGCAAGCACCTGGAGAACCTGACCCCGCTGGTCAAGCAGGCCAACAGCCAGCATCACGCGAAGGTCGAGAAGGGCCTCAAGGACGCCATTCTCAAGGACGGGTACACCGCCCGGTACCACGTGACGGCGGACTTCAGTTTCCACCCGACATCGGCCGATATGAACATGACGCCCGGGTCCCAGGAGGCCAAGGACTTCGACGATCACTACAAGTACGGCCTCCCCGGGAAGATCAGGGCCGAGTACACCCTGTACAACGCCAAGGGGAAGGAAGTGGGTGGGGACGCGTGGGAGATCTGGAACAACAACAAGTAGGGCAACCGGCCGGCGGAACCGACAGGCGACGGGCGACACACACATGAGCAACGCAAGGCACCGACTCGACGCGATGGTGGCCGAACTCCGCGACAACCCCCACGTCGAGCTGCTGACCCACGAACTGACCGACCCCCTCCCCGCCGACGAGCTCTCCCGCCTCGTCGAGGAGTCCGAGGCCCGGCTGCCCGCCGGAGTGGAGGAGTTCTACCGCCACGTGGGCTCCTTCCGGCTCGACTGGCGGGCCACCGTGGACGACGTCTCCGACCACGGCGTGGCCGAGATCCTGCCGCTCGGCCGGGTGCTCGGGGACTGGAGCGGGATCACCTGGTTCCCGAACGGCGAGCAGGAGTTCCGCCCGGTGGTGCCCTTCGACTTCTTCACCCCGGAGGCGTGCGTGGCCTTCGAGCGCGGGGAGGACGGCACCTTCGCCGATACGGTCAGCTATCACTACTTCGGTGAGGAACTGGCCCCCACCGGCCGCACCTTCACCGAGTACGTGGACCTCCTGATCGCCTCACGCGGCTACTGGTACTGGCCCAAGACGCTCTGCCCCGGCTACGAGGACAGTGCCGAGGTCACCGAGTTCCGCAGGAACATGCCGCGCGTCTTCCCGGACTACGACGACGCGCTGTTCCGCCCCCGGTAGCGCGTCAGAGCCCCGGCGCCCCCCACACCGGGAACCAGCGCGCCAGGTCCTGTTCCACGCGCAGGTCGTCCCCCAGCGCGGCCCGGACCTCCAGCTCCAGCTGGTTGTCGCGCTTCTCGGCGCCGCCCGGGACCGGGGCGAACGGGTAGAACGTGCCGCGCTTGTACAGGTACACCAGCGCCAGCGCCCGCCCCCGGTCGTCCCGGAAGCCCACCAGCGAGCACAGCAGCTGCGGGCCGAAGCCGCCGTCCTGGAGCAGGGTGTTCACCGCGTGCAGGTCGTTGACCAGGGCCGCCGTGTCCTCGGGCGGCTGACGGGCGAGGAGCCAGGTGTAGCCGTAGGTGTCGCGGCTGAACTCCACCGGGACGCCGCCGCGCACCGTGTCCGCGTCGAGCAGTTCGCGTACGTCCTGCCGCACCCGGGCGAAGGCGGAGCCCTCCACACCCGCGAAGCACACCGACCCCAGGCCCGTCGGCACGAGGCCCGTCGCGGCCTGGAGGGTCAGCGCGGCGGAGGGGACGGCGAAGAGCTGGTCGAGGTCGGGGCGGACCGGCTTGCTGCGGCCCAGGATCGTGTCGAGCAGGCCCACGGGGGGACTCCTTACGGGCGGGACGGCCTTACGGGCGGGACAGGTCGGCCGAGATGCGGGCCAGCTGGTCGAGGCGCTGTTCGAGCGTCGGGTGGGTGGAGAGCAGCCGGCCGATGCTCTCCTTCGAGGCGAAGGCCGGGACGAAGTAGAAGGCGTTGTACGGCTCCGCCTTCCGCAGGTCCTCCGTCGGAATCCGGGCCATCTGGCCGCTCACCTTGGTGAGCGCGGAGGCCAGGGCCGAGGGGCGGCCGGTCAGCAGGGCGGCCGTGCGGTCGGCGGACAGCTCGCGATAGCGGGAGAGCACCCGGGTGAGCAGGAAGCTCAGGGCGTAGACGACCGCGCTGACCAGCGGAATCAGCAGGATCAGGATGCCCATCGGATCGTTGCTGCGGCTGTTGCGGGCGAAGCCGCCCCACAGCGCGACCCGGGTGATGATCCCGGCCAGCACGCCGAGGAACGAGGCGATCGTCATCACGGCGACATCGCGGTGCGCCACGTGCGACATCTCGTGCGCGAGCACGCCCTCCAGCTCCTCCGGCTCCAGTCTGCGCAGCAGGCCCGTCGTGGCGCAGACGAGCGAGGACTTCTGGCTGCGCCCCGTCGCGAACGCGTTCGGCACATCGCTCTCCGCGACGGCCACGCGTGGTTTCGGCATGTCGGCAAGAGCGCAGATCCGGTCGATCGCACCGTGCAGCTCGGGCGCCTCGGCGGGGGAGACCTCCCGGGCGCCCATGCTGAACGCCGCGATCCGGTCACTGAACCAGAACTGGGCGACGAACATGCCGCCGGTCAGGACCAGGATGATCGGCCAGGCCCCGCGCAGTACGGCCAGGAGTACGCCGACCAGCACCACGTACAGCAGCCCGATCAGGAACATGGTCGTCACCATGCGGGTGGTCAGGCCACGGTCGGTGGCGTACCGGCTACGGGTTCTGGCCATGGACGACCTCCAGTCCTCGCCTGTCTCCATGGTGCTCCTCGGCGGCTGAAAACGGATGCTCTCGCTCCATTCGCCCGGGTTGGCCGAACATCACCTACCCCAAGTAGATGCCTGGGGCATCTAGTGAAGGTGATCGGCAGGACCACACCCCCCTCGTTGCGAGGTCCGTCATGACAGAGACCCAGTCCGAGCCCATTGCCTTCCCGCAGGACCGCACCTGTCCCTACCACCCGCCCACCGGTTACCCGAGCGCGAGCCGTGGCCAGCGGTCGGTGTCCCGCGTCCGCCTCTTCGACGGCCGTACGGTGTGGCTGGTGACCGGCCACGCCGAGGCGCGGGCGCTCCTCGCCGACCCCCGGCTGTCGTCCGACCGCGCGCACCCGGATTTCCCGCTCTTCGCGCCCCGGCTGGCGGCCGTCAAGCAGCGGCGCGTGGAACTGCTCGGGGTCGACGACCCGGAGCACAACGCCCAGCGCCGGATGCTGATCCCGAGCTTCACGCTCCGGCGCACGGCGGCGCTGCGGCCCCGCATCCAGGAGACCGTGGACCGGCTGCTGGACGCGATGGCGGAGCAGGGCCCGCCGGCCGAACTGGTCGACGCGTTCGCGCTGCCGGTGCCGTCCATGGTCATCTGCGCGCTCCTCGGTGTGCCGTACGACGATCACGACTTCTTCGAGGACCGGTCGCGCAGGCTGCTGCGCGGGCCGGAGCCGGCGGACGTGGTCGCGGCCCGGGAGGACCTGGACGCGTACTTCCGCGACCTGATCGCGCTCAAGCGGCGCGACCCGGGGGACGGGCTGCTGGACGAGCTGATCGCCAAGCACCTGGAGACGGGGGCGATGGGCGGGGAGGAGCTGGTCCGGCTGGCCGAGATCCTGCTCGTGGCCGGTCACGAGACGACCGCGAACATGATCTCGCTCGGCACGTTCACGCTGCTCCGGCACCCGGACCAGCTGGCCCGGCTGACCGGCGGCGACGCGGACGCGGTGCAGGCCGCCGTGGAGGAGCTGCTGCGCTTCCTGTCCATCGCGGACGGGCTCTCCCGGGTGGCGGTGGAGGACATCGAGATCGGCGGGGAGACGTTGCGGGCCGGGGACGGGGTGCTGCTGTCCACCGCCGTGATCAACCGGGACGCGTCCGTCTACGCGGAGCCGGACGAACTGGACCTCGGGCGCGAGGCGCGGGGCCATGTGGCGTTCGGCTTCGGCATCCACCAGTGCCTGGGCCAGAACCTCGCCCGCGCCGAACTGGAGATCGCGCTGCCCGCTCTCTTCCGCCGCCTGCCGGGCCTGCGGCTCGCGGTCGAACCGGAGGAGATCCCGGTCAAGCCGGGCGACACGATCCAGGGCCTGCTGGAACTGCCGGTGACCTGGTGAAGGGGGAGGGGACCGCCATGCGGATCGACATCGACAAGGACGTGTGCATCGGCGCCGGGCAGTGCGCCCTGGCCGCGCCGAAGGTGTTCACCCAGGACGACGACGGCCTGAGCGAACTCCTGCCGGAGGCGGAGCCGGGCCCGATGGTGGCGGAGGCGGTACGGGCGTGCCCGGTGGGGGCGATCAGGGCGGGCGGCGACCCCGGCCTGCCCGGCGTTCGATGACGGAACCGTTGCCCCGGTGGGCGCTGCACCGGGGTTTCGGGTTCGCCCGATGACCGTCTTCGTCCTCCGGTGCCGGACGGGCCGGGTGTGCCGCTCACGGCCACAGCCGCTCGCGCTCCCACGCCCCCGCCCCCGTCGCCGGGTCCGCCGTGCGGCGGTACCGCAGGCGGACGTGGCGGCGGCGGGCGTCGCCCTGGAAGAACTCCGCCTCGCGCGGCTCGACCACGTACCGCGTCCAGCTCGCCACCTCCGCGTCCGGCTCCTCGCGTGCCCGGTCCCAGGCGGCGTCGGAGGCGCGGGCGAGGTCGGCCGGTGAGTCCAGGATCTCGCTCTGGTGCCCGACCAGGGCGGAAGCGAGGGCCCCGGTCGAGCGGGCGTGCAGGTCGGCGGCGCTCTCGGCGGTGGGGCACGCCGTGACGGCGCCCCGGACGCGGACCTGGCGGCCCTGGGCCGGCCAGTAGAAGCCGAGCGCGGCGTACGGGCGGGCGGCGAGCTGGCCGCCCTTCGCGCTGGTGGAATGCGTGGCGAAGTGCCAGCCGCGCTCGTCCACGTCGTGCAGCATCAGCGTCCGTACGTCGGGCAGGCCGTCGGCGTCCGCGGTGGCCAGGTGCATGGTGTGCGGCTCGGCCTGCCCGGCGGCGACGGCCTCGGCGAACCAGTCGAAGAAGAGGGCGTGCGGTGTGGGCGGCGCGCCCTCCGGGCCGAAGGCGGGGAGATCGGTGTCCCAGACGCGCTGGGCGTGCAGCAGATCGAGGAAGGACTGCCGGGCGACGGGATCGAGTGCGTCGGTCATACGGCCGACGCTACGCTGAAGCATGGAACCGAGCGCCGAGGAGCTGGTGACCGAGCACGGGCAGTTGCCCCGCGTGGACAGCGCGCTCATGCGCCGCGAGGCGGACGCGTTCTTCGGCGGCGAGGACCGCGTCGGGGACGAGAATCCCTGGGGCTCCGCCGGGTGACGGCCGACGCCGCGCCCCGGTCCGGATACGCCGACGGCGGACCACAGGCGTGGTCCGCCGTCGGTGAGACAGGACCTGGGGGCGCCGGGATCACCGCGCGTCGCCCCAGCGGGGTGCGCGCTACTTCGTGGGCTTCTTGCCGGTGATGCCGAGGTGCACCAACAGGGCGAGGTTCGGCTTGAGTTCGGCCTGCTTGACGCCCCAGGCGGTGAAGCCCTTCTGGTGCGAGGCGACACCGGCGAGCATGACGACCAGGGAGCCCGCCATCGCGGCGGCGCTGACGTCCTTGTCGACCTTGCCCTTGGCCTGCAGCTCCTTCACGGACTCGGTGAGGGAGCCGGTGACGGAGTTGAGGATCTTCATGCGGATCTTGTTGAACCGCTTGTCGCCCTCGGCCGCCCCGAGGTCGATCACGCGCAGGATCGCGTCGTTGCGCCGCCAGAAGTCGAGGAATCCCTCCACGAGTTGTTCGGAGGTCTGCCAGCCCGACTTGCCGACCCAGGAGCGTCCGGCGACCAGTTCGGTCATTCCGGCACCCTCCTTCGCCACGTCTTCGGCGAGTTCGAGAACGGCGCCCTCGACGTCGGGGAAGTACTGGTAGAAAGTCGCGGGTGAAGTCCCCGCCTTCCGGGCGACGTCGATGACTTTGACGTCCCGGTACGGCGAGGAGCTGAGCATCTCGCTGAGGCAGTCGAGCAGCTTCTGCCGCGTCGCCTGACCGCGCCGACCGGCCACGCGGCCGTCGACGGTGCGTACTTGTCCTGTCATGCCGTCAGCTTACCGACGGGTGATCGGAGCGCGATTCGGCCGAAGCAAATGGGGAATGGGGCCCGCCCCGGCCCCGCTCCGGCCCCCTCCGGCCCCGCGTTGCCCACAGTGTGATGAGTGTTATTAACAGCCTGTGGATAACTTCGGTGGATAACTTTCGAACCCGCGTTCGCTTCGGAGGGTCCGGGGAGGTTCCGGGACGCGCCCCGTGCGGCACGAAGCTACCGTGAGTGTGACGGGCGTCACCATGACGACGGAAGGATCCGGGCCCATGGCCGCATTCGCGCAGTCCGCACCGTGCTGGGTGGATGTACAGCTCCCCGACCTGGAGGCGGGCAAGCGCTTCTACGGCGAGCTGTTCGGCTGGACCTTCCGGCCGGACGGCCCCCGCGCCGACGCCCTCAGCGACGGCAGGCTCGTCGCCGCGCTGGCCGCGAAGAAGGACGGCCGGATGCCGACCGCCTGGGGCGTCTACTTCGCGACCGACGACATCAAGGCGTCCGTCGCCCGGGTCCGCGCGGCCGGCGGCCAGGTGATCATCGAACCGGTCGCGGCCGGCCGGGACGGGGTGCTCGCCCAGGCCGCCGACCCGGCCGGCGCGGTCTTCGGCCTCTGGCAGGCCGGCGAGCGCGCGGGCTTCCGGAAGCAGAACGAACCCGGCTCCTTCTGCTGGACCGAGGTCCACACCCGGTCCAAGGAGCGCGTCGACCCCTTCTACGAGGAGGTCTTCGGCTTCCGCTGCGCGGACGTCGACGACTCGCCCCCGGACGTCCCGGACACCGACGAGCGCCGCGTCGACTTCCGTACGTGGTCCCCGCCCGGCACCGAACCGGGCCCCGACACGGCGGTCGGCGGGCGCAGCGTCATCACGGACGCGTTCCCGGCCGAGCTGCCCAGCCACTTCCTGAACTACTTCAACGTCGCGGACTGCGACGAGACGGTGCGGACCGTCCAGCGGCTCGGCGGCCGGGTCACCGAACCCCCGCTGGACATCCCCTACGGGCGGATGGCGGTCCTCCAGGACGACCAGGGCGCCGAGTTCGCCGTACTTCAGGAGCCTGTGTCCTGATACGGGCGGAGTGGCACGGGACACCCCGATCCGCCCCCGGGTTCGCAACCGGGGCCCCGGCCAGGAACAATCGGGGTGCGCGCCGCCGGGGGCGCCAGTGATGAGACGCTGCACACGGCGGGATTTTCGCGGACCTCGTGCCCTGAGGTCCGTACGGGGAGGTGGCAAGTAGTGGAGCAGCTGACGCAGCACGACCCGAGGCGGATCGGCCCCTTCGAGGTGCTGGCACGGCTCGGGGCCGGCGGCATGGGGCTGGTCTATCTGGCCCGGTCGGCGTCCGGCCGACGGGTGGCGATCAAGACCGTCCGTACGGAACTGGCCGAGGACCAGCTGTTCCGGGTGCGTTTCACGCGCGAGGTGGAGGCCGCACGCGCCGTGAGCGGCTTCTACACGGCCGCCGTCGTCGACGCCGACCCGCGCGCCGCCGTGCCGTGGCTCGCCACCGCGTACGTGCCGGCCCCCTCGCTCGAAGAGATCGTGAACGAGTGCGGGCCGATGCCGACCCAGGCGGTGCGCTGGCTGGCGGCGGGCATCGCGGAGGCCCTGCAGTCCATCCACGGGGCGCAGCTCGTCCACCGCGACATGAAGCCGTCGAACGTGCTCGTCGTGGAGGACGGCCCCCGGGTCATCGACTTCGGCATCGCCTCCGGCGTCTCCAACACCCGGCTCACCATGACCAACGTGGCCGTCGGCACGCCGGCGTACATGTCGCCGGAGCAGGCGCGGGACTCGCGGAGCGTGACGGGGGCCAGCGACATCTTCTCGCTCGGCTCGACGCTCGTGTTCGCCGCGACGGGCCATGCGCCGTACCGGGGGGCCAACCCGGTCGAGACGGTGTTCATGCTGCTGCGCGAGGGGCCCGACCTCTCCGGGCTGCCGGACGACCTGCGCCCGCTGATCGACTCCTGCATGCAGATGGACCCCTCGCTGCGGCCCAGCCCCGCCGATCTCCAGTCCCAGCTCGCCCCGCACCTCTTCGCCTCCGGCGGCGGTGACGACGACGGCGGTACGGCCTCCGCGTGGCTGCCGGCCGCCGCGACCGAGCTGATCGAGCGGCGCCGGGGCGGTGGCCGCACCGCGCCGCCGGTCACGCCGCCCGCCCCGGAGCCGGCGCGTCCGGCCGTTCCCCGCGCCCAGCCGTCCTCCGCGCGCCCCGGCCGGCCCCCTGCCGACGGCGGGCCGACCGCGCCCCACCAGCCGCCGGGCGCCGACTGGGACGGGCCCTGGCACAGCGGGGCCCCGGCCCGCCCGCCGGCCCCGCCCGCGCCGGTGCCCGACGCCGGGGGGCCGGTGCGGCTGACCGGCGCCCAGGTGCCGATCGGCCCAGGGCCCCGCGCCCAGGACGTCCGCGCCTCGGCCGCCGGTGCCGACGCCGGGCCCGCGACCGGCTGGGTCCGCCCGCCGGCCGGGGCCTCCGTGGCCGCCCCGGCCGCCCCCGTACCGCCGCCGGCGCAGGCCCCCGACAGCGGGCAGTCCGGGCCCGCACGGTGGCGGCCCTGGCGGTTCCGCATGTCCAACGACGTGTGGGGCACGCCGGTCGTCGTCGGCGACCTGCTCTACGTCACGTCCTTCGAGGTCCACGCGCTGGACACCGGCAACGGGCGGCGCCAGTTCAAGACCCGTGACGTCGCCTGGGCGATGGCCGTCGAGGGCGGCCGCATCCACGCGTCGGACGGCCCCTCCCTCTACGCCCTGGACGCCACCACCGGCGCCGAGCGGTGGCGCACGGGCACGGATGCCTGGGTATACGCGCTCAAGGCCGACCGGGGCACGGTCGTCACCGCGACCCGGGGCGGCGGCGTCCAGGCCTGGGAGGCGGCGACCGGCGAGAAGCTGTGGGACCTCACCGGCGCGCAGACGGACTTCGAGACGCCGGAGGGCGGGCCGGTCATCCACGACGGCACGGTCTACGTCTGGAAGGACGCCCGCCTCAAGGCCCTCGACGCCCGGACCGGTGCCGAGCGCTGGTCGTACCCCATCGGCGACGCGGCCTCCTGCGGCGGCGTCCCGGTCCGGGTGACCCCCGCGCCGGACGGCTATGTGTACGTCGCCGCCGGGACGCGGGTCCTCGCGGTGGACATCGGCTCCGGGCGCGTGCGCTGGCACTTCGAGTGCCCGGCGGTCTTCCTGTCCCCGCCCGCCTTCGCCCCGGGCCCGGCCGTCACCGGCGGCGGGGTCTACCTCGCGGACTACCTCGGTACGGTGTACGCCCTGGACGCCGCGACCGGCAAGGACCGCTGGCGCATCGCCACGGAGGCCCGCCAGTCGACGGAACCGGTGCTCGTGGTCGCGGGCAACGTCCATGTGGGCAGCGGCAGCGCGCTCTACACGCTCGACGCGGTCACCGGCACCCCGAAGTGGCGGTTCGCCGCCGGCGGTGAGGTGGTCGGCGCCCCCGTCGTCGCCGACGGCCGCGTCCACTTCGGCTCCGCGGACCACGTCCTGTACACGCTCGACGCCGCCGGCGGCCAGCTCCGCTGGAAGCTGGCCACGGGCGGCGAGATCACGGGCTCGCCCGTGGCCCAGGGGGGCGTGGTGTACGCGTGCAGCAAGGACCGCTGCGTGTACGCGCTGGACGCCCTGAAGGGCACGGGTACGGGCGCCCGCGCGCGGGCGTAGGTCTCCGGCCAGCCCGTCGGGCGCGCGTACGGACCGGGCAAATCAAGCCCGTCCGGCGTTTGAGGACGGAACCGTGGCGCCGGTGTCGGGCGCGTGTGCGTGTGCGGACCGCCCATCTCCAGCCCGTCCGGCGTTTGAGGACGGAACCGTCGCTGGGGTGACCGGCGCCCCTGGGTTCGGGCCCGCCCGATGACCGGTTCCGTCCTCAATCGCCGGACGGGCTGGAATGGGCCGCCCCGGTCCAAGAGTGCCGCGCCCCCCGGCGCAAGGGTTCCGTCCTCAATCGCCGGACGGGCTGGGATGTCCGCCGGACGGACGGGTCCCGGGAGCCCCCGGGGAGTCCGGGCGCGGCCCCGGGGAGTCCGGGGGAGGCCCCACGTAAGGGTCGTCGCCCTCCGGCTCCGGCCATGGGCTCGTCTGGACGGAGGGGCCCGGCTCCCGCGTGGGGGGCCACGTGTCCGGGTCCGAGGAGTCCGGCGCCGGGTACGGCCGCCCCCGGACACCGCCGCGCCCCGCCATCACCCCCGCCCCCAGCAGCATCAGCACACCCCCGCCCAGCGCCAGCGCCACGCCCACCCCCAGCCCCGAGCCGTCGCCCGCGACGGCCAGGCTGTCGGTGACCTCGAAGACGCGGACCATCCACAGCACCGTGAAGCCGAGGACCACCACGCCCGCCAGGGCGACCAGCGCGCGGGAGCGGAGCAGGACGGCCACCACCGTCACCACCGCCGCGCACAGGAACGGCAGCCAGAGGGAACCGAAAAGACTGCCGGGATGCGCCCCGGTGACACCGGTACCGGTGAAGAGGTCACCCAGCCGGTAGTGCCGCCCGAGGCGGCCGTCGTACCAGTCACGGAAGGGGCTCAGCACGGCGGCCGCCGCTCCGGCGAGAGCGACGACCGCACCGAGGACGTTGCGGATCATCTCCGTACCTCCAGGAGCGCTCTCGCTCCGACGCTACGCCGCACGTGTGACACCCGCCACCAGACGGGCACAAGACCGTGACAGGGCCATGACCGGCCCGCCGCCCATCCGCGCCATGCTGTGCGTTACGGTGCCGTGTCGCCCGGCCATCCGGCCGGCCACGGCAGAACAACACACAATCGGGGGCGGAAGAGATGCGACGGCAGCACATCAAGCTGACGGTGGTCCTGGTCGCGGTGGTACTCGCGCTCACCGGCTTCTCCAGTTCCAGCCACGGCGGCAAGAGCAAGAGCGGGAAGAGCCGGTCGAGCAGCCACAGCAGCGGCGGCGGATGCTCCAACTCCAAGAAGAGCAACGGCACGTACCACGACACGGACTCCGACTACGACGACGACTACAGCTCGTCGAGCGGCTCGTCGGGCTCCACGTACACCGACCCGACCCCCACGGCGACCGCGTCGGACGCACCGCAGGTGTACGTGTTCCGCTGCGCCCAGCCCGCCAAGGGCAAGCGCAAGGCGGTCACCGCGTCCACCGTCCGCCTGACCCCGGTCGCCTCCGGCACGCACACCTACGAGGTCGACGTGTCCTTCCTGGACGCGGTGGGCAACGTGGTCGACACGGGCGAGGCGACCGTGGAGGCGGACTACGGCAGCACGAAGACCGTGAACGTCCGGATGGACAGCCCGCGCACGGTGTCCCGCGTCAAGAAGTGCACGGTCACGGCCGAGCTGAGCTACTGAGCGCACCGCGCGCAACGCGCGAAAACGCGGCGGCCGCGGCGGCTCCCCCTCCGCGCCGCCGCGGCCGTTCCCCCGTACCCCCGTCGATTGACGCCTAGTTGGCCGGCTCGCTCGTCGCGTGAGTGTTGTCCGTCTTGTCCTCGGTCTCACCCTCGGGCGCCGACGTGGCGTGGGTGTTGAGCGGCTTGATCTTGCCGTCCGTGCCCAGGATGTCCGCCGGGGCGCTGGTGGCGTGGGTGTTGAGCGGCTTGATGATCGGCTCGTTGCTCTCGTCGGCCATGATCGTCTACTCCCGTTAGTGGTTCGTCGTGCTGGGTCGGCAAGGCCCGTCCGGCTGTTCCCCCGTGGACTGCCGGACGGGCCTGTCGGGGCCGCTCACATTAGTGCTACGGCCTTACGTCGCCCCGCCTGCCCCCCGACGCGGCGGATCGACTACCCAGAGAGTGGCCCGCCGCGATAAACGAACGATGAACGGGCAGGCGGAACAGGTCAGGAGACCGTCTCGGTGGCGAGGAGCCGCCGGACGTCGGCGGCCTCCGGGGAGCCGAGGGATTCGAATATCTCCAGGGCCTCGCGCCAGCAGACCTGGGCGCGGCCGATCTGCCCGATCCCCGACAGGGACCTGCCCAGGACCGTGAGCACGTTCCCACGACGCCATTCCCCGCCGATACCCCGGAGAACCGTGAGCGCCGTCTCGGAGTTGGCGGCGGCCTGCGCCGGGCGGAGGGCGGCGATGTCCAGCTCCGCCAGGCGGAACAGCGCCATGCCCTCCCAGAGGCGCTGGCGGCTGTCCTTGAAGACCTGGTACGCCTCCCTGAGGCTGTCCGCGGCCTCCTCCAGCCGGCCGCTCTGAGTGAGTGCGAGCCCCAGCGCGTAGCGGCCGTTCGCCCCCTTGAGCGTGTGGTTCATCTCGTCGTACATGGCGGTGCCCCGCTGGGCGAGGGACACGGCCGTGGCCGTACGTCCCATGGCCAGGTGGACGCGCGAGAGGTTGCAGAGGGCGGATGCCTCCCCGGGCCGGTCGCCCAGTTCGCGGAAGTCCTCGATGGCGCGGGTCAGATGCTTCTCGCCGTCCGTGTGCCGGTTCTCGTAGAGCGCGACGATGCCCAGCAGGTTCGACGCCCAGCAGGCGGGCAACGGGTCCCGGGCCGCCGCCGACAGCCGCAGGGCCCGCCGGCACTCGTGCTCGGCCAGGTCGAAGCGGCCCGACACGTGGTGCACGTTGGCGAGGGTGAGGAGGGCCCTGGCTTCCGACTTGCCGTCCCCGGACTCTTCGGCGGCCCGGCAGGCCGCGATGACCGTCGCCTCGTACTCCTTCGCGTTCGCCCCCGACTCCGCCAGTTCGATGGCCGCCCAGAGAAGGTCCACGGCATGCGGCAGTGCCCGCCCGTGGGCCGTCTGGCGGGCGCACGCCAGCAGCGTTCCGGCCTCGCTGTACAGCCAGTCCTGGGCCTCGCGCCGGTCGGCGAACGTCAGCCCGCCGTACGACGTGGGCGCGAGGTGGTCGACCAGGGTGTCGCCCGGCTTCTCCATGGCGCTGACGCACGCCGCCGTCGCCAGATAGAAGTCCAGCAGCCGCGACAGCGCCTCCTCCCGCTCACCGGGCGCCTGTTCGTCGCGTTCCGCGCAGGAGCGCGCGTACAGGCGGACCAGGTCGTGGTAGCGGTAGCGGCCCGGGGCGGCGGACTCGACCAGGCTCGTGTCGACCAGGGCCTCCAGGAGGTCCTCCGCCGTGTGCGGGTCCAGGTCGAGCAGGGCCGCCGCTGCCGCCAGGGAGATGTCGGGGCCGTCCGCGAGGCCGAGGAGGCGGAAGGCGCGGGCCTGGGCCGGTTCCAGCTGGCCGTAGCCGAGTTCGAAGGTGGCCTTCACCGCGAGGTCGCCCGCCTGGAGCTCGTCGAGGCGGCGGCGTTCGTCCGCGAGCTTGGCGGCCAGGACGGAGACCGTCCAGGTGCGGCGGGAGGCGAGCCGGGAGGCGGCGATACGGATCGCGAGGGGGAGGAACCCGCAGGCGGCGACCACGTCCAGCGCGGCCTCCCGCTCGGAGTTGATGCGTTCCTCGCCGACGATCCGGGTGAACAGCTGAAGGGCCTCCTCCGGCGACATCACATCCAGGTCGACGAGGTGCGCGCCCGCCAGGTCGACCATCCGCACCCGGCTGGTGACCAGCGCCGCGCAGCCCTCCGTACCGGGGAGCAACGGCCGTATCTGGGCGGCGTCGTGGGCGTTGTCGAGGAGGACCAGGACCCGGCGGCCGTCGAGGGTGGAGCGGTAGAGGGCGGCGCGTTCGTCGAGGGTGTCCGGGATGGCGGAGTCGGCTGTGCCGAGGGCACGGAGGAACGCGCCGAGGACCGTCTCCGGCTCGGCGGCCCGTGCCCCGGCGCCCTGGAGGTCGACGTAGAGCTGCCCGTCCGGGAAGTGTCTGCGGGCCTGGTGGGCGACGTGCACGGCGAGGGTCGTCTTGCCGACACCGCCGATGCCGGCCAGTGCGGAGACGGCCATCACGGAGCCCTCCGCCGTGGCGAGCCGGTCGCCCAGCTCGCGCACGAAGCCGCTGCGGCCCGTGAAGTCGGGGACGGTCGCGGGGAGCTGGGCCGGGCGGACCGGCGCCGCGGCCGGGGCCGGGTCGTCGGCCGGGCGGGCCAGCTCCTCGTCGGCGCGCAGGATGCGCTGCTGGAGCTGGGCCAGCTCCTGGCGCGGGTCGACGCCCAGCTCCTCGGCGAGCAGCCGCCGGGTGTCCGCGTAGACGGCGAGCGCCTCCGCCTGCCGGCCGCTGCGGTACAGGGCCACCATCAGCAGCTCGCGCAGCCGCTCCCGCAGCGGGTGCGCGGCGGTGAGCGCGGTCAGTTCGGAGACCGCCTCCGCGTGGCAGCCGGCCTCCAGATCCAGATCGAGCCGGGTCTCGGTGAGCTGGAGGCGCCACTCCTCCAGACGGGTGCGCTGGTACTCCGCGTACGGGCCCGGCACCGAGGCCAGCGCCTCGCCGTCCCACAGCCCGAGCGCCTTGTTCAGCAGGGCCCGCGCCGCGTCGCGGTCGCCGCCCGCGCGGGCCTTCTCCGCCTCGGCGGACAGCTCCTGAGCGACGGTCAGGTCCAGCGCGCCGGGAGCGGTCCGCAGTGCGTAGCCGCCGGAGTCGCTGACCAGGACGTCGGGGCCGAGGACCTTGCGCAGCCGGGAGGCGTAGGTGCGTACGGCGGCCAGCGCCTGCGAGGGCGGCTCGTCGCCCCAGATGCCGTCGATGAGTTCGGCCGCCGTCGCCGTGTGCCCGCCGCGCAGCAGAAGGGCCGTCAGCAGCGCGCGCTGCTGCGGGGATCCGGACGGCAGCGGCTCGCCGCCGCGCCCGACCCGTACGGGACCGAGTACGGAGAAGTGCAGCACGGCCTCGTCCTCCGGGCCCCGCTCGGGGTCCCGCTGCCGCGGAACGCGTACCCGTGGCCCGTCGTCACGGCCCATTGCTGCCTCCTGTCCTGCCTGCGCACAGCATGGAACGGTCACTGTGTCCGGATCGGTCACAGGCCGTCCGGATTGCTCCATACCGTTGATATCGCCGTCAACAGTCTGCCTTGTGAAGGGTCGGCCCGTCAGCAACGGATGACTCTCTGCACAAGCCCTCGACAACGATTGGGGAACGGGGCAGCCGGGACGCGGGAGGGGACGAGGGGCGTACGTGAGAGGGGCGCCCGCCCTGCGGCGGACGCCCCCGGGTGTCAGGCCGTCGCCCGGACCACCGGCTCCTGGAGCTCGGTCACCCACTTCTCGCGGTCCTCCGGGCACTCCAGGCCGATCTCGCGGGCGTACCCCGCCGACCGGTAGCCGTTGGCGTCGACCCAGCGGGCCAGGGTCTGGGCGGTCGGCAGCACGGCGTCCATGGAGCCCCGGTGCACGATGGTCGCCGCCTCGAACGGAGGCAGTTCGACCACCGTGATCCCGGTGTCACCGACCGGCCCCACCGGGGCGGAGACCGTCACGCCGGCGTGCACGACGACGCTGCCGCCGCCCTCCGGCACGTCCTCGTACCGGGCGATCCCCGGGCCGGACGGGTTCAGGCCCGCCTCGCCGAGGAGGGGGAAGAGCCGGTCGTACAGCGGGCCGATCACCGGGGTGATGTCCTGCGGCTCGTAGCTCCCGGCCACCCCGGTCAGCTCGGCGACCCGTACCGCCGGCACCTTCTTGATCACGACGTCGTCCTTGGACATATGTCCCTCGCTCTCGATGGACCGGAGCCTCGCCTCGACCTGGGCCAGCCGTGCCGCCGCCGCGGCCATCGCCGCCTCCAGCTCCGTACGGCGCAGCCGCAGCATCCCGCGCAGCTCCTCCGGGCCGACCGCCTCGTCCAGGACGGCCCGCACCTGCTGGAGCGTGAAGCCGAGGTCCTTGAGCGCGATGATCCGGTTGAGCCGGGCGAGCTGGGCGGCGCCGTAGTAGCGGTAGCCGGTCGAGGGGTCGGTGCGGTCCGGGCGCAGCAGCCCGATCTCGTCGTAATGACGGAGCATGCGGGCCGACACCCGCCCGTACCGGGCGAAGTCTCCGATGGTGAACATGACGTCTCCCACTGCACGGCTTCACACGGTGTGAAGGTCAAGGACCGGTCCGGAACGGCCCGCACACGGGCAGGAGCCCCGCTCCTCCGCCGACGCGGAGGAGCGGGGCTCCTTGGGTACTGCTCTTACCGGCCGCGATCGGCCGACCCGGGCAACTAGGCCGGGGTGACGTTCTCAGCCTGCGGGCCCTTGGGGCCCTGAGTGACGTCGAAGTTCACGACCTGGTTCTCCTCGAGGGAGCGGAACCCGGACGCGTTGATCGCGGAGTAGTGGACGAAGACATCCGGGCCGCCGCCGTCCTGGGCGATGAAGCCGAAGCCCTTTTCAGCGTTGAACCACTTGACGGTTCCGGTAGCCATAAGCCCTCCTTGGGCCAAAGGGTTGCCCTGCTCCAGAACCTGCAATGAAGTCTGAAAACTACAAAAGCCTGCGGGGTTACATGCTCCGCAGGCTCTGTACTGCAAGGGAAACCAAACTGCAACTTGCCGTCGAGCCTAGCACGCAGGGTGTACCGAAGGGTAGAGGGAAAGATCACTTCACCCGGATGTTTGATTGCCGCGCGGATGAGCCATCCGAGAGGGCCTTCCCGTGTGCCGCCCGCCCCCGGTGGGGCGGTCCGGCGGCGACGGGTCTAGCCTCGCGATGTGGACAATTCAACCGTTTCAAACGTCGCGGTCGACGACCGTCGCCCCCGGCCGCGCGTCGGCCACATCCAGTTCCTCAACTGCCTTCCCCTCTACTGGGGGCTGGCACGGACCGGAACCCTGCTCGACCTGGAGCTGTCGAAGGACACCCCGGAGAAGCTCAGCGAGCAACTGGTCGGGGGCGAGCTGGACATCGCCCCCGTCACCCTGGTCGAGTTCCTGCGCAACGCGGACGACCTGGTCGCGTTCCCCGACATCGCGGTGGGCTGCGACGGCCCCGTCATGTCGTGCGTGATCGTCTCGCAGCGGCCCCTGGAGGACCTGGACCGGGCCCGGGTCGCCCTCGGATCGACCTCCCGCACCTCCGTACGGCTGGCGCGCCTGCTGCTCGCCGAGCGGTACGGCGTCACCCCCGACTACTACACGTGCCCGCCCGACCTGGGCGTCATGATGCAGGAGGCGGACGCCGCCGTCCTCATCGGTGACGCGGCCCTGCGCGCCAACCTGCACGACGCGCCCCGGCTCGGGCTCCAGGTCCACGACCTGGGCGCGATGTGGAAGGAGTGGACGGGCCTGCCGTTCGTCTTCGCCGTCTGGGCCGCGCGCAAGGACTACCTGGCCGCCGAGCCCACCGCGGTCAAGCAGGTGCACGAGGCGTTCCTGGCCTCCCGCGACCTGTCCCTGGAGGAGGTCACCAAGGTCGCCGAGCAGGCGGCGCGCTGGGAGGCCTTCGACGCGGAGGTCCTGGAGCGCTACTTCACGACGCTCGACTTCCGCTTCGGTCCGGCCCAGCTGGCGGGCGTGCGGGAGTTCGCGCGCCGCACCGGCGAGGCGGCCGGCTTCCCGGCGGACGTGAAGGTGGAGCTGCTCGGCGGATGAGAACATCCCGCCGCCGGGGAAAGCCATTTTCGATTCAACTGAACACGCGGTGAATGGCCGATTGCGGGAGACATCGGGAGTACGCCCCCGATGTCTCCCGCAATCGTCTCCCGCGCCCCCCGCAATCGGCCGCCGGAGGAACGGCGCATTCACGCCTTTTATCACGGTGAATGACGTCGTTCGTTCCCTTGGGGGCGAAATCGGCGGATGGTTTCTCCCGTCGCCGGACGAGACTTCGCGGTCACGAACTAGGCTTCGGTCGGAGGTCCGGCCGGGTTCACAGGGGGAGTCCTTATATGCAGCCGCTGGAAGCCGGGGAACCGCTGAGCATCGGTGCCTACCGGCTGCTCGGCCGGCTCGGGGCCGGCGGCATGGGCCGCGTGTATCTCGGGCGCAGCGCCGGCGGCCGTACCGTCGCCGTCAAGGTCGTCCATCCGCACTTCGCGCTCGACGAGCAGTTCCGTGCCCGGTTCCGGCGCGAGGTGGAGGCGGCCCGGCGGATCGGCGCCCAGTGGACCGCGCCCGTCCTGGACGCCGACCCGGACGCCCCCGTCCCCTGGGTCGCCACCGGTTACGTGGCCGGGCCGCCGCTCTCCGCGGCCGTCACCGAGCACGGCCCGCTGCCGGAGCACGCCGTACGCGTCCTGGGCGCCGGCCTCGGCGAGGCCCTGGCCGCCGTGCACGAGCGGGGACTGATCCACCGGGACGTGAAGCCGTCCAACGTGCTGCTAGCCCTGGACGGGCCCCGCCTGATCGACTTCGGCATCGCGCGGGCCATCGACGCGACCGCTTCGCTCACCTCCACCGGGGTCTCCGTCGGCTCGCCGGGCTACATGGCGCCGGAGCAGATCCGGGGCACCGACCTCTCCGGTGCGGCCGACATCTTCTCGCTGGGCGCGGTCCTGGCGTACGCGGCGACCGGCACCGCCCCGTTCCTCGGCGACTCCTCGGCCGTCCTCCTCTACAAGGTGGTCCACGAGGAACCGGAGCTGGGCGAGCTGGAGGGCGGGCTGCGCGAGACCATCGCCGCCTGTCTGGCCAAGGACCCGCGGCGGCGGCCGACCCCGGACGAGCTGGCCCGCCGGCTGCTGCCGGGCGGCGCGGCGGCCGCGGTGGCGGCGGGCTGGCTGCCCGGACCGCTGGTGCGGGAGGTCAGCAGGTCGGCGGTGGCGCTGCTGGACCTGGAGCCGCAGGAGGCCCCGGTGCAGTCGGGGCCGGTGCCGTTCAGCAACCCGTCGTTCGGGGCGGGGGAGCCCTTCGGGGGTGCCGCGTCGGGCGGTCCGGGCGCGGGGAGTCCGCCGTTCGGCACGGCCGGACCCGCCGCCGCGCTCGGCTCCTTCGGGCCGCCCGCCGGCCCCGCGCATCCGCCGGCCGCCGGGGCCGACGGGCTGCCGGGGCAGCGGACCGCCGGGCGGAGCCTGACCCTGGGCGCGACGGCGGGCGGGGACGGCGCGGGGCGCCGGCGGGTGAGCTGCACCGTCGCGCTGGCGGTGGCCGGGGCGCTGGCCGCGGTGACCGTGGGCAGCGCCTTCCTCCTCGACCTGATGCCGGGCAGCGGCGGCGACAGCAGCAACGTCGGGCACGGCGACGTGGGCCACACCCCGCCGGCCGCCTCCCGCGAGCCCTCGCCGCCTACGGGCTCGGGCACGGGCTCCGCCACGAAGAGCCCGAGCCCGACGAAGAGCCCGACGACGATTCCGGGCAGGGCCGCCGAGGTGCCCGACGCGTTCGTCGGCACCTGGAAGGGCCCGCTCACCGAGAAGACCACGGGCGAGCCGCACGGCACGCTCACCGCGGTCTTCACCAAGGGCGGCAAGGGCACGGACGTGGTCCACCTGACCACCTCCCTGTCCGTCGGCATCGACATCACCTGCTACAGCGTCGCCACCCTCACCTCCGCCTCCGACGACGAACTGGAGCTGCGCGAGCGCGCCGACCCGGACCGCCCCGGTACGCCCGGGTTCTGCACCACCACACCCGCCGGCCTCCACTTCACCCGCGCGGCCGACGGCACGCTGCGGTTCCGCTCGGACGAGAAGGGCGCCGGACTCCCGTACGGCACGCTGACCCGGTCCGGCGGCTGACGGCCGAGGCCCCTGGCGTAGGCTGAACCGGTCCGTGGATCCGTAGAAAAACCCGCCGAAAGGTGACAGCCCGGTGACCGAGAAGGCCGACCTTCAGCCCATCCTCGACCGAGCCGCCGAAGGCGGCCGGATCACCCCGGAGGAGGCGCTCGACCTCTACCGTTCGGCGCCGCTGCACGCTCTGGGCGCGGCCGCCGATGCCGTACGCCGGCGCCGGTACGCCGGTACGGAGCACATCGCGACGTACATCATCGAGCGCAACATCAACTACACCAACGTGTGTGTCACGGCGTGCAAGTTCTGCGCGTTCTACGCCGCGCCGAAGGACACCGCCAAGGGCTGGTCCCGGGACCTCGACGACATCCTGCGCCGCTGCGCGGAGACCGTCGAGCTGGGCGGTACGCAGATCATGTTCCAGGGCGGACACCACCCGGACTACGGCGTGGAGTACTACGAGGAGCACTTCTCGGCGATCAAGAAGGCGTTCCCGCAGCTGGTGATCCACTCGCTCGGCGCCTCCGAGATCGAGCACATGGCCCGTATCTCCAAGGTCTCCGCCGAGGAGGCGATCAGCCGTATCCACGCGGCCGGTCTCGACTCCTTCGCGGGCGCCGGTGCCGAGCTGCTGCCGGCCCGGCCGCGTACCGCCATCGCCCCGCTCAAGGAGTCCGGCGAACGCTGGCTGGAGATCATGGAGATCGCCCACGGCCTCGGCGTCGAGTCCACCTCCACCATGCTGATGGGCACCGGCGAGACGAACGCCGAGCGCATCGAGCACCTGCGCATGATCCGTGACGTACAGGACCGCACCGGCGGCTTCCGGGCGTTCATCCCGTACACGTACCAGCCGGAGAACAACAAGCTGAAGGGGCGGACGCAGGCGACGCTCTTCGAGTACTTGCGGATGATCGCCATCGCCCGGCTCTTCCTGGACAACGTCGCCCACATCCAGGGCTCCTGGCTCACCACCGGCAAGGAGGTCGGCCAGCTGTCGCTGCACTACGGCGCGGACGACCTCGGCTCGATCATGCTGGAGGAGAACGTCGTCTCCTCGGCCGGTGCCAAGCACCGCTCCAACCGGCTGGAGATCATCGACCTGATCCGCAAGGCGGACCGCGTTCCGGCCCAGCGCGCCACCACGTACGAGCACCTCGTCGTGCACGACGACCCGGCGAACGACCCGGTCGACGAGCGCGTCGTCTCGCACATCTCGTCCACCGCGATCGAGGGCGGCACCGCGCACCCGGAGCTGAAGCTCCTGAGCGCCAACTGACCGCGCCTTGCTGACCATTCACGCCGCCGCCCTGCTGCTGCCGGGCGGCGGCCGCGCACCCGTGCCCGGCGGTGCGGTGGCCGTGCGGGACGCCTCGGTCGCGGCCTTCGGACCGTACGAGGAGGTGTCCGCCGCCCACCCCGGCGCCCGCGTCCGCCGCTGGCCGGGCGTCCTGACCCCGGGCCTGGTCCAGCGGGACGCGGTCCGGCTGCTGGCGCAGTGGTACTTCCCCGACCCGCGCGAGGCGGACGCCCTGGGCACCGAGCCCCTGACCGGCGCCGCGCTCGACGCGCTCGGCCCGGAGGACACCTGGCGCGCGGGCAGTGTGCGGCGCGGGCTGCACCGGATGCTCCGGCACGGCACGACCGCCGTCACGGCCGCCCCCGGGACGCCGCCCGCCCTGCTCACGGCCGTGCGCCGGTCCGGTCTGACGGTCCTCGGCCCGGCTCACGATCCGCCCGCGCCGAGCGGTGACGGGCCCCGGCTCGACCCGCTGGCCGGGGTCGCGGCGGTGTCCGACGCGACGGCGGCCCCGCTCACCGTCGGCGGCCGTGCGGACCTCGCCGCCTTCGACGCCCCGGACGAGGCGGCGCTGCTGGCGGCGGGCGCGACGAGCTGCGTGGCGACGATCGCGGCGGGACGACTGGCGTACCGGGGCCGGTAGCGACGGCCTACGGCACCGGGGGGCCGCCCAGGTAGTGCCCCTTGGCGTCGTACGGCCAGGCGTTGGCGACGCATCCCTTCAGGCCGTCGATCTGCTGCATCATCGCGGGTGCCGGGCGCCCCTTGCCGGGGCAGGTCTCGTGGCCGTGGCCCAGCCAGTGCCCGACCTCGTGGTTGATGATCAGCGCCCGGTACTCGCCGAGCGGCCCGTCGAACTCGGGCGAACCCGTCTGCCAGCGCTTCAGGTTGACCATCACGACGGCACCGACGCGGCAGTTGACCTCGCCGTGCGTGTCGAGTCCGCTCTCTCCGCAGATCCGGTCGGTGGTTTCGGGGGTGGCGATCCGTATGACCAGCCCGGCCGGGCTCGTCGCGATCTGCCGGAAGGTGTGCTCCCCGTGGTGGGACCAGCCCCGTGGCGCGGTCAGGATGCGCGCGACGACCGAGGCGGCCTTGTCCGCGTCGAGCCCGGCCCCCTCCTCCACCTCGACCCGGTACGTCTTCCCGTCCCCGCCCGCGGTCGCGGCGGCCCGTGCCACGGTGAAGGCGGCCGTGGGCGCGGGCTCGTGCGCGTCCTTCCAGCGGAGTCCGACGACGGCGACGGCCGCGACGGCGACCAGTACGACGGCCGGCACGAGCAGCCGGCCGCGCCCGCGCTCTCCCCGCTTCCCCCGGCGCCCTGTCCATTCGGGCATCCGTGCCCCTCCCCAGTCATCGGCTGTTCCGTCCCCCGCTGTAGGACCGGTGACCGGGCGAATTGGTTCAGTCCACATCCATATGAGGTCGAGCCGAGGGTGCCCCGAGAAGCGTGACGACCACGCCGGGCCGTGCCGCGCCGCCTTGTCTCAGCCGCCACGGACCGCCTGGTTCTGCGGCTCCATCGGATGGGCGTCGGCGTAGTCGACGAGTTCCAGGAACCGCGCGTCCCGCACGACGGCGAGCAGCTGGTCCGTCGTCACCGGCGCCGGCACCATGGCGTCGGCGTCGCCCCCGGCCGTCAGCGTGACGATGCTGTGGCCGCGCTCGAAGAAGAGGGTGGTGTCGGTGATCGTCTTCGCCTCCTTCTCGGGGCCGGCCGCCGTGTTGACGGTCCGGACCGTGATGCCGTCCGGCAGCGTCGCCTCCCTGCACCGCAGATGCTTCTCCGGGACCGACGTGCACGGGGGGCCGGCGTCCGCCCCCGGTCCGGCCTGCGGGCGGACCGAGAACACGAGGGGGAAGACCAGGCCGTCCGACCCGCCCTGGTACCGGCTGACGGCGAGATCGACCGGGCGGACCGGGCCGAGCGCCCGGGGCAGCAGCCCTTCGAGCACCCCCGCCGCCTCGTTCTGGAACACCGTCTGTCGCGACCGCTCGTCCTGCGGCAGGTCCGCCATCGACGACCCCCCGGGGCTCGGCTCGATGTGCACGGGAGGGCGCGTGGCACCCGGGGCGGCGGTGGCCGGCGAGGCGACGGACACGTTCCGCTTCGGTTCCGCGCCCCCGCCCCCCATCGGCAGGGCGGCGGCGAAGACCCCCAGGGCGGCCACGGCGGTCACCCCCGCACCGATCGCCGCGCGGGTCCGGACCCGGCGCCGGCGGCCCTGGACCAGGGCGACGGGCACCAGGTCGGGCAGCGGCGGCGCCCCTTCGGTCGCCTGCTCCATGGCGGCCCGGATCAACGGCTCCTGGTCCTCCCGGCGGGGCTCGCCGCCCGGCGCGGTGTCCGTGAACGCATGCATGACGTATCTCCTCAGCTTCGGGCGGTGTAGAGGTGCGCGTCGCCGAGGCGGGTGCGCAGGGTGGCCAGCGAGCGCGAGCACTGGCTCTTGACGGTGGACGGGCTGCACCGCAGCAACTCCGCGACCGTCTCCACGCTCAGGTCCTCCCAGTACCGCAGGACGACCATCGCCCGCGCCCGGGGCGGCAGTTCGGCGAGGGCCGTCAGCAGGGTGACGGTCAGCTCCGGACCGACCGCCGGAGCGGGCGCGGCGATCGGCGTGTGGGCGACAAGGTCGCGCAGCCGCCTGCGGCGCTCGGCGATGTAGGTGCGGGTGAGGACGGTCCTGGCGTAGGCGTCCGGATGGTCGGCGGCGCGTGCCCGGTGCCAGTGCTGGAACAGCTTCGCCAGCGTCGTCTGGGTCAGATCGCGGGCGGCGTCCGCGTCCCCGCAGAGCAGGTACGCGGTGCGGTAGAGCCGGCGCTGACCGGCACGGGCGAATTCCTCGAAGCCGTCGGTGTTCCGGCTGGCTCTCGTGAACATCTGCCCCCTTCCCTCTTCGTTCCGGTTCTTTCCGGTGGTCTGTCGCTGTGTACTGAGTCCCGCCGGACCGGAAAGGTTGAAGCCGGGTTTTCCGGGGGCGTCCGCCGCGAGGCCGCGTGGACCGGGCTGCTTGAATGGGATGCGTGATCCGAGCCTCCCTGGACAAGCAGCCGCACGAAGTCGCCTCGATGTTCGACGACGTGGCGGCGAACTACGACCTCACCAACGACGTGCTCTCGCTCGGCCAGGACCGGCTGTGGCGCAAGGAGGTCGCCAAGGCGGTGAACGCCCGGCCCGCCGAGAAGATCCTCGACCTGGCGGCCGGCACGGCGACGTCCTCGCTGCCGTTCGCCGCGACCGGTGCGTACGTCGTGCCGTGCGACTTCTCCATCGGCATGCTCCGCGAGGGCAAGAAGCGCAACGCCTGGCTGCCCTTCACCGGCGGCGACGCCACGAAACTGCCGTTCCGCGACGAGGTCTTCGACGCGGTGACCATCTCCTTCGGCCTGCGCAACGTCCAGGACACGGACGCGGCCCTGCGTGAGCTGTACCGGGTCACCAAGCCGGGCGGCCGGGTCGTCATCTGCGAGTTCTCCCAGCCCGTGTGGACCCCGTTCCGCACGGTCTACATCGAGTACCTGATGCGCGCCCTGCCCCCCGTGGCCCGTGCGGTGTCGTCCAACCCCGACGCCTACGTCTACCTCGCCGAGTCCATCCGCGCCTGGCCCGACCAGGCCGGCCTGGCCAAGAAGCTCCAGAACGCCGGCTGGTCCCGGGTCGCCTGGCGCAACCTCACCGGCGGTGTGGTGGCCCTGCACCGGGGCGTGCGCGACTGACGGTCCCGGCGGGCTCCGGACGGGAGCCGCGCACCCCGCGAAAGCGGTTGCGTGTATTCCGAGTTGACGGGAACCGGCGGACGGGGAAGATGTGTCGTTGATACGGCACGCGTCTTCTCCGTCTCCGTGTGTCACCGTTCCCCGCTCGCACCCGTCCCCGTTGCGGAGCCCTCATGCCGTCGTACTGTCCGTTCTGTGGAACACCGGCGCCGGACGAGGCGCGCTTCTGCATGAAGTGCGGGCGCGAGCGCCCCGCGGCCCCGGCCGCGCCTCCGCAGCCCACCGCCCCGCCACCGCCCGCCGGTGCGCCGCCCGTCGGTCCGCCGCCACCGCCCGCGGTGCCGGCGTACATGACGCGGCCCGGTCCGCCGCCGCCCGGTTACGCGCCGGCGCCGGCCGGGCCCTCGCCCCTCGGGCTCTTCTCCGGGCGGGTGATGCGCGGAGACTGGGCGAGTTCGCTGAAGGCGGCGGTCTGGCCGGCCGGGCTGATCACGGTCCTCGCCGTGGCGCTCGCCCTCCCCACCTACGGGCAGGGCGACGACGTCGTCATCGGGTGGAGCGACCGGCTGCGGATCGCGCTCGCGCTGCTGCTCCAGGCGTTCGGCGGCGGCTTCGAGCTGCGGGCCGTCACACCGGGCGGCATGAACGGCGGATACGGGAGCGATGCGCCGTACGGGGACTCGTACGGCGACTTCGGACCGGGCGGCCAGGAGCAGACGACGCTCTCCCTCGTCCCGCTCACCGTCACCGTCCTGTGGATCGGCGCGCTGATCCTCGGCGCCCGCGCCGCCCGCCGGCAGGGTGGCGGCCTGGACGCCGCGGTCCGTATCAGCGCCGTGTCCGCCGCGGCCGTCCTGGTCCTCGGGCTCTACGCCCAGCCCGAGGTCGACGGCGTCTCGATCCATTCCTCGCCGGTCCTCGCGGCCCTCGGCGCCCTCGCTCTGGCCCTCGTGACCACCGGCGCCGTCCTGCAACGCGACGTCGCCGCCGCCTGGCTGGCCCAGCGGCCCGGGACGCTGAGCCTCGTACGCGCCGCCGGGACCGCCGTCCGGGCGCTCGGCGCCGTCCTGCTGCTCTGCTCCGTGATCGGGTACGTCGTCTACGCCACCCAGGACGGCGTCAGCGGCGAGGCCCTGCTGATCGCCCTGCCCCTGCTGCCCAACATCGGGCTGATGGTGCTCTCGGTGTGCTGGGGCGGGTCCGTGGAGTACGACCTGCGGGGGCAGGCGGACATCCTCGGTGCCGGGTCCGAGCACGGGTCGTTCGGCCTCGGTGAGCTGAGCGACGTGTGGAACGACGGGGCCGTGGCCGGAGCGCTCGCCGCCGGCCTCGTCTGCGCCCTCCTCGTGGGGCTGTTCGCCGCCCGCCGCTCCGCCGACCGGCGTGAACAGGTCACCGCCGGCGGGCTGTTCCTGGCCGGGTTCCTGGCGCTGACCGCCCTGAGCGGCCTGTCCGCGGAGTACACCGGCAACGTCGCCGAGCTGAGCGGCCGGGGCACCGCCGAGATCGCCCCGAGCGTCGCCGACGCGCTGCTCTTCGGGCTGCTGTGGGTGGGCGGCGCGGTCCTCGTCGCCCCGTACCTGGCGCGGATGACGGGACGCGGCGGCGGCACCCCGGGCGGCGGCGGCCCTGGCGGCGGCCCGGCGCACCTGTACGGCCAGGCCCCGTACGGGCAGACCCCGTACGGCCCGAACCCCGGTCCGTACGGTGCGGTGCCCGGCCAGTACACCCCGCCGCCCGGCACGGCCCCCGGCCCGGCCGGCCCGGACGGCCCGAACCCCGGAGAGGGCCACTACCCGGGCCCGAACGGCCCCCGCGCCCACATGGCCGCAGCGCCCCAGGCGCAGCGTCCCCCGCGACCGCGCCGCCGACCCGTCCTCGTCCGGGGCGCCACGCTCGTCGCCGCCCTGCTCCCCGGCGGCGGGGCCACCGCCGGTGCCCCGGCCTGATGGACCGCCACGACGACGAACCGGGGCACCGCCGTCACAGCTCCAGCCGGAAGCACCGCACCTCCTGGCCCGGCAGCGCGGTCGTGAACGTCTCGGCCGGTGCCATGCCCAGCCGGAGGGCCACCGCGGCCGACCGTTCGTTGAGCACGTCGACCGCCGCCACGATCCGCTCCACCCCGGCCGCGCGCAGCCGTTCCAGCGTGAGGCGCGCGGCAGCCGTCGCGTAACCCCGGCCCCAGGCCGACCGGGTCAGCCGCCAGCCGATCTCGGTCTCGCCCACCGGGCCGTACGCGGTCGGGCCCCACGGCTGCGCGCCGGTGAAGCCGACGACCTGCCCCTCCCCGTCGAGCACGGTCCACAGGCAGTAGCCGAGTTCGGCGTCGTGTCTGCGGATGGGGTCTCCCCTGCTCGAACGGAGTTGAGAGCTTGGGGAAGGGCGGTCCACTCCTCGTACATCGACAGCTCCTCGGCGCGCCCGCCGAAGTACCGCATCACCTCGGGGTCGTCGAAGGCGCGGTGCCAGGCCACCGCGTCCTCATCGGTCGGGACACGCAGCTGTACGACGGGAGGTGCGGTAGGCGCGATCGACATGAGGCAGCCCTTCGGAGGGTTGATCAGCAGGCCCCCATAGACTGCCTTGGACCTGTGCCGCGCGGCACGCGAATTCGAGTCTTCGGGAGAGCCGACCGTGACCGAGCCCCTGTCCGAACACAGCGCGGACGTCATCGTCGTCGGGGCGGGCCCAGCCGGCTCCACGACCGCCTACTACCTCGCCAAGGCCGGGCTCGACGTCCTGCTCCTGGAGAAGACCGCGTTCCCGCGCGAGAAGGTCTGCGGCGACGGCCTCACGCCGCGCGCCACCAAGCAGCTCGTCGCCATGGGCATCGACATCTCCGAAGAGGCGGGCTGGCTGCGCAACAAGGGCCTGCGCATCATCGGCGGCGGCGTCCGGCTCCAGCTGGACTGGCCGGATCTTGCCTCCTACCCGGACTACGGACTCGTCCGCAAGCGTGACGACTTCGACGAGCAGCTGGCCCGGCAGGCGCAGAAGGCCGGCGCCCGGCTGTACGAGCGGTGCAACGTCGGCGCCCCGATCACCGACGAGCGCACCGGCCGGATCACCGGGGTGCACGCGAAGCTCGGCGAGGAGAAGACCCCGGTCACTTTCCACGCCCCGCTGGTCGTCGCCGCCGACGGCAACTCCACCCGGCTCTCCCTCGCGATGGGCCTGCACCGCCGCGAGGACCGCCCGATGGGCGTCGCGGTGCGTACGTACTTCACCTCGCCCCGGCACGACGACGACTACCTGGAGTCCTGGCTGGAGCTGTGGGACCGGCGCGGCCCGCAGGAGAAGCTGCTGCCGGGCTACGGCTGGATCTTCGGCATGGGCGACGGCACCTCCAACGTCGGCCTCGGCATCCTCAACTCCTCGTCCGCCTTCAAGGAGCTGGACTGGCGCGAGGTCCTCAAGGCGTGGTGCGCGTCCATGCCGGAGGACTGGGGCTACACCCCGGAGAACATGACGATCCCGATCCGCGGCGCCGCCCTGCCGATGGCCTTCAACCGCCAGCCGCACTACACCAAGGGCCTGCTGCTCGTCGGTGACGCGGGCGGCATGGTCAACCCGTTCAACGGCGAGGGCATCGCGTACGCCATGGAGTCGGGCCAGATCGCGGCCGACGTCATCGTCCAGGCGCACGCCCGCGCGACCCCCGCCCAGCGGGAACTGGCGCTGAACAACTACCCGAAGGTGCTCAAGGAGACCTACGGCGGTTATTACACGATGGGCCGCGCCTTCGTGAAGCTGATCGGCAACCCGAAGGTCATGAAGGTCGCCACCCAGCGCGGTCTGACGCACCCGCTGCTGATGAAGTTCACGCTGAAGATGCTCGCCAACCTCACCGACCCGACGGGCGGCGACGCGATGGACCGCATCATCAACGGCCTGGCGAAGGTGGCGCCCAGCTCCTGACCTCCGTACGTCCGTTCACAAACGAAAGGAGCCGTCACTCCCGAGCGGGGGAGTGACGGCTCCTTCGTGTGCCTCACGTGCGGATCAGGCTTGTGAATCCGTGAACGCGGAATCCGTGAACGCGGGAGGGTCGCGTACTAGAGGACGCGGACCGCGCCCGTCGGCATGTCGTAGTCCAGCGGGCGCTGCACCACACCGGTGGAAGAGTTCTGCGCGCCGACGAACTGGCCGCCGCCCACGTAGATCCCGACGTGGTACGCGCTGCCCGCGCTGCCCCAGTACAGGATGTCGCCGGGCTGGAGGTTGCTCAGCGAGACCTGGGTGCCGGCGGTCGACTGGCTCTGCGAGACGCGCGGCAGGTCGACGTTGACCGAGCGGAACGCGGCCTGGACGAGCCCCGAGCAGTCCCACGAGTTGGGGCCGGTGCCGCCGGACACGTACGCGTCGCCGACCTGCGCCTGGGCGAACGCGACGACGGCGGCCGCGGAGCCGGTGGCGTTGGAGGAGTACGACGTCGTGGTGGCGGCCGTGGAGCCGGACGACGAGCTGCCGGTGGTCTTCTGGAGCGTGGTGCGCGCGGCGGCGCGGGAGGCGCGCTCGGCGGCCTCCGCCTTGGCCTTCGCGGCAGCCTCGGCCTTCTTCTTGGCCTCGGCCTTGCGGACGGCCTCGGCCTTGGCCTTCTTGGCGTCCTTGGCGGCGTCGGTGGCCGCCGCGTCCTCGTGCGCCTGCGTCTCCAGGTCCAGGGCGACCTGCTGCGTGGCCTCGGCGGAGGCCGCGACGGTGGTGGAGAGTCCCGCCGTGATGGTGGGCATCTCGATCGTCTGGGTCACCGGTTCGGCCTGGGCCGGACCGGCGGCACCCGCGACCGCGATGGTGCTGAGGACGCCACCGGCAACTCCGGCCCGCAGCGCCGTCTTCGAGGCGTTTCGGCGGGGCTTCCGGTGGCTGGGTATGTGAGCGGTGTGGGACATGGGTACTAGCGCTATCAGGGCGCGCGGGGTCCCATCAAGAAACGTGTGTTGCGACACAGTTACGTCCGGAATCTGTGAATCCGCTTTCTGGCGGCCTTTATTGACGCCGTAACGGGCAAAACGGGCACGGCTGATCACGGCTGTGATCACGGGTTTTCCGCAATACGCCCGAATTGCCCGTCGCTTACCATCCGTTCACACAGTTGGCCAAGCCCGCTTCTATAACGGCCAGGGGTGAGTGACGCAGGTCACAGCATGGTCTCGCCGTGACGGGCATACGAGCGTCCGGCGCGCGCGGCGGACGGCGGGTGCCGAACTCGCGGCGTCGCGCGGCCGATTCACGCCATAAGGGCCTTATGTCGGTTCGCGTCCACTTCGTTCCGTGTGAACCCTCGCCCGGGTGACCCCGTCCCTGCCGCTTCGGTCCCGGAGTGGGGCGAATCCCTTTATCACCCCCTCGCGTCCATCTCCAATTTTGCGCGCAGCGCGGTGGCTTGATAGTGCGACACCCCTTTGACCAGCGGTAACGGCAGGAGATGTCACCTCTCGTGATCACTCGGCCGCTTCGTGTACGAAGATCACCGCTCATCCGACTTCATGATCGTTCGTCAGGTGGTGGAGATCACAAAGACGTTGGTGTACCCCGTGTCGCAGATCACAGGACGGCGGGCATAGGATGCGGGGCAGTCGGGCTTGTGAACTGCCTCACATGTGCACGATCTTGGTGAGGCGGCGAGCCGGTTCGCCCGATGCGGTCCAACGGTCAAGGACGACTGGAAGGAGCGAGGAGCGTGAATGCCTACGCGCCCATCCTCGTGCTCGGCGCCCTCGGGGCAGGGTTTGCGATCTTCTCCGTGGTCATGGCCACGCTTATCGGCCCCAAGCGGTACAACCGGGCAAAGCTCGAAGCGTACGAGTGCGGTATCGAACCGACACCCACGCCGGCCGGAGGCGGCCGCTTTCCCATCAAGTACTACCTGACGGCGATGCTCTTCATCGTCTTCGACATCGAGATCGTCTTCCTCTATCCCTGGGCGGTCAGCTTCGACGCCCTGGGGATCTTCGGGCTCGTGGAGATGCTGCTCTTCGTGCTCACCGTCTTCGTCGCCTACGCGTATGTGTGGCGTCGCGGCGGTCTGGAATGGGACTGAGGGGCTGAGGGGCACACCATGGGACTCGAAGAGAAGCTGCCGAGCGGCTTCGTTCTGACCACCGTCGAGCAGGCGGCCGGCTGGGTGCGGAAGTCCTCCGTCTTCCCGGCGACCTTCGGCCTCGCCTGTTGCGCCATCGAGATGATGACGACCGGGGCGGGCCGTTACGACCTGGCCCGTTTCGGCATGGAGGTCTTCCGCGGTTCGCCGCGGCAGGCGGACCTGATGATCGTGGCCGGGCGGGTGAGCCAGAAGATGGCGCCCGTCCTGCGGCAGGTCTACGACCAGATGCCGAACCCCAAGTGGGTCATCTCCATGGGGGTTTGCGCGTCATCGGGTGGAATGTTCAACAATTACGCCATTGTTCAGGGTGTTGATCATATTGTCCCGGTTGATATTTATTTGCCGGGCTGCCCACCGCGGCCCGAGATGCTGATGGACGCGATCCTCAAGCTGCACCAGAAGATCCAGGGCTCCAAGCTCGGGGTCAACGCCGAGGAAGCCGCCCGCGAGGCGGAGGAAGCGGCCCTCAACGCCCTGCCCCTCATCGAGATGAAGGGGCTCATGCGATGAGCGACGAGCACAACGGCTCCTCCGTCCCGGCCCCGCGCGACGAGCACGGCGAGGTCATCGGCGTACGCAGGGGCATGTTCGGCGCCGACAACGGCGGCGACACCTCCGGCTACGGCGGCCTCGTCCGCACCGTCGCCCTGCCCGGCGCCGCCTCCCGCCCCTACGGCGGCTGGTTCGACGAGGTGGCCGACGAGCTGGAGGGCGCCCTGGAGGAACAGGGCCTCGTCCCCGAGAACGCCATCGAGAAGACCGTCGTCGACCGGGACGAACTCACCTTCCACATCGCCCGCGAGCACCTGGCCACCGTCGCGAGGACCCTGCGCGACGACCCGGCCCTGCGCTTCGAGCTGTGCACCGGCGTCAGCGGCGTCCACTTCCCCGGCGACAAGGGCCGCGAGCTGCACGCCGTCTACCACCTGCGCTCGCTGACCCACGGCCGGCTGATCCGGCTGGAGGTCTCCACGCCGGACGACGACCGGCATCTGCCGTCCCTGGTCCCGGTCTACCCGACCAACGACTGGCACGAGCGCGAGGCGTACGACTTCTTCGGGCTCGTCTTCGACGGGCACCCCGCCCTCACCCGGATCATGATGCCGGACGACTGGCAGGGCTTCCCGCAGCGCAAGGACTACCCGCTCGGCGGCATCCCCGTCGAGTACAAGGGCGCCCAGATCCCGGCTCCGGACCAGCGGAGGTCGTACTCCTGATGACCACTCCCCACGCAACGCCCCGAGCCACGACCGAGGGGACTGTATATACAGTCACCGGCGGCGACTGGGACGAGATCGTCGAGAACGCCGCCGCGTCCGACGACGAGCGCATCATCGTCAACATGGGTCCGCAGCACCCGTCCACGCACGGCGTGCTCCGGCTCATCCTGGAGATCGACGGCGAGACCGTCACCGAGGCCCGCTGCGGCATCGGCTACCTCCACACCGGCATCGAGAAGAACCTCGAATTCCGCAGCTGGACGCAGGGCACCACCTTCGTCACGCGCATGGACTACCTGACGCCGTTCTTCAACGAGACGGCGTACTGCCTGGGCGTCGAGAAGCTTCTCGGCATCGAGGACCAGATCCCCGACCGGGCCACCGTCCTGCGCGTGCTCCTGATGGAGCTCAACCGGCTCTCCTCGCACCTGGTGTGCATCGCCACCGGCGGCATGGAGCTCGGCGCCACCACGATCATGATCTACGGCTTCCGCGACCGGGAGCTGGTGCTCGACCTCTTCGAGCTGATCACCGGGCTCCGCATGAACCACGCGTTCGTCCGCCCCGGCGGCCTCGCCCAGGACCTGCCCCCGGGCGCGGTCGACCAGCTGCGCGAGTTCGTGAAGACCATGAAGAAGAACCTGCCGGAGTACGACGCGCTCGCCACCGGCAACCCCATCTTCAAGGCCCGCATGCAGGACGTCGGCTACCTCGACCTCACCGGCTGCATGGCCCTCGGCGCCACCGGCCCGATCCTGCGCTCGGCGGGCCTCCCGCACGACCTGCGCAAGACGGACCCGTACTGCGGTTACGAGACCTACGACTTCGAGGTCCCCACCGCCGACAGCTGCGACGCCTACGGGCGCTTCCTCATCCGCCTGGAGGAGATGCGCCAGTCGCTGCGGATCATCGAGCAGTGCATCGACCGGCTCGAACCCGGGCCGGTCATGGTCGCCGACAAGAAGATCGCCTGGCCCGCGCAGCTCGCGCTCGGCCCGGACGGCCTCGGCAACTCGCTGGACCACATCAAGAAGATCATGGGCACCTCCATGGAGGCCCTGATCCACCACTTCAAGCTGGTGACCGAGGGCTTCCGGGTCCCCGTCGGACAGGCGTACACCGCCGTCGAGTCCCCCAAGGGCGAACTCGGCGTGCACGTCGTCTCGGACGGCGGAACCCGCCCCTACCGGGTCCACTTCCGCGACCCGTCCTTCACCAACCTCCAGGCCATGGCGGCGATGTGCGAGGGCGGCCAGGTCGCCGACGTCATCGTCGCCGTCGCATCCATCGACCCCGTGATGGGAGGCGTCGACCGGTGACCGAAGCACGTCAGGAAGTCAGTCTGGGGATGCCGCAGCTCCCCGCCCCCGCCTACCCGGCCGAGGTGCGCGCCAGGCTCGAAGCGGATGCGAAGGAGGTGATCGCCCGCTACCCCGACAGCCGCTCCGCGCTGCTGCCGCTGCTGCACCTGGTGCAGTCGGAGGAGGGCTACGTCTCCCGTACGGGCATGGCGTTCTGCGCCGAGGTGCTCGGGCTCACCACCGCCGAGGTCACCGCGGTCGCGACCTTCTACACGATGTACCGGCGCAGGCCGAGCGGCGACTACCAGGTCGGCGTCTGCACCAACACGCTCTGCGCGGTGATGGGCGGCGACGCGATCTTCGACCGGCTCAAGGAGCACCTCGGCGTCGGCAACGACGAGACGACCGACGACGGCAAGGTCACCCTCGAACACATCGAGTGCAACGCCGCCTGCGACTTCGCGCCCGTCGTGATGGTCAACTGGGAGTTCTTCGACAACCAGACCCCGGAGAGCGCGACCCGGCTGGTCGACGACCTCATCGCCGGCCGCACCGTCGAACCCACCCGCGGCGCGCCCCTGTGCACGTACAAGGAGACCGCCCGTATCCTGGCCGGCTTCCCCGACGAGCGCCCCGGCGCCGTCGAGGCCACCGGCGGCGCGGGCCACGCCTCGCTCATCGGCCTCAAGCTCGCCAAGGGCGAGGCCGCACCGCGGGCCCGGGTGGTGAGCCCGCGCGGCGAGGCGCCCAGCGACCAGCCGCAGAAGGGCGCCGAGCACCTCAGCTCCCACGACGCGCCGCAGCAGACCTCGGCATCCGACCCGGACCACCCGGCCGGACCCGCGGCCGAGGAGGGGGAGTGATGACGTTGGCCACCGAGCTCGATCACAACGGGACCAGCCCCGAGAAGCTGCTCGCGCCCGTGCTGTCCGCCTTCTGGGACCAGCCGGACTCCTGGACGCTGGACACGTACCGCCGTCACGAGGGCTACGAGGGACTGCGCAAGGCCCTCGCCATGACCCCGGACGACCTCATCGCGTACGTCAAGGACTCCGGTCTGCGCGGACGCGGCGGCGCCGGCTTCCCCACCGGGATGAAGTGGCAGTTCATCCCGCAGGGCGACGGCAAGCCGCACTACCTCGTCGTCAACGCCGACGAGTCGGAGCCGGGGACCTGCAAGGACATCCCGCTCCTCTTCGCCAACCCGCACAGCCTCATCGAGGGCATCGTGATCGCCTGTTACGCGATCCGCTCCTCGCACGCCTTCATCTACCTGCGCGGTGAGGTCGTCCCCGTACTGCGACGGCTGCACGAAGCCGTACGGGAGGCGTACGAGGCGGGCTACCTCGGCACCAACATCATGGGCTCCGGGCTCGACCTCGAACTCACCGTGCACGCCGGCGCCGGCGCGTACATCTGTGGTGAGGAGACCGCGCTGCTGGACTCCCTCGAAGGACGGCGCGGCCAGCCCCGGCTGCGGCCCCCCTTCCCCGCGGTCGCCGGTCTGTACGCCTGCCCCACCGTGGTGAACAACGTCGAGTCCATCGCCTCGGTTCCCGCGATCCTGAACAAGGGCAAGGACTGGTTCAAGTCCATGGGCAGCGAGAAGTCCCCGGGCTTCACGCTCTACTCGCTCAGCGGCCATGTCGCGGGTCCCGGCCAGTACGAGGCCCCGCTCGGCATCACGCTGCGCCAGCTCCTCGACATGAGCGGCGGGATGCGCCCCGGCCACCGCCTCAAGTTCTGGACCCCGGGCGGCTCCTCGACCCCGATGTTCACCGACGAGCACCTGGACGTGCCCCTCGACTACGAGGGCGTCGGCGCGGCCGGGTCCATGCTCGGCACCAAGGCGCTCCAGTGCTTCGACGAGACGACCTGCGTGGTGCGGGCCGTCACCCGCTGGACCGAGTTCTACGCGCACGAGTCCTGCGGCAAGTGCACTCCCTGCCGCGAGGGCACGTACTGGCTCGTCCAGCTGCTCCGCGACATCGAGGCGGGCAAGGGGCAGATGTCCGACCTGGACAAGCTGAACGACATCGCCGACAACATCAACGGCAAGTCGTTCTGCGCCCTCGGCGACGGCGCCGCCTCGCCGATCTTCTCCTCGCTGAAGTACTTCCGCGAGGAGTACGAGCAGCACATCACCGGCAAGGGCTGCCCCTTCGATCCCGCCAAATCGACCCTCTGGGCCGACGACAAGAACGCTCACCAGGGGGTGAACGCATGACAGTCACCACGAGTGCGCCCTCCGGGGGCGGCGAAGCGGCGATCCCGCCGGAGGACCTCGTCACGCTGACCATCGACGGCATCGAGATCAGCGTGCCCAAGGGCACCCTGGTCATCCGCGCCGCCGAACTCCTCGGCATCGAGATCCCGCGCTTCTGCGACCACCCCCTCCTCGACCCGGCCGGCGCCTGCCGCCAGTGCATCGTCGAGGTCGAGGGCCAGCGCAAGCCGATGGCGTCCTGCACCATCACCTGCACCGACGGCATGGTCGTCAAGTCGCAGATCACCTCGCCGGTCGCCGACAAGGCGCAGCGCGGTGTGATGGAGCTGCTGCTCATCAACCACCCGCTGGACTGCCCGGTCTGCGACAAGGGCGGCGAGTGCCCGCTGCAGAACCAGGCGATGTCGCACGGCGACGCGGACTCCCGCTTCGACGGGAAGAAGCGCACGTACGAGAAGCCCGTGCCGATCTCCACCCAGGTGCTGCTGGACCGTGAGCGGTGCGTGCTCTGCGCGCGCTGCACCCGGTTCTCCAACCAGGTGGCCGGCGACCCGATGATCGAGCTGATCGAGCGCGGCGCGCTCCAGCAGGTCGGCACCGGCGAGGGCGACCCGTTCCAGTCGTACTTCTCCGGCAACACCATCCAGATCTGCCCGGTGGGGGCGCTGACCTCGGCGGCGTACCGATTCCGCTCCCGCCCCTTCGACCTGGTGTCGACGCCCTCGGTGTGCGAGCACTGTGCCGGCGGCTGCGCCACCCGCACCGACCACCGGCGCGGCAAGGTCATGCGCCGCCTGGCGGCCAATGAGCCCGAGGTCAACGAGGAGTGGCTCTGCGACAAGGGCCGCTTCGGCTTCCGCTACGCCCAGCAGCGCGACCGGCTCACCACCCCGCTGGTGCGGGGCGGGTCCGGCGAGCTGGAGCCGGCGAGCTGGCCGGAGGCGCTGGCGGCGGCGGCCGAGGGGCTGTCCGCGGCGCGCGGCCGCACCGGTGTCCTCACCGGCGGCCGGCTGACCGTCGAGGACGCGTACGCGTACAGCAAGTTCGCCCGCGTCGCCCTGCACACCAACGACATCGACTTCCGGGCCCGGGTGCACAGCGACGAGGAGGCCGACTTCCTGGCCTCGCGCGTCGCGGGGCGCGGCAAGGACCTGGACGGGTCCGGTGTCACGTGCACCTCGCTGGAGAAGGCGCCGGCCGTGCTGCTGGTCGGGTTCGAGTCGGAGGAGGAGGCGCCCGGCGTCTTCCTGCGGCTGCGCAAGGCCCACCGCAAGCACGGTCAGCGCACCTTCTCCGTCGCCTCGCACGCCACCCGGGGCCTGGAGAAGGCGGGTGGCGCGCTGCTTCCCGCCGCCCCCGGCACCGAAACCGAGTGGCTGGACGCCATCGCGGGCGGTGTCGGCCTGGAGGGCGACGGGGCCGTCGCGGCGGAGGCGCTGCGCGGTGAGGGCGCGCTGATCGTGGTCGGCGAGCGGCTGGCCGGGGTGCCCGGCGGGCTGACCGCCGCGGTCCGGGCCGCGACCGCGACCGGGGCCCGGCTGGTGTGGATCCCGCGCCGGGCGGGCGAGCGCGGTGCGGTGGAGGCGGGCGCGCTCCCGTCGCTGCTGCCCGGCGGCCGCCCGGCCACCGACCCGCGTGCCCGGGACGAGGTCGCCGCCGTCTGGGGCGTCGCCGAACTGCCGTCCCGCTTCGGCCGCGACACCGGCCAGATCATCGAGGCCGCGGCCACCGGTGAGCTGGGCGCGCTGGTCGTGGCAGGCGTCGGGACCGAGGACCTGCCGGACCCGGCGCGGGCCCTGGAGGCCCTGGACCGGGTCGGCTTCCTGGTCTCCTTCGAGCTGCGGCCGAGCGAGGTCACCGACCGCGCCGACGTGGTGTTCCCGGTGGCCGCGGTCGCCGAGAAGTCGGGCACCTTCCTCAACTGGGAGGGCCGGGCGCGGATGTTCGAGGCCGCGCTGAAGCCCGACCAGATGACCCGCAACCTCGCCCCGGGCGACGCGCGGGTGCTGCACATGCTGGCCGACGCGATGGACGTGCATTTCGCGCTGCCGGACCTGAAGGCCGCCCGGCGCGAGCTGGACCGGCTCGGCGGCTGGCAGGGCGGGTACGCGGACGATCCGCGTGTCTCCGCGCAGCCGCTGCCCCGGCCCGGCGACGGCGAGGCGATCCTCGCGGGTCACCGGATGCTGCTCGACCTGGGCCGCCTCCAGGAGGGCGACACCGCGCTCGCCGGGACCCGGCACGAGGCGGTGGCCCGGCTCTCGGCGGCCACGGCCGCGGAGACCGGGGTCAAGGACGGCGACCTGCTCGCGGTGTCCGGCCCGGCGGGCAGCGTGGAACTCCCGCTCCGGGTCACCGACATGCCGGACCGCGTGGTCTGGGTGCCGCTGAACTCCACCGGGCGGGGCGTGCCGGCGATGACCGGGGCCCGCCCCGGCGGCCCGGTCCGGATCGGCCCCGCCGCTGCCGGTACTCCCGACGTCACACCGGAGGTGCGGGCGTGACCGCCTTCGCTCAACTGGCCGCTCCACCGCACAGCGCGGTGCTCGCCGCCGAGGACCTGTCGATGTTCGGCAACGACCCCTGGTGGCTCGTCGTCATCAAGGCGGTCTTCTGCTTCGCGTTCCTGATGGTGACCGTGCTCTTCTCCATCGTGTGGGAGCGCAAGGTCGTCGCCTGGATGCAGCTGCGCATCGGCCCCAACCGGCACGGCCCCTGGGGCATGCTCCAGTCGCTCGCCGACGGCATCAAGCTGATGCTGAAGGAAGACGTCATCGTCAAGCGGGCGGACAAGGTCGTCTACGTCCTCGCGCCGATCGTCGCCGCGATCCCCGCGTTCATGGCCATCGCGGTGATCCCCTTCGGGCCGTCGGACAACGAGGTCTCGATCTTCGGGCACCGTACGGCGATGCAGCTCACCGACCTGCCGATCGCGATGCTGTACATCCTCGCGGTCGCCTCGGTCGGGATCTACGGCATCGTGCTGGCCGGCTGGTCGTCCGGGTCGACGTACCCGCTGCTCGGCGGGCTCCGCTCGTGCGCGCAGATGATCTCGTACGAGATCGCGATGGGCGCCGCGTTCGCCTCGGTCTTCCTCTACTCCGGGTCGATGTCGACCTCGAAGATCGTGGAGGCGCAGCACGACCGCTGGTTCATCATCCTGCTGCCGGTCTCGTTCATCATCTACATCGTCACGATGGTCGGTGAGACCAACCGCGCCCCGTTCGACATGCCGGAGTCCGAGGGCGACCTGGTCGGCGGCTTCAACACCGAGTACTCGTCGATCAAGTTCGCGATGTTCATGCTCGCCGAGTACGTCAACATGGTGACCGTCTCCGCCGTCTCCACGACCCTGTTCCTGGGCGGCTGGCGGGCCCCGTGGCCGATCAGCACGTTCTGGGAGGGCGCCAACCACGGCTGGTGGCCGCTGCTCTGGTTCGTCGTCAAGGTCCAGCTGCTGCTGTTCTTCTTCATCTGGCTGCGCGGCACGCTGCCCCGCGTCCGCTACGACCAGCTGATGAAGCTCGGCTGGAAGGTCCTGATCCCGGTCTCCGTCGTCTGGCTGATGCTGGTCGCGACCGTGCGGGCGCTGCGCAACGAGGGCTACGACTTCTCCAGGATCCTGCTCTATGTGGCGGGTGCCGTGATCGCGGTGCTGCTGATCTCCTTCGTCGCCGACATCTTCCGCGACAAGAAGGACAAGGCCGCCGCCGAACAGGCCGGTCCGGAGCCGGCGTTCGACCCGATGGCGGGCGGATTCCCGGTGCCGCCGCTGCCCGGACAGACCCTGCCGCCCGTGCCGCGGCGCAGGCCGCGCCGCGAGCGGGAGCTCGTTGTCAGTGGTGGCGCGGATACTCAGAGTGACGGAAGTCCGAGTGACGGAAAGGAGGCCGACGGTGTCTGAACTGCCTGATTCGCCGGGGTCCAAGAGGCCGGCGAAGTCCACCGGGCCGACGGGGTCGACGGCGTCCTCGCAGTCCTCGTCCTCGGAGGACAAGTTCCTGAATCCGGTGGCCGGCTTCGGCGTGACCTTCAAGGCCATGTTCAAGAAGCGGCTCACCGAGCAGTATCCGGAGACGCCGAAGGTGACGGCGCCCCGCTTCCACGGCCGCCACCAGCTCAACCGCCATCCGGACGGGCTGGAGAAGTGCGTCGGCTGCGAGCTGTGCGCCTGGGCCTGTCCCGCCGACGCGATCTACGTGGAGGGCGCGGACAACACCGAGGAGGAGCGGTACTCCCCGGGCGAGCGCTACGGCCGCGTCTACCAGATCAACTACGCGCGCTGCATCCTCTGCGGACTGTGCATCGAGGCATGCCCGACCCGGGCGCTCACGATGACCAACGAGTTCGAGCTCGCCAACACCACCCGCGAGAGCCTCATCTACACCAAGGACGAGCTGCTCGCGGGCCTGGAGGAAGGCATGGTCGACAGCCCGCACGCGATCTTCCCCGGCATGGACGAACAGGACTACTACCGGGGCCTGGTCACCGAGGCCGCCCCCGGTACGGAGCGCCAGCTCGCCGTCTCCAAGGGCGAGAAGCCGTCGTCCGACGAGGCCAACGGGAACAACGGCGCCGCGCAGGAGGTGGACGCATGACCGGCCTGGCCGCAGCGGCCTCGCAGACCTCGACCGGCGAGGCCTTCCAGTTCTGGGTGCTCGGCACGGTCGCCGTGATCGGCGCCCTGTCCACCGTGCTGATGAAGAAGGCCGTGCACAGCGCGCTGAGCCTCGCCGGGACGATGATCATCCTGGCGGTGTTCTACCTCGCCAACGGGGCGTACTTCCTCGGCGTCGTGCAGATCGTCGTCTACACCGGCGCGATCATGATGCTGTTCCTCTTCGTGGTCATGCTCGTCGGCGTCACGGCGGCGGACTCGCTGAAGGAGACCATCAAGGGCCAGCGCTGGCTGGCCGCCGGATGCGGCATCGGCTTCGGCGTCCTGCTGATCGCCGGTATCGGCAACGCCTCGCTGAAGAGCTTCAACGGCCTCGGCACCGCCAACACCGCGCACGGCGGGAACGTGGAGGGGCTCGCCAGCCTCATCTTCACGAAGTACGTCTTCGCCTTCGAGATCACCGGCGCCCTGCTGATCACCGCGACCGTCGGCGCGATGGTGCTCACGCACCGCGAGCGCACCGAACGGGCCAAGACCCAGCGGGAGATGTCCGAGGACCGCGTGCGGAGCAACCACCTCCCGCCGCTGCCCGCCCCCGGCGTCTACGCCCGGCACAACGCGGTGGACATCGCGGGCCTGCTCCCCGACGGCACCCCGTCCGAGCTGACCGTCATGCGGACGCTGCGCAAGCGCGGCCAGATGCGCGACGTGTCCC
This sequence comes from Streptomyces sp. NBC_00708, assembly GCA_036226585.1. GTDB lineage: Bacteria > Actinomycetota > Actinomycetes > Streptomycetales > Streptomycetaceae > Streptomyces. The sequence continues at coordinate 4,190,919 of CP108997.1, forward strand.
AGGAATCACTGGCCGGCCTCAAGGCACTGGAGCAGCGCTCCGGTGAGCGGCTCGGCCGGGACACCGAAGAAGAGGAGGTCGCCAAGTGAACCCGGTCAACTACCTCTATCTCGCCGCCCTGCTGTTCACCATCGGCGCGGCGGGGGTGCTGATCCGGCGGAACGCGATCGTGGTGTTCATGTGCGTGGAGCTGATGCTCAACGCCTGCAATCTCGCGTTCGTCACCTTCTCCCGTATGCACGGCAATCTCGACGGCCAGATCATCGCCTTCTTCACGATGGTCGTCGCCGCCGCGGAGGTCGTGGTCGGGCTCGCGATCATCGTGTCGCTGTTCCGTTCCCGCCACTCGGCCTCGGTCGACGACGCCAGCCTGATGAAGCTGTAAGGGGCGCTTGACTGTGGACAACCTGATTGCGCTGCTCGTCGCGGCGCCCCTGCTCGGGGCGGCGGTGCTGCTCTGCGGCGGCCGGCGCCTCGACCGCGCCGGGCACTGGCTCGGCACCGTGCTCGCCGCCGCCTCGTTCGTCGTGGCCGTGGTGCTCTTCACCGACATGCTCGGGAAGGGCGCCGAGGACCGGGCGCTGCACCAGAAGCTGTTCAGCTGGATCCCGGTCGAGGGCTTCCAGGCCGATGTGGCCTTCCAGCTCGACCAGCTGTCGATGACGTTCGTCCTCCTGATCACCGGTGTGGGCACGCTGATCCACATCTACTCGATCGGCTACATGGAGCACGACGAGCGCCGGCGCCGCTTCTTCGGCTATCTGAACCTGTTCCTCGCGGCGATGCTGATCCTCGTCATCGCCGACAACTACCTGCTGCTGTACGTCGGGTGGGAGGGCGTCGGTCTGGCGTCGTACCTGCTCATCGGCTTCTGGCAGCACAAGCCCAGCGCGGCGACCGCCGCGAAGAAGGCGTTCCTGGTCAACCGCGTCGGCGACATGGGCCTGTCGATCGCGATCATGCTGATGTTCACCACCTTCGGCACGTTCGCGTTCGGCCCCGTCCTGGAGGCGACCGGCGAGACCGGCGAGGGCAAGCTGACGGCGATCGGCCTGATGCTGCTGCTCGCCGCCTGCGGCAAGTCCGCCCAGGTGCCGCTGCAGTCCTGGCTCGGTGACGCGATGGAGGGCCCGACCCCGGTCTCCGCCCTCATCCACGCCGCGACGATGGTGACCGCGGGTGTCTATCTGATCGTCCGCTCCGGCGCGATCTTCAACGCCGCCCCGGACGCCCAGCTGGTCGTCGTGGTCGTCGGCGCGGTCACGCTGATCTTCGGTGCGATCGTCGGTTGCGCGAAGGACGACATCAAGAAGGCCCTCGCCGGTTCCACGATGTCGCAGATCGGCTACATGATCCTGGCCGCCGGGCTCGGCCCCATCGGCTACGTCTTCGCGATCATGCACCTGGTCACGCACGGCTTCTTCAAGGCCGGGCTCTTCCTCGGCGCCGGTTCGGTCATGCACGGCATGAACGACGAGGTGGACATGCGGAAGTTCGGCGGTCTGCGGAAGTACATGCCGGTCACCTTCGTCACCTTCGGCCTCGGCTACCTCGCGATCATCGGCTTCCCGGGCCTGTCCGGCTTCTTCTCCAAGGACAAGATCATCGAGGCGGCCTTCGCCAAGGGGGGCACCGAGGGCTGGATCCTCGGTGCGGTCACCCTGCTGGGCGCCGCGATCACCGCGTTCTACATGACGCGCGTGATGATCATGACGTTCTTCGGCGAGAAGCGCTGGCAGCCGGACGCGGAGGGCCACGAGCCGCACCCGCACGAGTCCCCGAAGTCCATGACGATCCCGATGATCGTGCTGGCCTTCGGCTCGGTCTTCGCGGGCGGGTTCTTCTCCATCGGGGACCGCTTCCTGCACTGGCTGGAGCCCGTCACCGGCCACGACCACGGGGACGCCCCGATCGGCGCGTCCACCGTCACCGCGGCGACCATGGTGGTGCTCGTCATCGGTGTCGCCATCGCCTGGGTGATGTACGGCCGCAAGCCGGTGCCGGTGGCCGCCCCGCGCGGCTCGCTGCTCACCCGGGCCGCGCGCCGCGACCTCCTCCAGGACGACTTCAACCACGTGGTCCTGGTCCGCGGCGGCGAGCACCTCACCCGCTCCCTGGTCTACGTCGACCACACCCTGGTCGACGGCGTCGTCAACGGCACGGCCGCCACCATGGGCGGGCTCTCCGGCCGGCTGCGCAAACTGCAGAACGGCTACGCCCGCTCCTACGCGGTCTCGATGTTCGGCGGTACGGCGGTTGTCATCGCCGCGACCCTGCTGATGAGGGCGGTCTGATCACATGTCCTTTCCCCTCCTGACAGCGACGGCGGCGCTCCCGGCGATCGGCGCGGTGGCCACGGCCGCCGTCCCGGCCGCCCGGCGCACCGCCGCCAAATGGCTGGCCCTGGCCTTCTCGCTGGGCACGCTCGTCCTGGCGGGCATCGCGCTCGTCCGCTTCGAGCCCGGCGGCGACCGCTTCCAGCTCACCGAATCGCACGCCTGGATCAAGGACTTCGGCGTCCGGTACGAACTGGGCGTGGACGGCATCGGCCTGGCGCTCATGGCGCTCACCGCCCTGCTGATCCCCTTCGTCATCCTGGCCGGCTGGCACGACGCCGACCCCCTGGAGACGAACTCCTCGCGCTGGCGCCCCACCCAGGGCTTCTTCGCCCTGATCCTGATGGTCGAAGCGATGGTGATCCTCTCCTTCGAGGCCACCGACGTCTTCCTCTTCTACATCCTGTTCGAAGCCATGCTCATCCCGATGTACTTCCTCATCGGCGGCTTCGGGGACCGGGCGCACTCCGGCAGCGACGAGAACGCGGCGGCGCAACGCTCGTACGCCGCGGTCAAGTTCCTCCTCTACAACCTGGTCGGCGGCCTCATCATGCTGGCCGCGGTGATCGGCCTGTACGTGGTGGCGGGCTCGTTCTCGCTCTCCGAGATCGCCGAGGCCCGCGCCAACGGCTCGCTCTCCATGGCGACCGGCACCGAGCGGTGGCTGTTCCTCGGGTTCTTCTTCGCCTTCGCGGTGAAGGCCCCGCTGTGGCCGCTGCACACCTGGCTGCCCAACGCGATGGGCGAGGCGACCTCCCCGGTCGCCGTGCTGATCACCGCCGTGGTCGACAAGGTCGGCACGTTCGCGATGCTCCGCTTCTGCCTCCAGCTCTTCCCGGAGGCCAGCAAGTGGGCGACGCCGGTGGTCCTGGTCCTGGCGCTGATCAGCATCGTGTACGGGGCGCTGCTCGCGGTCGGCCAGCGCGATATCAAGCGGCTGATCGCCTACGCGTCCATCTCGCACTTCGGCTTCATCATCCTGGGCATCTTCGCGATGACCAGCCAGGGCCAGTCGGGCGCGACGCTGTACATGGTCAACCACGGCATCTCGACGGCCGCGCTGATGCTGGTCGCGGGCTTCCTGATCACCCGGCGCGGCTCGCGCCTCATCTCCGACTACGGCGGGGTGCAGAAGGTGGCCCCGGTGCTCGCCGGGACCTTCCTGATCGGTGGCCTGGCCACGCTGTCGCTGCCGGGGCTCGCCCCGTTCGTCAGCGAGTTCCTGGTCCTGGTCGGCGCGTTCGCCGCGTATCCGGCGGTCGGCATCATCGCCACCACCGGCATCGTGCTCGCCGCGATCTACGTCCTGGTCCTCTACCAGCGCACCATGACCGGCCCGGTCAAGGCCGAGGTGCAGGGCATGGCGGACCTCAAGGTCCGTGAGCTCGTGGTGGTCGTCCCGCTGATCGCGCTGCTGCTCTTCCTGGGTGTCTACCCGAAGCCGCTGACGGAGATCGTCAACCCGGCGGTGCAGCACACCATGTCGGACGTACAGAAGAAGGACCCCCAGCCCGAGGTGGAGGCCGCCAAGTGAGCGCAACAGCTGTCCACAGTCTGTGGACGACGGCGAGCGGGGTGACATCTGCCGCCCCGGACGAGAAGTTCAAGGCCCCGGTCATCGAGTACACCCAGCTGACCCCGGTCCTGATCGTGATCGGTGTCGCCGTCCTCGGTGTGCTCGTCGAGGCCTTCGTGCCGCGCCGGGCCCGCTACTACACGCAGGTCTTCCTGACCGTCGTCGCCCTGGTCGCCGCGTTCGCCGCGGTGGTCGGCCTGGCGGCCGGCGGGTACGGGACGACCAAGGCGCACATCGCCGCGATGGGGGCCATCGCGGTCGACGGACCGGCCCTGTTCCTCCAGGGCGTCATCCTGCTGACGTCCCTGGTCGCGGTCTTCACGTTCGCCGAGCGGCGGCTCGACCCCGAGTCGCACGGCAACCGCGTGGACTCCTTCGCCGCGCAGGCCGCGTCGGTACCCGGCAGCGACAGCGAGAAGGCCGCGGTCCGGGCCGGGTTCACCACCACCGAGGTCTTCCCGCTGGTGCTGTTCTCGGTGGCCGGGATGCTCGTCTTCCCGGCGGCCAACGACCTGCTGACGCTGTTCGTGGCCCTGGAGGTCTTCTCCCTCCCGCTGTACCTCCTGTGCGCCGTCGCCCGCCGCAAGCGGCTGATGTCGCAGGAGTCGGCCGTGAAGTACTTCCTGCTCGGCGCGTTCTCCTCGGCGTTCCTGCTGTTCGGGATCGCCCTCCTCTACGGGTACGCGGGCTCCGTCTCGTACGCGCGGATCGCGACCGTGGTCGACGGCTCGATCCAGAAGATCGACCCGGCGCTCGCCGACACCATGGGCAACGACGCGCTGCTGCTCATCGGCGGCGCGATGATCCTGACCGGCCTGCTCTTCAAGGTCGGCGCCGTCCCGTTCCACATGTGGACCCCGGACGTCTACCAGGGCGCCCCGACCCCGGTCACCGGCTTCATGGCCGCGGCCACCAAGGTCGCCGCGTTCGGCGCGCTGCTGCGCCTGCTGTACGTGGTGCTGCCGGGGCTCACCTGGGACCTGCGGCCGGTCATGTGGGGCATCGCGATCGTCACGATGGTGGGCGGCGCGGTCGTCGCGATCACCCAGACCGACATCAAGCGGCTGCTGGCCTACTCCTCGATCGCGCACGCCGGGTTCATCCTGGCCGGTGTGATCGCGGCCACCCCCGACGGCATCTCCTCCGTCCTCTTCTACCTCGCCACGTACTCCTTCGTGACGGTCGGCGCGTTCGCCGTCGTCACGCTGGTGCGCGACGCGGGCGGCGAGGCGACGCACCTGTCGAAGTGGGCCGGGCTCGGCCGGCGCTCGCCGCTGGTCGCGGCGGTCTTCGCGGTGTTCCTGCTGGCCTTCGCCGGTATCCCGCTGACCTCGGGCTTCTCCGGCAAGTTCGCGGTGTTCAAGGCGGCGGCGGACGGCGGCGCGGGCGGCCTGGTGGTGGTCGGTGTGATCTCCTCGGCGATCGCGGCGTTCTTCTACATCCGGGTCATCGTCCTGATGTTCTTCAGCGAGCCGAAGGCGGACGGCCCGACGGTCGCCGTCCCGTCCCCGCTGACGATGACCACCATCGCGGTCGGCGTGGCCGTGACCCTGGTGCTGGGCCTCGCCCCGCAGTACTTCCTGGACCTGGCGAGCCAGGCAGGGACGTTCGTGAGGTAGCCGGAAACGGCTGTACGACAACGCCGGACGGGCTTGGTCTTCCCCTGGGGAAGTCAAGCCCGTCCGGCGTTGTCACAGGCGGCGCCTATCGTGGCAGGGGAGCGCTGGGACGCAGCGGGACCGGTATCGGGGGACAGAGCGATGAGCGGGACGGGCGTGACGGGCATGACCACGGATGTGACCACGGGCGGTGCCGCCGGTGCGACCGAGAGCGAGGCGCGGCGGACGCTGCACCGCGTCTTCGGTTACGAGACGTTCCGCGGTGAGCAGGAGGCGATCGTCGACCACGTGGTGGCCGGCGGGGACGCCGTCGTGCTCATGCCCACCGGTGGCGGCAAGTCCCTCTGCTACCAGATCCCGGCCCTGGTCCGGCGGGGCACCGGCATCGTGATCTCCCCGCTGATCGCCCTCATGCAGGACCAGGTCGACGCGCTGCGGGCGCTCGGCGTGCGGGCCGGCTTCATCAACTCCACGCAGGACTTCGACGAGCGGCGCTCCATGGAGGCCCAGTTCGTGGCGGGCGAGCTGGACCTGCTCTACCTCGCCCCGGAGCGGCTGCGGCTGGACTCCACGCTCTCGCTGCTGTCCCGGGGCGAGGTCTCCGTCTTCGCGATCGACGAGGCGCACTGCGTCGCCCAGTGGGGCCACGACTTCCGGCCCGACTATCTGACCCTCTCGGTGCTCGGCGAGCGCTGGCCCGACGTGCCGCGCATCGCCCTGACGGCCACGGCGACCGACGCCACGCACCGCGAGATCACCCAGCGCCTCGGCATGCCCGACGCCAAGCACTTCGTGGCCAGCTTCGACCGGCCCAACATCCAGTACCGGATCGTGGGCAAGGCCGACCCGAAGAAGCAGCTGCTCACCTTCCTCAAGGAGGAGCACGCCGGGGACGCGGGCATCGTCTACTGCCTGTCCCGCGCCTCCACGGAGAAGACCGCCGAGTACCTCTGCCGCAACGGCATCGAGGCCGTCCCGTACCACGCGGGTCTGGACGCCGGGACGCGTGCGGCGCACCAGTCCCGGTTCCTGCGCGAGGAGGGCCTGGTCGTCGTCGCGACGATCGCCTTCGGCATGGGCATCGACAAGCCGGACGTCCGCTTCGTCGCCCACCTGGACCTGCCGAAGTCCGTCGAGGGCTATTACCAGGAGACCGGCCGGGCCGGCCGCGACGGCGCCCCGTCCACGGCGTGGATGGCGTACGGCCTCCAGGACGTCGTCCAGCAGCGCAAGCTCATCCAGGGCGGCGAGGGCGACGAGGCGTTCCGCCGCCGGGCCGCCTCCCACCTGGACTCGATGCTGGCCCTGTGCGAGACCGCCCAGTGCCGCCGCGCCCAGCTCCTGACGTACTTCGGCCAGGAGCCGACCGCCGCGTCCTGCGGCAACTGCGACACCTGCCTCACCCCGCCGGAGACCTGGGACGGCACGGTGGTCGCCCAGAAGCTGTTGTCCACGGTGGTCCGGCTGAAGCGGGAGCGGAACCAGAAGTTCGGCGCCGGGCAGATCATCGACATCCTGCTCGGCCGGCGCACGGCCAAGGTCATCCAGTTCGACCACGACCGGCTCTCGGTGTTCGGCATTGGCGAGGAGCTGGCCGAGGCGGAGTGGCGCGGCGTCGTCCGCCAGCTCCTCGCCCAGGGCCTGATCGCCGTCGAGGGCGAGTACGGCACGCTGGTCCTGACCGAGGAGAGCGCCACCGTCCTCGACCGCGAGCGCGAGGTCCAGCTCCGCAAGGAGCCCAAGAAGCCGACCACCTCCCGCTCGTCGTCGTCCGGCCGCGGCGAACGCAAGCCGAAGGCGGCGGCAGCCGACCTCCCCGGGACGGCCGTCCCGGTCTTCGAAGCCCTGCGCGCCTGGCGCGCCGCCCAGGCCAAGGAACTGGGCCTCCCGGCGTATGTGATCTTCCACGACGCGACCCTGCGCGAGATCGCCACGGTCCGCCCGACGACGCTGGGCGAGCTGGGCGGCATCAGCGGCCTGGGCGAGAAGAAGCTGGCGACGTACGGGGAGGGCGTGCTGGAGGTCCTGGCCGGCCTCGACCCGGGCGAGGCCCCGGCGGCTGCGGAGACCTCGGAACCCCCGGCACCTCCGGCGCGGACGGCCCCGGCTCCGGCTACTCAAACCCCGGCCCCCGCGCGAAAGCCCACACCGGCGCCCACCGCACCGGCCCCCCGCCCCACCCAGCCGTCCGCCTTCGACGACGCCGAGTTCGGCTGGGACGAGGAGCCGCCGGAGTACGAGTGAGACGTGTTCCCGGCGGGCGGACCTCCCGCCGGACCTCACCTCACCCGCCGACCGCCACCCCCCGCCCCGCATACGCCCTCACGTCCGCGTCCGGGTCCGCAGTCGCCCCCGCCAGCGCCTCCCGGGCCTCGGGGGCGTCCCGGTGGCGCAGCAGCGCCAGGACCGCCGCTTTGCGGACGTCCGCGTTCGGGTCGGCCAGGGCACCGGCCAGGGGGGACACCGCGTGGGCCGGTGAAGCCGAGGTCAGCCCCCTCGCCGCGCCCGCGCGGACCTGCCACGCCGGGTCGGTCAGCGCGGCCACCGCGCGCTCGGCGTACGACTCCGGGCAGCCCGTCTCCGCCAGCGCGCCCAGGGCTGCCGCGCGGACCAGCGCGTCCGGGTCGTCGAGCAGGGGGGCGAGCGGGTCCGGGGTGGGGGAGTGGACGGCGGCCAGGCCCTTGGCCACCGCGACGCGCACCTCGCGGGCCGGGTCGGCCGCCGCACGGGTCAGGCCGTCCACCGCGTCCACCGAGACCAGCGCCCGTACGGTCTCCACGCGTACGTCCAGGTCCGGGTCGTCCAGCGTGCCCGCGTACAGCTCCGCGTCGCCCAGGCGCAGGGCCCGCAGGGTATCCAGGGCGGCGGCGCGGACCACCGCGTCGGGCGAGGAGAGCGCGGCGACCAGGGGGGTGCGCAGCTCCGGGGACGGGGGCAGGACCTCGACCAGTTCGCGCAGGGACGCGGCGACGGCCGCGCGTACGGCGGGGGACGGGTCGCCGAGGGCGGTGGCCAGGGCGGGGCCCGCGCCCGTCGGGGTGGACTCGGTGAGCGCGGCGACGGCGGCCCGGCGGACGGCGGGGTCGGAGTCGTCCAGGTAGGGGGCGAGGGCGGCCAGTTCGGGTTCGCCCTCGCTCAGGGCCAGCAGTTCCAGGATGCGCGGCGAGGTGGAGACGGCGGCTTCGGAAGCACCGGGCGCCACCACCCGTACCGACGCCGACACCGGTGCCGCGTCCCGCGCCCCCGCCGTGCCCACCCCCTCTGGCTCCACCGTGCCGATCCGCCGCACCGGGCCCCCGGCCGGGGCGAACCCCTCCACCGGGACCAGGTACGGGGCCACCGGCCGGGCGGTGAACTCCATCGCGCCGGACGGGGACTTGTACAGGTCCAGGTGGTGGAACCAGTCCGCGTCGTCCCGTTCGGGATGGTCCGTGCGCTCGTGGTAGAGACCCCAGCGGGACTCCGTACGGGCGAGCGAGGAGCGCGCGGCCATCTCCGCGCAGTCCCGGATGAACGACACCTCCGCGCACCGCATCAGCTCGTGCGGGGTCGTCGCGCCCATCTCCGCGAGGTCCGTCCGCATGCGCTCGAAGGACTCCAGGGCGATCGACAGCCGGGCCCCGGACTTCGGCGGGGCCACGTAGTCGTTCACGAAGCGGCGCAGCTTGTACTCGACCTGGGGCTGCGGCGGCCCGTCCGGATTCCGCAGCGGCCGGTAGATCAGCTCGTGGGCGTCCCGCAGCTGATCGGCCGGCAGCTCGCCCTCGTACGCCGTGAAACGGGCGGCGTCCTCGCCCGCCAGATCGCCGAAGACGAACGCGCCGATCATGTAGTTGTGCGGCACGCAGGCCAGGTCACCGGCCGCGTAGAGGCGGTCCACCGTGGTGCGGGCGTGGTCGTCGACGCGGACGCCGGACGCGGAGTGGCCGCCGCACAGGCCGATCTCGGAGATGTGCATCTCGATGTCGTGGGTGCGGTAGTCGTGCCCGCGCCCCGCGTGGAACGTGCCGCGCGTCGGGCGTTCCGTGGAGTGCAGGATCGTCTCCAGCGCGCTGACGGACTCCTCCGGCAGATGGCTCAGCTTGAGGTAGACGGGCCCCCGGTCGGAGGCCACCTCGGCCGCGAACTCCGCCATCATCTGGCCCGACCAGTAGTCGGAGTCCACGAAGCGTTCGCCGTGCCGGTTGACCTGGTAGCCGCCGAACGGGTTGGCGACGTACGCGCAGGCCGGGCCGTTGTAGTCCTTGATCAGCGGGTTGATCTGAAAGCACTCGATGCCGGTCAGCTCGGCGCCCGCGTGGTACGCCATGGCGTAGCCGTCGCCCGCGTTGGTCGGGTTCTCGTACGTACCGTAGAGGTAGCCGGAGGCGGGCAGGCCGAGGCGGCCGCAGGCGCCCGTGGCGAGGATGACGGCGCCCGCGCGGACCGTGACGAACTGCCCGGTGCGGGTGTTGAAGCCGGCCGCGCCGATCGCCCGGCCGTCGTCGCCGGTCAGGACGCGCACGGGCATGACGCGGTTCTCGATGCGGATGCGCTCGCGCATCTCGCGCCGCCGCAGCTGCCGGTAGAGGACCTTCTTCACGTCCTTGCCCTCGGGCATCGGCAGGACGTACGAGCCGGAGCGGTGGACCTGGCGGACCGCGTACTCGCCGTGCTCGTCCTTCTCGAACTTCACCCCGTACGACTCCAGGCGCCGCACCATGCCGAAGCCGCGTGTCGCGGTCTGGCGGACGGTCGACTGGTCGACGATCCCGTCGTTGGCGCGAGTGATCTCGGCGACGTAGTCGTCGGGTTCGGCGCGGCCCGGGATCACCGCGTTGTTCACGCCGTCCATGCCCATGGCGAGCGCGCCGGAGTGGCGGACGTGCGCCTTCTCCAGGAGAAGGACGGAGGCGCCGTGCTCGGCGGCGGTGAGGGCCGCCATCGTGCCGGCCGTGCCGCCGCCGACGACCAGCACGTCGCAGGAGATTTCCTCGGCGTCGGCGAGGGCGGGGATCTGCACGGGGGTGCCTTTCAGTGAGATGTCAGAGGGTGGTGAGGGATTCCAGGACCTCGCGGCGCAGCGCGACCGTCGCCGGATCGGTGTGCGCGGCCCGTTCGCGCGGACGCGGCACCGGCAGCACCCGGCCGCCCGGCAGCAGGGCCACCCGGTCGCCGAGGAACAGCGCCTCGTCCACGTCGTGCGTCACGAACACGACCGTGGCGCCGCTGCCCCGGAGCACGTCGACGAGCAGCTGCTGCATGCCGGCCCGGGTCTGGGCGTCCAGCGCGCCGAACGGCTCGTCCATCAGGACCGCCCGGGGCCCCGCCGCGAGCGCGCGGGCCAGCTGGACGCGCTGGCGCTGGCCGCCGGAGATCCGGTGCGGCAGCTTCGCCGCGTGCTCGGCCAGACCGACCCGGGTCAGCCACTCCTCGGCGCGGGTCCGCCGCTCGGCGCGCCCCACGCCCCGGATGGCCAGGGGCAGTTCGACATTGGCGCGGACCGTGCGCCAGGGCAGCAGTGCGTCGTCCTGGAAGACGAGGGCCCGTTCGGCGCGGGGCGCGGTGACGGGCTCGCCGTCCTCGGTGACCTCGCCGCCGAGGGCGGGGAGCAGCCCGGCGAGGGTGCGCAGGAGCGTGGACTTGCCGCAGCCGGACGGGCCGACGACGGCCAGGATCTCGCCGGGCACGACGTCCAGGTCGATGCCGTCGAGCACGGGCGCCCCGGTCCGGCCGAGGGTGGCGCCGCGCAACGCGAGCCGCAGCCCATCAGTCGTGTCAGCCGTCATGAGCGCACCCGTTCCTGTGCCGTACGGACCGTGGGGGCGGCGGTCGCCGCCGGGGCGGGGCGGCGGCGCACCGGGGAGGCCGGGCGGCTCTCCGTGCGCGGCAGCCAGCGGGTCAGCCGGCGGCCGAGGAGTTCCACGGCCGTGGAGGTGAGCCAGCCGAGCAGGCCGATGGTGGCCATGCCGACGAAGACCCCGGGGTAGTCGACGACCGTGTAGTCCTGCCAGGTGCGGTAGCCGACCCCGTACTCGCCGGAGATCATCTCGGCGGAGATCACGCAGATCCACGACACCCCGATGCCGACGGACAGGCCGCCGAGGATGCCGGGGAGCGCGCCGGGCAGCACCACGGACCACAGGACGCGCCGCCGGCCGCCGCCCATGGTCAGGACGGCCTCCTCCCAGACCGGGGTCAGCGCCCGCACCGCGTGCCGGGTGGAGACCATGACGGGGAAGAACGCGGCGGTGCAGGTGATGAAGACGATGCCCTGCTCGTTGCTGGGGAAGAGCAGGATCGCGACCGGGACGAGCGCGATGGCCGGGACGGGCCGCAGCACTTCGAGGACCGGGCCGAGCAGATCGGCGGCGATCCGCGAGCGGGCGACGGCCGTGCCGACGGCGACCCCGAGGACGGCGGCCAGCGCGAAACCGGTGACGATCCGGGTCAGGCTGTCGGTCAGGTCCTGCCAGTACGCGTCGCCGGAGACCCGGTCCGCGAAGGCACGGGCGACCTCGGTGACCGTCGGGAACTGCTCGAAGCGCAGCCAGAGATTGATGTCGTACGAGGTCAGCGTCTGCCACAGCCCGAGGGCCGCGACCAGCGAGAGCGCCCGCCGTACGAGAGACCACCGCCCGCTCATGACGCGGACCCGGCGCGTTTCAGCGCGGTGGCGTACGGGACGGTCCGGGCGCCGGGGTGGGCCGCGATGTCGGCGCGGGCCGCCGACTCGGTGACGTACGGCCGCAGCCCGGCCCCGTCCGCCACCCACACCGCGCGGTCCGCGAACCACAGCGTGCCCGTTTTCGCGTCGGGGACGTAGGCCGCCCGGACCGTGTCGCGGTGCGCGGCCACGTACCGCAGCAGCTCGGCGGAGGTGGTGAAGGCGGTGGTGGTCTCCTTGCCCTTCAGCCACACCTCGCCCCCGCGCCGGGCGGGCGGCCCCGCGGCCAGCGCCTTCGCGTAGCCGGAGCCGTACACCCGCTTGATGTACCGGTCGTCGACGAAGGCGTCCACATCCACATCACCGACGAGCTTCGCCGAGGCCAGCACCGGGACGTCCTTCTTCAGCGCGGCGATCAGCGCGGGCTTGAGCGTGGTGTCGAAGGTGGCGATGCCCTGGGCGCCGTTGTAGAGGTGGACGACCTCGGCGGGCAGGCCGGTGGCCTTCGCGACGGACTCGGATGCGGCGACCGGGTGCTCGTGCAGATAGGCCGTCGCCCGGCCCTGGGCGCGCAGGAAGTCCTCCACCACGGCGGACCGCTTCTCGGCGAAGTCCTCGCTCACGGTGACCCCGTGGAAGGTCGGCAGGTTCAGCTCGGCGCCGTCGTACAGCGCCTTGGCCCGGCCCTGGAAGGCGAGCAGCCCCGGCCAGGCCACGAACTGCGACAACGCGTCCGCACTGCCGGCCTGGAGCGCCGAAGCGCCCACGGCGGGCTGCTGGTTGAGCTTGCGGATGTCCTTCTCGGGGTCGAGCCCGGCCTGTTGCAGGGCGCGTACGAGGGTGCCGTCGGCGGCGGAGCCGACGCTCGTGGAGACCTTCTTGCCGCGCAGGTCGGTGAGGGTGCGCAGCTTCGAACCGGGCTCGGTGACCACGGTGTTGAGGCCGCCCGCCAGGTTGTAGCCGGTGACCGAGACGAGCCGGGTGGGCCGCTTCAGCTGGACGCCCCGGGCCGCGTTGATCAGCAGCGGGAAGTCACCCATCGAGCCGATGTCGATCTTCCCGGCCGTCATCTGGGCGGTGATCGGGGCGCCGGTGGCGTAGTCCTGCCACTCCACCTTGTACGTGACACCGTCCCGCTTCCCGCGCTTGCGCAGCTCGTCCTCGAAGTAGCCGAGGGAGCGCAGCAGAGTGCCCGCGGTGACGGTGTTGATGGTCCGGGACTGGTAGCCGACGGTCACCGTGACCGTACCGCTGTCGTCCGCGCCCGCCGAGCCGCCGCAGCCCGTGGTGAGCGTGAGGAGCAGCGCGGCCAGGGCGCCGGATGCTGTGCGTCGCATGGGAGTCGGGGCCTTTCAGCGCAGGAGATAGGGCATGTTGACGGTGACCGCGCCGGTGGGGCAGCGGGCGGCGCACGGGCCGCAGTACCAGCACTCGTCGACGTGCATGTACGCCTTGCCGCTGTCCTGGTGGATGGCCAGGGAGTCGAGCGGGCACATGTCGACGCAGAGGGTGCAGCCGTCGATGCACTTCGACTCGTCGATGGTCACGGGCACGTCGGCCCGCTGGGGCGCCAGAGGCATGGCGGGGCTCCAGGGAAGGGTGTGCGGGAGGTGGGGTGGGTCAGCGGGACCGGTGCAGGACGCCGTCCATGCTGATGCGGTCGCCGCGGAAGCGGATGAACTCCAGGTCGACCGGCCGGCCGTCGGCGAGCCGGGTGAGGCGCTCCAGCATCAGGACGGCCGAGCCGCGCGGGATCTCCAGGACGGCCGCGGAGTGCGCGTCGGCGTTGACGGCCTCCAGGGTGATGTCGGCGTCGCCCAGCCGCTGCCCGGTCAGGGACTCCAGCAGCCGGAACACGTCGGTGTTCTCCAGGTCGGCGCCGAGCAGCCCGGCGCCGACGTCCATCGGGACGTAGGTGAGGTCGAGGGAGAGGGGCAGCCCGTTCAGCAGCCGGCGGCGCTCGATGTAGAGCACGTCGGTGTGCTCGGCGAGGCCGAGCCGCCGGGCGACCGGGGCCGGGGCGGGGACGGGGCCGACGGTGCGGACCTCGTTGGTGACCCGGCCGTGCTCGCGCAGGGTCTCGGCCAGGCCCTGGAGCCGGTCGAGCGCGTGCGGGTACTTCTCGGCGACGACGACGGTGCCGACGCCCGGCTGCCGTTCGACGAGCCCTTCGCCGCGCAGCAGGTCCAGGGCCTGGCGCACGGTGTTGCGGGAGACGCGGTAGTCGTGGCCGATGGTGTCCTCGTAGGGCAGGACACCGCCGGGGAACGCGCCCGTGCGCACCTGGTGGCGCAGCAGGTCGGCGAGGAGCCGGGCACCGTCCGCACGCAGCCGGCGCCGGCGGGCGGCGGCGACGGGCACGGTGTGCTCGCGGGTGCGTTCGGCTGGCATGCGCTGGACCATACCGACGGGGTGCGGGAGTTGGTGTTGCCGCAGTGTTGCGCCATCAAGGGGAACCGGCGGAACCCCTCTGACCTGCGGTGACGGGACCGGCCTGGGGAAGATCCGCCACCCGCCGGTCCGGCATGCGGACCGCGCCCGGCCGCACCCCGGGCGGGGCGCGGCCGGGGCGCCGGGTCAGGCCGCCGGGACGACCCGGCCGGTGACCTCGCCGAGACCGACGCGGGTGCCGTCGGGGCCGGGGGCCCAGGCGGTGAGGGTGACGGTGTCGCCGTCCTCCAGGAACGTCCGCTTGCCGTCGGGCAGTTCCAGCGGGTCGCGCCCGTTCCAGGTGAGTTCGAGCAGGCAGCCGCGCTGGGAGGGCTCGGCGCCGCTGACGGTGCCGGAGCCGTAGAGGTCGCCGGTGCGCAGCGAGGCGCCGTTGACCGTCATCTGGGCGAGCTGCTGGGCGGCCGTCCAGTACATCGTGGAGAACGGCGGCTCCGCGACGACGTGCCCGTTGACGGCGACGGAGATCCGCAGGTCGTAGCCGCCGGGCTCGTCCTCGTCCGCGTCGTCCAGATAGGGCAGGAGCGGGAGGTCGCGGGCGGGCGGGGCGGTGCGGGCGGCGTCCAGGGCCTCCAGCGGGGTGACCCAGGCGGAGACGGAGGTGGCGAAGGACTTGCCGAGGAACGGGCCGAGCGGGACGTACTCCCAGGCCTGGATGTCGCGCGCCGACCAGTCGTTGAGCAGCGAGACGCCGAAGACGTGCTCCCGGAAGTCGGCGAGCGGCACGGCCGTGCCCTGCGCGGACGGGGTGCCGACGACGAAGCCGACCTCCGCCTCGATGTCGAGCCGCACGGACGGGCCGAAGACGGGCGCCGGGTCGGCCGGTCCCTTGCGCTGGCCCGCCGGGCGGACCACGTCGGTGCCGGAGACCACGACGGTCCCGGCGCGCCCGTGGTAACCGATGGGCAGATGCTTCCAGTTGGGGGTGAGCGGCGTCTCGGCGTCGGGCCGGAAGATCTGGCCCACGTTGGTGGCGTGGTGCTCGCTCGCGTAGAAGTCCACGTAGTCCGCGACCTGGTACGGCAGGTGCAGGGTGACCGCGTCCAGGGGGTGCAGCAGGGGCTCCATGTCCGCGCGGTGGGCGGGGACCGTCACCCACGCGGTCAGCGCGCGGCGCACATCGCGCCAGGCGGTGCGCCCGGCCGCGAGCAGGGCCGTCAGGTCGGGCTGCGCCAGCAGTTGGGCGTACGGCGAACCCAGGGCGAGCGCGGCGGCCCCGGCGTCCAGGACGTGGTCGCCGATGCGGACGCCGACGCGTGGCTCCGGCCGGCCGGGGGTGGAGAACACGCCGTACGGCAGGTTGTGCGGGCCGAAGGGATCGCCCTCGGCCACATCGAGCGGGCTGCTCTGCTCGGGCATCTGTCGCTGCCTCGCTTTCCGGTTCGCTTGGGTGACACGTTACGTCGGGGCCGTTGACCGGGCGGTGTGCCTGATGGTCACCACCCGGGCGGTGCCCCAACCATCCCCAGTGCCCCGGAAAGTACGCCTCACCTGTCGTGTCACCCGGACGTGCGCGGAATGCTCTTCTCCCAGGTCCGGTGGAAGACGACCTCGCCGCCCTCGGTGCAGACGACCTCGTTGACGGTGTGGAAGTCGTCCGCGTCGGCGGTGATCTCCGAGCGGGTGTCGATCTGCACGTCCCAGGACATCTCCGGCCGGTGCAGCCGGATCGTCCAGTCGGACCGGGTGCGCGCGGAGAGCGGGTCGTCCTCCTGGATCGTGTACGTCTCCCGCGCGTCCTCGGTGAATTCGAGCCCGTCGGGGTAGACGCGCGTGCCGCCGTAGCGGGGGTCGACCTCCAGCTTCCACTCGCCCTCGGCGACATCGCGGACGACGAGGCGTTCGGGGCGCGGCGGGTCCAGCGTCTCCGGGAAGACCACGCCCAGCGGTTCGGACTGCTCGGGTTCCTCGAAGCGGATCGCGGGGTCCTCGGTGTGCCGGCGCACGGGGAGTTCGAGGAGGCTGCCGTCGGCCTCCAGGGTGAAGCCCGCCGAGCCCGCCTGCGGCCAGATCCAGGGCCAGTACGAGGAGGAGAGGGCGAGCCGGATGCGGTGGCCGGGCGGGAAGGTGTGCCCGATGCCGTTCAGCTCGAAGGCCACGTCCTCGGTGGCGCCGGCCGGCCAGTCCTCGGTGCGGTCGCGGCCGTTGCGGGCGGCGAGGTTGAGGGCGCCGCGCGTGACGAGGGTGGAGGAGCCGTCGGGGGCGACGTCGCAGATCCGGGCGACGGCCTGGCCGCGCGGCACGTCCATCGTGATGCGCAGGCTCACCCGGGGCCGGCCCAGGATCTCGATCGGCGCGTCGGCGACGGGGAACTCGAAGCAGAGCGACTTGGCGTCCTCGTCGCGCTGGTCCGGTGGCAGGTCGGCGTCGTTGCCGAAGGGGAAGAAGCGCCCCGCGTCGAGCCCGGTCTGCTGGGGCGAGCGGACGATCTGCGGCCCGCCCTGGAGGGCGTACGCCACCGGGGTGACGTTCTCGGACGGCCAGCTGGTCTCCCCGACCCAGCGGCCGGGCAGCGTCTCGTAGACCGTGGCGGGCCGGTGCGACTCGCTGATCCAGGACCGCAGCAGCGGCTCCTCCATCACCCCGGTGTCCTCGTCCTTGAGGTGCTGGTCCCACCAGCGCAGGGTCTCCTGGAGGAAGCCGATGGCCGGTCCGGGCGGCAGCCCCCGGTCGGGGTACTGGTGCGACCAGGGGCCGATGATCCCGCGCACCTTCGCCGGGTCCAGGTGCTCGACGAGCCGGAGCACGGTGTCGCGGTACGGGTCGTGCCAGCCGCCGACCGCGAGGACGTTCGCCTCGATCGCGGAGTAGTCCTCGCAGACGCTGCCGTGCTTCCAGTAGGCGTCCCGGGTCTGGTGGGAGAGCCAGGTGTGGATGAAGGGGTCCACGGCCTCCAGCCGGTCCAGCCACATCTGCCGCCAGTCGTCGCCGACGTCCGCCGGGTCGGGCGGACGGCAGACGAAGGCCAGCATGGTGGCCGCCCAGGCGTGCATGTCCACGGCGAGGACCGAGCCGCCCATGTAGTGGACGTCGTTGTCGTAGCGGTCGTCGGCCGAGCACACCGTGACGATCGCCTTCAGCGGCTCCGGGGCCAGCGCGGCGATCTGGAGCGAGTTGAAGCCGCCCCACGAGATGCCGAACATGCCGACCCGGCCCGAGCACCACTCCTGCCGGGCCAGCCAGTGGACGACGGCGACCCCGTCGGCCAGCTCCGTCGCGTCGTACTCGTCGCCCGGCATGCCCTCGCTGTTGCCGTGGCCGCGCACGTCCACCCGGACGGAGGCGTAGCCGTGGCCGGCGTACCAGGGGTGGCGCTGCCAGTCGCGCGGCGCGGTCCAGTCGCTCAGCCGGTAGGGCAGGTACTCCAGCAGGGCGGGCACGGGTTCGTCCGTGACCGGCCGCCAGATCCGCGCGTACAGCTGCGTGCCGTCCGGCAGCGGAATGTAGAGGTCCTCATGGGTCGTCTCGTACGGGAACGCGGTCTGGATGTGCATGGGCGTACCTCAGTGGACGGGGTGCATGGTGCGCTTGAGCCAGGGGGCGGCGGCGATGACGGCCACACCGGCCGCCACCGCGACAGCGCCATTGACACCGAAGTAGGCGGGGTTGGACACCTCGCCGTACAGCTTCACGATCTGGGCCTGGATGCCGTTGGCGAGGGCCAGCGAGAGGAACCAGAGCGCCATGGTCTGGCTGGCGAACGCCTTCGGGGCGAGCTTGGTGGTCGCCGACATGCCGGAGGTCTCCAGCAGGATGTCGCCGAGCCCGAGCAGCAGATACGAGCCGACGATCCACCAGGCGGCCATCTTGTACGTGTCCGAGGTGTGCCCGGAGGTGGGCAGGACCATCAGCAGGAACGACAGCCCGCCGAGGATCACCCCGATCGCGATCTTGTTGGACGCGTGCGGCTGGCGCGGCCCCATCCTCGCCCAGACGGCCGCGACCACCGGGGCGAGCAGCACCTCGAAGGCGCCGAGCGCGGAGGCGTACCAGCTCGCCGGGAAGTGGAAGCCGAAGATCTCGGTACGGGCGTTGGCCGACGCGAGCAGCATCATCGTCGAGTACGCCTGGAAGAGGATGAAGTTGAACACCACGGAGGCCAGGAACAGCACCACGTACGGGCGCAGCCTGCCGCGCTCCTCGGGGGTGACCCGGGGGCTGCGGAACATCACCACGAAGTAGACGACCGGCGCGATCACCGAGATCAGGGTGAGCACGTCGACGAACCGGTCCATGGTCAGCCGGCCCGCCAGGGCCAGCGCGGTCGCCACCGCCGCGACCACCACGGCCCCGACGGCGATGAGCAGGACCGCGCGGCGCATGGGCCCGGGGGCCAGCGCGTATTCGGCGGCGTGCTTTCGCCCGGCCAGGTGACGGCGGCCCGCCACGTACTGGATGAGGCCCAGCGTCATACCGAACGCGGCGGCCGAGAAGCCCCAGTGCCAGCTCGCGTGGTCACCGAGCCAGCCGGTGATCAGCGGGCCGAGGAACGCGCCGATGTTGATGCCCATGTAATAGAGGGCGAAGCCGGCGTCCCGGCGCTCGTCGTCCGTGCGGTAGAGCTTGCCGACCATGGTGGCCACGTTCGGCTTGAGCAGGCCCGTACCGGCGCTGATCAGTCCGAGGCCGACCCAGGTCATCGCGTCGGTGGGCACCGCCATGGCGTAATGCCCGCAGGCGATCAGGATGCCGCCGTACAGCACGGCCCGGTACGAACCCAGGATGCGGTCGGCCAGCCAGCCCCCGGCCACCGAGACCAGATAGACGAGCGTGCCGTACGCGGCGGAGACGGAGGCGGCGGTCCCGGCCTCCATGCCCATGCCGCCGTGGGCGACCGTGTCCGCGAAGTAGAGGACCAGGATCGCCTGCATGCCCAGGAACGAGAACCGCTCCCACACCTCCAGGCCGGACAGGGTCATCAGACCCCGTGGCTGGCCGAAAAACGCGTGGTCGTCGGCCGGGGGCGGCTGCGCCGGTTCGGCGTCTGCTGCTGTGTGGGACAAAGCGGCAACTCCTGATCGTATGAGCTGATCCCGAACATACCGGCGGTGGCGGGAAGGCGCCCACGGTGATCCAAAGGGGACCGGATACGCTGACTTGAGTGATGACAACGACACATCGACATTCCGTGTGATCGTCAGCAGACAGGAGATCCCCTCGTGACCGTCGTCGGGCCGTTCGGACTGAGCGTGCGGGACCAGGCTCTTGAGGCCGGTGTCCAGGCCGGTTTGGCTGCTGTCGAGTCGGGCCTGCTCGATGCCACCAAGAGCGACGTGCCGTTCATCACGGAAGCCGCCCAGCACCTGGTGCGCGCGGGCGGCAAGAGGTTCCGGCCGCTCCTTGCGATGCTGGCCGCCCAGTTCGGCGACGCCGACGCCCCGGGCGTGGTGCCCGCGGCCGTCGTCGTGGAGCTGACCCACCTCGCGACGCTGTACCACGACGACGTCATGGACGAGGCCGACGTGCGGCGCGGTGTCGCCAGCGCCAATTCCCGCTGGGGCAACTCGGTCGCCGTGCTGACCGGCGACTTCCTCTTCGCGCGCGCCTCGCACATCCTGGCCGACCTCGGCCCGGAGGCCGTCCGCATCCAGGCGGAGGCCTTCGAGCGCCTGGTCACCGGTCAGATCCTGGAGACCGCCGGCCCGCGCGACGGCCGCGACCCCGTCGAGCACTACCTCGACGTGATGCGCGGCAAGACCGGCTCGCTGATCGCCGTCGCCTGCCGCTTCGGCGCGATGATGGCCGGCGCCGACGAGTCCACGACGAACATCCTCACCCAGTACGGTGAACGGCTCGGCGTCGCCTTCCAGCTCGCCGACGACGTCCTGGACATCGCCTCCGACTCCCACGAGTCCGGCAAGACCCCCGGCACGGACCTCCTCGAAGGCATCCCGACCCTCCCCGTCCTCCACCTCCGGGCGCAGGCCGAGGCCGACGGCAAGCCGGACGACCTCGCCCTCGTCGAACTGCTCGACGGCGACCTCAGCGACCCGGACACGCTCAACGAGGCGCTGCGCCTGCTGCGCGCCCACCCGGCGCTCGCCCAGGCCCGCAGGGACACCGTCCGGTACGCCCAGGAGGCGCGGGCCACGCTGAAGCCGCTGCCCGAGTGCTACGCGAAGCTCGCGCTGGAAGAGATGTGCGACGCGGTCGTCCACCGCGCCGGCTGAGGCCCCTGGGGTCCATGGCGCCCCAACCCCTACTGGACGGCGGAGAATCGGCGCCGCGCCGTCATACCGAAGAGGTACGTGGAGTTGCTCCCGGGGGCTGACGCTTCGGGCCGCCCGATTTGGTCAGATGGAGAACAACCACTCCTGACCAAAACGGGTGAGAATGGCG
Organism: Streptomyces sp. NBC_00708; assembly: GCA_036226585.1. Taxonomy (GTDB): domain Bacteria; phylum Actinomycetota; class Actinomycetes; order Streptomycetales; family Streptomycetaceae; genus Streptomyces. Next base: position 4,211,883 of record CP108997.1, read on the forward strand.
GCACGGAGTGGACGAGTGCATCCCGACGGAAGCCGCCGACCACGGAGGTAGGGCACACATGGCACCGAACGACAGCGCGGAGACCAACGGCACGGGCGCCCGGGGAGGCGTCGGCCGTCGCAAGGCGGCGCGCTACATCGTCCCCGTCGCGGTGGCGGGGGTGGCGGCCGCGACGATCGGCCTGGTCCCGGCGCTCGCCAGCTCGGGCGACCCCGATCTGCCGAAGATCACCGCACAGGAACTCATCGAGAAGATCGCCGCGTCGGACACGGAGCAGTTCTCCGGCACGGTGAAGATCAGCACGGACCTCGGCATCCCGTCCATGGGCGGAATGGCCGACTCCTTCCTGTCCGGCGCGGCCAAGGGCGGCGACGGCGGCAAGGACGCGTCGAGCGCCGACCCGCAGGCCAAGCTCACCGAGCTGGCCTCCGGTACGCACACCCTGCGGGTGGCCGCCGACGGCCCCGACAAGCAGCGCCTCTCGGTCCTGGACGACACGTCCGAGTACAGCCTGATCCACAACGGCGACCAGGTCTGGGCGTACGACAGCGCGTCCAACGCGGTCTACCACGCCGAGGGCAAGGGCAAGGGCAAGGCGCCCCACGGCAAGGAGCAGACCGCCCCCGAGGGCGTCCCCACCACGCCGAAGGCCCTGGCCGAGGAGGCGCTGAAGGCCGCCGACGGCACCACGTCCGTCACGGTGGACGGCACCGCCCGGGTCGCCGGGCGCGACGCGTACCGGCTCGTCCTGAAGCCCGAGCAGAAGGGCTCCACGGTCGGTTCGGTCACCGTCGCGGTGGACGCGGAGAACGGCGTGCCGCTCAAGTTCACGCTCCGGCCCAGCAGCGGCGGCAAGGCGGTCGTCGACGCCGGTTTCACCTCGGTCGACTTCGGGAAGCCCGCCGCGTCCTCCTTCACCTTCACCCCGCCCAAGGGTGCGAAGGTCACCGAGGCGGACGACGCCAAGGGCCATGAGAAGGAGGCTCGGGAGGCCGCCGAGAAGGCCCGGGGCGACCTGAGCACGTTCGAGGGCGAAGGCGCGCCGAAGATCATCGGCAAGGGCTGGAACAGCATCGCCGAGTTCAAGACCCCCGGCGGGGCGGCCCTGCCGTCCGAGGCGTCGAAGGACGTCCCGGCGGAGGCCCAGCAGTTCCTGGACGCGCTCGGCGACAAGGTCACCGGAAAGTTCGGCTCGGGCACGGTCTTCAAGACCCGCCTGATCAACGCGCTGATGACGGACGACGGCCGCGTCTACGTGGGCGCGGTCACCAAGGACGCGCTGATCGCCGCGGCGAACGCGGGCTGACGCCGCGAGGTTCCTCCGCCCGCCCCGCTGTGCCCCGTGCACGGCGGGGCGGGCGCGACCGTACGACCAGTGGGGAGCACGTATGGCAGGGTCCGACGCCGAGCCCATCGGGCAGCCCGGGGCACCCGGCACCGTGCCCGTCATCGAGACGCGCGGGCTGACCAAGCGCTACCGGGGCGGACAGCTCGCCGTGGACGGGCTCGACCTCAGCGTCCCCGGCGGCAGCGTCTTCGGCTTCCTCGGGCCCAACGGCTCGGGCAAGACCACCACCATCCGGATGCTCATGGGCCTGATCGCCCCGACCTCCGGCACCGCGAGCGTCCTCGGCCGCCCCATGCCGGACGCCACGCGCACGGTGCTCCCGGAGGTCGGCGCGCTGATCGAGGGCCCGGCGCTGTACGGGTTCCTGAGCGGCCGGGACAACCTCCTGCGCTACGACCGGGCCGACCCCACCGCCGACCCGCGCACCCGCGCCGCCCGGGTCGGCGACGCCCTGGAACGGGTCGGGCTCGCCCCGGCGGCCGGCAAGAAGGCGCGCGCGTACTCGCTGGGCATGAAACAGCGCCTCGGCCTCGCCGCCGCCCTCCTCCGGCCACGCCGGCTGCTCGTCCTGGACGAGCCGACCAACGGCCTGGACCCGCAGGGCATGCGCGAGATCCGCGCCCTGGTCCGCGAACTGGCGGCGGACGGCACGACGGTCTTCCTCTCCTCCCATCTCCTGGACGAGATCGAGCAGGTCTGTACGCACGCGGCGGTGATGGCCCGGGGCCGGCTCCTCACCCAGGGCCCGGTCGCGGGCCTCGCCACCGGCGGCCGGCTGGCCGTCACCACACCGGACCCGGCCGACGCCGCGCGCGTACTGAAGGAGCACGGCGTCACGGGCATCACACTGGACGGCGACCGGGTCCGCGCCGACGCCCCGCCGGGCACGGTGGAACTGGCCGATCTGAACGCGGCGCTGGTGCGGGAGGGCGTACGGGTGCGCGCCTTCGGCGTGGAACGGGCCTCGCTGGAGGACGCGTTCGTGGCTCTGACGGGAGAGGGATTCGATGTCGCAGGCTGAGGGGGCGGCCGGGGCCGCCGGGGAGCCGGCCGAGGGGGCCGCCCGCGACGGGGCCGGCGGTGAGACCGCCGTGCGCGCGGACGCCGCACGCAGCCCGCTGTGGACGTTCGGCATCCTCCGCTCCGAGTTCGCCACCACCCTGCGCCGCTGGCGCACGCTCGCGCTGCTGGGCGTGCTGGCCGCCGTTCCCGTACTGATCGGGATCGCGGTGCGCATCGAGACGGCCGACGGTTCGTCGGCGGGGGCCGGTGGCGGGGAGGGCGGACCGGCGTTCCTCTCCCAGGTGACCAACAACGGCCTGTTCCTGGTCTTCGCCGCGCTCGCCGCGACGCTCCCCGTCTTCCTCCCGATGGCGGTGGGCGTCATCGCGGGCGACGCGATCGCCGGCGAGGCCAACGCGGGCACCCTGCGCTATCTGCTGGTCGCCCCGGCCGGCCGGACACGGCTGCTGCTCGCCAAGTACGCCGCCACGCTGGGGTTCTGCCTGGTCGCGACGCTCGTCGTGGCCGCCTCCGCGCTGGCCGTGGGCGCGCTGCTGTTCCCGGTGGGCGAGGTCACGACGATCTCGGGGACCACGATCGGCTTCGGCGAGGGACTGGTACGGGCGGGGCTCGTCGCGGTGTGCGTGGCCGCGTCCCTGACCGGCTTCGCGGCGCTCGGCCTGTTCGTATCGACGCTCACCAACAGCGGCATCGCGGCCATGGCGGCGACGGTCGGGCTGCTGATCACCGTCCAGATCGTGGACACCATCCCGCAGCTGAGCGCGGTCCACCCCTACCTGTTCCCGCACCACTGGCTGTCCTTCTCGGACCTGCTGCGCGATCCCGTCCGCTGGGACGACGTGGTGAAGAACCTGGAGCTTCAGGCGTTGTACGCGGCGGTGTTCGGCTCGGCGGCCTGGGCCCGGTTCACGACGAAGGACATCACGGCCTGAAGCGGAGGCGGCACCCGTACCGTCGGCCGGCGAGCCGTCCCCCGATCGGCTCGTCGCGGCACGAACGGCACGAACGGTGCGAAAACAGAAGGAACGAGCCGACACGGTACGTTCCGTTTCCGCCAGAGCATTGTTCGACTTATAGCGACGCGCTGTCAACAAGGATTGGCTCGAACACACCTATGCTCACCGAATGAACACATCGCCGAGTTCACTGCGCCGGAGCGAGAGCTCACGCAGGGCGACCCTGGACGCCGCCCTCGACCTCTGTACGGAGAGGGGATACGGGCGGGTCACGATCGAGGCGATCGCCGCGCGGGCGGGCGTCAGCAAGAAGACGATCTACCGCTGGTGGCCCTCGAAGAGCGCGGTGCTGCTGGAGGCGTTCACGGAGATGCTGGTGTCGGCCACGCCGTTCATCGACACCGGCGACATCGCGCGGGATCTGCGCACCCACATCACGGGCGCGGTCCACGTCCTCGCCGTACCGCCCTTCGGACCGGCGTACGCGGGCATCCTCTCGGAGCTCCACCACGACGACGAGCTGGCCGAAACGGTACGCACCCAGCTGATCGACCCCCGCTTCGAGGAGGCGGTGGGCCGGCTGCGCAGCGCCCAGGAGCAGGGCCAGATCCCACCGGGCGCGGATCTGCGCCTGGCGGTGGAGATGCTGTACGGCCCGGTGTACTACCGCCACGTCCTGCGCAAGACGATGCAGGACGAGGAGGAGGTGGGCGCGCTGGTGGACCATGTGCTGCGGTCCCTGGGGGCGGTGGGCCGGCCGGCGTCTCAGCCGTAGAGGCGCTCCAGGACGACCGCTATGCCGTCGTCCTCGTTGGACAGGGTGACCTCGTCGGCCGCCGCGCGCAGCTCGGGATGGGCGTTGCCCATGGCGACGCCGTAGCCGCAGCTGCGGAACATCGGCAGGTCGTTGGGCATGTCACCGAAGGCGATCGCCGTGCGCGGGTCCACCCCCAGCTCCTCGGCGGCCAGCGCGATCCCGACGCCCTTGTCGATGCCGTACGGCTGGAGCTCGACGGTTCCGGGCCCGGAGTGCGTCACGGTGGCGAGGTCCCCGACGACCGCGCGGGCCTCGGCGGTCAGCGCCTCGTCGCTCAGCTCCGCGTGCCGGATGAGCACCTTGATCACGGGTGCGGCCCACAGCTCGTCCCGGTGCCGGGTCCGCTGCGCGGGCAGCGTGGGGTGCGGCAGCCGGTAGCCGGGCTCGATGAGCGTGCGCCCGTCGGCCCCGTCCTGGTCGACGGCCGCGAAGACCTGCCCCACCTGGGCCTCGATCTTCCCGAGCGCCGCGTCGGCCGCCTCCCGGTCCAGCGTGACGGCCCGGACGGTACGCCGCGCCCCGGCGTCGTACACCTGCGTCCCCTGCCCGCAGACGGCGAGCCCCTCGTACCCGAGCTCGTCCAGCAGCTCCCGCACGCCGGGCACCGGCCGCCCGGTGACGACGAGGTGCCGGGCCCCGGCTGACCGGGCCAGGGCGAGCGCGGCGCGGGTCCGGGGACCGACGGTGTCGTCGCCGCGCAGCAGGGTGCCGTCCAGGTCCGTGGCGACAAGGGCATATGCGGGTGGGATGGGCATGGGATCAAGCGTAGGCGCTGGGTTCCGGAGCCCGGCCGGAGTTGTGGCGGGGCGGGGGCGTGGGGTAGAGCGGCTACGGGACGGTGAGGACGACCTTGCCCCGGTTGAGCCGGTTCTCGACGGCCGCGTGGGCGAGGGCCGCGTCGGCGAGCGGGAACGCCGCGTGGACGGCGGGCCGCAGGCTTCCCTCGCTGTGCAGCGCCCACAGCTCGGCGATCCAGCCGGCGTACCGCGCGGGGTGGTTGCGGGCGATGTGCGCCACCTGGAAGCCGATGACGGACTTGCCGCCGACGAGGAGGTCGTACGCCTCGATCGTGCCGCCGCCCGAGCTGTACGCGACGAGCCGGCCGCCGGGGGCGACCGCGCGGACGGCTCGCGGGAGGAGGTCGCCGCCCACCGCGTCCAGCACGATGTCGCAGGGCTCGCCCCAGCTCTCGTCGGTGTACGTCACCACCTCGTCGGCCCCGAGCGACCGCACGAAGTCCGCCTTCGCGGGATCGCCCACGGCCGCCACGACCCGGGACGCGCCCCGCAGCCGGGCGAGCCGGAGCGCGAGGTGCCCGACCGCGCTCGCGGCGGCGGTCACGAGCACGGACTCGCCCTTCTCCGGCCGCGCGGACTCCAGTGCCCCGAGCGCGACGACACCGCTGCGGACGAGCGCGACGGCATCCTGCGCGGTGGCCCCGGCGGGCACGGCGGACGCCATCGCCCGGTTCAGCACGGCGTACTCGGCGTACCCGTGCCCGAAGCAGAGCCCGGTGACCCGGTCGCCGACGGCGTACCCGCTCACGCCGTCCCCGAGCGCCGCCACCTCACCGGCCACCTCGCCGCCGAGCGGGACGGGCTCCCGGCTCTCGCGGACCTTCCGCACCACGGGGAGGGTGACGCCGACCGCCTCGACCTTGACGAGGAGTTCGCCGGGGCCGGGCGTGGGGACGGGCACGTCCTCCTCGAACAACACCTCGGGCCCGCCGCTGTGTTCGTACCGAATGCGCCGCATGGGCGATGACCTCCGACCGCGCAGAGTTTCATTGGGATCCCCAACGATAAGGGGAAACTCGTAGGGATGTCCAACGATTACTCGATACGATGCGAGGCATGACAGACAAGGCAGCAGCGACGGCCCCGAGCCGCATCCGCCCGCTCCCGAGCTGGCTCCTGGGCCGGGCGGCGGCCAGAGGCCGGTCCCTGGTGGCCGACGCCCTGGCCGGGCACGGCATGAAGATGTGGCACCACGTGGTGCTGGCAGCGGTCGAGGACCTGGAACCGGTCGCCCAGGCGGACCTCGGCCGCGCGGTGGCGCTGGACCCGAAGGACCTGGTCGGCATCCTGAACGACCTCCAGGACGCGTCCCTGCTCGTCCGCGCCCCTGATCCCAAGGACCGCCGCAAGAACGCGGTCAGCCTGACGGCGGCGGGCCGCCGCCGCCTGGAGGACTGCACGGCAGCCGGCGACCGCGCCAACGCGGAACTCCTGGCCCCGCTGACCCCGGACGAGCGGTCTCCATTCCTGGACATGCTGCGGAGGGTCGGCGGAGTGGGTCCCGGCGGCGGACCGGCGGGCTGACGGCGGGCGGCCGTCAGGCGCGCTGCCCGACGGCCGCCCCCGCCCCGCTCGCCCCGCTCGTTTCGCGGAGGAGCAGCAGACCGGCTGTCGCGAGGAGCGCCGAGGTCAGGCCATGGATGCCGAGGGCGGCGGCGAGGGGGCCGTGGACTGGCTCGGCCCCACGTTGCGGCGATATCTCACCGCGCCGGCCCCCTGGCGGCGTCCGGGTGTGTGAACGCCCCCGCCGGGTAGGCGAGTTGGGATACGTCTACGACGGGGGCGGGGATGGCGGGGGCGGTCGGGGGGAGGGTCCGGTGGTTGCGGGGGGTCCTGCGGGCGACGCGGTGGCCCCGGTCGGTGGGGGCGGGGATCGCGTGCGGCACGGGGGGCGTGGTCGCGGGCGCGGGCGTCGGGGCCGCCGTCCTGCACAACGCGCCGGACTTCTTCATGCTCGGCTACGCGGCGGTCCTCGCCGTCGGCCTGGCGGTCCTCGTCATGCTCGGCATCCCGTCGGTGGCGCGGGCGATGGGGATGGTCCTGCTCTGGGGCGTCCTCATCGCGGTCCCGTACGGCTTCCGCGGCGCGGTCCTCGACTGGCGGGGCGAGCAGGTGACGGCCACGGCCGTCGAGGTGGAGCACGGGCCGCCCGCGTACAGCGGCGGTGAGGACCACCGCTGCAAGGTCGAGGCGCACGGGGACACCTTCTGGCTCAAGAGCACCGGCGGGTGCGACTGGTCCTCGCGGCCCGGCGACCGGTACGAGGTCCTGCGCGACCCCCACGAGCTGGTCGGCGCCACGGCCCCCGGACCGCCGGTCGGCTTCCGGGTCCTCGTGCCGGCCGTGGCCGGGGTGCTGGTCCTGCTGGGCGTAGTGGGGGCCCGGAGCCTGAGCCGTACGTCCTCCTGACCGGGCCCGTCACCGCAGCCCCTACGACACGCAGAACTCATTGCCCTCCGGGTCCGTCATGACCGTCCATGTGCCGCCCTGCTCCGCCACCTCGCGTTCGGCCTTCGCGCCCAGGCCCTCCAGCCGGGCCACCTCGGCCTCCATGCGGTCCGGGCCCGCGTGGAGGTCGAGGTGGAGGCGGTTCTTCACGGTCTTCGGCTCGGGGACGCGCTGGAAGAGGAGGCGGCGGCCGCGACCGGCGCCGCTCTGCTCGTCGTACGGGTCGTCCGGGTGCCGTACCGCCGCGAGGTCGAGCCAGGCGCGGCGGCCGTGGGCCGTCGTCGTGACCGCTTCCGGTACGGCTCCGAGGCCCAGGAGGTGTTCGACCAAGGGGCTGTTGTCCTCGATCTCGTAGCCGAGGGCCTGGGCCCAGAAGCCGGCCTGCGCGTGCGGGTCGGCGGCGTCGATGACGACTTTCCACTCAAGAGTCATGAGCGGCATTCTGTCCCGGAATGGTGGATTCCGCTCAGATTTCAGTCCCGCTCAGGTAGGCCGTGACCGCCTTCGCGTCGTCCGCCTCCGCGATCAGCCCCACGTGGTTGTCCGGCCGTACGAGAACCAGCAGTTCGTCGTCCGGGCCGATGCCGTACGCCGCCCGCGCGTGACCCTCGTGGTCGGTCAGGCCGCCGTCCGCGTCGACCCCGTACGCCCGCAGGTCGTCGCCCTGGGCAGCCGCCGCCTCGCGCAGGGCCCCGGCCGTCCCCGTGCCGAAGCCCAGGAGCGTGAAGTGCGGTCCGGCGAAGACCTCGAAGAGGCGGCGGGGTTCGCCGGTCGCCGCGTCCAGGCAGGGCGCGTCCGGGGCCCGGTCGCCCGCGCGCAGAAGGGGCGTGGCGAGCGGGGAGGTGGCCAGCGAGCTCCAGCGGTAGCCGCCGCCCAGGCCGTTGGTGCCGGGGCCGACCGCCGAGTCGAGGCCGCCGCCGGGCTTCTTGATCGCCTCAAGGGTGGCCCGCAGGCGTTCCGCGCTGATGTCCAGGACCTGCGCGGCGACCGGCAGCCGCTCCTCCTCGTACGTGTCGAGCAGGGCGGGTCCGGCGAGCCCGGCGGCGACCCGGCCGAGCTTCCACCCCAGGTTGTACGCGTCCTGGATGCCGGTGTTCATGCCGAGGCCGCCCGCGATGGAGTGCACATGTGCCGCGTCCCCGGCGAGGAGGACCCGGCCCACCCGGTAGCGCGCGGCCATCCGCTCGTTGACCCGGTACGTGGAGAGCAGCGTCGCCTCGGTGAGGCGGTCGGCGGGCAGGCCGGTGTGCTTGGCGAAGAGGCGGCGGAACCCGGCGAGCGACGGCGCGAGCGGGGCGCCCGACGCGTCGGTCTCGGGCCCGGCCTGGAACCACCAGCCGGACCGCGTCCCCGGGATCGGGCAGAGCATCACGGCGCCGTCCTCGTCGAACCACTGGTGCCAGAACCCCCGGTCGAGCCCTTCCACCTCGACGTCCCCGCACACCATCAACTGGGTCTCGTCGGTCCTGCCCTCGAAGGGGATGCCGAGCAGCTTGCGCACCGCGCTGTGGCCGCCGTCGCAGCCGGCCACGTAGGAGGCCTCGATCAGCCCGCCGTCGGCGAGCGTGGCGGTCACGGACGCCTCGCCCTCGGCCAGGCCCACGAGTTCGGCGCCGAGTTCGACCCGTACGCCGTACTCCGCGAGCCGGGCCCGCAGCACCTCCTCCAGGCGCCACTGGGCCATCATGTGCGGCCGGTCGTAGGGCGCGTCCGGCGTCGGCCGCTGGTCCGCGAAGGGCTCGGCGTCGGCGATGGCGACCCCGCCCCGGTACTTGCGCATCGGCAGCGGCCGGGCCCCGGCGGCCAGCACCTCGTCCAGTACGCCCAGGTCCTCCAGGACTTCGAGCGAGCGCGGGTTGGGGCCCTTGGCCCGGGACGTACGCGGGAACTCGGGGGCCTTGTCGATGATCCGGACGCCGGCGCCCCGGCGGGCCAGGCCGATGGCGAGGGTCAGCCCGGTCGGGCCCGAGCCGACGACGAGTACGGGAAGCGGGGAGGAGGCGTGCATGGGTGCTCCTGGGGCCGGTCCGTGCGGTGGACCTCCAGGAAAACGTAACTGGGTTAAAAAAGCAACTAGGTTGCGCTTGAGGGGGTCTGGGTGCGGTCGGAGCCCGCGGGTGCGGCCGTCGCCACGGCGGCCAGGCGGGCCGCCTGTGCCTGGGCCCTGGTGCGGCGCGCGGTCCGCAGCGCGTCCCAGGTGAGCACGATCAGCGCCGCCCACACCAGGCCGAATCCGGCCCACCGCTCCGGCGGCATCTCCTCGTGGAAGTAGGCGACGCCCAGGATGAACTGGGCGACCGGGGTCATGTACTGGAGCAGCCCGATCGTCGAGAGCGGAATGCGGATCGCGGCGGCCCCGAACAGGATCAGCGGCACCGCCGTGACGACACCGGTCGAGGCGAGGAGCGCCGTGTGCCCGGCGCCCTCCGAGGTCAGGGTCGCCGTGCCCCGGGCGCTCAGCCACACCAGATAGCCGAGCGCGGGCAGGAAGAGGACGGCGGTCTCGACGGTGAGCGATTCCAGGCCGCCCATGTCGACCTTCTTCTTGACCAGCCCGTACGTCGCGAACGAGAACGCCAGGATCAGCGAGATCCACGGCGGCTTCCCGTAGCCGACGGCCAGCACGAGTACCGCGGCGACGCCGGTGGCGACCGCCGCCCACTGGGCCGGGCGCAGCCGTTCGCCCAGGAGCAGGACACCCATGGCGATGGTGACCAGCGGGTTGATGAAGTAGCCGAGCGACGCCTCGACGACATGGCCGCTGTTCACGGCCCAGATGTACAGGCCCCAGTTGACGGTGATCGTCGTCGCGGCGACGGCGAGCAGGCCCAGCTTGCGCGGCTGCCGCAGCAGCGGGCCGATCCAGGACCAGCGGCGCAGCGCGAGCAGCAGGAGCAGCACCACGCCGAGCGACCACACCATGCGGTGGGCCAGGATCTCGACGGCCCCGGCCGGCTTCAGCAGCGGCCAGTACAGCGGGACGAGGCCCCACATGCCGTACGCGGCGAACCCGGAGAGAAGTCCGGCCCGCTGGTCATTCGTCCCCTGCACGGGCCCCTCCGGGTGGGTGTCTGTCGTACGACGGTCAACCAGACGAAGGTAGCGCCGACCGGGCCCGGTGTCATGGCCGTATCGTCATACGGTCATGACACCGGGCGGGGTGCGGGTCAGAGCGCGGCGACCGCGGCGGCGACGGTGTCGGCCAGCGGGGTCGTCGGGCGGCCGATCAGGCGGGACAGCTCGCCGCTGGTCCCGGCCAGGCGCCCGCGCCGGACGGCCTCGTCCACGTCGACCAGGATCGCCGCGAAGAACTCCGGCACGCCGGCGCCGGTCAGGATCTCCTGGTGGACGGCGGCCGGGACGTCGTTGTGGGCGATCTCCTTGCCGGAGGCCTTGGCGACCTCGGCCGCGTACTCGGCGTAGGACCAGGCGGTGTCGCCGCTCAGCTCGTACGCGCGGTTCAGGTGGCCCTCGCCGGTGAGGACGGCGGCAGCGGCGGCCGCGTAGTCGTCGCGGGTGGCGGAGGCGATGCGGCCCTCGCCCGCGCTGGCGACGACCGCGCCGTGCGCGAGGACGGGCGCCAGGTTGTCGGTCAGGTTCTCCGTGTACCAGCCGTTGCGCAGGAAGGTGTACGGCAGGCCGGAGTCCAGGATCAGCTGCTCGGTCGCCCGGTGCTCGTCGGCCAGCGTGAAGTCCGCGTCGGGGCCGCCCAGGATGCCGGTGTAGGCGAGCTGGGCGACGCCCGCCGCCTTCGCCGCTTCGACGACCGCGGTGTGCTGGGGGATCCGGCTGCCGACCGCGTTGCCCGAGATCAGCAGCACGCGGTCGCCCGAGCGGAACGCCCCGGCCAGGGTCTCGGGGCGGTCGTAGTCGGCGAGGCGCAGCTCGACGCCCCGGGCGGCCAGACCGGCGGCCTTCTCCTTGTCGCGGACCACGGCGGCGACCTGGTCGGCGGGGACGGTGGTCAGCAGGTGCTCGACGACGAGACGGCCGAGTGCTCCGGTGGCTCCGGTGACGACGATGCTCATGGGGGGTTTCTCCTCTTTGTTCGCTTCGCTCTTACACCACCTTACGGAATGCGCTAACTAAAAGAAAGTGAACTTGGTCGCGGACATACGAGAGCGCGCCGGTCCCGCCCGCGAGGGGCAGGTCCGGCGCGCTCGCGCGGATCGGGACGCCGGCGTCAGCCGACCACCGTCCAGTTGTCGTTCCCGGCGAGCAGCGCCGCCAGGTCGCCCTTGCCGTTCTGCTCCACGGCCGTGTCCAGCTGCTCGGCCATCAACGTGTCGTACACCGGCCGCTCCACGCTGCGCAGCACCCCGATCGGGGTGTGGTGCAGGGTGTCCGCGTCGGCGAGTCTCGACAGGGCGAACGCCGTGGTCGGGCTCGGGGCGTGCGCGTCGTGGACGAGGATCTGCGCCTTGTTGTCCTCGGTGACCGCGACCACCTTCAGGTCCCCGGTCAGCGAGTCCCGTACGACGCCCTTCGAGCCCTCCGCACCGAAGACGATCGGCTGCCCGTGCTCCAGCCGGATCACCGCCTCCTGCGCCTGGTCCTTGTCCTTCAGGACCTCGAAAGCGCCGTCGTTGAAGATGTTGCAGTTCTGGTAGATCTCCACCAGCGCCGTGCCCGGGTGGTCGGCGGCGGCCCGCAGCACGCTCGTGAGGTGCTTGCGGTCGGAGTCGACGGTCCGGGCGACGAACGACGCCTCCGCGCCGATCGCCAGCGACACCGGGTTGAACGGGGCGTCCAGCGAGCCCATCGGCGTCGACTTGGTGATCTTGCCGACCTCGGAGGTGGGGGAGTACTGGCCCTTGGTCAGCCCGTAGATCCGGTTGTTGAACAGCAGGATCTTCAGGTTCACATTGCGGCGCAGCGCGTGGATCAGATGGTTGCCGCCGATGGACAGCGCGTCGCCGTCACCCGTGACGACCCAGACGGACAGGTCGCGCCGCGAGGTGGCGAGGCCGGTCGCGATGGACGGGGCGCGGCCGTGGATCGAGTGCATCCCGTACGTGTTCATGTAGTACGGGAAGCGCGAGGAGCAGCCGATGCCGGAGATGAAGACGATGTTCTCCTTCGCCAGACCGAGGTCGGGCATGAAGCCCTGCACGGCGGCGAGGACCGCGTAGTCGCCGCAGCCGGGGCACCAGCGCACTTCCTGGTCGGACTTGAAGTCCTTCATGGACTGCTTGGCCTCGGCCTTGGGCACCAGCTGGAGCAGTTCGTTCGTCTCAGGCATCGATGGCCTCCTCAAGAGCTGTCGCGAGCTGCTCGGCCTTGAACGGCATGCCGTTGACCTGGTTGTAACTGTGGGCGTCCACCAGGTACTTGGCGCGGATGAGCGTGGCCAGCTGCCCGAGGTTCATCTCGGGGACGACCACCTTGTCGTAACGCTTCAGAACCTCGCCGAGATTCCGCGGGAACGGGTTGATGTGGCGCAGATGGGCCTGGGCGATGGAGCGTCCGGAGGCGCGCAGCCGGCGCACGGCGGCCGTGATCGGGCCGTACGTCGAACCCCAGCCCAGCACGAGCGTCCGCGCCTCCGCGGGGTCGTCGACCTCCACGTCCGGGACCTCGATGCCGTCCACCTTGGCCTGGCGGGTGCGGACCATGAAGTCGTGGTTGGCGGGGTCGTACGAGATGTTGCCCGTGCCGTCCTGCTTCTCGATGCCGCCGATGCGGTGTTCGAGGCCGGGCGTGCCCGGGACCGCCCACGGACGGGCCAGCGTCTGCGGATCGCGCTTGTACGGCCAGAACACCTCGGTGCCGTCGGCCAGTTCGTGGTTCGGGCCGCCGGCGAACTGGACGCGCAGGTCCGGGAGCCGGTCGAGCTCCGGGATGCGCCAGGGCTCGGAGCCGTTGGCCAGGTAGCCGTCGGAGAGGAGGAAGACCGGGGTGCGGTAGGTCAGGGCGATCCGGGCCGCGTCCAGCGCCGCGTCGAAGCAGTCGGCCGGGGTGCGCGGCGCCACGATCGGCACCGGGGCCTCGCCGTTGCGCCCGTACATCGCCTGGAGGAGGTCGGCCTGCTCGGTCTTGGTGGGCAGCCCGGTGGACGGGCCGCCGCGCTGGATGTCGATGATGAGCAGCGGCAGTTCGAGCGAGACGGCGAGCCCGATGGTCTCCGACTTCAGGGCCACACCGGGCCCGGACGTCGTCGTCACGGCGAGCGCCCCGCCGAACGCGGCGCCCAGCGCGGCCCCGATGCCCGCGATCTCGTCCTCGGCCTGGAAGGTGCGTACGCCGAAGTTCTTGTGCTTGCTCAGCTCGTGCAGGATGTCCGAGGCCGGGGTGATCGGATACGAGCCGAGGTAGACCGGCAGGTCCGCCTGGCGGCCGGCCGCGATCAGCCCGTAGGACAGGGCGAGGTTCCCCGAGATGTTGCGGTACGTGCCGGTGGGGAAGGCCTGCGAGGCCGGGGCGACCTCGTAGCTGACGGCGAAGTCCTCCGTCGTCTCGCCGAAGTTCCACCCGGCCCGGAAGGCCGCCACGTTGGCCTCGGCGATCTGCGGCTTCTTGGCGAACTTGGCCCGCAGGAACGCCTCGGTGCCCTCGGTCGGCCGGTGGTACATCCAGGACAGCAGCCCGAGCGCGAACATGTTCTTCGAGCGCTCGGCCTCCTTGCGGGAGAGCCCGAAGTCCTTCAGCGCCTCGATCGTCAGGGTGGTCAGCGGCACCGGGTGGACGTTGTACGCCTCCAGTGAGCCGTCCTCCAGCGGGCTGCTCTCGTAGCCCACCTTGGCCATCGGCCGCTTGGTGAACTCGTCGGTGTTCACGATGATTTCGGCCCCGCGCGGCACATCGGCGATGTTCGCCCTCAGTGCCGCCGGGTTCATCGCGACCAGCACGTTCGGCGCGTCGCCCGGGGTCAGGATGTCGTGGTCGGCGAAATGCAGCTGGAACGAGGAAACCCCCGGCAGGGTGCCTGCGGGGGCGCGGATCTCGGCGGGGAAGTTCGGCAGCGTGGACAGGTCATTCCCGAAGGACGCCGTCTCCGAGGTGAACCGGTCACCCGTGAGCTGCATGCCGTCACCCGAGTCACCCGCGAAACGGATGATCACCCGGTCCAGACGGCGGATCTCTTTCGCGCCGGTGCCGGCGGACTGGGGGGCGCGCTGTCCCCCTACGAGTGCCTCACCGGCTTCGTCGGCCTGTTCGGCTGGGCTACTGACCTGGCTGGTCACTTACTGGACCTCCCTCGGACGGCGGCTCGGAACCGTCCGGCCCGCCGGAGGTCCCCCGCCCACCCTACGTCCGTGAGGGTCGCCTTCCTGGGGCCGATCACATGATGGACGGCATTTTGAGACGCTGTGATTCTGAATGCTGAGACGTTTCCCGGCGCTGTTCCGTCATGATTCACCAGCCACCTGGTTCCCCGTCGGACCCTCGCTGGAGACACACCCGGGCGCGTGGTCCCGACGGGCCGTGAGAGGGTCCGCGGGTCTCAGGAGTTCAGATACGTCAGCACCGCGAGCACCCGCCGGTGGTCGCCCTCGCTCGGGGCCAGCCCCAGCTTCTGGAAGATGTTGCTGACGTGCTTCTCCACCGCACCGTCGCTCACCACCAGCTGCTTGGCCACCGCGGAGTTCGTACGCCCCTCCGCCATCAGGCCCAGCACCTCGCGCTCACGCGGCGTCAGCCCGGCCAGTACGTCCTGCTTGCGGCTGCGGCCCAGCAGCTGCGCCACCACCTCGGGGTCCAGCGCCGTACCGCCCTGCGCCACCCGGACCACCGCGTCCACGAACTCCCGGACCTCGGCGACCCGGTCCTTCAGCAGATACCCGACGCCCCGGCTGGACCCGGCCAGCAGCTCGGTGGCGTACTGCTCCTCCACGTACTGCGAGAGGACGAGCACCCCGATCCCCGGGTAGTCCCGGCGCAGCCGCACCGCCGCCCGCACCCCCTCGTCGGTGTGCGTCGGCGGCATCCGCACGTCCGCGACCACCACGTCCGGCAGCGCGTCCTGCCCGGCGAGGTCCCCGATCGTCTTGATCAGCGCCTCCGCGTCCCCGACGCCCGCGACGACGTCGTGCCCGAGATCCGTCAGCAGCCGGGTCAGTCCCTCCCGGAGCAGTACCGAATCCTCGGCGATGACCACACGCACCCTGTCCTCCACCACGACGCTGTTTCCCCCACTGCTCGCTCGCCGGCACGACTCGTACGCCGTCCAGCATCCCAGTAACGGCAGGGACGTCGCGAGCACGCGGGGGGTTGAGAGCCGCTGCGGTCCGCCGGGGCGCGGTTCCGGTCAGCCGCGCCAGGGCAGCTCGGCGGTGATCCTGGTCGGGCCGCCCACCGGCGAGTCGACGACCAGGACACCGTCCACCGCGTCCAGCCGCTCGGTCAGCCCGGCGAGCCCGCTGCCCGTCGCCGGGTCCGCGCCGCCGCGCCCGTCGTCGGTCACCTGGAGCAGCAGCCGGTCCTCGGCGCGCCACACGTCGACCGAGGCGGTACGGGCTCCGCTGTGCTTGCTGACGTTCTGGAGGAGTTCGGAGACGGTGAAGTACGCGATGCCCTCGATGGCCTGCGCCGGCCGCGACGCGAGGTCCACCTCGACGGTGACCGGGACCGTGCAGCGCGAGGCGATGGCGGAGAGGGCCGCGTCCAGGCCCCGGTCGGTGAGGACGGCGGGGTGGATGCCCCGGGCGAGGTCGCGCAGTTCCTGGAGGGCGACCTTCACCTCGCCGTGCGCCTCGTCCACCATCTTCGCGGCGGCCTCCGGGTCGGCGGTCAGCTTCTCCTTCGCGAGGCCCAGGTCCATGGCGAGGGCGACGAGCCGGGCCTGCGCCCCGTCGTGCAGATCGCGCTCGATGCGGCGCAGGTCGGCGGCGGCCGTGTCCACGACGACACCCCGGTCGGACTCCAGCTCCGTGACACGCTCCGCCAGCCGGGACGGGCCGAGCAGCCCGGTCACCATCAGCCGGTCCACGGTCACCAGGCCCCGGATCACCCAGGGGGAGAGGAGGACGATGCCCAGGCCCAGGCCGGCGGTCAGCGCGAGATCGACGCCCGAGTCGAGGTACACCTCGTGCTGGGTGTCCCCGTACAGCTGGATGCCCGAGACACCGGTGTGCGAGGGAACGGCCCAGTGCCACAGCGGGTAGGTGAGCGCCGCCCAGCCCCAGGCCTGGAGCGTCAGCGAGACGCAGAACGCGAAGACCGCCCACGGGAAGTGCAGCAGCGCGTACAGCAGGTGGCGCCAGGACACCCCGCTCTTCAGGACCGCGCCGACCCAGGACATCAGCCCGCTCTTCCGGCCGCGCACCGGCGCCGGATCGGCCACGTCCACCCGCAGCAGGGCGCGCGCCCGGGTCCGCTCCAGCATCCCGAATCCCCGGCACATGGCGAGCCCGGCCGCCATCACCGGGATGCCCAGGAAGGTCACGAGCAGCCCCGCCCCCAGCGAGACCATGGTGATCGCGAAGGTGAACAGCACGATGCTGATCGGCAGGCTCAGCAGCAGGTAGCAGAACTCGCGCCAGGTCCTGCCCTCCAGGGGCGCCCGCAGCGCGGCCGGCAGCATGTGCCGCTTCGCGGGACGGCCCCCGAGGCCGCTTCCCGACCGCTGGGGGTCCCGGGTGTCCGGTCCGTATGCCGTGGCCATGGGTTCCGTCCGTTTCTTCTTTGCGTGCGGGTCGGCTGGGGGCTGTGCGTGATGCTTCAAGACTGCTGGTCCGGGAGGCGCCGCACCATGAGGACGGTTCCCGTCCTGGGCGGGGGTTTTCCCTACCTCGGCCGGCCGGCCGGACTCTTCCCGGTCTCCCGGTCGCGCCAGGGCAGTTCCGCCGTGACGGTCGTCGGGCCGCCGGCGGGGGAGTCGAGTACGAAGACCCCGTCGACGGCGTCCAGCCGCTCCGCGAGCCCCGCCATCCCCGTACCGCCGTCCATCGAGGCCCCGCCCCGGCCGTCGTCGCCGACCTGGATCAGCAGCCGGTCGCCGGAGCGCCACACATCCACGGACGCCGTACGGGCCCCGCTGTGCTTGCTGACGTTCTGGAGGAGTTCGGAGACGGTGAAGTACGCGATGCCCTCGATGGCCTCGGCCGGCCGCCCCGGAAGATCCACCCGTACGGTGACGGGCACCGTGCAGCGCGAGGCGATGGCGGACAGCGCGGCGTCCAGTCCGCGGTCGGTGAGGACGGCCGGGTGGATGCCCCGGGCCAGGTCGCGCAGTTCCTGGAGGGCGACCTTCACCTCGCCGTGCGCCTCGTCCACCATGCGCGCCGCCGCCTCGGGGTCGTCGGTCAGCTTCTCCTTGGCCAGGCCGAGCCCCATCGCGAGGGCGACGAGCCGGGCCTGCGCCCCGTCGTGCAGATCGCGCTCGATGCGGCGCAGGTCGGCGGCGGCCGTGTCGACGACCACGCCCCGGTCCGACTCCAGTTCGGCGATGCGGCGTTCGAGGTCGTCGGAGGGGGAGAGCAGCCCGCGCACCATCGCCCGGTCCGCGTTGGCCATGAGCCGTGACGTATAGGGGAGCGCCGGCCACACGATGAGACAGACGAGCGTCACGGCGAAGGTGAGGATGCCCCACGGCAGCCGTACGAACGAATACAGCGCCGCCCGCCAGGCCACCGGGTCCGCCAGGCTCGACCACAGCCAGGCGAAGAACCCCTCCTCGCGGCGGCTGCGGGCCACCGGGCTCGGCTCCTCGACCCGGACGCCCAGCAGCTTGCGCGCCCGGCCCCGCTCGGCCCGCCCGATCAGCCGCGAACCCTGGAGCCCGGCGGCGAGCAGCGGCAGACCGACCACGGTGACCGCGAGGCCCACCCCGATCGCCACCATCAACACTGTGTAAACAAATCCGAGGATCGCCATCGGCAGGTTGGCGAGGAGGTGCGCGACCTCCTTCCAGGTCCACCGGCCGAAGGCGAAGCGGACAGGCGGCGGCCCGTCATCGAGGGGCAGCTGAGGGCTCGTGGTCATGGGACCAGCCTGCCGGGCGCCACCTGCGGATGCCATGGGGCTCGTGGGTGAGACGAAGTAGGGATATCCCCACCCGTGCTCCACTCGTTCCCCGTCCGTTGCCCGACGCAACTGCTTACCCGCCCTTTACAGGGCCTAGACTCCCGTGCGTACAGATCGTCGAACGGGTGAGGGAGCGAGGGGCGGACGTGGCCGACGTGACGGACCTTCCTGGTGCGGCATCGACACCGGCGCGGACCGTGCTCGCGTCGTCGGAGTACTTCCACAGCTACTCGGTCGTCGGACTGCTCGCCGTCGTCGGCGTCCTGTTCGTCGCCGTCGCCTTCGGAGCCGGCCGGCTGCTGCGCCCCGTGGTCCCGACGCCGGAGAAGCTCCTCACGTACGAGTGCGGCGTGGACCCCGTCGGCGAGGGCTGGGCCCACACCCAGGTCCGCTACTACGTCTACGCGTTCCTGTACGTGATCTTCGCCGTCGACTCGATCTTCCTGTTCCCCTGGGCGACGGTCTTCGCGGCGCCGGGCTACGGCGCGACCACGCTGGTGGAAATGTTCATCTTCCTCGGTTTCCTGGCCGTGGGACTGCTCTACGCATGGAAGAAGGGCGTCCTCGAATGGACGTGACGAGCCCGTCGTCCGCCGGGGCGGGGGACGAACCCGCCGCCGTACCCACGTTCCTCCCGGAACCGAAGCGCCTGGGCGTCCTGTCCCGGCTCGCCCCGGAACCGATGAAGGTGGTCCTCAACTGGGGCCGCCGCTACAGCCTCTGGGTCTTCAACTTCGGACTCGCCTGCTGCGCCATCGAGTTCATCGCCGCGTCCATGGCGCGCCACGACTTCATCCGGCTCGGCGTCATCCCCTTCGCGCCCGGCCCGCGCCAGGCCGACCTCATGATCGTCTCCGGCACGGTGACGGACAAGATGGCCCCGGCGGTCAAGCGCCTGTACGAGCAGATGCCCGAGCCCAAGTACGTCATCTCCTTCGGCGCCTGCTCCAACTGCGGCGGCCCGTACTGGGACTCGTACTCCGTCACCAAGGGCGTCGACCAGATCATCCCCGTCGACGTCTACGTCCCCGGCTGCCCGCCCCGCCCCGAGGCGCTGCTCCAGGGCATCCTGAAACTCCAGGAGAAGATCGCCCGCGAGTCGCTGGGCGAGCGCTACGCCGATGCCGCGGGCGCCCGCCCGTCCACGGCGGCCCTGCGCAGCGGCCTGGTGACACCGCCTCCGGCCGCCGGGGAGGGGGACGAGAAGTGACCGACTCCTTCGACCGGCTCCCGGACGCCGTGACCGAGATCTTCGGCGAGGACGCCACGGCCGAGCAGGCGTACGACCTCCTCACGGTCGATGTCCCGCCCACCGCGTGGATCACCGCCCTGGAAACGGCCCGCGACACCCTCGGCTGCACCTACTTCGACTGGCTGAGCGCCGTGGACGAACCGGGCACGGGCTTCCGGGTCTGCGCGCATGTGGCGGCGCTGCCGTCCGCCGGGTCCGGAGTCCGCCGGCTGCTGATCCGTACGACGGTGCCGCACGAGGCCCCCGTCCTGCCGACGGCGATCGGTGTGTACGCGGGCGCCGCCTGGCACGAACGCGAGACGCACGAGATGTTCGGCGTCGGCTTCGAGGACCACCCGCACCTGGTCCCCCTGCTCCTCCCCGAGAACTTCGAGGGCCACCCCCTGCGCAAGGACTTCGTCCTGGCCGCCCGCGTGGCGAAGGCCTGGCCGGGCGCGAAGGAACCGGGCGAGTCCGAACACGGCGGCCCGAAGCGCCGCACGATGCTCCCGCCGGGCGTCCCGGACCCGAACGAGTGGGGCCCGCTGAAGGGCCAGCTCCCGCCCGCCCCGGCCCGCCCGGCGCGCGGGGCGCGGGCCGCGGGGGACCGCCCGGTGCGGCGTGCCCGCACGGCCGGGGAGGCGACGCCGACGACTCCGGCGGAACCCCGTCGCACCCGCAGCGCCTCCCAGGGCTCGGCGAGCCAGCAGGAGCCGGCGTCGCCTCCGACGACGGACGCGCCGTGGCACACGCCGGGCGAGAACCAGCCCCACCGGCGTTTGAGGAGCGGGGGCACGGGGGCGGAGCCCCCGGTACGACCCGACACCGACACCCCCGACAACGGAGGCGATCACGAGTGAACGACGCACTGGACGTCGCCCTCCGCCTCCTCATCGTCTTCGCCGTCTTCATGGTCCTCCCCCTCGTCGTCGGCCAGACCGAACACAAGGTCATGGCCCACATGCAGGGCCGCCTCGGCCCCATGTACGCGGGCGGCTTCCACGGCTGGGCCCAGCTCGTCGCCGACGGCGTGAAGTTCGCGCAGAAGGAGGACATCGTCCCGGCGGGCGCCGACCGCAAGGTCTTCCGCCTCGCGCCGGCCGTCGCCCTCCTCCCGTATCTGCTCGTACTCGTCGCGATCCCGATCGGCCCCGGCGAGGGCGCCGTCGGCCAGGTCATCGACGCCGGCATCTTCTTCGTGCTCGCGGTGATGGGCATCGGCGTACTCGGCTCGCTCATGGCCGGCTGGGCGTCGGCCAACAAGTTCTCCCTGCTCGGCGGCCTCCGTACCGCCGCCCAGCTGCTCGCGTACGAGCTGCCGATGCTGCTCGCCGCCGCCTCGGTGGCAATGGCGGCGGGGACCGTGTCGCTGCCCGGCATCCTCGACGCGTTCGAGTGGTGGTGGCTGCCCTGGCAGATCATCGGCGCCCTGGTCTTCTTCGTGGCCGGGCTCGCCGAACTCCAGCGCCCGCCGTTCGACATGCCGGTCGCCGACTCGGAGATCATCTTCGGCGCGTACACCGAGTACACCGGCCTCCGCTTCGCGCTGTTCCTGCTCGCCGAGTACGCCGGGATCGTCGTGCTCTGCGGGCTGACCACCGTGCTGTTCCTCGGCGGCTGGCACGGACCGCTGGGCGCCGACGGACTCGGCTGGGTCTGGACCCTGCTGAAGACCGGCATCCTCGCGTTCGTCGTGATCTGGCTGCGGGTCAGCTACCCGCGCCTGCGCGAGGACCAGCTGCAGAAGCTCGCCTGGACGACCCTCATCCCGCTCGCTCTCGCGCAGATCGCGCTCACCGGCATCGTGAAGGTGGCGATCAACTAGTGCCCCCGATCCCCGGCTCAGGCCTGGCCAAGGGCCTCGCCGTCACCCTGCGGACGATGACGAAGAAGACCGTCACCGCGCAGTACCCGGACGTGCAGCCCGAACTCCCGCCCCGCTCCCGGGGTGTCATCGCGCTGTTCGAGGAGAACTGCACGGTGTGCATGCTCTGCGCCCGTGAGTGCCCCGACTGGTGCATCTACATCGACTCCCACAAGGAGACGGTGCCGGCAGCGGCCCCGGGCGGCCGCGAGCGCAGCCGGAACGTGCTCGACCGCTTCGCGATCGACTTCTCGCTCTGCATGTACTGCGGTATCTGCATCGAGGTGTGCCCCTTCGACGCGCTGTTCTGGTCGCCGGAGTTCGAGTACGCGGAGACGGACATCCTCGACCTCACCCATGAGCGCGACAAGCTGCGCGACTGGATGTGGACGGTCCCGGAGCCGCCCGCGCTCGACCCGCACGCCGAGGAGCCGAAGGAGATCGCCGCCGCCCGCAAGACGGCCGACAAACTCCGCGCCCAGCAGGAGCAGCAGGCACAAGAGGCACAGCAGGCACAGGTAGCCGCCGCAGAGGCGGCACAGGCGGACGCGGCACAGCCGGACGCAGGGGAGGGCGACGCATGATCACCGTCCTCGGCGCCTCCGGCGCCTCCGCGGCCCCCGGCTTCCTCTCCCCGACCGGCGTCGAGATCGCCTTCGTCCTCGTCGGCATCGCGACCCTCGGCGCGGCCCTGGTGACCGTCACGACCAGGCAGCTGGTGCACGCCGCACTCTGGCTGATCGTGGCGCTCGGCGGCCTCGCCGTCGAGTACCTCCTGCTCACGGCGGAGTTCATCGCCTGGGTGCAGGTACTGATCTACGTGGGTTCCGTCGTCGTCCTCCTCCTGTTCGGCCTGATGCTCACCCGGGCCCCGATCGGCCGCTCCCCGGACGCCGACTCGGAGAACCGCCTGCCCGCCCTCGCGGTCGCCGTCGCCTCCGCGGGCGCCCTGGTCTGGGTCGTCGTGGACGCCTTCCGTACGACGTGGATCGACCTGGACGGGCCCGCCCAGGGCTCCACGAAGGCCACCGGCTCCTTCCTCTTCCGGAACTGGGTGCTCCCCTTCGAGGCGCTCTCCGTCCTGCTGCTGGCCGCCCTGGTCGGCGCGATCGTCCTCTCCCGCAAGGGCCGGGCCACCGCACCCGTCGACGGCGGCCCCACGGGCGCCCCGGACCGAGAGGACGCGCGCTGATGCACCTCGCCTATCCCGCCGTGCTCGCCGCCCTCCTCTTCTGCACCGGGCTGTACGGAGTCCTCGCCCGCCGCAACGCGATCCTCGTGCTGATGTCCGTCGAGCTGATGCTCAACGCCGTCAACCTCAACCTGGTCGCCTTCGACGTCTGGCTCCGCGACCGCCTCCACTCCGGCCAGGCCCTCACCCTGTTCACCATCGCCATCGCGGCGGCGGAGATCGGCATCGGCCTGGCGATCGTCCTCGCCGTGTACCGCAACCGGGGCAGCTCCGCCGTCGACCGCCTCCGCGACACCGCCGAGACCGACGAGGCCGAGACCGTCCCGGCCGGCGACGACGAGGACGACGGCCCCGCCCGACCCGAAGACCAGGCCACTGCTGCGGCAGGGAAGGCAAAGAAGGCAGAGGCCACCCCGTGACCACCACGACCCTCGCCGTCCTCGTCCCCCTCCTCCCGTTCCTGGGCGCGGCGGCCGGCCTGCTCATCGGCCGCACCGCGCCCGAGTTCGTCCGCCCGCTCGCCGTCCTGCCCTCCCTCGCCTCCCTCGTCCTCGCGGCCGTGGTCGCCTCGCGCCAGGGCGGCGGCCGGGCCATCGACGCGGCGACCCAGCTCACCCCCACCGGCTCCGTCCCCATCGACCTCGCGCTGCACCTCGACGGCTTCGCCGTCCTCGTCGCCGTGCTGGTCGCCCTGGTCGCGAGCTGCGTGCAGATCTACTCGACCGCGTATCTGCGCGACGACCCCCGCTACCCCTCGTACGCGGCGCTCGTCTCCCTCTTCACCTCCGCGATGCTGCTCGTCGTCTACTCCGGCGACCTGATGGTGCTGCTGGTCGGCTGGGAGGTCATGGGCATCTGCTCGTACTTCCTGGTCGGCCACTACTGGGAGACGCCCGAGGCGCGCGCCGCGTCGCTGAAGGCGTTCCTGGTCACCAAGCTGGGCGACGTCCCCTTCCTCATCGGCCTGTTCGCGCTCGCCGCCGACACCGGCTCCTTCCGCATCACCCGCATCCTGGGCGCCGTGGCCCACGGCGGCCTCGATCACCCCACCGTCATCGCGCTCCTGCTCCTGGCCGGGGTCGCGGGCAAGTCCGCGCAGTTCCCGCTGCACACCTGGCTGCCCGACGCCATGGCCGGCCCCACCCCCGTCTCGGCGCTGATCCACGCGGCCACGATGGTCGCCGCCGGCATCTACTTCGTGGCCCGGCTCCTCCCCGTCTTCGCGGCCTCCGGCGCCGCCCTCGTCGTCCTCGCCGTGATGGCGGCCGTCACGATGATCGGGTCCGGGCTCGCCGCCCTCGCCCAGGACGACATCAAGCGCGTCCTCGCCTACTCGACGATCGGGCAGCTCGGCTACATGTCCGGCGCCCTGGCCGTCGGCGACCGCGGGGCCGCCGTCTTCCACCTCATCTCGCACGGTGCCTTCAAGGCGGTCCTCTTCCTCGCGGCCGGCGTCGTCATCCACGCCGCCGGCACCAACTCACTGGCCGCCATGTCCCGGATGGGCGGCCTCGCCCGGCGCATCCCGGACGCCTACTGGACGATGACCGTCGCCCTGCTCGCGCTGGCCGCCATCCCCCCGTTCGCCGGCTTCTTCTCCAAGGAAGCCGTCCTCGTCGCCGCCGAGCACACCGCGCTCGGCCACCGGCACGTCGCCCCGGCCGCCGCCGGCTGGACGGTCCTCGTCGCCGGGCTGCTGGCCGCCGTGCTCACCGCCGCCTACGCCACCCGGCTCTGGCTCCTCGCCTTCCGGGGCCGGGGCGCCGAGGCCCCCGACCACGGCAGGCAGCCCGTCGCCATGACCGCCGTCCTGTGGGTGCTGGCCGTCCCGACCATCGCCCTCGGGCTGAGCGTCGGCGTGATCGGCGACTGGTTCGACGGCCACCGCCTCGTCCCCTCGCTGACCACCGCCGTCCTGTCCACCGGCGTCGGACTCGTCGGCGGCCTGGTCACCTACGGGGCCTGGCGCCACACCACCGCGCTCGCCGCCCGCGTCCCCATGGGCTCCGTCGTCGCCCACCCCGACGCCGAACCGGCCCTCGTCGAGATCGAGGCCATCGAGGCCCGCACCGCCGCCTACGGCCCGGCCGGGGACGCACCCGACCCCGCCGACCCCGGACGCCTGCTGCTCGGCCCGCTCCACCGCCACGCGGCCACCGGCTTCCATCTGGACGCCCTGTACGCGGCGCTGTTCGTCCGCCCCGTCCAGGCAGCCGCACGCCTCGTCCGCTTCCTGGACCGCGAGGTCGTCGAGACCTACGTACGCGGCTCCGCCACCGGCGCACGCTGGCTCGGCACGGCCGTCCGCCGCGCCCAGACCGGCAATGTGCAGACCTACCTCAGCGCACTGCTGGCCGGTTCCCTGGTCCTGGCGGTCGCCGCCGTCGTCTTCGCCAACGTCAACGCGGGGTCCTGAGCCGTGATCGATATCAGCGCATCCGTGATGCAGTTCCTTCTGGCGTTCGTCGTCGTCGGCCCGCTCATCGGCGCCGTCGCCGCCCTGCTCCCCGCCCCGCCCGGACTGAAGGGCCGCAGCCCCGACCAGGCCGTGCTCCGGCACGGCGTGACCGTCACCGGGGCCGTCCTTCTGGCGACCCTCGTGCTGGCCGCCGGCTTCGACCACGACCACCCGTCGAAGATGCAGGCCACCAGCGACATCAGCTGGATCCCCGCGCTGGACGTACGCATCCACCTCGGCATCGACGGCATCTCGCTCCCCCTGCTCGTACTGACCGCGCTGCTGACCTTCCTCTGCGCGCTCTACAGCTACTTCAAGCTGCCCGAAGGGCCCTCCCCGAAGGCCTTCGTCGCGCTGATCCTCGTCCTGGAGTCCGGCACCCTCGCCACCTTCGCCGTCCTCGATCTGATCCTGTTCTTCCTGGCGTTCGAGATGGTGCTCATCCCGATGTACTTCCTCATCGCCCGATGGGGCGGTGCGCAGAGGCAGGCGGCCGCCTGGAAGTTCATCCTCTACACCCTGCTCGGCTCGGTCGTCATGCTGCTGGGCCTGCTCCTCATCGGACTGAAGAGCGGCACCTTCGACATGGTGGCACTCGCCACTGACAACGGCCGTGGGCTCACCTCGTCCGTGCAGGTCACCGCCGTTCTGGCGATCGGTATCGGCCTCGCGGTGAAGACCCCGATGTGGCCGCTCCACAGCTGGCTGCCCGACGCCCACACCGCCGCCCCCACGGTCGGCTCCGTGCTCCTCGCGGGCGTCCTGCTGAAGATGGGCACGTACGGGTTCGTCCGCATCCTGCTCCCGGTCGCCCCGGACGGGATGCACACCTTCGCCCCGTATCTCGCGGCCTTCGCTGTCGCCGGAATCGTCTACGGATCGCTCGCCTGCCTGGCGCTCGCCCGGCCCGGCGCCAAGGGCGACCTGAAGCGGCTCATCGCGTACTCCTCCGTCGGCCACATGGGCTTCGTCCTCCTCGGCATCGCGAGCATGACCCCCACCGGCGTCAACGGCGCGCTGTTCGCCAACATCGCCCACGGGCTCATCACCGGCCTGCTGTTCTTCCTGGTCGGCGCGGTCAAGGACCGGTACGGCACCGCCGACCTGGATACCCTCGCCGGGGCCACCGGCGCCGCGCTCTACGGCCGCGCGCCCCGCCTCGGCGGCCTCCTCGCATTCGCGGCGGTCGCCTCGCTCGGCCTGCCCGGACTCGCCGGCTTCTGGGGCGAGATGCTCGCCCTGTTCGGCGCGTTCGACCCGGCCGCCGGGCTGAGCAGGCCCGCCTTCCTGACGTTCATGTCGATCGCCGCGTTCGGCACCCTGCTCACCGCGGCGTACCTGCTGATCGTGGTCCGCCGCGTCTGCATGGGCGCGCACCGCGACGAACCGCGGCAGATCGCCGACGTCCAGAGCTACGAATTCGCCGCCTGGACCCCCCTCGCGGCCCTCACCGTCCTCGCCGGCCTGTGGCCCGCCGTCCTCCTCGGCCTCACCGACCCGGCCGTGCAGAAGCTCCTCGCAGGAGGCAAGTCGTGACCACAGCGGCCGAGAGCGCCACCAGCCTCGTCCAGTCCGTCGACTGGCTCGCCATCGCGCCCCCGCTCACCGCCGCGGCCGTCGCCGTCGTCCTCCTGGTCGCCGATCTCTTCGTCACCGAGGCCCGCAAACCGCTCCTCGGTTACGGGGCCGTCGCCGGGCTCGTCGCCGCGCTCGCCCTGATCATCCCGCTCCACGCGGGCGACCGCTCCACCTTCTGCCTCACCGCCGGAAGCCGCGCCTGCAGCTACACCGCCGACCACTTCACCCTGGTCATCCAGGCCCTCGTGCTCGGCGGCGCCCTGCTCACCGCGCTGCTCTCCATCGGCGACACCCGCAAGCTCCCGGCCGGCGAGTTCTGGTTCCTGCTGCTGTCGTCGGCCGCCGGTGCCGCGCTGCTGCCCGCCTCCCGCGACCTCGCCACGCTGGTCATCGCCCTCGAAGTCGCCTCGCTGCCCGCCTTCGCCCTCGTCGGCATCAAGCGCGGCGACCGGCGCTCCTCCGAGGCCGCGCTGAAGTTCTTCCTGTCCTCCGTCGTCGCCACCGCCGTGATGCTCCTCGGCGTCAGCTTCGTGTACGCGGCCACCGGCACCCTCCACCTCACCGACCTGGCCGGCCGTCTCGGCCACGTCGACCCCGGCCTCTCCACCCTCGCCGGGGCGGGCGTCGCGCTGACCCTCGTCGGCTTCGCCTTCAAGACGGCCGCCGCGCCCTTCCACTTCTGGGTGCCCGACACCTACGTCGGCGCCCCGCTGCCCATCGCCGCCTATCTCTCGGTCGTCGGCAAGGCGGTCGGCTTCTCCGGCCTGATCCTCGTCACCGTGGTCGCCTTCCCGGCGTACGCGGAGGTGTGGGGCCCCGCCCTCGCGGTTCTCGCCGCGCTCACCATGACCGTCGGCAACGTCGCCGCGCTCCGCCAGAGCGCTTCCCGCGCACGCGGCGCCGTCCGCCTGCTCGCCTGGTCCTCCGTCGCCCAGGCCGGGTACCTGCTCGTCCCGATCGCCGCCGCCGCGTACGCGGGGGAACGCCGGATCGGGTCCACCGTCGCGTACGCCCTGATGTACGCCGTCGTGAACCTCGGCGCGTTCGCGGTGGCCGCCCTGGTCGCCCGTACCCGCCCCGGCAACCGGCTCGACGACTACCGCGGCCTGTACGCCACCCGGCCCCTGGCCGCCCTCGCGCTCGCCTTCTTCCTGCTCTGCCTGGCCGGCCTGCCGCCGGGCATCATCGGCCTGTTCGCGAAGGTCACGGTCTTCTCCGCCGCCGTCGACGCCGGCCTCGGCTGGCTCGCCGTCGTCATGGCCGTCAACGTCGTCGTCGCGCTGTACTACTACCTCCAGTGGACCGCCGCGCTCTTCCGCGCGCCTGCATCGGCGGAGGCAGACGGGACGGAGGAGGCCGCGCCCGCCGTACGGCACCGCACCCCGGCCCCCCTGACCGCGGCGATCGTCCTCACCGCCGTCGCCGGCATCGTCCTGTCGGGCGCCCCGCAGACCGTCCTCAGATTCGCCGCCGTCAACCTCTTCTGACATCGTTCAGCAGTTCGAGCGACGGCAAGATCGGTTTGCCCCCGGCGGCCCGCACAGGGCAGGGTCATGCCCGCGCACGGGCGCGTACGACTTTCACATCACCACAGAGGAGCAAGAGCAGTGCTGAGCGGGTTCAAGGACTTCATCCTGCGCGGAAACGTCATCTCCATGGCGGTCGGTCTCGCCGTCGGAGCCGCGTTCACCGCAGTCGTCACCGGGTTCAGCAACGGATTCATCGTCCCGCTGATCGGCATCATCACGCGCGGAACCGGCGACTTCAGCAAGGCGCACTTCAAGGTCGACGGGGTGGACTTCCCGTACGGCCTGTTCATCAGCGCCGCCATCGCCTTCATCATCACCGCCGCGGTCCTCTACTTCGGCGTCGTCATGCCCATGGCCAAGGTCCAGGACCGCTTCACCGCCAAGAAGGCGGACGAGCCCGTCGACATCAAGGCCGCCCTGCGCGACTGCCCCCGCTGCTACACCGAGATCCCGGCCATCGCCTCCCGCTGCGCCCACTGCACCAGCGAGGTCGAGCCGGACCCCGTGGCCCTGGAACTCGCGAAGGTCCCCACCCAGCGCTGAACGCGCGGCGCGCCTCCACCCGTACGGCCCAGAGCCGGCCCGTCGCGGGGACGGCGGGGGCGGCGGGGCCGTCCGGCCGTCCGCACCAGGGAACTCGCTCTCCCCGCCTGGCGTTGACCAGTACGGGAGGCTCCACTGGGGAGTGGAGCCGCAAGGGTTCTCCCGCTGGACGATTTGGAGGGCGTACCGTGCACCGCCGGCACAACGGGCTCAGAACCGCCGTACTCCTCGGGGGCCTGTCCGCACTCATCATCGTCATCGGCAGCTTCTTCGGGCGTACGGGCCTGATCGTCGCGCTCGTGGTGGCGGTCGGCACCAACGCGTACGCGTACTGGAACAGCGACAAGCTGGCGCTGCGGGCCATGCGCGCCCGCCCGGTGAGCGAGTTCGAGGCGCCCCAGCTCTACCGCATCGTCCGCGAGCTCTCCACGTCGGCGCGCCAGCCCATGCCCCGCCTGTACATCTCCCCGACCCAGGCGCCCAACGCCTTCGCGACCGGCCGCAACCCGCGCAACGCGGCGGTCTGCTGCACCGAGGGCATCCTGCGGCTCCTGGACGAGCGGGAACTGCGCGGCGTCCTCGGCCACGAGCTGAGCCACGTCTACAACCGGGACATCCTGATCTCGTCGGTGGCCGGAGCCCTGGCCTCCGTCGTCATGTTCCTGGTCAACTTCGCCTGGCTGATCCCGGTCGGCCGGTCCAACGACGACGAGGGCCCCGGTCTCCTCGGCATGCTGCTGATCATGATCCTGGGCCCGCTCGCCGCCTCTGTCATCCAACTGGCCGTCAGCCGCTCCCGGGAGTACGAGGCGGATGCCTCGGGCGCCCGGCTGACCGGCGACCCCCTGGCCCTGGCCGACGCCCTGCGGAAGCTGGAGGCGGGGACGCAGCAGCTCCCGCTGCCCCCGGAGCCGAGGATCGAGACGGCGAGCCACATGATGATCGCCAACCCGTTCCGCGCGGGGCAGGGTATGTCCAAGATGTTCTCGACCCACCCGCCGATGGCGGAGCGCATCGCCCGACTCGAGCAGATGGCAGGTCCTCGCCCGTGAAAACCATTCTGAACGTCATTTGGCTGATCCTGTGCGGATTCTGGATGTTCCTCGGCTACCTGCTCGCGGGACTCCTGCTCTGCATCACGATCATCGGCATCCCCTTCGGCCTGGCCGCCTTCCGGATCGGCCTGTACGCCCTGTGGCCCTTCGGCCACCGGGTCGTCGACCGCCGGGACGCGGGCGCGCCGTCCTGCGTGGGCAACGTGCTCTGGCTGGTCCTCGCCGGCTGGTGGCTGGCGCTCGGCCACATCACCACCGGCATCGCCCTGTGCCTCACGATCATCGGAATCCCCCTGGGGATCGCCAACTTCAAGCTGATCCCGGTGTCTCTGATGCCGTTCGGCAAGGAGATCGTCAGCACCGACGAGCCGTTCGCCGGCTGGTAGCCGGACCCGGGCCGACCGGCCCTTCGCGCAACCGCCCGCCCGTCATGGACGTCCTGGATTCCAGGAACGAGTGACGGGTAGGTTCGCACGCATGACCATTATCGGCTGGATCATTCTCGGGCTCGTCGCGGGCGTCATCGCCAAGATCCTGCTGCCGGGGCGCGACCCCGGCGGCCTGGTGGGCACGACCCTCATAGGTGTCGTCGGCGCCTTCCTCGGTGGCTGGATATCGTCGCGCTTCCTGGACCGCGAGATTTCCAAGGACTTCTTCGACCCGGCGACCTGGGTGGCGGCCATCGGCGGCTCACTGGTCCTGCTGATCGCCTACCGGCTGCTCTTCGGCAACTCCCGCGAACGGCGCTGACGTCAGCCGCTCAGCCCCGTCTCACGCAACGTCACATTGAGCCGGCCACCGCTCATCCCCGTACCGGGAGGGGCGGTGCCGGGCCGGACCGAGGGCACCCCGTGGAACGCCCGGCGCGCAGGCCCGCCGAACACGAACAGGTCCCCGGACGCCAGCTCCACATCCGTCCAGGGCCTGCCCCGGCCCTCCGCGTTGCCGAAGCGGAAGACACACGTGTCGCCGATGCTGAGCGACACCACGGGCGCCCCGGACCGCTCCTCGTTGTCCTGATGCAGGCCCATCCGGGCCGAGCCGTCGTAGAAGTTGACCAGCGCGGCGTCCGGCTCGTACGCCTCCGCGCCGCCCCCGGGCCCGTACGCCTCCGCGACCGCCGCCCGCCCGAGATCCGCCAGCCACGCGGGAAAAGGGGCCACAGCCGCCCCGTTCACATCGTCCGCCGTACGGGAGTAGCGGTACGGCTGCCAGTGCCACCCCAGGCACACCGTCCGCACCGACATCACCCCGCCGCCCGGCAACGCCGTGTGCCGCAGCGGTACGGGCCCGCGCGCCCACTCCCGGCACGCCGCCACCAACTCCCGCTGCCGCTCCGGCGACAGCCAGTCGGGCACATGCACCGCCCCCGGCGCGACGACCGCGCGCGACCTGGGGAAGAGCCCGTCCATCAGCGCGCGACGAGGGCGGCGCCGTCGAGCCCCAGCAGCCGCTCCTTGCGCTGCAGGGCGCCTTCGAGCCCCAGCAGCCGTTCCTTGCGCTCCAGCCCGCCCGCGTACCCGCGCAGCGCGCCGTCCGCACCGATCACCCGGTGACACGGCCGCACCACCAGCAGCGGATTGCGCCCGATCGCGGTGCCCACGGCCCGTACCCCGGCCCCGCTCGCGCCGACGCGCTCGGCGATCTGCCCGTAGGACACCGTCTCCCCGTACGGAACGGCCTCCAGCGCGGCCCAGACGCGCCGCTGGAACTCCGTGCCCCGGCCCTGCGCGTACACCAGCTCGAAGCGGGTCCTGCGCCCGTCGAAGTACTCCCGCAGCTGGGCGGCGGCCCCGGCGAACGCCGAGGGGGCGTGCAACCAGCCGTCCTGGACGACCGCGGCGCCCTTCTGGCCCGGCAGGGAGAGCGAGACGAGCGCGATGCCCGCCGCACCGGGGGCCTCTTCCCCGACCAGCAGCAGTTCGCCCAGCGGGCTGTCGACCGTCGCGTACATGGTCATGACCGGTCCCTCTCCTCGTCCGTCCGACCGGCCGGAACGCCGGCCGTCACGGACCAGTCTGCTGCGCCCGGACCGCCGCGACCGGCGGTATTCGGACATGCAGTCCGGGCGCGGAACGACACGCTCCGCGCCCGGACCACGACGTTCTAGCGGTAGTTCGCGAACTGCACGTCGAAGTCGAAGTCCTGGGCCTTCAGCAGCGCCTGCACGGCCTGCAGGTCGTCCCGGCTCTTCGAGGTGACCCGCAGCTCCTCGCCCTGGACCTGGGCCTTGACGCCCTTGGGGCCCTCGTCGCGGATGATCTTCGCGACCTTCTTGGCGTTCTCCTGGGAGATGCCCTCCTCGATCGAGGCGAACAGCTTGTACTCCTTGCCGGACAGCTGCGGCTCACCGGCGTCCAGCGACTTGAGCGAGATCCCGCGCTTGATCAGCTTGGACTGGAAGATGTCGAGGATGGCCTTGACCCGCTCCTCGCCGTTCGCCTGCATCAGGATCTTCTCGCCCGACCACGCGATCGAGGCGTCCGTGCCCTTGAAGTCGTAACGGGTGGAGATCTCCTTGGCGGCCTGGTTGAGGGCGTTGTCGACCTCCTGCCGCTCGACCTTCGAGACGATGTCGAAACTGGAGTCGGCCATGACGTGTGGCTCCTTGGATCGGGGGTGCTGGAATGTACGTGCGTGACGCGGCGCCCGCGTCACCCGCGAGCCCTGCCGCCCGGCAAAGCCTAGCCACCCGGGGGCGCCCGAGCCGCCGAACAATCCGGTGGCGTAGCACCCTCGGTCATCAGGTATTGTTTACGTCGTTGCCGGAGAGCACCGCGGGAAACCCGGACTCGAAGGCGGCATCCCTTGGCGGTGTGCCCGAGTGGCCAAAGGGAGCAGACTGTAAATCTGCCGGCTCAGCCTACCCAGGTTCGAACCCTGGCGCCGCCACAAGCAAGGCCCCCGTCCTTTCGGACGGGGGCCTTCTTTGTCGTGGGGGTCAGTTGCCCGCGATGTCCTTCACCGCGACCGCCAGGGGCACGTTGCCCGCGATCAGTTCGAGGGTGAGGCCCGCCGTGGCCGGGGTGTCCAGGAGTTCCAGGAGCGTTGCCGCCACGTCGTCGCGGGGGACCGGGCCCCGGCCCGTGGAGGCGGCGAGGAGGACCTGGCCGGTGCCGGCGTCGTTGGTGAGCATGCCGGGGCGCAGGATCGTCCAGTCCAGGCCGGAGCGGGACCGTACGTCCGCGTCCGCCGCCCCCTTGGCCCGCAGGTACACGTCGAACACCTCGTCCCCGGGGTGGTCCGGGTCCGCGCCCATGGACGAGACCACGACGTAGCGCCGCACCCCCGCCCGCTCCGCCGCGTCCGCGAAGAGCACGGCCGCGCCCCGGTCCACCGTGTCCTTGCGGGCCGTACCGCTGCTGGGGCCCGCCCCGGCCGCGAAGACCGCCGCGTCGGCGCCGCGCAGCACCTCGGCGGCCTGCTCGACCGTGGCCGATTCCAGGTCCAGCACCACCGGTTCGGCGCCCGCCTTCCGGAGGTCGTCGCTCTGTTCGGGGTTGCGGATGATGCCGGCCGCCTCATCCCCGCGTGCAGCGAGCATCCGCTCCAGCCGCAGCGCGATCTGACCATGTCCACCTGCGATGACAATGCGCATGCGACCGACGGTACGCCGGAGCGGGCCGGGACGCTCACGGCCCGCCGGTGGATTCCGGCCGTCCCTGGCGGGGAAGTCCGGGGCCGCCGCCCGTCTCCGAGTCGCAGTACTCGCGCACCGCGCTGGTCCGGGCCACCACCCGCCCCCGGTGCACCACGATCCGGCTGTACGCGAGCGACAGCGCCCCGGCGAGCCCTTCTCCCCGTACGGCGAGCAGTTCGGCCGGGAAGCCCGCCTCGACGCGGACCTCGGGAAGCCCCATGGCGTGGCGGGCCTCGGCGGAGACCGCCGCGTACGCGTCCCCGGGGCGCAGCCCGTCCTGCGAGGCCAGCAGGAAGGCGGCCTCCAGCGGGTCGCCCCGGCCCACCGGATTGGCCGGATCGCGCAGCGCCCCGCTGCCGGCCGCGACCCGGACCCCGGCCTCGCGCAGCAGCCGTACGGGGGCGGGGCCCCGGTGTTCCGCGCCGCAGCAGGAGCCCTGGGGGAGGCAGACGACGCCCACGCCGGAGGCGGCCAGCCGGGCCGCGACCCCGGCGGCGGCTTCGCGGGGGAGGCGGGAGAGGCCGGCGCAGGGGCCGATGGTGACCCGCTGGCGCATCCCGCCGGCCAGCGCGGCGAACCGGGCCAGCCGGATGGGGTCGTCACCGTCCGTGTGCAGGTCGACGGGGCAGCCGTGCTCCGCGGCGACCTCCAGGACGGCCTCGACGTATCCCGACGGGTCCGGGTCGAGGTCCGGGCGCCCGCCGACCGCCGCGGCGCCCATCTTCACGGCGTCGCGGAGCATGGCCAGGTTGTCCGCCCCGGCCACACCGGTGAGCAGCCGGGGGACGGCGACCGGGGTGAGGTCGGCGAGGCCGCGCAGGGAGCGCCGGGCCTGGAGGACGGCTTCGAGGGCCGCGAGGCCCTGTACGTCGCCGATCCGTACGTGGGAGCGCAGCGCGGTCGCGCCGTGGCCGAGCTGGAGCAGCGCGGCCTCGGTGGCGCGCCGCTGGATGTCCTCGGGGTGCTGGGACGCGGGCCCGTCGCCGTCGGCGGTGAGGGCGGTGTCGCTGTGGGCGTGCGGCTCGGCGGGTGCGGGGAGCAGCAGGTGGCCGCGCAGGTCCAGCCGGGCGCCGGGGGCGGTGAGGCTGCCCGCGGTGCCGACGGCCTCGATACGTCCGCCGCAGACCCGTACGTCCACGACGCGGCCGTCGGCGAGGCGGGCACCGCAGAGCGTCAGCGCGGGGCTCTCCGGGCCGCCGGTGGTGTCGGCCGCGTGGTCGTCGGGCCGCCGCGGCTGGCTGTCGGGCATCGGGCTCCTGGGAAGGGGTCAAGATCACGCAGAGTGAGTAGAGCCTAGGGGCGTGCCCGGTCCGGTTCGAGGAGGAGCGCAATAGTCGTACCGGTGCGGCCTTGCTGATCAGCGGTGTGCGAGCGCCCCGAGCGGGGTACGGGGCAGGGTCGGGCGGGTGCCACGAAACGGATTTGGGCGATCGGCGACCGAGCGTGTAATGTCTTCATCGCTCGCCCCAATAGCTCAGTCGGTAGAGCGTCTCCATGGTAAGGAGAAGGTCTGCGGTTCGATTCCGCATTGGGGCTCTGGTGATCGGAAACCCCGCTTCGGCGGGGGGACCAGTCATCAAAGCGGTGTAGCTCAGTCGGTAGAGCAAGCGGCTCATAATCGCTGTGTCACCGGTTCAAGTCCGGTCACCGCTACTAACAGTAGCCGATTGTGGGGTCGGTCCTTCGATCGGCTACTCTTTTTTGCGTTCATCCGTCCATCGTCCGTCCAAGGAGCACTCACGTGGCTGCCACCGACGTCCGCCCGAAGATCACGCTGGCCTGCGTGGAGTGCAAGGAGCGGAACTACATCACCAAGAAGAACCGGCGTAACAACCCGGACCGTCTTGAGATGAAGAAGCACTGCCCGCGCTGCAACTCGCACACTGCGCACCGCGAAACGCGCTGAATCAGGCTCGTACACGAGGCCGTCCCCTTCGGGGGGCGGCCTCGTGTCGTTGTGCGGCGGGTTTGGCGTTGAATGGTGCCGGACGCCGCCACAGGCCGGCCCAGTCGTTCTTTCTTCAGGAGGTTGCGAGTTCATGGCGCTCGACCAGTCCTTCGTGGGACGGACCTATCCGCCCACCGCGCCGTACGAGGTCGGACGGGAGAAGATCCGCGAGTTCGCCGAGGCCGTGGGCGACGCCCACCCCGCGTACACCGACCCCGAGGCCGCGAAGGCGCTCGGCCACAGTGATGTGATCGCGCCGCCGACCTTCGTGTTCTCGATCACGTTCAAGGCCGCCGGCCAGGTCATCGAGGATCCCCAGCTGGGCCTGGACTACAGCCGGGTGGTGCACGGCGACCAGAAGTTCGTCTACGTGCGCCCGGTGCGCGCGGGGGACCGGCTGTCGGTCACCTCGACGATCGAGGCCGTGAAGTCCATGGCGGGCAACGACATCCTGGACGTCCGCGGCGATGTCCACGACGAGTCCGGTGAGCTGGTCGTGACCGCCTGGACGAAGCTGGTGGCGCGCGCCGCCGAGGAGGCGTGATGACGGCGAAGGTGAGTTACGAGGCGGTCGAGGTCGGTACGGAGCTGCCGGCGCGGTCCTTCCCCGTCACCCGGGCGGCGCTCGTGCGGTACGCGGGTGCCTCGGGCGACTTCAACCCGATCCACTGGAACGAGCGCTTCGCGCGCGAGGTCGGGCTGCCCGATGTCATCGCGCACGGCATGTTCACCATGGCCGAGGCGATCCGGGTGGTCACGGACTGGGCCGGTGACCCGGGCGCGGTCGTGGAGTACGGGGTGCGCTTCACCAAGCCCGTCGTGGTCCCCGACGACGACAAGGGCGCGCAGATCGAGGTCAGCGGCAAGGTGGCCGCCCTGCTGGACGACCGGCGGGTGCGCGTCGACCTGACGGTCATGAGCGACGGCAAGAAGGTCCTGGGCATGTCCCGGGCCGTGGTGCAGCTCGCCTGACACCCGCTCCGGTCCCGGCGTGAGGGGCACGGTCCAGGGGGCCGTGCCCCTCACGCGTACCCCCGCTCGCGGCCCGGCCCGGCGCCCCGCTTGACGAAGTTAGTGATTGAGTACTAACTTAAGGGCATGGCAAGGATGAGTGCAGATGAGCGGCGTGAGAGCGTCATCCGCGCGGCGGTCACCGAGTTCGCCCGCGGCGGGTACAGCGCCACCTCCACCGAGGCGATCGCCAAGCGTGTGGGTGTCTCGCAGCCGTACCTCTTCCGCCTCTTCCCCAACAAGCAGGCGATGTTCCTCGCGGCGGCCGAGCGCTGCCTCGTGGAGACGCGGCAGGTGTTCGAGGAGGCGGCCGACGGGCTGGAGGGCGAAGCGGCGCTCCACTCGATGGCCCGCGCCTACCAGCGGCTGATCGCCGACGACCCCGACAAGCTGCTCATGCAGATGCAGGTGTACGCGGCCGTCGCCGCCGCCGAGGCGGCCGGTGACCACGCGTTCGGCGAGTCGGTGCGGGCCGGCTGGCTGGAGCTGTTCGATTCTGTCAACCTCGCGCTCGGCGCCGATGCCGACGACACCACCACGTTCCTCGCGTACGGCATGCTCGCCAACACGCTGACCTCGCTCGGCTTCCCGGCCGGACACCGGATCTGGTCCGGTTTCTACGCCTCCGCCCAGCCGGTCACCTGAAAGACGCCCCACCCGGGTTCGGCCCGGTTTTCTGCCCGCGAAAGTTAGTAATCAATAACTAACCCTCCAGGGGGAGCAGTGAACCAGCAAACGACCGGCCGCGCAGGAGCGGCCTGGGCCCTCGTCATCACCAGCGTCGCCGGCTTCATGGCGGCCCTCGACAACCTCGTCGTCACCACCGCCCTGCCGTCCATCCGCGAGAGCCTCGGCGGAGAGATGGAGGAGCTGGAGTGGACGGTCAACGCCTACACGCTCACCTTCGCCGTGCTGCTGATGTTCGGCGCCGCACTCGGTGACCGCTTCGGCCGCCGCCGGCTCTTCCTCGCCGGACTCTCCGTCTTCACCGCCGCGTCCGCCGCGGCCGCCCTCTCGCCCGGCATCAACGAACTGATCGCCTTCCGCGCGGTCCAGGGCGTCGGCGCCGCGATCATGATGCCGCTCACGCTCACCCTGCTCACGGCCGCCGTGGAACCCGCCCGCCGGGGCATGGCGCTCGGCATCTTCAGCGCCGCCACCGGTCTCGCCGTGGCCAGCGGACCCCTGATCGGCGGCAGCCTCACCGAGCACATCTCCTGGCAGTGGATCTTCTGGCTCAACGTGCCGATCGGCCTGCTCCTGCTGCCGCTCGCCCGCTTCCGCCTCGCCGAGTCCCACGCCCCCGGCGCCCGGCTCGACATCCCCGGCACCCTCCTGGTCAGCGGCGGCCTCTTCGGCATCGTCTACGGGCTCGTCAACGCCAACGCCGACGGCTGGACCGACCCGACCGTCCTGACCTCGCTCATCGCGGGCACCGCGCTCATCGGCGCCTTCATCCGCCACGGCTTCCGGGGCCGCAAGCCCATGCTGCCCATGCGCCTCTTCCGGGACCGCGGCTTCTTCGGGATCAACATCTCCAGCATGCTGATGTACCTCGGGATGTTCGGCTCGATCTTCCTGCTCAGCCAGTACCTCCAGGGCGTCCTCGGCTACTCGCCCACCGAGGCCGGACTGCGGATGCTGCCCTGGACCGGGATGCCGATGCTCGTCGCCCCCATCGCCGGAATGCTCTCCGACCGGTTCGGCGGCCGCCCGGTGGTCGTCACGGGGCTCGCCCTCCAGGCCGCAGGCCTCGGGCTGTTCGCCATGGCCATCGCCCCGGACGCCTCCTACGTCTCGCAGCTTCCCGGCCTGATCGTCGGCGGCATCGGGATGGCCCTGTACTTCGCCCCGGCCGCCAGCCTGGTGATGTCCAGCGTCCGCCCCGGTGAGCAGGGCATCGCCTCCGGTGCCAACAACGCCCTGCGCGAGGTCGGCGGCGCCCTCGGGGTCGCCGTGCTCACCACCGTCTTCGCCTCGCAGGGCGGCCTCGAATCCGCGCAGTCCTTCACCGACGGGACCGTGCCGGCCGTCTGGATCGGCTCCGGAGTGGTCGCCCTGGCCGCGCTCGTCGCCCTGATGATCCCCGGCCGCCGCGCCGCCGCGACGTCCGGGCCCGCCACGGAGGCGGCCGGGACGCAGGAGCGCACCGAGGAGCGGGTCTCCGTTCCCGCCTGACGCGCCCCGTACACCCGGTACGGTCCGTGGCCCCGCCCAGCGGCGGGGCCACGGACCGTACTCTTGTCCCCGTGCAGGAACTCCACGACGCCCCCCTCGCCCCCCTGACCACCTTCCGGCTCGGCGGCCCCGCCACCCGTCTCCTCACCGCCACCACGGACGCCGAGGTCGTCGACGCCGTGCGCGAGGCGGACGACAGCGGCACCCCGCTCCTGATCATCGGCGGCGGCAGCAACCTGGTCATCGGCGACAAGGGCTTCGAGGGCACCGCCCTGCGCATCGCCACCAAGGGCTTCGTGCTCGACGGCGGCTCCCTGGAACTGGCGGCCGGCGAGGTCTGGACCGACGCCGTCGCCCGCACCGTGGAGGCCGGTCTCGCCGGCCTCGAATGCCTGGCCGGCATCCCCGGCTCGGCGGGCGCCACGCCGATCCAGAACGTCGGCGCGTACGGGCAGGAGGTGTCCTCCACCATCACGGAGGTCGTCGCCTACGACCGGCGCACCCGCGAAACGGTCGTCCTGCCCAACTCCGAGTGCGCCTTCTCCTACCGGCACAGCCGCTTCAAGGCCGAACCCGACCGGTACGTGGTGCTGCGCGTCCGCTTCGGCCTGGAGGAGTCCGGGGGCCTGTCGGCACCCCTGAAGTACCCCGAGACCGCGCGGGCCATGGGCGTCGAGGAGGGCGACCGCGTTCCCGCGGCCGCCGCCCGCGAAACCGTGCTCCGGCTGCGCGCCGGGAAGGGCATGGTGCTGGACCCCGAGGACCACGACACCTGGTCGGCCGGGTCCTTCTTCACCAATCCGATCCTGGAGCGGGCCGAGTTCGACGCGTTCCTGGCCCGCGTCGCGGACCGGCTCGGCCCCGAGGTCACGCCCCCCGCCTTCCCGGCCGGTGAGGGGCGCACCAAGACCTCCGCCGCCTGGCTCATCGACCGGGCCGGCTTCACCAAGGGCTACGGCACCGGGCCCGCCCGCATCTCCACCAAGCACACCCTCGCCCTCACCAACCGGGGGGCGGCGACCACCGAGGACCTGCTGGCGCTGGCCCGCGAGGTCGTCGCCGGGGTGCACGCGGCCTTCGGCGTCACCCTCGTCAACGAACCGGTGACGGTGGGCGTGAGCCTGTAGCGGGCCTCCGGGGGCTTCAGTACGCCACGCCCACGCCCTGCTTCACCGACGCCGGGTCGTCGATCAGCGCCAGCATCGCGTGCGCCACGTCGGCCCGGGAGATGGACCGGCCGCTGCGCGGGTTGCTCCCGACCACCGTCCGGTACGTGCCCGTCAGCGGCCCATTCGTGAGCTTCGGGGGCCGCACCGACGTCCAGTCCGTGGCGGAGGCCGCGAGCGCCGCCTCCATCGCGGTGAGGTCCGCGTACACCTCCTTGAGGATCGCGCCGATCATCGAGAGCATCATCCGGTCGAGCAGCGGGTCGTCGGCGGGCTGCGGGGCGACCGGGGCGGCGCTGACCACCAGCAGCCGCCGGGTGCCCTCCGCCTCCATCGCCGTCAGCACGGAGCGGGTCAGCCGCTCCGCGATCCCGTCCGCCTTGCGGCCCTTCGCGCCGAGGCCGGAGAGGACCGCGTCGCGGCCCGCCACCGCCTCGCGCAGCGCCTCCGGGTCGTCGACCCGGGCCGCCGTGTGGACGGTGACGTCCGAGAGCGGGACCGCGAGCCGCGCGGGATCGCGGACCACCGCCGTCACCTCGTGCCCCGCCGCCACCGCCTGGCGGACGATCTCCTGACCGATACCGCCTGTCGCACCGAACACCGTGAGCTTCATGTCACACCCCTCCCAAGGTGGGTAAGTATTCACTCACCTCTAGAGTGAGTGGGTATTCACCCACCCGTCAAGCTTTGTTGGAGCACACATGGAGCAGAAGCCGGCCCGCGTGCGTCTCGTCGACGCCGCCCATCAGCTCATGCTCACCAAGGGCCTGGCCCGGACCACCACCAAGGAGATCGCCAAGGCGGCAGGCTGCTCGGAGGCCGCGCTCTACAAGCACTTCCTCAGCAAGGAGGAGCTGTTCGTGGTGGTCCTCAAGGAGCGGCTGCCCAAGATCGACCTCCGGCAGCTCATCGACGACCCGGGCGCGGGGGAGCGGTCGGTCGAGGAGAACCTCGCCGTCATCGCCCGCCAGGCCGCCCTGTTCTACGAGCAGAGCTTCCCGATCGCCGCGTCCCTGTACGCCGAACCGAGGCTCAAGGAGCGCCACGACGCGGCCATGCGCGAGCTGGGCACCGGCCCCCACCTGCCCATTCGCGGCGTCGCCGGCTATCTGAGGGCCGAACAGACCGCCGGACGCATCCGGGCCGACGCCGACACCTACGCGGCCGCCTCACTGCTCCTGGGGGCCTGCGCCCAGCGCGCGTTCGCCTACGACGCCACGGCGGACGGCGAGCCGTCCCAGTCGCTCGACGACTTCGCCGCGTCCCTGGCCCGCACCCTGCTCCGGGGCCTGGCGGACTGAGGGCTCAGGCCACCGGCTCCGCGAGCCACGCGTCGACCCCCGCCAGCAGCTCCGCCCGCACCGGCTCGGGCGCCGACGACCCCCGTACCGACTGGCGGGCCAGCTCGGCCAGTTCCTCGTCCGTGAACGCGTGGTGGCGGCGCACCAGGTCGTACTGCGCGGCCAGCCGGGAGCCGAAGAGCAGCGGGTCGTCCGCGCCGAGCGCCATCGGCACCCCGGCGTCGAACAGGGTGCGCAGGGGGACATCGGCGGGCTTCTCGTAGACGCCGAGCGCCACGTTCGACGCGGGGCACACCTCGCAGGTCACCCCGGCCTCCGCCAGCCGGCGCATCAGCCGGGGGTCCTCCGCCGCCCGCACGCCGTGCCCGACCCGGGCCGCGTCGAGGTCGTCCAGGCAGTCCCGGACGCTGGAAGGGCCCGACAGCTCGCCCCCGTGCGGAGCGGCGAGCAGGCCGCCCTCCCGGGCGATGGCGAAGGCCCGGTCGAAGTCGCGGGCCATCCCGCGCCGCTCGTCGTTGGAGAGGCCGAAGCCGACGACGCCCTGGTCCGCGTACCGCACGGCGAGGCGCGCGAGGGTCCTGGCGTCCAGCGGGTGCTTCATCCGGTTCGCCGCGATGACCACCCGGATCGGCAGCCCGGTCTCGCGCGAGGCGGCGTCCACCGCGTCCAGGATGATCTCGATCGCCGGGATCAGCCCGCCGAGCAGCGGCGCGTACGAGGTGGGGTCGACCTGGATCTCCAGCCAGCCCGACCCGTCCGCCACGTCCTCCTGGGCGGCCTCGCGCACGAGGCGCTGGATGTCCTCGGGGGCCCGCAGGCAGGACCGGGCGATGTCGTAGAGCCGCTGGAAGCGGAACCAGCCCCGTTCGTCCGTCGCACGCAGTTTGGGCGGCTCGCCGCCGGTCAGGGCCTCGGGCAGCCGCACTCCGTACTTGTCGGCGAGTTCCAGCAGCGTCGTGGGCCGCATCGACCCGGTGAAGTGCAGGTGCAGGTGGGCCTTGGGCAACAGACGTACATCGCGTTCCATTGCAAGATCCTGCCGCACGGACGGGGTGGCGCGGTAGCCGCTTTCCCCATCGAGTTGCCCGTCGAACGCGAAAGCGACCCCCGGTCCGGGAACCGGGGGTCGCTTCTACGGGCAGGAGGCGGAGTTACGCCTTCGCCTCGCCCAGCAGCTTCTGGAGCCGCGACACGCCCTCGACGAGGTCGTCGTCGCCCAGCGCGTACGACAGACGCAGGTAACCCGGCGTGCCGAACGCCTCGCCCGGGACCACCGCCACCTCGGCCTCGTCCAGGATCAGCGCCGCCAGCTCGACCGAGGTCGCCGGGCGCTTGCCGCGGATCTCCTTGCCGAGCAGCTCCTTCACCGAGGGGTAGGCGTAGAACGCGCCCTCGGGCTCCGGGCAGAAGACGCCGTCGATGTCGTTGAGCATCCGCACGATGGTCTTGCGGCGCCGGTCGAACGCGGTGCGCATCTCGGCGACCGCGTCCAGGTTCCCCGAGATGGCGGCCAGCGCGGCGGCCTGCGAGACGTTGGCGACGTTGGACGTGGCGTGCGACTGGAGGTTGGTCGCGGCCTTCACGACGTCCTTGGGACCGATGATCCACCCGACGCGCCAGCCGGTCATCGCGTACGTCTTGGCGACGCCGTTGACCACGATGCACTTGTCGCGCAGCTCGGGCACGATCGCCGGCAGCGAGGTGAACTTCGCGTCCCCGTAGACCAGGTGCTCGTAGATCTCGTCGGTCATCACCCACAGGCCGTGCTCGACGGCCCAGCGGCCGATCGCCTCGGCGTCCGCCTCGCTGTAGACCGCGCCGGTCGGGTTCGACGGGGAGACGAACAGGACGACCTTCGTACGCTCGGTACGGGCCGCCTCCAGCTGCTCCACGGAGACCCGGTAACCGGTGGTCTCGTCGGCGACGACCTCCACCGGGACGCCGCCGGCCAGCCGGATCGACTCGGGGTAGGTGGTCCAGTAGGGCGCCGGGACGATGACCTCGTCGCCCGGGTCGAGGATCGCGGCGAACGCCTCGTAGATCGCCTGCTTGCCGCCGTTGGTCACCAGGATCTGGGAGGCGTCGACCTCGTACCCGGAGTCGCGCAGCGTCTTCTCCGCGATGGCGGCCTTGAGCTCGGGGAGCCCGCCCGCCGGGGTGTAGCGGTGGTACTTCGGGGTGCGGCAGGCCTCGACCGCGGCGTCGACGATGTAGCCGGGCGTCGGGAAGTCGGGCTCGCCGGCACCGAAGCCGATCACCGGACGGCCGGCGGCCTTGAGGGCCTTGGCCTTGGCGTCGACGGCGAGGGTGGCGGACTCGGAGATGGCACCGATGCGGGCGGAGACCCGGCTCTCGGACGGAGAAGTAGCAGCGCTCATGCCCCCCATGCTCGCAGACCGTTTTCCGCGTCGGCACAGGGGTTTCAGGGACCGGACAGCACTCGGACAGCATGCGGACACGAAGAGAGCAGGAGCGGTCAGGAGCTATCTGTTCGACGCCGGGCCGCTGAGCACGTACACTCACCTGTCGTTGGCCTTCACCAGCCGCACCGTTCCTGCACTCGGGTCATCCGGGAACATGCGGTAGGTTGGTGGAAACCACAAAGGGTCGTAGCTCAATTGGTAGAGCACTGGTCTCCAAAACCAGCGGTTGGGGGTTCAAGTCCCTCCGGCCCTGCTACACACTCCTTCGCCAGGATGTGTGCGCATGTACGTACTTCACTGCACCGCCGTGCGGCTCCACCGGGCGCGGCACGGCCATGACCCGGAATCAGGTGAGAAGCGTGACGGA
Organism: Streptomyces sp. NBC_00708; assembly: GCA_036226585.1. Classification (GTDB taxonomy): domain Bacteria; phylum Actinomycetota; class Actinomycetes; order Streptomycetales; family Streptomycetaceae; genus Streptomyces. The sequence goes on from CP108997.1 coordinate 4,255,721, forward strand.
CGCCGTGGGCTCCATCGACATGCCTGATGCCGAGGACGAAGTCCCCGAGTCGAAGAAGAAGACCCGGAAGGGCGGCAAGCGCGGAAAGAAGGGCCCTCTGGGCCGTCTCGCGCTCTTCTACCGCCAGATCATCGCGGAGCTGCGCAAGGTCGTCTGGCCGACGCGCAACCAGCTGACGACTTACACCACAGTGGTGATTGTGTTCGTAGTCGTCATGATCGGCCTCGTAACCGTGATTGACTTCGGATTCGCGCGGGTCGTCAAGTACGTCTTCGGCTGATCCACGCGAAGGGCGCCTGATGGGCGCCCCTTTCGCATGTTCCACCCATATGTATCCAGGAAGAAGCCACCGTGTCTGACCCGAACCTGAACGACGCCGTCGAGCCGACGGCGGGCGCCTTCGAGTCCGCCGAGGACGAGCTCGACATCGTCGAGGCGGCGGACGCCGAGGAGTCGGACCAGGCCGAAGCCGCCGACGCCGAAGAGGCCGCCGCCGAGGAGGCCGAGCCGGCCGAGCCCGTCGACCCCGTCACCGCCCTGCGCGAGGAGCTCCGCGGTCTGCCGGGCGAGTGGTACGTCATCCACACGTACGCCGGTTACGAGAAGCGTGTGAAGGCCAACCTGGAGCAGCGCGCCGTCTCGCTGAACGTGGAGGAGTTCATCTATCAGGCCGAGGTGCCTGAAGAGGAAATCGTCCAGATCAAGAACGGCGAGCGCAAGAACGTCCGCCAGAACAAGCTCCCGGGTTACGTCCTGGTGCGCATGGACCTGACGAACGAGTCCTGGGGCGTCGTCCGCAACACCCCCGGTGTCACCGGCTTCGTGGGCAACGCCTACGACCCGTACCCGCTGACGCTGGACGAGATCGTCAAGATGCTCGCTCCGGAGGCCGAGGAGAAGGCCGCCCGTGAGGCCGCCGAGGCCGAGGGCAAGCCGGCTCCGGCCCGCAAGGTCACCGTCGAGGTCCTCGACTTCGAGGTCGGCGACTCGGTCACCGTCACCGACGGCCCGTTCGCGACGCTGCAGGCGACGATCAACGAGATCAACGCCGACTCGAAGAAGGTCAAGGGCCTCGTCGAGATCTTCGGTCGCGAGACCCCGGTCGAGCTGAGCTTCGACCAGATCCAGAAGAACTGAGCTTTTCGCTCGCTTCTGGACACATGCCTACCGAGCAGGTCAGACAGGCTGTCGAAGCCGGTCTGACCTGCTTGGTTTTTGGTCGCGCAGCTATACCCGTTATCGTTGTGCGGTATGCCTGCATCCGGATGACCGGATGACGGCGAAAACTCTCACTAGGACCCGGAGAGAGCACATGCCTCCCAAGAAGAAGAAGGTCACGGGGCTTATCAAGCTCCAGATCAACGCCGGTGCGGCCAACCCGGCCCCGCCGGTCGGCCCCGCACTGGGTCAGCACGGCGTCAACATCATGGAGTTCTGCAAGGCCTACAACGCCGCGACCGAGTCGCAGCGTGGCATGGTCGTGCCGGTGGAGATCACGGTCTACGAGGACCGCTCCTTCACCTTCATCACCAAGACTCCGCCGGCCGCCAAGCTGATCCTCAAGGCCGCGGGTGTGGACAAGGGCTCCGGCGAGCCGCACAAGACCAAGGTCGCCAAGCTGACGGCTGCCCAGGTCCGCGAGATCGCCACGACGAAGCTCCCCGACCTGAACGCCAATGACCTCGACGCCGCGTCGAAGATCATCGCCGGCACCGCCCGCTCCATGGGCATCACGGTCGAAGGCTGATTCAGCCCCACCCCCTCAGTGGTAGGACCAAGCGCTGGTCCGCACCACGACTCCACACTCTGAAACCAACAGGAGTAGAAGTGAAGCGCAGCAAGAACCTCCGCGCTGCGGACGCCAAGATCGACCGGGAGCGCCTGTACGCCCCGCTCGAGGCCGTCCGTATCGCCAAGGAGACCGCCTCCACGAAGTTCGACGGCACCGTCGAGGTCGCCTTCCGCCTGGGTGTCGACCCGCGCAAGGCCGACCAGATGGTCCGCGGCACCGTGAACCTCCCGCACGGCACCGGCAAGACCGCCCGGGTCCTGGTCTTCGCGACCGGTGACCGTGCTGCGGCCGCGGAAGCCGCCGGGGCCGACATCGTCGGCTCCGACGAGCTCATCGACGAGGTGGCGAAGGGCCGTCTGGACTTCGACGCCGTCGTCGCGACCCCGGACCTCATGGGCAAGGTCGGCCGCCTCGGCCGCGTGCTCGGTCCGCGTGGTCTGATGCCGAACCCGAAGACCGGCACCGTCACCCCCGACGTCGTGAAGGCTGTCAACGACATCAAGGGCGGCAAGATCGAGTTCCGCGTCGACAAGCACTCGAACCTGCACTTCATCATCGGCAAGGTCTCCTTCGACGAGACCAAGCTGGTGGAGAACTACGCAGCGGCGCTCGAAGAGGTCCTCCGTCTGAAGCCGTCCGCCGCCAAGGGCCGCTACATCAAGAAGGCCGCGCTGGCGACCACGATGGGCCCCGGCATCCCGCTGGACTCCAACCGCACCCGTAACCTCCTCGTCGAGGAGGACCCGGCCGCCGTCTGAGCCCTCGCGCTCGTACGACCGCCGCGTCACGTGTGACATGGGACGGGCCCCGCAACCTTTCGAGGTGCGGGGCTCGTCCTCATTCGTACGTGGACATGACTGTCGGCGCCCTGCGTTAGCGTGGGCGGCCGGAAGTCGAACGAGGGGTGGAATCGCACATGTTGACCAATACCGTACGGCGCGTGGGTCTGTCCGTGGCCGTGGTGGCCGCGCTGACGTCGGTCGCGGCCTGTGGCGGGTCGGACGACGGCGGCGGCAAGGGCGGGGGCAAGAACGAGAGCGTCGGCCGCTCCGTGGCGAAGGTCGACCCGATCGCCGCCCTGGTCGCCGTCCAGAAGAAGACCGGCCAGGCGCACTCGGCCCGGATCGAGGGCACCACGACCATGGGCAGCGCGATGTCCATGAAGCAGTCGGGGTCCATGGACTGGTCCGACGGCATCACCGGCACCATGCAGATCACCTACACCGGCGGCACCATGGCCGACTCCATGAAGCAGCTCGGCAGCGACGGCACGATGGAGGCCCGCTACTTCAAGGGCGGGTACGCGGCCAACATGGGCGAGGCCATGGCCCAGCAGACCGGCGGCAAGAGCTGGATCAGCTACACCTACGACGACCTCGCCAAGATCGGCGGCGCCTCCGGTGCGGCGATGAAGGACCAGATGGAGACCAGCACCCCGGAGCAGGGTGTGAAGTCGCTGCTGGCCTCCGGTGACGTGAAGAAGGTCGGCCAGGAGGACGTGCGCGGCGTCCGCGCCACGCACTACTCGGGCACGGTCGACGTCGCCGACCTGACCGCGAAGAACAGCAACCTGGACGCCGACGAGGTCACCGCCCTCAAGAAGCAGCTGGCCGACGCCGGGATCGCCACGGAGACCGTCGACATCTGGGTCGACGAGAACGACCTGCTGGTGAAGAAGACCGAGCGCGGCCAGATGAAGACCGGCGAGCTCAACTCCACGGTGTACTACAGCGATTACGGCATCAAGGTCTCCGTCGAGCACCCGCCGGCCGACCAGACCATCGAGTTCACCGAGCTGATGAAGCAGCAGCAGGGCGCCACCGCGGGAGCGACGTCCTAACCCGGTTCCGGAGAGTTCAAACCTCCCGGGCCCGCCCGAAGCGGGACGGAT